>JAGGXR010000004.1 GCA_021162935.1 Deltaproteobacteria bacterium
GGATGGCGGCCAGGATGCAACGCTCGGTGCCTCGGCTGTGCAGGCTGGAACTCGCAATGGCGCTGCCCAGGACCCGGCCGCTGCGGTCGATGATGAATCGAACCCTGACCCGGCCGCCAGCCTTCGGGTCGGCGGCTAGAGCCTGGGAGATGTAGCAGTAGCGAATCTCGGCGCGATGGCGACGGATGGCACGGCGGATGGCCGACTTGGAGACACCGGCTTCACTGATGTGCACCTCACCGTACGGGCTGACGACGCTGGGCTTGTGGTGGCGCGGGACGTGGTAGCCGCCACGTGGTCCGCCACCGTTGAACTGACCGCCACCGCCACCAAGGACTGGAGGGCCCCAGGTGCCCAGGCTGATGCCGGTTCCGCCCGAAGGGCCGCCCTGCCGGCCGTTGCCCCACAGGCCCAGGCCTTCGAGGCCATTGTTGTCGCCCGATGTCTGGCCCACCAAGGCTCCGAGCGAGGATTCGGCATCACTACTCAGGGCCGAGTCGCGTGAGAACACGGACGCGAGCGCCCTGCCGTTCATGCGGTTCAGCACACCCACCATGCCGGCGGCCGAGGGTCGTCCCAAGGATCGCGCACCCTGTCCTGGTGCGGCCCTGCCGCCGCCCGTATTGGCGAGACGCTCGTCCGACTCTCCACGGACTTTCGAGTGGTTCTTGTCGCGCTTGTCCTTTGTGGGATGAGCCTGCGATTCGACCTTCGGCTCTTTCGTCTTCGGCGTGGCGTGCATCCTGCGGGCCTCATGGAGCGCCAGGCGCTTGAACCGGCCACGCACCAGCACCGAATCGGCCTCCATGCTGGAGGCTCCGGCCGGCCGGCCGAAGATGAAGAACAGGATCGCGGCGTGGGCGACGAATGAGCCGCCGTAGTACCACAACGCGCGCCGGTCGTGACCCGAAGCACTGTGCGGAGGAAGCGGGGTCGGACGGTCCATGCGAAACTCGAACTCGTTCGGCCCGAGGGTCATCTCGACGCGCATGCCCGGGGCCAAAGACAGGACGCCGTCAGCGTCCACCAAGGCGCCAATGGGACGCTGCTCGTCCGTTCCATTCGACATGATTCCTTGCGAGACCGTTCCATTCGACATGATTCCTTGCGAGACCGTTCCTTGCGAGACCGTTCCATTCGACATGATTCCTTGCGAGACCGTTCCTTGCGAGACCGTTCCTTGCGAGACCGTTCCTTCGGCTCCGGTGGGCACCAGGACCTGCCATCCAAGCGGACTCCATCGAAGCACCTGCTGGTTGCCGGACGGCACCCAACGCTCGTCCACGGGAAAATCGACGGCCGGGTCGCTGCCCACGGCAAAACCATGCGCCCTGCGACGGCGACGGCGACCGTCCCCACCGAGGACCACCAGAGCCAGGCCCATGGCGAACCCAGCCACGCCACCGACTTCCATGCTGCTATGAGACTGGATCTTGGGAACGAACTTTTCTGGAAGGCCCTTGCTCGTCAAAAAGGCGCGTACCTTCTCGCGATGCGCCTGCTGGCGCGAAACCTGGATGAGTTCACCGGCTACCAGGCCGATGCCAAGGACCACCAAAACCACGCCCACGGCGAGCAGCGCGGTGGCGCCACTTCCCGACCCACCAAGCAGGGTCGTGGCGAGCCGCACCTGGCCGCGATACCGGGCCTTGACGTGGACCACATGTTTCCCTTCGCTCGATGGAACCGGCGGGCTGTCTGACGGCTCCCTGTCCGACGATTCGAGTCGGCTTGGCGGTTCGAATCCGCTTGACGGTTCGAATCCGCTGGACGATTCGAGTCGGCTGGACGGTTCGAGTCGGCTTGCTGCCGTCGGTCCTGTTTCCTTTCGTTGTTCCGGCCCTCTTCGTTGCTCCGGCCCTTGTGACTGATCGGACGGTTCTGGTCGCTTCCACATGACACACCTCCATCGGGCGACCGGGATCGGTCGCATGCCGCCTCGTTCTCGTGCATTCGATACCCGGCCGGCGGTCCGGATCCGCCGTTGGGCTCCTTGCGTGCATTCTTACCGACAGCTCATGTCGGTGGGAGTTCCGAAAAAGTTGGACAGCCTGGCAAAGGAAGGGTCGCATCTCAGCCGAGACAGGGATCGACACAGGGGTCTGCACAGCAATGTTCACCGTCAGGTGCACACAGATATGATGCGATGGAGAAAGGAAAGGAACCCTTTGGCTGGCCAAACAGACCTTGGCTGGTCAAACAGACCTTTGCTGGTCAAACAGACCTTGGCTGGTCACACAGACCTTGGTTGGTCAAAGAGACCTTGGCTGGTCAAACAGACCTTGGCTGGCCAAACAGACCTTGGCTGGCCAAACAGACCTTGGCTGGTCAGGCGGCTACTTGATGACCTTTTTCCTGGTTTCGCGGGGACGCATGAAACGACGCAGGACCTGGACCTCGATGGGCAGGCCGGTGCGCTCGCCTGGTTCCAGGTCGGTGGGCGCCTTGCCGGCTAGTTTGCCCTGTCCGGGATAGATGAGCAGATGGTCGCCCACACGCACCTTCTTGCGATCCACGAGGGCAAGGCCGATCTGGTACTTGTCCACGGAGACGCAGGAGGTCACCGTGCCGATGCATTCGCCTCGCCGTGATTCTACCACCGGTGCAGGCGGACGGATGGGCTTGCCACCCGTTTCTCTCGCCTGGAACCGGATAATGCGACGCCTGCGATTGTGGTACGCGTCCAGCATGGCGTCCCGCCCTACGAAAAACGGCTTGTGCAGCCGCACGAAGGGCGCGTAACCAGCCTCCAACGGGTTGATGCCGAGCGGTCCGGCCAGTTCGTGTCCATGCAGGGGCAAGCCGGCTTCGGCGCGCGTCGAGTCCCTGGCGCCAAGGCCGGCTGGGATCACACCCTGGTCCTTGCCAGCGTCCAGAATCAGGTTCCACAATTCGGGCGCCTTGTCGGGCTGCGGGAACAACTCATAGGCAATGCTTTCGCCCGTGTAGCCAGTGCGGGCCACCCACATGTCCATGCCGCCGATACGACAGACCATCATGTGGAAACGCTCCATCTCGGCGAAGCGTCGCTTCTGGTCCTCGTCGGACATGAGGCTCAAAAGAACGGGCAGGGAGGCGGGCCCCTGGAACGCAACGTCGGCGCGCCGGTCCGCCCCTTGAGATTCGTCCAGCTTCAGATTGAGCAGCTCGACCTTGCCCTCCAGCTTGGTGAGCGGATGCCGTGGGTCGATCGGCACCCGACCTTCGTTGACGGCGCGCAGCCAGACCTCATCCACCTCGGCATTGGATGCGTTGACCACCACCATGAATCGGTCGCGCGTCTCGCGGTACACGATGATGTCGTCGATGACCCCGCCGTTGGGGTCGAGGAGGTACGAATAATGGCACTGGCCCGGGTTCAGCCAGGGCACGTAGTTGCTCGTGAGCAGGTCCAGGAAACGCTCGGCATAGGGGCCACGAACCGCGAGCACACCCATGTGGGACACATCGAACAGGCCGGCGGCCTGACGCACGGCCTGGTGCTCCAGGGCGATCCCTGAGTACCAGACCGGCATGGTCCAACCAGCAAAGGGAATCAGGTTCTTCTTGGGGGTGAGCTTGAGGTGCTCGTCGTACAAACAGGACCTGCGGTCCGGCAGGGGCTCCAGGTCCAGGGCCTTCTTCCAGGCGTCGTCGCCCAGTGGCTCGAAAGCTGCGGCCAGTTCCTTGTCGCTGGACGCGGCGCTGGTCGCAGCGCTGGACGCGGCGCCGATCGCCTTGACCACCAGAGCCTTGCGGCCTACGAAGAATGGCTTGTGGGCCGCCGTATCTGCGAGGGTGACGCGAACCGAAGACACGACATGGTCGTACGCCTTGCGCCCACAAGGGCTCGCGCCCGCTTCGATGAGCCGGGACCAGACCTGGGCCACTCGATCGGCGGGAAGGAACAGGTCCACGCGATCGAGGCTGTTCTTCGACCCTGTTGGCCTGCAGGCGTATCCACCTTCGAACGCCGTCGCCGCTCCCACATCGAGCGCCTTGGAACCCATCTTGCCCCAGACGTCTGCCGCTTTGGGGCCCACCACGGATAGGGCGTACAGGTCCTGGTCACCGCGACGAGCCTTGCCAAGCGCCGCCGGCCCCTCGGCCTTCAAATAGATGTCCTCGTCGTAGTACAGGTACCCGTCACTCAACGCGCGCAGCCATTCGAGGGTGTCGGCCGCGTCCTTGCCGGGACCGACCCGAAGCAGGAAGTGGTCCTTCCAAAAACGTCGGTCGTCGGGGCTGTCCAGCCGAGTCACCGACGCCTCGGCCAATACGGTTCCATCCTGGTCGAGCACGTGCCCCGACTGGGCCCGCCACGCCTCAAGGCCGATGATGTCCGCGTCCAGGGCGGAATGCAGGAACAGGCCCACGCGACGCCCTGTCGCATCGACCACCTGGCAATCTCCCAGGTCCACCAAACCGGCCGACTTGGACAGATTTGCCGCTTCGGCCGCCTCGTCTCCGTACGCGGCAACGACTTTCCTGCCCGAGGCGTCCATGAGGGCCGCCGATCCACCCGCCGTCTCGGCGATGACCGTAGCACCCTGCTCTGCCACCGGACCAGGCAGATAATGCGGATACTGTTCGATGTCGCGTTCCACTGCCTCGGTCTGGCCGGCCACCGCCGTGATCCTGTCCACCTCGGCCCGGACCTCCTTGAGCAGACCCCACTCGACCTTGCCGCGGCCCACTGAACCACCGGCATACAGATACTGATATGAATGCAGGCCTTCGAGGACGCGAACCACCAGGTCGGCGACCTGGTCCAATTCCTTGGGGCCCAACCCACGCTGGGTCGCCCAGGTTGTGCCGAACCGCAACCCGGACGGATGCAGGACGCGCTTGTCTCCCGAAATGGTGTTCTTGTTGCAGGTGATGCCGCACAGGTCCAGCACGCGCGAGGCAATCTCGCCGGTGAGCTTTTTGCCCGAGGCCGTCTTGACCTCGCGTAGATCGAGCAGAAACAGATGCGTATTCGTGCCGCCGTAGGCCAGGGTCATGCCGCGCTTGCGGAAGCTCTCGGCCATGGAGGCCGCATTCTTGGCCACGTTCGCCATCAGCGTTCGAAACGAATCCGTGGCCGCCTCCTTGAACGCCGCAGCCTTCGAGGCGATCTGATGCATGTGGGGACCGCCCTGCTCTCCAGGGAAAACCCCCATGTCCACCTTCTTGGCCAGGGCACGGTCCGTCGTCAAAATGACGGCTCCGCGTGGACCGCATATCGTCTTGTGCGTCGTAAACGTGATCACGTCCGCCAATCCGACCGGACTTGCGAGCACGCCAGTTGCCACCAGTCCTGCTGTGTGCGAAATGTCGGCCATGAGCAGAGAGCCAGCCCCGTCAGCAGCCTGACGCAGCGCCTGCCAATCAATGTCCCAGGGATAGGCGCTGAAACCGGCCACGATGATCTTCGGCCGAAACTCCTTGGCCTGCTTGGCAATGGCATCGTAGTCCAGTTTCCCGTCCAAACCCACGTTGTAATGTGCGACCTGGTACATGCGGCCGGACCGGTTCACCGGGCTGCCGTGGGTCAGGTGCCCGCCGGACACGAGGGACATGCCGAGGATCTTGTCGCCAGACTTGAGAAAACCCTGGTACACCGAATTATTCGCCGCAGCGCCCGACAAGGGCTGCACGTTCGCGTAGATGCTGTCCGCCGACACCCGATCGTTCGCAAACAACTCGGCGGCCCTCCGCCGAGCGAGCGACTCGATCAGGTTCATGTAGTCGGTTCCTTTATAGTACCGTCGGTCCGAATAGCGTTTAAACTGGGCGACCGGATCGTCCAGGCCCAAAAGCTCCTCCTCGTCGAGCGACTTCATCCTGGGGGATGGGTACCCTTCCGCATAGATGTGCCCGAGGTTCGACGCCAGGGGCATCCTCACCGAAATGGGACAGATGCTCTCCGAAGCAATGAAGATGAGCTTGCGGGTCTGCCTGGCCCCCTCGGCCTGAATCAACTCCCACAGAAACGGGTCTGTCTCACGCAGCCGATCCATGCCCACGTCGAGGCTGTCGACCGGTCCCGTTCCATTGGTTTGCCCTTCTGTTCCCTGCAGATTCTTCCGTTCGGTTCCCATGGTTCTCCTTCCTCTCGCGAGAAGTTTCCCGTTCGAAAACCAGGCCGGTCGCAGGACCTGCTGCGGCGGTCATCACGTCTGGTCTGCTTGTAGGAACAAGCGCGCAGCCTGTCAACCACCGAGTCCGCCCTGGCCGTTCAAAAAAGCAGACAGGACCGAGCCACCCACGCCCAGCGACCGCTCAGCCATCACTGTGCCCCCACGCGCAGCGACCGTTTAGCCATCACTGTGCCCCCACGCGCAGCGACCGTTTAGCCATCACTGTGCCACCACGCGCCCAGGCCCTCGCCTCCCCGTGCCACTCACGGACGGGCTGGACGCCGACACGCCCAAGCCCGCGGTCCTTGGCCAGATCCACGGCACATCCTGCACACGACGGGTCACTCCAGGATGATGGTCTGCCCGGGTTCGAGCACCTTTGGTTTGGCCGACGTCTCTCGTTCCACTGCAGCAGCCCATTCATTCGGATCCTGTTCGATCACATCGAATGTGTTGTAATGCATGGGCGCCACCATCTTGGGCCGCAGGAGCGACACGGCCTTGACCGCGTCGTCCGGACCCATGGTGAAGTTGTCCCCGATGGGGATCATGGCGAGATCGATCCTGGCGTCACCAATGAGCTTCATGTCATAGAACAGGCCCGTGTCGCCGGCGTGATAGATGGTCGTTCCACCAAGGTTCAGGAGCACACCGGCGGCCACGCCACCGTAGCCACCATCGGGCAACGACGAACCGTGCATCGCCATGGTCAGCTTGACACGCCCCCAAGAAAAGCTCTTGCCCCCGCCGATGTGGAGTGGATGGAGCTTTTCCAGGCCCTGCTTCTGCAGGTAGGTCACGATCTCGAAATTGGAAACCACGAGGGCGCCGGTCCTACGGGCCAGCAGCACCGTGTCTCCAAGGTGGTCGCTGTGGCCGTGGGTCACAACGATCACGTCGGCGCCCACGTCTGCTGCGGTCACGGGAGCCATGGAGTTTCCGGAAAAGAACGGATCGATCAGGATGCTGACCATCTCGGTCGAAACCTGCACTGCTGAATGTCCATACCACGTTACTTTGGTCGTCATCGTCTCACCTCCTCATGCGATACAACGACCCCACTTGTACCACCAGGACCACGAATGCTTCCAGTGGTTCATGACTAAGTCTGATCAACCTCCTTACTGAACCCTGCCAAAATCCTGGGCAACCGGAATAGGTCCCTCCTGCCGCTGGTTGACAAGGATTCCGGGTCGTCGTACCCAGTCTCTGAGCCGATCCGCCGGCTCGGGGTGGCAACGCCCCCTGGACCTGCGCAGGGCTTTGGCGGTACCGGGCCGCGCAAAGGCCCTGAACGCTCGATGGTGACATTTTCGGAGGAACGAACACATGAAGTACGTCTGCACGCATTGCGGGTCGGTGGTCGAGGCCGACGAGGCTCCCGCCCGTTGCCCCACCTGTCTGAGAAAACATGGGCTGATCCCTGAAGACGATCGAGACAAGGCGAAGCAGGCCAACAAGGCTGCCGGTCCCGCATCGTCGAACAAACGTCTCATCATCATTGCCGCTGCGGCTTCACTGCTCCTCGGCGCCGGACTCGGCGTCTGGCTCATTTCGCGCCATTCGAAGAACCACGGATCGTCGAACACGACCAGGGTGCTCGGACGCATGTCCGCTGCCAGGCTCGTGGCCGCCCTCAAAAAAGAAGGCACGCCCGACCACACCCTGCCCTTCGATCCGGACCAGGCCATTGCCAAGTGGGCGGCGCCACTCAAAAAAGGCGCGATTCGAGACACGGCCACGGCCCTGTTGCAGGCCACACGGAAGATGATGGACCCAGACGGATCCATCAAAGCAGCAGAAGCGGACCATCCCGGCAGTCTGCTCACCGCAAAACAGGTGCTGGCTGCTGGAAAAGGCGACGACGAGGCGTCTGCACAGAGCTACGCCATGGCCGCCTTCGTGCTGGCAGCGGCCCGCAGCCTCGGGCTTCGAGCCACCATGATCGAGATATACGCCGAACCCGGCCACAAAGGCCCACTGGACGACACGGGGCGACTGGGACGATTCGGCGTGGCCCTGTTTGCACAATCATTTTCACAGAAGAAACCCGACGCAGTCATTGACCCGCTCCTGCCCAAGTTGGATCAGCCCACCCAGTACGCGCTGCTCGATGACCTGTCCGCCCTGGGCGCCTATCTCAATCTGAAGGCCCAACAGACTTTGATGACGAACCAGGATCCAACCACCACCGCCATGCTCGCCCGGGCAGCGGCCCATCTGGCTCCCACCTCGCCATCGGTCCAATGCGGGCGCAGCACCATGCTCCTGGCCGTGGGTGGCTTGCAACCAGGCCTATCCGCGGCGCACAAGGCCCTGGGCCTGCATGACGACCCACCAAGGCACATGTGTCTCGCACAGGCCTACCTGGCCACCGGTCGGCCCGACCAGGCTCTGACGGAACTGCGTACCGCCACGACCAACGACCCGAACTACGCCATCGCCTGGGTGGAACAGGCGCGCATCATGATGTCCACGGGCCAGGCGGCCAAGATACAGGAACTCCTCGACCGGGCGGACCAGGCCCATCCGGGCCTTTGGGATGCCAAGGTCCTTCGCGCCATGCTCCCCGCCATCCAGGGAAATCCAGCCAAATCCGCTCAGCAGCTCAGCGCGCTGCTTTCCCAGCGGCCCACGGACCTGCGCGTCTTCTTCTACCTCTGGCAGCTCTACGAAACCACGGGCAACGAGGACCAAGCGGATGCGCTCACCAAGACCTTCACCGCCAACCTCCCTGCTGCCCAACGCCCCGCCGTGTTGGCACGCATCCAACAGGCCAAACAGGCGCTGGCCAAAATGAAGGCCCAGGCAGCCAAGGCAGCAAGCGCCTCGGGGGCAGGCGCAGCGCCGGGCGGACCCGCAGGCCCAGGAATTCCAGGCGCGGCTCCAAGCCTACCCACCAGCCCGGGAGCCACGCCGCCACCGCCTCCCAAAATGGACTTCAAGCTGAAGGCCCCCAGTGGCCCGGTCATGGGCCCAGGCCCAGGCGCCTCGGATCGGTACAAGCTCAACTACTGATACGGATAGGGACGATGGGCCGTGTCACGCACGATCGCGTCATGCACAATCGCCTCACGTTCGGCCGATCCGTGGATAGAGACGAGGGGACCGGATGCGACTGGGCCGACTTCGGACAAACACGAGGCCGACTTCGGACGAGCATGAGGCCGACTTCTACCGATCCAGCTTAAATTGAACGGGCACGCGAACCGTACCTTGATATCGAGGCAGGGGCTCGGACCGATGGACGGCCTCGATAGCGGCTCGGTTCAGGATACCGCCGGCAGAAGCAACGATCCGGATCGACTGCGCCCGTCCCGATCGAATCCGAAACAGGAGCACGACCCGACCCTCGATGCCCATGCGCCTCGCCCGTAGGGGATAGACGATCCTGCGCTGCACGAGGGCATGGATCCGCGCGGCCACGGCTGCGCCGTCCGGTTCACGTCGGTCGGAACCATGCGGGCGGGCTGCCCCTGTTCGGGATCGAGCCCCATGGCCATCGATGGCTCCCTTCGATGCACGTGCCGACAGGGCGACTCGATCAGAAATTTTGGAGGGATCGCGAAGATGGACCACGGCACGCCGATCCAAAGGGGACGCCTTCTGCTGGGAGTCTGCTGCTGCATGCTTTCGCCGACCATGAACCGAACCAACAGGATTGACACCGGCGGTCCTGCGGACAGGCCTGTGCCGTGGATGCACGGCCCTGCCGGACGCATGGTGCGCCATGGGTCGCCCCGATGGACGTTGGAGGCAACGAGGGTCGCAGCGAGGCTCGCGTGGAAGCGCGTCTTGATCATGCAAAGTCGGCATCGCCGGCCGTGCAGCGGCCGACGAGAACGAATCGGAGCCCCGCTGCCGAGAGACAGCCGCCAGCTCCACGGGCAGGACATGCTCGACCGGCGCGCGTTGCGCTCGGGCTCGGTGCCGAGCCACGACGGCGTCGTGATTCCAGGTTCGATAGGCAGTGACGCCGAGGCTCAGCAAAGCCACGTGTACGGCCACGGATCCGCCCACCCAGACCAGTGCAGTGCCCAGCCCATGAGGCGCATGAGATGATGCGTTCGTGGTCACAGACGACCTGGACCGAATGGACACGCTGGCCCCCTTTCCAGGTTCACCCGGCCGACACCATGACAGCGGCCTTTTCGAGACGGCTGATCACCCGCTCCTTGCCGAGCGTCAGGAGCACCTCGAACAGACTCGGGCCCACGGTCTGGCCGGTCACGGCGGCGCGGACGCCGTTGATGAGCAGCCCGGCCTTGATCCCCAGGTCGTCGGACAGAACCCGCAGGGTCGATTCCACGTTCTCCAGGCTGAATCCGTCGAGGGCCGCATAGGCCTGAGACAGACGCTTGAATCCTTGTTCGAGCACAGGATCCTTTCGGATGTTCTTGGCCGCCTTGGGGACGATGGGGTACTCGTCGAAAAAGTAGGCCCGCCCCAATTCCGTAAAGTCTTCCAAGGTGTGGTACCTGCTCCGAATGAGGTCCACCGTGCTGGCGAACCACTGCCGATCCGCCCCGTCCCAGTCATCTTTCCACAGGCCCTGACGAACGAACCAGTCCTTGACGTATGGCAACAACTCGTCGATGGGAAGCTGCCGAAGATGGGCCGCGTTGACTGCAAGTGCCTTGGGGTCGGTGATGAACTTCGGATCGTTCTTTCGATAGTTGAAAACCGAATTCGCCTTGGATACGTGGTCCAGACTGAACCGATCGATCATCTCTTCCCGATTCAAGAAAATCTCCTGGTCATCGCCGGACGACCAGCCGAGCAGCGCCATGAAATTGCAGAAGGCCCAAGGCAAAAAACCATGTTCCTGATAGAATTCCACAGTGACCACTTCTCCGTGACGCCGCTTCGAAATCTTCGCCTTGGACGGGTCCAGGGTCAACGCCATATGGGCGAAAACGGGGGTCTCCCATCCAAGCGCCTCGTAGATCAGAACCTGTTTGGGCGTGTTCGCCAGACCATCGGCGCCACGCATGACATGGGTGATCCGGTCACGATGGTCGTCCACCACGTTCGCCAGATTATACAGGGGTAGACCGTTGGAACGCACGATCACGAAGTCCCCGATCTCCTTGATCCCCACTTCGATGTGACCGAAGACGCGATCGTCGAAGGACACGGTTTCCTGTCGGTTGTCGGGCACACGAAACCGAATCACGTAGGGATCGCCGCGGTCGGCGCGCGCCTGGGATTCCTCGGCGCTCAGGGCGAGGCACTTACGGTTGTACTTGAAGGCGACCTTGTTCGCCCGGGCCTCTGCGCGCTGTTGGTCCAGTTCCTCCTTGGTGCAGAAACACCGGTAGGCAGCCCCCAGACGCAGCAGCTCCTGGGCGGCATCCTTGTGTTCCTGGAGGTACTCCGACTGGTAGAAGGGCCCTTCGTCCCAATCAATCCCCATCCACTTCATGCCATCGAGGATCCCGGCCGTGGACTCATCGGTGGATCGCTCCGCGTCCGTATCCTCGATCCGGAGCACGAAAGCGCCGCCGTTCTTGCGGGCGAAAAGCCAATTGTAGAGCGCCGTCCTCGCCCCTCCAATGTGCAAAAATCCTGTGGGTGATGGTGCAAACCTCACGCGTACGGTCATGGATTTCTCTCCGGACAGGCCACAGATGGTCCGAGCAGAACGACCTGTCGATGATGGGCGCCCGCCGGTCGCGACGGACGAACCCGAGGCTGGGGAATCGAAATGGATGCTACTTGCGTTTCATGATCCTAAATTCGACCCGGCGATTCCGTCGTCGATTCCGGGCCGAGAAGTTCGGCGCTACTGGCCGGGTGGGGCCATACCCCTTGGCTTCGAGACGAGCCGGATCCACGCCCTGGGCAATCAGATAGTCCCGTACGGATTCGGCCCGTCGCTGGGACAATCGCATGTTGTAGGCGCGGCGGCCGCGGTTGTCCGTGTGCCCCTCGACCCGAATCAAGAGGATCTCCGAATGCTCGTTGAGGACCGCCGCAATCTGATTCAACAACTCCTCGGAATCAGGCCTGATGCTCGCCTTCCCCGTGGCAAAATGGACCCTGCGACGGATCCGCAACTTCCGCTTCGTTACCACGACCAACATGCGCCGAGGCCTGCGGATCATCTTCAATTCGAGCAGCGCCTTCTGTCCCGCCTCGACCACCAGGGACTTCACCCGCATGAAGTATTTGGGCGCCTTGGCCTCGATCCGATAGGTGCCGGGCTTCACCGGACCGGTGAACGAGCCATTGGTCACGTCGAAGTGCTTCTGCTCCCGACCGATCATTTCCACGGTCCCAGAAAGCGGTGCCCCCTTCTCCGACACGAGGGTGCCCACGACCGTACCGACCTTGGGAGGCTCGGGAATCAGGTCCACGTCGAGGGTCGCTGTCTTGGCGGGCTGCACGTCCACCTCTCCACTCCAGGGCTTGTAGCCGTCCTTGCGCACCTCGATACGCACCTTGCCCGCCTTGAACGGGAAAGACATGTAGGACCCGTCTTCGGCCGTGGCCACGTCCGAAACCGCCTGGCCGGCGAAGGTAATGATCGCCTGGGCGATGGGGGTCTTGGTTTTGGAATCGCGCACCAGGCCGCGCACCGTACCCTTGGTTGGCTTGGTCGCCTTCTCGATGTACTTGACCACCTCTTTGAGCTTCACCACGGTCTTGGTCACGGAGCGACCGTGCGGCGCAAACGTGTACCCTGCCTGGAAAAAAAAGTTCCACGGCGCCTGGGCAGGTCCCATGGCGAATCCCATCTGGCTGAGCGCCACGTCCACGCCAAAGTCGAGCAGCAGACCGTCGACCGGCTTGAACCGCAGACCAGCCGTCAACCGAGTCGCCAGCCGACCGTTGATGTTGTAGTCGCCGCCGTTGAACTCCGCCCACTGCTGAATATCCTTGTCGGCAGCCCCGACTCCGATGTCCATCCCGATCTCGGTGATGATGTCCGGGAAATACCGCAGGTATCCGGCGTTCTTGAGTGCCACCGCCAGATGCGGCAAGGGAACCTCGACGCCCAGGCTCCAACGAACCCGACTGCGGTTCATTCCGAGGGCGAATTGCTGCACCAAAAAATAATGGTGGTACTCGGAACTCGCCCCTGAATCCTTGTACATGTCATTGTCCACCAGCGTGGAGGACCGGTCATAAAGGTATCCAATGTTGAGATGGAGCCTCAAGGGAACCTTGTTGTTGATCTTCGCAAAGTCCGTGCTCAATACCGCGTCGAACCCGACGTTCGTGGCCCCGAAATCCGGCTTCGTGTTCCCCTGGGAGGTCAAAAACTTCACGTCAGCATTGAGGCCCACCGACATGTACTTGGTGACCGGATAGGCGCCCTTGACCCCGAGAAGAAAGTCTCCAAGAGCCATCTGCAGAGGGGTCTCGTTCGGGTTCCGTTCACCGGCCCCAAGGGGCTGGTGGTGCCGGTCGTTCGTGTTCGAAGAAGAATAGAGGGCCGAAAAGACCTCCAGGTACTTCCAGGGCGTAAACCCGGCGGTCACAGCACCCTGCACGCGCGTGTTCGCCTCGTTGGGACAGCTCGTGCCGCAGCCCGACCAGTTGTCCACGATGAACCGTTTCTGGCGGAAATACTCGAAATGGAGACCGACCCGCACGTCGAACGTGCGGCCTGGATAGGCGGACAGCGTTCTGAACAAGCCAGTGCCTCCGTTCAGGGTCGGACTGGCAAAATCCGTGGGATCCTTGTTGGCATCGTCGTGGCCCCCGGCCCAAACCTGCCCAGCCACCAACATCAACAGGCCCACCATCAACGGTACGTGTCTTTGTGCTCTCATGGAACCACCCCTCTGCCTCGAACGGCCATGGCCAAAACTGGTCGAGTCCATCATCATCGCATTCCCAAGGCGCCTGCCCGATTGTCGCCCCATACCATGGGGTATCCGGTCCACTCACCCATCAGGACATCACCTGAGTCACGAAATCACTATGAAACAAATCAATTTGTACCGCATAGTAGCGACAGGGCCCCCTGCGGTCAACTAATCAGATGGACGAATTTGGCCCGCCAGGAAAACGGCCCAATCAGGAATTCAGCAGTGCTGGCACCGTTGTGAAGGGCTGGCATCGTTGTGAGGCTGGGTCACACCGTCATGGTGAAGGCGAGGCTGAGGCGACGGGTCAGGTTCTGCGACAGAGCCAATCCAGTTTCGAAGTTCGTGCAGCCGCTGCCCGTTGCCAAATGGGATGCGTCGTGGTTCGAATCGCCGGTAGGCACGTCACCCCTGCCAGGAGCGCTCATCTGCGTCGCCTACCAAAGGCCAAGGGTGCACTGCACCGTTCCCTTGGGCAAGGCATCATTGGCCGGTCTTGGCCACCGATGATCGGGTCATTGTACAGTCCTGGGATCTGAATACCGGGAGTGTCTCCTGTGTGAGGCAATTGTGTTGGTTCCCTTCGACTATGCATCCTCGGGCCGATCCCGATCCAGGTCGTATCTTTTGACATAGTGGCTGAAAGCGCGCTGGCTCAGGCCGAGTCGGGCGGCAGCCTCTTTTTTCTTCCAGCCGGTGTGCTGGAGCGCATCGATGAGCAGGCGTCGCTTGAACTGGTCCACATGTCCATGAAAGTCGTGTGCAGAGTGACCCGAGCCGAGTGTCAACAGCTCTTCGGGCAAATGTACCGGGGCGATGGGACCGTCGGCAGACAACACAATGGCCCGTTCCAGGACGTTGCGTAGCTCCCGGACGTTTCCGGGCCAGTCGTACCTGAGCAGGACGTCAATGGTTTCGGAGAGGATAGGTCGTTTTTTGAGCCCGAATTCTTTTTGGAGATGTGCCAGAAGGTGCTCCGCCAGGTCCGGGATGTCTTCTCTGCGTGACCGCAGCGGTGGGATGGAGATGGGAAACACGTTGAGTCTGTAGAAAAGGTCGTCTCGGAATCGTCCTTGACCAACGAGTTCTTTGATATCGCGGTTCGTCGCTGCCACCAGACGGGCTTTCATGGGAATTTCCGATGTGCCGCCCACCGGCGTAAAACTTCTTGCCTCGATGACCTGGAGGAGCTTGGCCTGGAGATCGAGGGGGATCTCACTGATTTCGTCGAGAAACAGAGTGCCCTCTCCGGCCAACTCGAACTTTCCTTTCCTCGATTCATAGGCACCGGTAAAGGCCCCCTTGATGTGCCCGAAGAGTTCCGACTCGAACAGTTGGGAAGGAATCGCAGGACAGTTGACCCGAATGAGAGGCTGGAGCCTTCTGGCGGAGGCTGCGTGGATCACCTTGGCCACCACTTCTTTTCCTGTGCCGCTCTCACCGAGGATGAACACGTTGGACCTGGTGGATGCCACACGGGTGACCAAATCCCGGACCTGGGTCATGGCTGCAGACTGACCCACGATCTGGACCTGGTGTTCACCCTCCATGATTTGGTCGAGCAGGTAGGTGTGTTCGGCCCGGATTTTATCCTGTTCGAGCGCCTTGTCCACGACGATGGCCGTGGCCTCCAGTTCGAACGGCTTTTGGAGATACTCCAAAGCTCCCAGTCGCATGGCCCTGACGGCGTCGGTCACGTTGCCGTAAGCCGTGACCACGATGACTGGCAACCCCGGTTGGTTTTCGTGGGCCTGTTCGAGCAGGTCCAAGCCGCTTCCATCCGGCAGCCGGACGTCGGTAATCATGAGATCGAAGAGTTCACCACCCAACAGACGCCGGGCCTGTTCCAGGTTGGCGGCCTGTGCCACGGTGTGGCCTTTGTCTTCGAGGACCAACGATAGGAGACGGACGCTCTTGGGTTCGTCTTCCACAATCAGAATGCGGCTCATGGTCGGTCCTCGCTTCCAGCGCGTGAGTCAGTCGTCTGTTTCGGATCTTGTGCATTTTTGCCCTTGTCTGCCAGGGATGTCCAGGACCCGGAGGGGGGCTGTGGAGGCTGGGGTATGATGAGCCGAGCCTCGGTTCCATCCTGCCATGGTTCGAGTTTTGCCGAACCACCATGCAGGGTTGCGACTTTGTTGACGATGGCCAGTCCCAGGCCGATGCCTTCCTGTTTCATGGTAAAGAAGGGCTCGAAGGCCCGCTCGGCAGCTTCGGGGGTGAGCCCTCGGCCGTGGTCCCGGACCGAAAACAGGATGCCTTTTTCTGTGACGGCGGCCTCCAGATAAACCGCCTTTCCCCGTGGTGTCACTTCCATGGCATTGTCGAGGTAGTTTACGAGCGCCTGTTTCAGCAGGAATGGATCGCCCAGGATCTTCAGACCCGGTGGAGCAACGATGTCGACGGCATGATCTTGGGATGCCGATGGGTGCCTTCGTGCCTTCGTCGCCGTGGCCGCCACGTCTTCGAAAAACTGCTGTACGGAAAATTCTTCGATCTTCGGTTCGGTGGGACGGCTCAGATCGAACAACTCCCGGATGAGATGCTCGACTCTGTCCACCTCATCCATGATGTCGCGGGCCAAGGGGCGGGCGGCTTCCACACGCCTGGCCAAGACTTCGGCCGTACCGCGGATGATGTGGAGGGGATTGCGCACCTCGTGGGCCAGGATTCCCGTCAACTCGGCCTGGGCACTTTGGCGTTCGAGCCGGACGATGCGGGCGTGTGCCGAGGTCAGTTCCGTGCGCACCCGTTCCACTTCGTCAGCCAAGGATGCCTTGAGCCGCTGGACTTCCGACAGGAGCCGGTCCTTTTCCGAGATGGTCTGACGCAGGTCCTCGGTGGCCTTGATGATTCGGTCCATCATCCGAGACAGGGCAGTATCGAGTTGTGTGACCTCGTCCCCTGAGCGGGGCATGTCCTCTTCGTGGCTCCACTCCGTCCCGGCGACCCGATCGAGCATCCGGTCGAGGCGGCGGATGACGAAAAAGTAGACCAGGGCGTTGACCGCCAGGGCGATGACCACGAAAATGATGACGGAAAAAAGAATGTCTCTACGAATCTGGGCCCGCATGGCACGTTCGACCAGGTCGAGCCTCCGGGCGATGTGGATGGCGTAGATGGGGCGCCCCGAGGAGTCGAACACTCCTATCGTAGTATCGAAGGCCCTGTGCCCCTCGTGCATGTGGCTGGCCGTTTTCCAGATGACCTTGACGCGTCCTTCGAGCACGGCCTGGATGTCCGATTCGAACCAGCGTTTTCCGGTCCTGTTTCGGTAGGTTGCAGCCAAGACTTTGAAGTCCCGGCCGATGACCATGATATCCAGGTTGTCCTGCTCCGCTGCGAGTTGGTCCAGCGACTTCTGGATTTGAGCCATGCTGGTCTTGCCCTGTACGGTTTGTTGCACGGCAGTCCGCAGCCCCAGACCGAGCTGTTTGATGGCCTGGACTTCAGCCTGGATGTGGTGCGCTTCGAGGCTTTTGAGGTTCCAGTAGGCAAAGCCGACCCATACGACCAATACCACCAGGTTGAGGGGCAGGAGGAACTTGAGTGCCAGGTTGAAACGTATTTTCATAGACTGTTCGCTTGGTAATCAGGTTTTTTTCGGGCCTTGCCCACTCCCTTGCAATGTCGGTGCCGCCTGGTTGCAGCACAAGAGGCTGCGCTGTTCAGGGACCAAAGGAGGGTACGTTGCGCTCTCTTGGGCGTCAACCACGATGAGACAGGGAAAACACCGGGGAATGGACCCGGACGTTTACGCAGCGTCTCTGGGCAGGATGCGTGGGGATGAGTCATCGGTCTGTCTCGTGTATTGCCTGTTGTCGAAAAGGGTCCTTACCAATAGGGTTCTTACCAATAACGTAAATAAGGGGACGCATTCGGTAATGAACCGTTGAGAGGTTCCTCCTCCGGGGGTGCTGGCCTTGCCAGGACGATACATGGTCTGCCCCGCAATGCGGCCTTGTGCAAAGATAAGCGACAACGTTCTTCCAAGGTGTCCAGGATCCATGTTTGTGGCACGCGAATTGCTGTTCGCCCCCGCGAGTTCTGGAACAGTATCTCTCTTTCGGTCCTGGTGGATGGAGTCATGGACCCGCAATGACGATGAGGAGGTCTTGTCATGGTGCGTCGCCCCGTTCGATGTTGGAGCAGGCAGGCAGTCTTTTCCGTCTTTCTTGGTTGTCTCATGGCCGTGGCCGCTGCTGCCAGGGCTGATACCGCTGACGCTACGGACAATGCGGGTCGGTCAGGTTCTTCTCCTTCGGGAGGTGAAGCCGGAGCAGGCGAGGCTGGTTCTGGCGCACAGGAAGGACAGAGCGGGGAGGGCCAGGCTCGACCTGGCCAAGGCTCTGGGGGGAAAGGCGGGAACGCGGCGGCTCCGAATGCATCGGGGAAGGCAGCGGCAGGCAAGGGAAAGACCGGGGCAAACAAGGGGAAGGCTGGCGGGGCCAAGGGGAAGGCAGGCGCAGACAACAACAAGAATGGGAGCGCTCAGGGGACGACAGGCAGTGCTGCAAGCAGGCCGGTGGCGGGAAAGACCCAAATGAGGCAAGGAGGGGCTGGCGCGCATGGGCCCCGACAGGGACGACAGGGGGCTAGGCCACGGAGCACTCGTTCCGTTCGAAAGACTGGAGTGAAGTCGAGGGCACATCCCGGGACCCGAGCCGACGGACCAGGGGAACTGGAGGCTTTCGAGGCCGGAGAGGTCGTGGTCACCGGTACCAGGACGGAGAGACGGGTCAAAGATGTACCGGTCAAGACGGAAGTGGTCCCGCAAAAACGGATCGAGGCGAAGGGTGCCGTGAACCTGGCCCAGGCGCTCAAGGGTGAGGTGGGCATCAAGGTCGACAACCAATGCAGCCTGTGCAACACCACGAGTGTTCGCCTGTCCGGAATGCCGGGCCGCTACACGTTGCTGCTCATCGACGGCATCCCCATGTTCAGCAGTTTGGGCACGACCTATGGGTTTGTGTTCATGGATGCGGCAGACGTCAAGCGTCTCGAGATCGTCAAGGGGGCTGCATCGGTGCTCTATGGGACGGACGCCATGGGAGGGGTCATCAACGTCATCACGCAGGAGCCATCCCGCCGGGGCAAGGCCGAACTCAGGGTGGAAGGGGGCATGTACGGCTATTACAATCTGGCGGGCCGGACATCCATCCGTCGTGGGCGGATCGGCTTGTCTCTCGTCGCCAGTCACACGGGTGAAGACAAGATCGATGCGGACGGCGACGGCATCAGCGAATTCGCTGCCTACACGAGAACAGCGGCTGCCATGTCCGCGCGCTACAAGTTTCCCTGTGGGGCCAAGCTCATGTTCCGTCTGGCCGGGCTCCAGGAACAACGGCAGGGCGGGGGGCTGGGTGGCTTTTTGTCCGTGTTGGACGACTGGAAGCCCCATGCAGTGCCCCTGGTGCAGTCGGGCAGCAGGGCCTTGTCCGAATCTATTTTGACCAGACGCGTGGAGAGTGCCCTGAGGTTTCGGATCAAGCTCCCCCACCACATGTGGTCTGAGTCGGCGGCGAGTCTCGTGTACCATCTCCAGGATTCGGATTACGAGGGCACGGTGTACCGCGGAACGCAATATATGGGATATGTCTCTGAGGTCGTGGGCTGGAAAGCCCATCGTACCTACGATTTGCTTGGTGGGGTCAGCTATCGGGTCGAATCCCTCGACGAGAACGTGGCGGTCGGCGAGTACGTGTATCACATGCCCGGTGTCTTCGTTCAGGGGGATTGGAAGTTTGCCAAGTGGGGCGAGTTCGTGCACGGCTTGCGCTACGATTGGCACAACAAGTTCGGAAACGTGTTCACGCCCAAGGCGACCTTCAAGTTCGTGCCGCACCGAATCGTCACCATCCGGACGGGAGTGGGCACCGGCTTTCGAGCCCCCACGACTTTTTTCGAGTATGAGCACGGCGTTCGACCCCAAGGATACCATATTTTGATGGATGCGGACAAGGCCGAGACTGCAGTCAACGCGAACTTGTCCGTTACGGCCAGCTGGAAACGCTGGATCAAAGCCACCGTGGAGCAGTCCTTCACACAGGTGCGCAATCCCATCAGCGTGGCTATCACCGACAATGGGGACATGCAGGTCTACAACGTCCAAGATCCCCTTTATGTCTGGGCCACGGAATTGCAGCTTCGGTCGCACCCTTGGCGGTATCTGGACCTGGATGTCGGGTATGGATTTTATCACTACGAGGACAAAGGCGGCGCCATGGTTTCGGCCCCTCCCGTGCATCAATTTACCTGGACTTTCACCTTCGACTACAGACCATCGGGCACCAAGGCCGTTGTCACGGGGGAAGTCTACAGCCCGATGGAACTGCGCAAGGTCTATGGATTCGGGTATGCGGCCAAGCCGGGGACCAGGGGAACGGAGTATCTCGACAGCGCCAACGCAGATACCACCCATCCCATGCCCGAGCGCTCTCCTTGGTGGGGGATGGTCAACGTGCGTATCGAGCAGGCCGTGTTCAAACATTTGGTCCTGTATCTTGGGGTGGACAACCTGCTCGACTACAAGCAGGTCGACCACCAGTCCCCACTTTTCTATCCTGCGGCGGGGCCTGGGGCCGCTCCAGGTCCTCTCAATGTGGTCTATATCTGGGGGCCGTTGCGGGGACGTTTCATATACGGCGGTCTGAAGGTAAAACTGTAGGGCCGGGCGGATTCTTGTTCATTGAAATTTGTATTACGAATCTTGAAAGTTTCCGGCATGAATACCGGGGCGGGCAAAAGAATGGAAACTGGTGTCCCTGGCTGAGTTGACGGATGTTTCGTCTTTGGCATCAGACTTGCTAGAAGGCCAAGGGCGACAGTCCTTGGGCTCTCAGCCGTTCGGACAAGGTCGGAGGGCTCATCGAGGGGGGGAAGCCGGAACCAAGGGGCGATGGAGGCAATGGTGGCCGAAGGTTGGCTGCCCAGATCGAGAGGAGAACGAAGAAATGGTCGAATCTTTTATGTCGATGGTCCAAGTAGGCGTCGATTGGGTGCTTTACCTGCTCATCGTTACGAGCGTGGTCAGCATCGTGTTATTCGTGGAAAGAGCCTGGCGGTACCACAAGGCTTCGGGGAACCTCGACGAGTTGCGCAACAAAATCTTGGGTGCCCTGCGTGCCGGAGAGAAGAAAAGGAGCAGCCTGGCCGAAGAGTTGGCACAGTCGGACATGGTGCCGGCTCGGATCGGGGCGGTGGCACTCAATGAAATGACCAGGACTCCCGAGGCGGCCCAGGAGGTCGTCGAGTCCCGCATGCTCGAAGAAAAGCGGGCGCTGGAACGGGGGCTCAACTTCCTGGGAACCGTTGGGTCGAACGCTCCATTCGTGGGGCTTTTTGGTACGGTTTTGGGCATCGTCAAGGCTTTTGCGGATTTGGGCCACACCAAGGCGGCGGGGCCCCAGGTCGTGATGGCCGGCATTTCGGAAGCGTTGGTGGCAACGGCTGTGGGCCTGCTGGTAGCCATCCCCGCGGTTGTCGCCTACAACGCCTTCAAGGGGAAAGTGAAGACCATCTTGACGGATTCGCAGATTCTGGTCCACCTCGTCAGTTCGTACCATCTCGATGAGTTCATTGCAGCTCATGGGCTGACACGTCCAGAGGAAGAGATGCCCTCGGGCGAGGACGACTCGGACGGGAAAGAAAAGCTCGAACCTGCTTTGGAGGCGGTTCGGGGTGGTGCCAAGGGCAGCACAGTCCAGGTCAGACCAACGGCGTAGCATTCGTCGCAGGGATTGGGAGAGGAGAACGAATCATGGCCGTCAGCATCAAAGACGACGATGACATCATGGCCGGTATCAACGTGACGCCCCTGGTGGACATCACGCTGGTCTTGCTCATCATTTTTATGGTCACAGCCACATTCATGAAGGACCCCGTGGTGCCCATCGAGTTGCCCAGGGCCGCCACGGCCCAAGAGGCGCAGGTCAAAAATTTTGCCCTGGTGCTGGATGCCAAGGGCAAACTTTATGTGAACGGACATCCGAGCAGTCTTGCGGACGCAGCCAAGAAGCTGAAGGCTGCTCATCGTGCCGATCCGTCGGTGCAGGCCATCATTGCCGCGGACGGTGAGGTCCGGCACAAGCAGGTCATTCGAGTGATTGATCTCGTGCGCAGGTGCGGAATCGTCAAGTTCGCGGTCAATGTCCAGCCGGAGGCACAACCGTGAGACGCACATTGGCATACCGAAAGCAGGTGCCCTACCATAGAGCGCCCAGGCCGAGTCCGACACTCGGCCTGCCCAGGGCCGGCGGGGGATGGGGCCTGTTGGCAGTCGCGGCAGTCGTGTCGTTTGGCCTGCACGGGATCGTTGCTGCTGCCATGGGCCGTGGCCCGGCTTACCGCAATGCCCCGAAGCGGATCCTGGTACCGGTGGTGTCCAGGCCGGCGTCCAGAAAGGGCGAAACGGCTGAGCCTCGGCCTCGGCCAGTCGTCCGTCGCCTGAGGCCGGTGGACCCGGCCCAACCGCGTCCTCAGACCCGCCCGAGACCCGTTGTCCACACTCATAGGACCGTTCATGCCCCAGCGATGCCTGATGCCCCGCCTCCTCAGAGGGTGTTCGGTCTCGACAAGAACAGTTTGGCTCAGGGGAATGGGGCTGGATTGGCGATTCGGGTGGGCAACGACCTGATGAAGGAACAGGAAAAGGAATACACGCCTCCGAAGAAGGTCCAGCCCCTGCCTGAAGAGCCTCCGGCCCAGGTGGCTCCGGCCGCCCAGGTGGCTCCACCGCCGCCTCCTCCTCGTCCCAGACCCAGACCGAGACCCAGACCGAGACCCCGGCCGAAAACCTATGACCTGCGCAGCGTGACGGTCAACCCCCATTTTCTCAGGCGGGTTGCTCCCAGGTACACGGATGCGGCCCAGGACAACGAGGTTGAAGGAGTGGTCAAGATCGAAGTCGTTTTGGACAAAAAGGGGCGGCCCATGCGCCTCAGGATCGTCAAATCACTGGGCCACGGGCTCGATCAGGCGGTGATCAGGGCGGTCAAGGCCTCCCGGTTTTCTCCTGCCAAGATGGGTGGCAGTCCTGTTCGCTGTCGTCTCATCATTCCCTATCGTTTTCGTCTCGCGGATTGACCGGGTCCACATCCTCGGAGGGTCCAGTTTCTTTGAGTGCGGATCTTTTAGCCCGACGGAAATTTGAATTATTTTCGATTTATTTTGTAATTCCCAATAGTTCCCACTTCTGAGAAGAAAACTAGCTTAGTCCTGCCCAGCCAGAAAATATAAATTTTGTCCCCATCAACAAAAGCATTATTCCCAAGAAAATCTTTAACATGTTGCTTGGTAAATGAACAGCAATGTGAGCTCCAAGGAAACTAAAAAGGAGAAAACTGAGCATCACTATAAAACCAGCTTTAATGTCAACGAAATCTTGTTTATAGTAACGCATTGCTGCCAATAGACTAATCGGTGCAGCAACTATAAACAAGGTTGTCCCCTGTGCAATTTTCTGAGGAAACTTGGCAAACACTGATAGACAAAAAATGATGATTGCTCCACCTCCAACACCAACGGCTCCCATAACGAAACCAGCTATTGCACCAATCAGAATTAATAATGTCATTTTATATCCTTTTTCAAGCTAACGATTGGGTTCAGCCGCGCCGCCACTCCGTTGACCTAGCCAGCACTCTGTGACGGATCTCCGCCGCCAACAACAGGCGCGATAAGCCATGCAATCTGGTGATATTAAAGGCATATGTGCTATGAGCGGAATTTTTTTTTACTGTGTACACGCGCTTGTCGCGAAGGAAGCACGGACGGGAGATTGATGTCAACTTGGACTCGCGCGTTTTCGCCATCTGCTCGGCGGTCATCATGCCCTCGCGGCCTGCCTCCGGGTCTTCGAGTCCTCGGACCAGGTCGGCGTAGACCATGTCGCCGATCTCGGGGTGCTCGGCCAGGACCTTTCGGATCTGGGCCAGCTCTTTTGAGTGCTCGTGATCGATTGCGGGCTCGACCATTGGCAGTTGTTGGCGTATCTTTTTTCTCATCGGGGCTCGCTCTTCCTTTGTTTGCGCGGCGTTCCGCGTTTTTGTTTGTTACAAGGTAGAACGTTTTGGCCCCGGTTTTTATTCGAATTTACTTCGATTTCTTTTGTGATTTCCAATGCTTCCCACTTCTGGGATGAAAACGAACGAACCTTCGACAACCTGTCAAGGCCATGCGCGATCCTTCCCGAGTCCTTTCGAAAGCACCTGGCCGCGCCAAACCGTGGTTTGGTTCGACTTGAGGATTGACTTGTCGCGTCCCTTGAGCAAAGTAGCAGGCCATGGATCGAGATGAGGCGAACAAACAGGCCCGATGGTATGCCCGCCCGGCGGCTCTCGTGGTCTGGGGTGTGGGATTCCGGTATCTCTGCCTGTCCGTGATGATCCTGATGACCCTCGTGGCGGAACGAAGGCCAGCGCCGACCCTGCCCGACGCCATCCTGTCCTGGATCCCGAGGATTCCTTGGATCGATCGCTACAACTATCAGATCTGGCTCGTCGGCTACGTGCCCCTCGCCATCGTACTCGGATTCCGACATTTCAAGCCGTTTCTGCGCTTCTTGGTGGCAGGCGGCATCCTGTCGATCCTGCGTGGTCTGTCCATCCTGGCAACAGGCCTCGGGCCGGTCCATGGCCCCGACCTGAACGCCAACATGAGCTGGCATCAGGTGTTTGCGGCATGGGAGGATCTCGTCAACCCATTCAGCACACTCATGGGACATGGAGCGCAAATCAGCCTCACCAAGGACCTGTTCTTCTCAGGCCACACAGCGACGACCTTTCTCCTCCTCCTGTACTGCTGGCGCGATCCAGTGCTGCGTTGGTGGGCGCTTGCCGCCCACACCATCGTGGTAGCCGTGGTGTTCCTGGCGCACCTGCATTATACCATCGACGTGATCGGCGCGTACGCAGTGACCTTTTCCCTGTACGTCCTGTTCGAATGGTGGCCCGAGCAACGGCGGCAGCAGGCAATACGGAACTGACAACCAGGGGCGGATGGTAGGCAACCGAGGAGCGACAAGCCAGGCGGGATGGACCGGCGTTCCACATGGATGGACCGGCGTTCCACATGGATGGACCGGCGTTCCACATGGATGGATCGGCATTCCAGATGGATGGATCGGCGTTCCAGATGGATGGATCGGCGTTCCAGATGGATGGATCGGCATTCCACATGGCAGATGTATTCTGACCAGCCTCCTTACGACACGTCCTGGGGAACGACCGCCTGGCCGAGCCGCTTGCGCACCTGGAAGTAATCCTCGCAGACCGCGTAAGACATCAAATCGCGGAGCTGCTCGCTCTCGTCCAAGTACGCGTCGAACTGCTCGGTGGTCCACTCCTCCGCCAGTTCGACGTCCAGATCCTTTTTGATCACCACCCTGACGGCCGTCGCCAGGTCGGCGCAGGCCACCAGGCCCGCTCTGTTTCCGGTCTTCTGGACGGCAATCCGCCAGGCACCCGAATGGAATGCCACGTGGGCCTTTGCCTGGAACAGAGCCACGAGCTTTCGGCTCACTCGGTAAGGCAGGTCCTTTTTGAGTTGGATGGCCCTTGCGCCAATGGAATCGGACGGGTCTAACTTCCTGCGGCTGTGACGAGGATGAAATGCGCGCAGGACGGCCGCGAACAAGGCGGTAAACTCCTCGGGCGGCAGGCCCGACCCCAGGATGAACTCCGGCCTGGTCAGTTCCATGGCCCGGCCGAGCTCGAAACGCAAAACGGTGAGAGGCAGATGTTCCACATCGGAGCCCACAACCACCACCGGTGGCGCATGACAGGCGATGTTGACACCGCTGTAATCGCCGGTCCATGAGGCATACAGGCCAGTCAGCCGATTACCCAACAGCCGAGCCGTCGTGCTGTAAACCCTGGCGATATCCATGTCTGCCACGGGAGAAATGCGGTCCTGGGCCGACAGGCCGAGGCGCTCCAACCCACCACCGAAAAGTGCGGGGGCCCCCTCCCAGATGGTGGCAAACACCTCGCCCATGAGATTCGTGTCGGGATGGGCAATGAACGCCATGTGGTCTTCTTCGTTCAGGCTGCCGGGCCAGCGCTCGTCCACGGCCAAGTCGGCCGGCGCATACTGGGCCACGAACCCGAGGTCGTCGATGTCGGCACGGCCTTCCAGATCCAAAGCCTTCAAAACACACAGCGCCTTGTCCACCAAGTTCCGTCGCCGGTAAATCCGTCCCAGGTGGCGCAAGGAGTCGGGATGCCGGATATCGGCTGCCAAAAGAGCCTGGTGGTTGGAGAATGATCGCTCGTCGTACTCGGGATTGTCTCCACACAATTCCGCCAGCCGCTCCCGGCAGCTCACCCTGGTCGGGTCCAACTCAAGGGCTTTTTCCAGGGCCTCGATCGCCCGCAGTGGATTTTCCAAGCCGTGTTGATGGAGCGCAGCCAACCGCTCGTAAAGCGCGGCCTGGCGGGACCAACCAGCCGAATCCTCGTACTCTTCCTGAATCTCCTGCAGAAACGAATCCAGCAACGACGCGGCGAGCCGATACTCGCCCTGCTGCCCATAGACATCCACGAGCATGGTGACGGCGGCCTCGTTGAGCGGATCGAGTTCCAACGCCTCCTTGAGGTATACCACCGCACGCTCCAGATCCGTCAGCGCCACGGCCGCGTCTGCCGCCTGCACGAGCCGAGGCGCCCGCAACTCCGGGTCCTCGGTGAATGCCAGGACGAATCCAATGACCCGAGAGGCATCCTCGTCTCGGCCCAGGGCGCGGCAAAGCGGAAAAACCTTCTCCAGGATGGACACGTGCTCCCGATCGATGGGCTTGGCGGCATCGAGCGCTGCCATGTAGCAGTCCAAGGCATCTTCGTCGCTTTCGAGCTGATCGTGGTACAGGTCGCCCAGCGAATCCCAAAGCTTGACCTTGGCCGATGCGTCCTCGATTGCTTCCGCCTGGGCACGTAGATACCTGGCCGCATCGTCCATCGCGCCACGATCCGTGTGGTACTTGACCAAGGCGTTGATGGCATCGAGGTGATCCGGGGCGAACTTGAGCGCCATCTCGTACAACGGATAGGCCTTGGCCGGACGTCTCAGATTCATCTCCGACTCGGCCGCGAGACAGCAGGCCTGCGCAACCTCTTCGGGATACTCGAAGGCATCTGCATGGTCGGCGAGGGCCGACAGGTACTTGGCCGCCTCGCGCCATCGTCGAGACCGGAACCGATTCTCTCCCAAAGCCAGCTTGAGCAAAAGCTGATTCGGGTTGCGCCGATCCACGTCGCGCAGAAATTTGTACAGGTCGTCTTCCTCGCCGGATTCCTCGTACAACTTCGCAAGACGATAGCCCAGCCTTCCGGCCAACGCCGGCTGGCCGTCGAGGCGCGTCAGAGCCTCTTCGAGCAGGGCCTTGGCCTGAATGTTCTCGCCCTCGTCATAGAACAGATCGGCCAAGGCGATGACTGCTGGGACATGGTCGTCCTTGAGGTCTAACGCTTGATTCAACAGGGTCTTCGCCTCACCGGCCCTCTCTTCGATATGCCGGACGACCTGTGCCAACTCGGTCAGGAGTTCGACCTGCCGCTCCACGTCCTCTGCCGCCTGGGCACCCTCGATCTGGCGCCCGAGCAGACGAGCCGTCTCTTCCCAATCGCCCCGATTCTTGGCCAAGTCACTGAGCGCTTTGAGCGCCGATGCATTCCCGTCATCCAGGGGCAGGACCTTGGTGAAGTATTCGACTGCCTTGTCCGGGCTCTCCAATCGATCCCGATACACGGCCCCTGCTTCGAGATACGCCGTGATCGAGGCCTCCACATCGTCACTCGCCTCGGCCTCCCGTACCCGAGCCTCGGCGTACGCCGGCCAATCTTCCTCGTCACGATGCAGTCGGGCGAGTTCGCCCAGGGCCGAAGGATAGTCGGGCACTAACTCCAACGCCTTTTCGAGCAGCTCTCTGCTCCGTTCCAGGTCGCCAAATTCACGTCCCACCAGGTTCGCCTGCCGCACGAACAACGCGGCGATCGCCCCGGCGGACAGGCCCTTTTTCTTGACGTATTCGAGACGCTCTTCGAGCAGGGCCAAGGCGTCTTCCGCCCGCCCCAACTCGCGGAGCAATCGGACCGCATTTTCCCAGTAGTCGGAGTCATCCGGCCTGGCGCCTCGCAAGGAATCATAGCACTCGGCCGCGCCCTCTAGATCCTCGAGGCGCTCTTCGAGAATCTTGGCTCTGCGGACCAAGAGTTCCTCCCAGTCCTTTCCGTCGTCAGCCAACCTGGCTCGTACCGCCAGCACCTGCTCCAGTTCACGCCAGGACTCATGGGTCTCGTAGAGGTCATCCAGATTTTCGAGCGCTTCCTGATCGTCCGGGTGCAGGTTCAGAATCCCCTGGTAGGCATTGATCGCCCGATCGGCCAGCTCCAGCTCGGTCTTATAGATCCTGCCCATCTGGCGTCGCGTGGCGACGATGTCGTCCTCGTCGTCCTGCAGCTCCTCCACGTGGGACAGGGCATCGACCGACTTGGACCAGGACCCGGTCGTCTCCGCCAGCCGGGCGATGCTCTGATACGCCTCCAAATCGTCGGGCGTCATGGCAAGGACCTTGTTCCAGGCCTCCATCGCTTCGTAGGGCTGATCCAACTTGTCCGCATAGAGCCTGGCAAGCTCGCGCAGCTTTTCTTCCCGTTCCGGCCCGGCAGGGAGCTGGTCCAACAGGTCTTCCATCTGCCGTTCTTCGAGCGCGGCAAGGTCCTTCCATCGCTCCTGCGTCCGATAGATCTCCTTGAGGCTGTCGAAGGCCGGCCTGAAATCGGGCTTGATGGACAAAATGCTCCGATAGTGGGTCTCGGCCCGTTCCAGATTGTCCAGTTCCTTGAAGATACGGGCAATCTCACTATGGAGAAAAACGAGGCGATCCACACCATGGGACTGGGCGAGAATGTTCACGAGCACCTCGGCCATGTCCTCGAGCATGCCAGCTTCACGCGCCACGTCTTCGAGAGCGTCCCGACTCCTCGCATCCATGACGTCGAGTTCCACCGCCCAACGCAAGGCCTCGAAGGCCTTTTCGAGATCGCTGGCTCCATCCCGCCAGATCTCGGCAATCCGATGGTAATGCTCCCGCTTCGTCTCGTCGTCTCTGGCAGGCAGGAGAGCATAGGCCCGGGCGAATTCTTCCCAGGTACTTCGGGCGGGAGGCAGGTCCGGACCGCCAAGCGACGTCACGTCGTGGACGCCCGTCGCATCCTCTTCTATGTATCGATCCGCAACCTCACGGGCACCATCGACTCGGTGGAGGAGCTGGAAATTCTCGTCCACGTCCACCAGCGACACCTCGCCGGTCCTGGCGGCCTCGATCTCCATGACATCGCCCAGTCCGACCTGCATCGTCGGGTCGGTGTGCGGTACGCGATCCCCCCCCTCGTCGTCCACGAATTCGAGGTCCGTCAGGTCCAATTCCTGGGTGACGTCCAGCCGACTCAGCGCTCCGCTGCCGGGTCCGCCGTCCACGGAAACAGCCCCACCAGCCAACTCGGACGGCCGAATCCGTCCCTTCTTCGCTTCAGGTTGCCCGGCTCGCTTTCGCGCCGCGGCCACCCGCTTCGTCTGGTGGAGGTCCTGCTCGATCATCTCCTCGGAGTATTCTCCGACGGCCGTGGCGAGACGCCACAGATTCTCGACGATGCCATCGTCTTCCGGGTCCACGAGGAAGCCGTGCAGATAGGCCCGGAACGCCTTGACCTGGTCGCCGACTTTTTCCTCCACGACCGTGGCGCTGCGCCGGATAATCTCGAGGCGTTCTTCCATCCCGGCGGCAAGCGAATACTGAGCCGCATACACGGCGAGCAGGTCGTCCCAGCTCTCCAAGGTCTCGGCGAGGGCGGTCATCCGGTCCAGCGTGGTCAAGTCGGTGTGGTCCAGATCGAAGGCACGACGGACCCGGTCGAGCGATCCTTTCTGGTCATCGAGTTCATCTTCCAGAATCGAGGCGCATCGATGCAGCAGCTCCACCTTCCGCTTGCTGGAACGCTGGTGGCGAAGCACCTTTTCATAGATTTCCACCAGGTCGTCCCACCGCGTCATGTCGGCGCCCAGACGCTCCAACTCCGGCAAAAATTCGTCCCCGGACAGGTCCACCACCAAAGCCCCACGAAGCACGTCGAAGGCCCGTGCCGGCTCGGACAGTTCCTGCTCATACACCTGGGCGATCCTGGAGGCTGCCTCCAGATGATCGGAAGGATGCTGCGCCCTGGCCCGCACCTGCTCGTACACCTCGATGAGTGGCTCCCAAAGCTCGTGCTCGGCCGCCGCCCGTTCCAGACTCGTCAAAGTCCCCCGGTCGTCGGGGTACAACTCGAAGGCACGACGGTACCAATCGAATGCCTCCTTGGCTTCATCGAGTCGTTCCTCGTAGACCTCGGCAATCTGGTAGATCAAACGCAACCGATCCCGATCGTTATCCGCGAAATCGAACAGGAGCTGATTCGCCTCGATGAGCTTCTCCCAACGCCCTGTCCTGGTGTAAAGCACCACGAGCGCCGACAGGGCCTCACGGCAGGTGGGATCCTCTTTGAGGACCCGCTCGTACGCAGTGACGGCCTCCTCGTCATCCCCCACCTCGTCGCGCCAGGCAGCGGCCACCTCCAGGGCGACCCGCACCCACGGTGGACCCGGCTCGACCATCTCCAGCTCTTTTTCCGCAATCCGAACCGCTTTGGCCGGCTCACCGACCACCACGTATAGGCGACGCAACTGACCCATGACGTCCGGGTCGTCCGGATCCACGTCCCGCAAAACCGCTTCGAGCACCTCCACTGCCTCGTCGGGCCTTTCGACATGCTCGTCGAGGATATTCGCCAGGCGCAGGGACAGGCCCACTTTCTTCGCCGGGTCTTCACTGAGGGGAATCTGCCGTTCGATCACGTCGCAAAGGCCCTGCCAGTCTTCCTGCTCGTAGCAGAGACGGGCCAACGCTCCAAGCGCTTCCTTGTCATCGGGCATCATCTCCGACACGGCCTGCCAGGCTTCGAGTGCCCGATCCGGGTCACCCAGGCGCATGTCCGCAACGCGGGCGAGGCGCCTCATGAATCCCTGGTAGGCCTCTTCGTCTTCGCCGGACAAGACCTTTGCCCGACGCTCCAGCACGTCCGCCAGGTCTTCCCAACGACCAAGCTTCTCATAGAGCGACGTCAGCACGGACAACGCATCCGGGTCGTCCGGTTCAAGGTCCATGATCTTTTCCCAGGCCTCGGCGGCGAGCACGTCGTCTTCGAGCTTATCGGTGGCCACCCGCGCCATGCGCCGCAGCACGTCGAGGCGCTCCCCGGTGGACCCGGTCGCCTTGGCATGATACCGCAGGGTCTTGATGAGCCTTGGCCAGTCCTCCATCTCTTCGAGGACCGTGCAAAGCAGCGTGATGGCATCAGCGTCGCCTGGCACCAGTTCCAGAATCTTCGTGCAGGCCCACCCTGCATCGGAAAGCTGCTTGAGTTCCTTGTACGAAACCGTTGCCAGCTCCCGCAGTAAATTGACACGCTCCACCTTGTTCGTGACCGCATCGAGTTGGAGCTTGATGGAATTCACCAGCCCCTCGTTGTCAGCCTCCCGGCGGTACAGCTCGGTCAGCAGCCCCAAGGCCGTCACGTTCGTGGCGTCATACCCCAAAACCTCGTTGAGAATCTCGATGTTGCGCTGCGGGGCGATCTGCTTGTCCCAATAGGCCTGGGCCATGCGCAGCAGGGCATTGATCCGCTCGGGAATGCTTTGGGCGTTGCGAACGTCCTGCTCCAAAGCCTGCAGGGTCGAGGCCCACAACCGGAGCTTGCGATCGATCCGCCGCATCTGATCCGCCGCACGCTCGTGCTGTGGATTCAACGCCAACACCTGCTCCCAGGCCTGCATGGCCCATTCCGGGTCGCCCAGACGACGCTCGGCGATGTCGGCCAACTCTTCGAGTTTGTCCAGCATATCGTCGGGATCGCCGCCGGACTCCGCCGCCCCATCGACCGCAAAGGCCAGCAAATCCGCCAGGCCGCGGTAGTCGCCCTTGTCGCGGAAATGCTCCTGATAATATTCGAGGGCAATGGCGTTCGCCGGATCCACCTCCAGAATGGAATGGAGAAACACGGCCGCTCGATCCTGGTCTCCGAGTTGGTCCCGATAGATGACGGCCAGTTCCATCATCAAGTCGATGCGCGCCCGCGTGTCATCGGTCCCTTCGAGTTGCTGTTCGAGAAGTAACGCAAGCTTGTCGTACTCGCCGTTCTCCTGGTACACCTCACGAAGAAAATCTGCTGCCGCCCCGCTGGGCCCCTCCTGCTCCAGAACAATCTCGTAGCACCTGCGAGCTTCGTCCCGGTCTCCAATCTGTTCAATGAGCACCTGGGCACGCCGCATGAGCAGTTCCATGACCGCAGGGCCCTTGGTGCGCTGAATCTGTTGCTGAAGAAGCTGATCGAGATCTTCATAGCGCCCCAAGGATTCGTACACCTCGACCAGGGCCGACGCCACATGGGACAGGCTCGGATCGCTGGCCAGGGCTCGTTGCAAATACGAGATCGCTTCTTCCTGCTCACCTTGGGACAGATGCTGACGCGCTACCTGATAGAACATCTGGGCCGCCTGGGCCAACCCTCCGGGTTCACCCCAGTCCGGGCTCGAAAACACCTCGGCCAGAATCTCGATCGCCCCAGGGTAGCCGGGCTTGCTCGCCAAAACGTCCTGGAGGGCCTTGGCCGCCCCCTTGAGGTCATGCAGCCTCTCAGCGAGCACTTCTCCCAACTCGAACAGCAGTTCCACGCGCTTGCCCGGATGGGTCGTCACCCGAATCTCGGCCTTGAGGAGTCGGGCGACCATGGACCACTCGCCCATCTGCTTGTAGAGCCTTTTGGCAGCCGACAGAGCCTCGACGTTCTGGGCATCGATCCGGACCGCCTGCTGGTAATGGTACATGGCCTTGTCCTGCTGGCCGAAGTGTTCCTCCTGCAGGGTGCCGATTTCGAGATGGAGGGCCGACGCTCGCCGCTGCCGGCCCGGATCCTCGGAGATCGTCTTCAGTTCCATCTCCAAAACTTCGAGGTATTCCTCCCAACGACTGGCCTCGCTCAAACGCTTCTTGAGCTGATGGGTCACCCGCCTCTGCCCAGGATCGCAGCGCATGGCGTTCATCAAGTTCTCGATGCCATGCTTCTCGTCTCCCAATTTCTGGAGGTACACGTCGGCCGCGCGCATATACGCCTCGGCAGCCTTGCTCCCCCCGTCCATGTTCGCCGCCCGCGTCTCGAACAGCCAGGCAAGATCTTCATACCTGCCTTCCTGTCTGTAAATCCGACGCAGACTCGCAAAGGCATCCAGATGGGATGGATCGGTTTCGAACAGAGTCCTGTATTCTTCTTCTGTCCTAGCCACGGCCTACCTCTTCCCTTCAACGATCCGACAAAGATTGAGATTTCGAGGGACGCTCCGACCGACCGGCATGGAATCTGCTGTTGACCGCCCGATCACATCTGCCCGTCCACGGAGAGATGATCGCTGCGACGGCACCGATGGCTGTTGGGCGAAGAGCCTCTCGGAGTCCAAATATTGGGCTGCATCGTAACAGAGGCTTTCTCTTCTCGCAAGTGCACGTTCCCAATTTGGTGGAGGGCTCGCAACAACCGATTTCGCCCGTGGTTTCGTACGCATCGAACCAGCCGATCCCTCACGTCGACGGGACGAACCAAGTCTGCTTCTGCCATGCGCCGACCCATGTTGCAGCGATCCGACCGAGCCCAAATGATTCTGGTTGATCTCGATGACGGGAGGCATATTGTAGAAATGTGACAACTTTATTGACACCACCTGTCAACAATAGATTCACCATTGTTGACACCTTGGGAATCGGAAGTCAGGCACAGGTCTACCTCGTTCGGGACGAGGCCCTGGCTGGCGCTCCCCGCAGGGCCCTCAAGCTCCTCAAAGACGCCTTCGGGCCGAAAGACCTGACGCGCCTTCGACTCGAATTCGCGCGACTGTCCGCCATGGTCCATCCCTGCCTGCCTGCCGTCCACGACCTCGACGTGGTGGAACGTGGGCCCGATGCGATTCCGCTCCATCGTCTCTTTCTCGTCTCCGACTTGGTCGAGGGTCGGCCCCTCGACCAGGGTCTGCCCGACTCCATGAACGAAGGCGATCGGATCGAGGCCCTCTGGTCCATCCTGTTCCAGGTCGGCAGCGTCCTGGACCTCCTCGCTGCCCACCGGATCGTCCACGGAGACATCTCACCCTCAAACCTCGTTCTGGACACCGAAGGCCGGGTCCGACTGCTGGACTTCGGTCTATCGACCCTCATCGGACGCTCCAATCGCCAACCCGACCTGCTGGCCGCCGCGGCCACGGCTGGCGAACCCAGCGTGTCTGTAGGTCCTGCCGGGACCATTCCATTCATGGCGCCCGAGCAGATCACCGGCCGCCAGGATGCACGATCGGACCTCTACAGCCTCGGCGCGACCGTCTCCTGGCTGGCCACCGGGCGATTCGTCCGGGTGCCGCAAGGCGCCTCCATGACCGAAGCCCTGGCCTCGCTCCTATACGAGGACGCCGCGCCCATCCAGACTCTGGCCCCCTGGGTGCCTGACGAGCTGGCCGAAATCGTGGACAGACTCGTCGCCCGACAGCCGGACGAACGGTATCCATCGGCCGCCTCGCTGCTCACCCACGTGGAGCGCTTCTCGCGATCGCGGCCCATCTGGCTTCCCGCCAGACGACGGGCCGAGGCCAGACTGCTGCGACCAGTCCTGTGCGGCCGAGACCGCGAACTAAAGGCCCTGTTCGACTTCATCGCAGCGGATCGCCCCATCGGTCCGGGCATCCTGTCGGTCACAGGACCTGCAGGATCCGGCCGACGACGGCTCATTCAAGAAGCCCTCACGCAACTACGGCTCATCTCGGCTCGACCGACCGATGGACAGGTCGCCGACCGTGCCATCAGACCCACCGTCTTCGAAGGCACCTGGCAGGACCTCGTACGATTCGTCCAGGCCCGCCGAGGAAGCGCCGCGAAACGCATCGAAAATTTGTCTACCTCCGCCCTGTACGAATCCATGGTCCAATCCATCGAAGAGATGGCCTCCCATCGCCCCGTGGTCCTCGCCATCCGAGACGGCAATGAGGAGATGGTCGAGGGCTTCGGCAAACACATCGGCAGGGTGCCGACCCGCAGACTGGCTGGCGTGACCATCATCGTGCGCCGAAAGGTGACGATGGGCCGACAGCAACGAAAATCGACCGGTCGGCCGCCGAACCAAACCGAGCCCGACAGTTCCGGGATCCGAGCAAACATCCGACTCGGAGCCCTTTCGAAAAAACAGGCCGCCGCCCTGCTCCAATCCGCCATGGGCCGATCTCCGGGCAGGGCTTTTCTGGACCGAGTTCACAAAACCACCAAGGGCTGGCCCGGCCCCATGCTGGACCTGTGTCGGGCCGCCTGGACCGAAGTCCGTCATCGAGAAGCCATCGACCAGGTGCTCCTCAAGGATCTGCCCCTCGACAACCTGTCCGGGCTCTTCCGATCCGGCATCAATGCCCTGAGTCGAAGTGCCAAAACCCTGCTGCGCGCCGTGGTGATCTGGGACGGACGGGGCGATCTACCCAGGTTGGCGCGCACCCTTGGGCTGCAGCCCAAGACTTTTGCCCGGGCCCTGGATGAGCTCCTCCGATCGGACCTCATCGAACAACACGGCGACGGCTTCGCCGTGGCCCATCCCGTGATCGGCGACGTCGCCATCGAAGAGGCGGCACCGAAAACGATCCAGGCCCTGCGGAACAAGGTGCTCAAAATCTGCCGGGACGAAGCGACGCATCGCCCGAAATCCGACGGGCCAGCAGACCGGGATCTCCTCCTGTCGGCACGAGTCGCCGTTGCCTGCCACCAACCAATCCTGGCCTGGCAGACAGCGACCCAGGCCGCCCGTGCCTGCCGGGCCCATCTCGATATCCCAAACACCATCCAGGCGACGGACCTCGCCCTATCCGTGGCGCCACAGGCTCCCCACGAGCAGCGGCGACCCTTCACGTTGTGGGCGGCAAATCTCGACGTCGAAATGGGTCGCTACGATCGAGCGCTCGACCTGGCCCGATCCCTGACTGACGGAGAACCCGCGACGAAAGTCTGGGCAGGATCCGCCCAAAAACGCGTGCATGTCCAAGCCGGCAATGACGACCGGGATATCGGTCTTTCGGCCCAGCTCGTGATCGCCACCTGCCTCCGTCGCCAGGGACGATTCGAACAGGCTGCCCAGGCGGCGCAGACGGCGATGAACCAGGCCGCGCATCACAGCGTCCTGTGGCGCAAGGCGGCCGCCCTCCAGACGAGGGTGCTCATCGACATGGGCCGCATCGACGCAGCCATCGACGCAACCAAGGAGCAGAAAACGGTCCCTTCCGGCGCAGAACGCGTCTCGTCCGACGCACCGGACACATGGTCCAACGCATCGACGGGCCCACGGTCCGACGCACCGCGCCCATCATCCAACACACGGGGCGAATGGTCCAACGCACAGGGGTCATGGTCCGAGACTGGGACGCTGGCCACCGATCAGGCCGAGGCTTGGGTCGAATGGCTCGAAGCAGCCGGTCTCGCCCGCCACTACCACGGCGACCAAGCATCCGCACTCCATCTGTTCCAGCAGGCCCAAGTCCTGGCCGAACCTCTGCCCCCCCATGTCCAGGCCCGGATCGTCGATCTCCAGGGGCTCGTGCTCCACAGCACGGGCCATTTAACCGCATCGGAACCCTGGTATCGCCGTGCCATCCACCTCGCCCACTTGGCAGGTGATGTCCATGCCCGCGCCCATTACCAGGCCAACCTGGGCGCCAATCTCTTCGACCAGGGAAAGCTCACCGCAGCGATCCCCCCCCTGACCTCGGCGGCAAGGACCATGCGGCGCCTCGGACACACGGCCCAAATTCCAGGTATCCTGTACAATCTTGCAAACACCCTCCTCGGGCTCGGGGACCTGGCAGGTGCCTGCCGGGAGGCCGAGGTGACCCTCGGCGAAGCCACGACCGCATCGTCCGCCCTGTCGCAGGCCCACGCCCTGCTCCTTGCCGCGCACGTCACTGCCAAGGTCCTGGAATCGGGCCGACAGGACGCACGGCGACTCCTGGCAACCCATGGTCTGGATCCAGACCCGGTGGCAGTCGCCGTCTCGGCCATCCAGGCCTTCGAACGGGCCCAGGGGGACCTCGAAAATGCCCAGGCGGCGCTCCTCATCGCCGTGGCGGCTGCAGCCGCGTCTTCGCAACCCAATCTCGCCGTGGCGGATTCAGGCGTATCTTTGCGACGTAGCATCGTCGCCAAAACGACGGCAACCCCCGTCCGTAAGCAACAAAATGGCGCTCTGACCCCATCCTTGCCGACAGCCGGCATGCCTCCCCATGGCGACCAGGCCCTCGCAGCGATGATCCGATCGGCAGCCGCCGATCTGTGGAATGCCGTCCAGACCCACAACGATGCCACCAGCCGCGGCAGCGCCGCCCACGCACTCGCCACCTGGCTTGCGGCAGCCCTGAACGTCCCAGACACTCAGGGAGAAAGCCAGGCAGCCCCGGTAGCGATCCCGCCAACTCTGTCCGTGACCCGCCTGGCGATCCTGGGGCTTGAAGCGACGCGGGGCCTCCTCGATTCCGGCTACCGGGAACAGGCATGGAGGCTGGCGACCCGCATCGCGGTGATCGCCCCGACAGCCCTTGGAACCGTGGCCACACACCTGGCCCACGAGACATGGTGGGCCATCCAAGAAGAGACCGATGAACCGTATCGGAAGCACCGTCGCCTGGATCCGGCGTCCAAGCTCCTGCTGGAACGGTTCGATTCGACAACGGCAAGCAATCACCCGATGGAAGGACGAACCATGTCACCACCATCCGATTCGTTTTCCAATCCCGAATTCCGAACCAACGAAGCCGGGCAACGCGGCGATCGAGAGACCGCCGGGGAGGCCTCGCGCCTGCACCGCATGCTGGAGATCAACAAACGGCTTGCCTCCGAGCACCGCATCGAGCCCCTCCTGGATCTGATCCTGGACTCGGTCATCGACCTCACCGGAGCGGAGCGGGGCTTCGTCCTACTCGAAGAGACGGACGGACTGAAGGTCGAGACCCAGCGCAACATGAACGCGCAGAGCCAGGACGAACACATCAAATGGAGCCGGTCCATCGCCCGCCAGGCCATGGAGCACCTCGCCCCGGTCCTGACCGTGGACGCCTCATCCGACCGTCGCTTCTCGGACGCAGCCAGTGTCATGGACCTCAAACTCCGGTCCGTGCTGGCCGTGCCGCTCATCCTGCGAGGCGAAGCCGTGGGTACCCTTTACGTGGACAACCGGATGCGCCGCGGCGCGTTTCGCCAGGCAGACGCCGAGCTGGCCATGGACTTCGCCGACCAGGCGGCCGTGGCCATCGACAACGCAAGGCTCGTCACCGAAGCCCACGCGCGGCAGGAGGAGATCGAGCGCCTCAACCACCGACTCCGTCGTGAACTGGACCAGCAGGAAGCCGCCGTGGCGGAGATGAAATCAGAGATCGCGTCCAGCCGTCGCGCCATGCAGGTCCGATTCGACTATTCCAACATCGTGGGCACGAGCCCGGCCATGATGCGGATCTTCCACCTGCTGGATCGCATCACGGACACCGACCTTCCCGTGGTCATCCTGGGCGAGAGCGGCACGGGCAAGGAACTCGTGGCACGGGCCATCCACTTCAACGGACCTCGGGCCGCTGGGCCCTTTGCCACGGAAAACTGCGGGGCCGTAACCGAGACCCTCCTCGAAAGCCTCCTGTTCGGACACGAACGCGGCGCCTTCACTGGAGCGACGCGTCTCCAAAAGGGTCTGTTCGAAATCGCCGACGGAGGCACCCTCCTGCTCGACGAGGTGGGGGAAATGAGCCCGGCCATGCAGGTCAAGTTGCTGCGCGCCCTCCAGGAAGGGGAATTTCGTCGTGTTGGCGGCTCCCATCCCATCAAGGTCGACGTGCGGGTCCTGGCCTCCTCGAACCAGAACCTGGCGAAACTCCTCGAAGAGGGAAGGTTCCGCCAGGATCTGTTCTACCGTCTTAATGTGGTCACCATCACCCTCCCTCCCCTTCGGGATCGCCGAGAAGACGTGGTGGCCCTCGTGGAGCACTTCTGCCGCAAGTATGAACCGCCTGGTCGCACGGTTCGGATGTCGCCCGAGGCCATGCAGATCCTGACCGCCTGTCCATGGCCGGGCAACGTACGGCAGCTCGAAAATGAGATCATGCGAGCAGCGGTCCTCTGTGACGGCGTCATCCTGCCCTCGGACCTGTCCGTCCAGGTCACCGCCGCCGAAACCACTGCAGATCCCACGACGGATGATCTCAATCTGAAACGCAGGGTACCGAAACTCGAACGTACCCTGATCCGCGCCGCTCTCGATCGAACCAACGGCAACCACACCAAGGCAGCCGAACTGCTGGGGCTAAGCCGGTACGGCCTGATCAAAAAAATGAAGCGGCTCGATATCGGCAAGGCCGCACCGGATCGTCAACCGCGTTGACGGATCCCTCCCCACGTCTATATTCCCGGATCCGCGCTCAGCTCCTTCAAGAGCGCCCATGCCAGGTTCATTGCCCGACGGCACTCTTCTTGCTACACTGAAAGAATAGGGCAAAAATCGAAGCCGAGGCGCAACCCATGCAGAACGACCGAAGGACAGCAAGAAACGAGCATGCCACCCCTTCCGATGCCGCCGCTCCTGCTGTCGTCTCCAAACGGTGGAAAGTAAGCACGCAGCGTCGAATCGTGATGCGGCATCCAGTCGTCACGCGACATCGACTCGCCATGCCGCGTCGGCTCGTCCTGGTCGGCGGCCTGGTCGGTGTCCTGGCGACCTTGCTGACGATCTGGGCCTGCAAGGCACCCTCATTCCCCCTGCCACCGCCCGATCCGAATCAGCTTCAGGTCCAGCCCTACTCGTCCGACGGATTCATGGTCATCACCGGGTCGCCAGCCGTCGTGGAACCCAACAGTGAAGTGCACATGTTCAACGAATCCAAAGGCTTTGGCTACTATTTCTACGCGGGAGCCGACGGCGCCTTCACGAGCCCGCCCATGTCGGCGGACGAGGGCGACCGGATCCAGTTCTTCTATCTCTCGAACGGCGACTCGTCGCGGCCCCTGTGCTTCCTCGTGGACTACAGTCAGAACCCGCCTCCCGAGTGTCAGTAGACGTCGGTCTACCCTAGCCCTTTTCGATTGGGAAAAAGAAAGAGACTATCGACTGATCTTGGCGTTGGCAGGCAGGAAGAAGGACACGCCCAGGGTGATGTACATGATGTTCTCGGACACGCGGTCGTGGGAATCGATAACGATCTGCCCCTGCTGATTCAGGGAGCCGTTCTTGTCGAAACCTGCCGAGTTACGCCCCTGACCTGATTTCGCGGACAGGTAGATGTCCCTGAAGGCAATGTGCACCGCGAGCCACTTCAAAATGTAGAATCTCGCGCCAAACCCAAAGGACGGCCCCAACCTGAGACCACCGTTCTTGTCTTTCACATCCAAATTGAGAATGTCGGCGTACTTGCCGATATTGCCCGCCTTGAAATAGGCCATACCCAAGCCGATCATGGCATAGAAATCGAAATCGAAGAACACCTGGCCGAAGAGGCTCAATTTGCCCAGCCAAGGCGTATAGGCGATGTACGGCGCAGTCACCAAGAAAGTAACATGGCTGACCGCATCCTCGAGGGCCTGTTTCGTCGGGGCCGGGTTGATCTCGGGCTGATCGAAGTGGGTGCCCAGGGTGTCTTTGATCTCGCCCATCAGCTCCGTGTCCCAATCCACGGCGTTGTAATGGAAGCTCGCGCCCACCGACAGGCAGTCCCGGTACGTCTTCGAGCCGAAGCACCAAGGGATGTGGTACTCGAACTTGGCCCCAACCAAAAAGGCATGCTTGAAATCCTGCAGGAAGGTCATGCCGATCGAAGGGGTTAATTCCACACGATTCGGCAAGTACAGCACGCGCTTGCGCACGGCCGGCTGACCGTCGAGCGGATTCTTGCGCTGGGCGAACGCCGACGAGGAAACAAGCGTCGAAAGAGCCAGCACCGCGATGACAAGATTTCTCTGCTTCATCACTTATACCTCCGCACGACTACCTGAAGGTGGTGTACTTGAAACTCGGCGGCAGGAAGAAGCTCACCCCGAGATTGAACACCAGGTTAGGGATCCACCGATGCGCGGCGTGGTCCTTGGGGTTGTAGTTGGCCGGCAAATTCGGATCGTCGTCCGCCAGACGATTCGAGGCCTCGAAATTGTCCCGCATGATGTAGAGGCGAATCCCCAGATTCAGGGTCAGCCACTTCGAAATGAACATCCGGAGTCCAAACGCGGGAAACAAGATGGTAAAGTTGTAGTTGTTCCAGGAAGAATCACCGGCACGGCGGGGAATGACGGCGGTCATGGTCAGTCCAACGCCGGCGCCCACGTAACCGCCGAACTGCTGGATGAACTTGTTGTGCAAGGCGAACTTTCCGTACATCCAATTGTAGTTGAAGTTCGCTGTGGTGGTAAAATAGTACTTATTCAACGTGGGCAACACCCGCTGCTGCAGGCCCATCAAGTACGCCCGCTGGGTGATCTCCGGCAGGTAATAATGCCCCCCGATACCCACGCTCATGGCATCGCTGAGAAAGTAGTTGAGTTCGGCCCCGAGAAACCAATGCCGAATCAAGTTGTCATTCAGCGTTACGCCCATGGGATACAGGAAAAGCTCGACTCGTTGCTGCTTCAAAATGAGCTTTCGAGAAACGACCTTGATGTCTTTCCAGTACTGTTTCTCTCCCCGAGCGGACTTGGTGCCTTGCGAGGCGGCGGCCGCGCCTGTCCCGCCGCCCCCGGAACTCCCAACCTGCCCAGGGGTCACAGGGCCGCTGCCCGGCATGGCAGGACCGGACCCAGGGATCACGGGACCTGCTTCGTCAGGGGTCACTGGTTGGGTCGCCTCGGGAGTCTCTGGCGAGCCGGCGCCTGCAGGCGCCGGCTGAGCCCAGGCCGACGACTCGACCCAAATCCAACCCAGAATCGAAACAGAGAACAATAGGGCAGCCTTCCTCATGTTGCGTCTCCAATCTCGCTGTTTGTGTCGCATTTGGCTTGCCGGTCTCCTAAAAAGCCCTTTGATTTCAAATAATTAACAAAATCAAATTCAAATTTGCGCTACTATAGCACAGGGGTGGATTTTGCATCAACTTCTTTTTTTGAGTCCATTTACCACCCATCTTTTCACGCCTATCAACTGGCCCATCTTTTCACGCCTATCAACTGGTCACGCCTATCAACTGGCGCATCCCGTCCGTTTCTGCCCCGCATCAGCCACGTTGGGCGATGCGCCATCCGAACTTCCCCTCACTCGGCCTCACTGAACAAAGCGTCCACAAAAGCGTCCGCGGAGAAGTCCCTGAGATCTTCGGTGCGCTCGCCAATCCCGATAAATCGGACCGGGACGTTCAGCTCATCGCACACACCCAAAATGACGCCGCCCTTCGCCGTGCCATCCAGCTTGGTCAGCACGATTCCGGAAAACGACACCGCTTCTTTGAACAGGAGTGCCTGCTGAATCGCGTTCTGGCCCGTGGTCGCATCGAGCACGAGTAGCGTCTCGTGGGGAGCCCCCTCCTGAGCCTTCCCCATGACGCGATGCACTTTCTTCAGCTCGTCCATGAGGCCGACTTTGGTGTGGAGTCGGCCCGCCGTGTCCGCAATCACCACGTCGATGTTCTCGTCTCTGGCCTTCTTGATAGCGTCGAAGATCACCGCCGAAGGATCCGTCTTGGCCTTGCCCTGGACCACCTCGACTCCGACCCGCTGACCCCATACCTGGAGCTGTTCCACTGCTGCCGCACGGAACGTATCCCCGGCGGCCAGGAGCACCGACTTGCCCTGCTGATGAAACTTTGCCGCCAACTTCCCTATGGTGGTCGTCTTGCCCACGCCATTGACGCCAATGGTCAGGATGACGAAAGGACGGGCTGCATCGAGATCGAGTGCCGACGCATCCACCATCAAAATCTGGGACGCCCTCGTCTTGAGGAAGCGCCAGATGGATTCCTGGTCCTGCAACGACTTCCGATCCAAAGCATCCTTGAGTTCCTCGAACAACTTCTGCGACGTCTTCACCCCGATATCGGCGGTCAAGAGCACCTCTTCTATCTCTTCGAGGAGATTGGGATCCAACTCCTTTTTGCCGCGAAACAGACGGCCCAATCGAGCCACAAAGCCCTTCCGGGTCTTACTCAACCCCTTGGTCAGTCGAACCCGCTCGTCCTCGCGCGCCAGCTTCGGCTCAGGACCCCGAGGCTTGGCCACCGGCTCCACGACCACTGCCGTGGCGGGCTCAGGCTTTGCCTTCGCAGCCTTCTCTTCGACCGCAGGCTGAGGCTTTGCCTTCGCAGCCTTCGCTTCGACCGCGGGCTCAGGCTTTGCCTTCGCAGCCTTCGCTTCGACCGCGGGCTCAGGCTTTGCCTTCGCAGCCTTCTCTTCGACCGCAGGCTGAGGCTTTGCCTTCGCAGCCTCCTCTTCGACCGCGGGCTCAGGCTTTGCCTTCGCAGCCTCCTCTTCGACCGCGGGCTCAGGCTTTGCC
>JAGGXR010000092.1 GCA_021162935.1 Deltaproteobacteria bacterium
ATCCTCCACCCTATCCCGAGCAGCCACTGGCCGTCATGACCCAGAGGCACGAGCCGAGTGCGTGAGCAGCGCACGCTGGGATTTGTGGAGGGGGCGATGGGTACCCACCAATTCCTCCTCCGACTCGTACTTCAATGCCCGCCACAGCCTTTCGATGCCTCTGTGGGCTCTGGTGGATTGTGCCTGTTTGGTCAATTTGGATCGTGGTGTTGCTCAATTCTATGGTAGACTCGCGAGCAAAATGCGTGGTCGGGCATGATACTGAGAGAACTGATAGATCTGCTCAAAGCCGAGGTGATCACCGGCGAACAGCATCTCGATGATGCGTTCGAATGCGTCGGTGCGTCCGATCTGATGAGCGATGTTTTGGCCTTTGGCGCGCCGGGCATTGTCTTGTTGACCGGGCTCGCAAATGCTCAATCCATTCGGACGGCTGACATCATCGGGGCAAAGGCCATCGTTTATGTTCGGGGGAAGCGGCCCAGGCAGGAAGGGCTCGATCTGGCCCGTTCCAAGGACATTCCTGTGCTGTCTACCGCATTCTACATGTACCAGGCATGCGGGCTGCTGTACAGCAAGCACGTGGGTGGATTGGATGGGGCCGAGGCCAAGCCGGATGGCGGCATGCGGTGCCAACACGATTTTTCACGGACATTTTCGATCAAGGGGCGGAATTTTGCTCGGGCCGGGGTGGCGTCGGTGAGTATCAAAGAAATCCTTCGGGAACTCGGTGTGGACGCAGCGATCGTCCAGCGAGCCGCCATCGCCGCATACGAAGCCGAAATGAACGTGGTGATGTACGCAGACCATGGCAAGATGGTTTTGAGGCTGAATCCCCAGTTGATCCAAATTGCCTTGGAGGATGAGGGCCCTGGCATCGAAGATATCGAGTTGGCCATGCAGCAGGGGTACTCCACGGCGTCCGATGAGATTCGGGAGATGGGGTTCGGCGCGGGTATGGGCCTGCACAATATCAAGAAGAACGCGGATCTGTTTGAACTGACCTCGACGGTCGGAAAGGGTACTTCGTACAATATTATTCTTTATCTCAATCGGGGAGGGGAGCGATGAGTCAGTATTTTCACTCTGTTCGCGTGGACTGGGACAAGTGTGACGGCCGCAGGGCCTGCATGCGGGTCTGTCCCACCGAGGCGATTCGGGTTCGAGGGGGCAAGGCCGTCATTTTGGAGGATCGCTGCATCGATTGCGGAGAGTGCATTAGGGCTTGTCCGAACGACGCCATCGTGGCGGCGACCGATCCCATCGGTGAGCTGAACCGGTTCAAGTATACGGTGGCCATTCCGTCACCGGCGCTCTATGCGCAATTCGGCGGATCGATCCTGCCGGACAAGATTCTCAACGGGTTGAAGAAGATCGGCTTCGACGATGCCTACGATTTTGCCATTACCTGTGGAGACACGAGTTTGGCCATCGAGCATTTTCTTGAGGAGTACAAGGGGCCAAGACCGTTGATCTCGAATGCCTGTCCATCGGTGGTGAGCCTCATTCAGGTCAAGTATCCACAGCTCGTGGATCACATCATTCCTCTCAAACTGCCCAAGAGGTTGGCGGCCAAGGAAATCAAAGAAAAGAAATCGAAGGAACTCGGCCTCAAGCCCGAAGAGATCGGAACCTTCTATATCACCCCGTGTCCCGTCGAGATGCTTGCCATCAAGCAGCCAACCGATGACGAAGCCTGTCACCTCGACGGTGCGATTTCCATCGCCGATGTGTATGGGCCATTGCTTGCGGCCTTGGAAAGCGAAGACAAGGGCAGCTACCGAAAGAGCCTCGAGAGCGTTTGTATTCTTGGCATCGGATGGGCGGTGGCAGGAGGTATGCACAGGAGCCGCAAGATGAAGAGTGTCCTGGATGTTTCCGGGATTGCGGAGATCATCACGACGTTTGACGACATCGAGCGGGGCAAGCTTCAAGACGTGGACTTGGTCGTGGCGTACACCTGTCCACAGGGCTGCGTAGGTGGTTCGTTGACCGTGGAGAATCGCTATGTTTCCTACAACAAGATCCTGCGACTGTTCGAGACGCTCGAAGAGGAACGGATCGAGGCCTGTCGAGACAAGAGGGAGATCCGGGAACGTTATTTTCGCAGGTACTTTCATAGGACCAAGAAGTACGAAGCCCGCCCGATACCTGTGCTCGACCAGGACCTGGGTAAGGCCATCAAGAAGCGGGAAGAGAAGCAGAGTATCTACGACGCTTCACCCAAGATTGACTGTGGGGTCTGCGGGGCTCCGACCTGCCTGGCCTTTGCCGAGGATGTGGCTAGAGGGCAGGCGCAGCTTGCGGATTGCATCTTCAATGTGCCGGACCGATTCAGAGAATTGACCACAGAGCTGTCCCAGCTTCTCGACCGAGTCAATTTCGACTCGGGAAGCGGGCGTGATGGTTCCACGTCCGAATAGGAACCAAAGCGGAGTGGATGCAGATTTTGCCAGGACGGAGAGGGCGCTTCATGGAAAACGCTGGTGGTAGGATGATAGGAGACGGACCATGACACTGAAGGAGGTCGTTGAACGACTTGGTCTGCGCGTGTTCACATCGCAAGGAGTCGGCGATGTGGTCGTGACGGGAGGTTACACCTGTGACCTGCTCAGTGACGTGATGGGCAATGCGGTTGCGGGGAATCTGTGGATCACGATGCAGACGCATCAGAACGTTCTGGCCGTTGCCAAGCTCAAGGACTTGGCGGGCATCATTCTGGTGTGTGGCCGCGAGCCGGACCAGGATGTCCTGCGCAAGGCAGACGATGAGGATGTTTTGATGCTGGGCACGGATGAGAGTGCATTCCGAATCTCGGGCCGCCTTTTTGCGCTGCTCGAAAAATCGTAAGGAGCCTGTTCAAAATAGGGTTGCCAATTTGGGACGCCGAGGCGCCCGTCTGGCGCGAAGCGGTGAGGGCGCGGGTGATACGCAACCGAGGAGCGACAAAGCCAGGTGGGATGGATCGGCGTTCCAGATGATAGACGTATTCTGATCAGATCCCTAAACCACGACGCGGACCATCATGCTCAGACGTTTCAAGACTGACCTGCACGTTCACACGTGCCTTTCTCCATGTGCTGAAGTGAGGATGTCTCCTGCTCGAATCGTCACGTGGGCCAAGGCTCGTGGGATCGATGTCCTTGGGATCACGGATCACAATTCGGCAGAAAATATTCCAGCGGCTTTGGAGTCGGCACGCAGACTTGGCTTGCAGGTCCTTCCGGGAATGGAGGTCACGTCCGTGGAGGAAGTCCATATCGTGGCCCTGTTCGATACGGGCGAAGCCGCCGAGCAGCTCCAACAGATCGTGTATGCGCACCTTCCTGGCGAAAACGACGAAGAGACGTTCGGCATGCAGGTCGTGGCCAATGCGGATGACGAGGTACTCGGTTTCAATCAGCATCTGCTCATCGGCGCCACGACGCTTTCGGTCCATGCAATCGTCAGTGAAATCAAACGATTGGGAGGCCTTGCCGTTGCCGCCCACATCGACCGGCCGAGCTTCAGCCTGCTTGGACAGCTTGGTTTCCTGCCGGACGATTTGCCTCTCGATGCTCTGGAGATATCTTCGGCTGTTTCCTATGAGGATGCCATGCGTCGCTACGAGCCGACGCTTCCGTTGCTCCAGGTGTCGGATGCACATAAGGAGGAAGACATCGGGCATTCCTGCACCGAGTTTTTGATGGAAACGGTCAGTATCGACGAGATGAAAAAGGCCCTGCAGGGTCGGGATGGAAGAGCCATCCTGCGATAGGACGAAATGGAAGATCTGTCACTGCATATTCTCGATGTTATGGAAAATTCGATTCGGGCCGAGGCCGACCGGATCGAGGTTCGCATTGATGAGGATCTGGATCAGGGCATGCTCACCCTGGGGATTCGGGACAACGGCAAGGGCATGGATGCCCAGAAGTTGGCACAGGCGACGGATCCATTTTTTACGACTCGGACCACGAGACGATTTGGCTTGGGGCTATCGTTGCTCTCGCAGGCGGCGGAGGCAACCGGTGGTTCCCTTGCAGTCGAGTCGGCACCTGGAAAGGGGACCAGGGTCACGGCGATCTTTCATCGCGATCACATCGACATGAAGCCGCTGGGGGACATTCCCCAGACGTTGTTGACCCTGATCGCCGGTCGTCCGGATGTGGATTTCTTGTATTCGCACCGAATCGACGGGGAGGAATTCCTGTTCGACACGAGAGATTTTCGGGGCGTGCCTCTTGGTTCTGCGCCGGTGCTCATGCAACTCGCGGAGCTGATGCGCGACGGACTGGCGCAGCTCAGGAGTCGTGCACAGGACATACATGGGCCGTAAGACCAACGAAACAGCAAGACTGGACAACTGCATGTTGTTGCTGTACATGGAAACAAATGTTTTTCATGTGTTCGTACCGGGTTCGCACGGACGGGTCGGATCACGCTGGCGATGGGTGTGATATCGCGAGAAATGAAGGAGAGAACTCATGAGTATTGTTTTGGACGGAAACGAGTTGCGCATCGAGCAGGTGGAAGCTGTTGGCCGAGGTGGAGAGATGGTGGAAATCGCCCCCGATGCATGGGAGCGGATTCGCGTTTGTCGGGCAATGCTGGAGGAGAAAATTGAAAAGCGTGAGGTCATGTATGGGGTGACAACGGGCATCGGGGAATTTTCCGAAGTGGTCCTGACCCCGGAACAGACGAGGGAGTTCCAGAAGTACCTGGTCTACTCCCATGCGGCCGGTTGCGGCAAGCCACTTCCGGTCGATGTCGTTCGGGCGGCCATGCTGTCGCGGATCAATGTGCATTGCAACGGAAACTCCGGCCTGCGGCCGGTGGTGGATGAGACACTGCTTGCCATGTTGAACAAGGGCGTGACTCCGGTGGTGTTCGATCGGGGATCGGTTGGGGCGAGTGGCGATCTGTCACCCATGTCCCAGGTGGCCCTCGTGGTGATGGGCGAGGGCGAGGCCTTTTACAAGGGCGAACGGCTGCCTGCCGACGAGGCCATGAAGAAGGCCGGCATTCCGACTATCGTCTTCGAGGCGCGGGATGGGCTCGCAACCATCAACGGCTCGAACGTGATCACTGGCATGGGAAGTATCTTGGTCAATGAGGCACGGCGATGGATCCGCATGTCGGAGATCGCGGCTGCCATGAGCCTCGAAGCACTCAATGCCAACATGCTCGCCTTCGACGAGCGTCTGCACAAGGCACGTGGTTACGCCGGGGCGGTGACGAGCGCGTCGAATATCCGCAGACTTACTGAGGGCAGCGAACTACTGAAGCGGCCGGGTAAGCGGGTCCAGGACGCATATTCCCTGCGCTCCACTCCCCAGATCGTTGGTGCGATGCGGGATACCTGGACGTTCGCGCGCCAGATTTTCGAGACGGAATTGAACGGCGTGGGCGACAATCCGCTGTTTTTCCCAGAAGATGATGAAGTGGTCACCGGGGCGAACTTTCAGGGAACGCCCATGGCCTTTGCGCTCGAATTCATGGGAATCGGGATCACCACCGTCTGCGTCCTGTCGGAACGACGGCTCAATCGTCTCATGAATCCTGCACTTTCGGCAGGCCTGCCCGGGTTCCTCATCGAAGGAGGAGGCATGTTTTCCGGGTTGATGCTGACCCAATACACGGCTGGTGCGCTCGTGGCGGAGAACCGGATTCTGAGTACGCCAGCGGCTATCCAGTCGATACCCGCGGCGGCGGATCAGGAAGATTTCGTGTCTATGGGTTGGACGACCGCGGTCAAGACGCGTCAAATCCTGGATCATGCACACCAAATCTTGGGCATCGAGATGATGGCAGCAGCTCAGGCCTTTGATCTCAGGAAACCGGCTAAACCATCGGCCGCCTGCCAGGCTGCGTATGATGTGATTCGAAAGCACGTTGCGTTCATGGACGAGGATCGTCCCACCTACAACGCCAACAACAAGATGGCTGAACTCGTGCGTGACGGGTCCATTCTCGAAGCGGTCGAGGCTGTGACCGGACCTTTGGACTGAGTCCTTCCATGTCCGACGGTCAGACGGAACGCGCCCTGACGGATGAGGCCCTTGGGGTGGTCCTGCCGCGGTTCGATTTGGGACGGGTCCGTTCCGTGCGCCGGGTTCCCCACGGCCTGATCCATGTGACCTTCAAGGTGGAGTCCGACCGTGGGGATTTCTGTCTCCAGGCGCTTCATTCGAACCTTTCGGGTCCGAGCATCCAGGCGGATTACGAGGTGGTCACCACCCGCCTTGCCGAAGCGCATTTCCCAGCACCAAAGCTGATTGCAGATCGCGACGGGATCCTTTGGCAGGATGTAGGGGACAGAACCTGGCGTTGCATCACCTGGATCGACGGCAAGACGTTGTCGGACCGCCCCACTCCGGAACAGGCGCGTGAAGCGGCCCAGCTCCTGGGCCGGTTCTACGAGGTGATGTTGGGTCTGGACTATCGGTTTCAGAGCACGCATCCACTGCACCGTATCGACCACCACCGGCAGGCCTTTGTGGATGCGCTGGATACTGCTCAGGGGCAGTGCGATCCCTGGTTCGAATCGGTGCAATCACTCGAGACACGGATTCTCGATGGTGTGGAACGCAATCGTTTGCCCGACGATCTTCCCATGTGGGTGGTCCATGGAGACCCGAAGTTTACCAATATTCTATTCGACGAATCCAATCGAGCCGTTGCCCTGGTGGACCTGGACACCTGCGGGCGACACACGATTCTCGTGGACATTGGCGATGCCATCCGTTCCTGGGGGCTGGCCGGTGCTGATGACGACTGTCGAGGTTTCCGCCTGGACGTGGTGGAATCGGCGTTCGATGGCTACCGTCGCGGCGGCCTCGTGCTGACGGACAGGGAAGCGGCTCTGGTGGCGTCGAGTGGTGCCCTGATTTCCTGGGAACTTGCGAGTCGGTTCGCGCGCGACGTGGTCGAGGACCGATATTTCGGGTGGGATGCATCTCGATACGAGTCGCGACGGCATCATAATCTGGCCCGTGCCGAGGCTATGGTGATTCTTGCCGAGGCCATGGAATCAGCCCTGGACGAGGTGCACGAAGCGGCTGTGCGCATGCTGGCTGGCGGTCGCTGAGGGCCGGCTGAGGGAGGACCCATGGGGAGAACAGTGGCAAGCAGTGATGCGGCGCGAAGTGGGAGTCCGTCGGTTGCCGTGCTCGTGGTAGCCTACAATGCCGAGACGACTCTGGCCGCCACGCTCGATCGCATTCCAGACGAGGTGTGGGAGTTGGCTGCCGAGGTCTGTCTGTTCGACGATGCAAGTGCGGACAGGACCTACGAGGTTGGTCTCGAATACCGGAAACGCACGGGGCGCCAGAATCTGAGTCTGTTCCAAAATCCGGTCAATCTTGGTTATGGAGGGAATCAGAAACTGGCCTACCGGTATGCCATCGGGCAGGGGCACGACATCGGTGTCTTGTTGCATGGAGACGGTCAGTATGCGCCAGAGATTATGATGACCCTGGTGGATCCCCTGCTCGATGGAACGGCGGACGCTGTCTTGGGTTCGCGAATGCTGCGCAAGACCGATGCCATCAAGGGGGGGATGCCCCTATATAAGTTTGTGGGCAATCGCGTTCTGACCGAGTTTGCGAATTCTCTTCTGGCGGAACGATTCAGTGAGTACCACACCGGCTATCGTGCCTACGATCTGCACGCGTTGGCCGATCTGCCCTTGGAGCGGAACACCGACGACTTCCATTTCGACACTCAGGTGATCATCCAACTCTTGGCTGCGCACAAACGCATCGTCGAGGTGCCAATTCCAACGTTCTATGGGGACGAGGAGTGCCACGTCGATGGGATAGCCTATGCCCGCAACGTGGTCTCGTCCGTGCTGCAGTACAAGCTGCATTGTCTCGGTTTGGCGCACCGTCCCGAATACGATTTGTCTGTGCGGGACTATCCGGCGCGCACGCATCGCTACGAATTGCATGAACGTATGGCGATGCACGTTCCACCGGGCAGTCGCGTCCTGGAGGTTGGATGCGAGGTTGGCCATCTGACCGGACTGCTCGTGGAGCGCAACTGCGTCGTCCACGGAATCGATCCGAATCCAGGCCCCATGGCGCGATCCAAAGCGGCTGCCTGTTTCGTGGGAAATTTTCATAGGGTTGCCGAATATGCGGCGGGTCACCAATACGATCGGATCGTCCTGGCGGACGTCCTCGAGCATATCGAAGAGCCGGAAAAGCTTCTGCGCGCATTACGCCCGCTGCTGTCCGATGGGGGGCGGATCCTGGCGAGTACGGGCAACGTGGCCCACTGGTTCGTGCGCTTCTCGCTGCTTGCAGGCCGATTCCACTACACGCCACGGGGCATCCTGGACAGCACCCACCTTCGGCTCTACACTCCGGACAGTTTTGCCCAACTCTTGTCCGACAGCGGCTACCGGGTCGTGGAGCGGGACGTGGCCGTTCTTCCCATCGAAGAACTCCATCGCGTCCTTTCGGACGGGATCGTTGCCGATGGTCTGCGCAGGTTGGCCTATGTCGCCAGTCGTGCGATGCCTGGGCTGATGGCCTACCAGACCATCGTGGAAGCTGAACCGGTCCCGGACCCGCTTGATGCTGTTTCCAGCCAAAAGGCGTTGCTCAAATAGATGGAATTTGTGCTGGATTGCCGCAGCCGCACTCGATCATTTCGGATTGTGCATTGGTTTCAGGATGCCCAGGCCGAAGGCACGAGCCGTCGTGATGGGCAGGCCCGGACAGGTGGATCGATGGGTGCAGGTATCGCATCGAAAGCTCATGATTCGATAGTCGGTGGCAATGTGGAAGGAAACGAAAGCCTGTGGGTCGATGACACCATCATCATCCAGAACGGATGCTGGGATCGATTCCATTGCTGGGATGGGCTTTTGGTGCGACAGACACGGCGGCATCGCCTCAAAACGGATGACGTCCCCTTCCTGCGCGTCTCGGGGCCGAACGGCGAGGATCGAAAGCGCGCTTCGGGGATCCACGTCTTTGGACAGGAGGTCGCCAAGCAACACCCGTTCTTCGATGAACAGGTCGACACTGGAGACTCCCGATGTCCGGCGAACACGTCCCTGGAGCTCGGATGGAAGCCGAAGAAGCGGTTCGGTCTGCTTATTGATTCCCATGGCGAGGACGATTGTGGAGGATGTCGATTCGTTTATGTTCGATGACGGCGCCCGTTCGATTCCTCTCGTCGATTCCAGATAGCTTGCCAGTTTCAGGACCGTTTCCAGATCCTCTGCTCGGTGAAATCGAGCCATGACGATTCGTAGGCAGGTCATAGACGCCGTTGTCAGGTCATCGATGTTGTGTTCGTGCTCCCCCCAGTCTTGCATGTCCAAGATGGTATCAGTGGGAGTGCCATTGGCCTGGTTCGTTGCGTCGATGGCCGCGAGGACCTCCATAGCCTCGTCCACCTGATGAGCCTGCAACCAGATACCGGCGAACACGGATGGATGCCTGTCGATGAGATGCAGTGCTCGTTTCACTGAGTTGCGCGACACCCTGAGCCAGAGATGACGGCCGTCCTGCTCTGTGAGGAGGTCGCGGAGTCGTACGAGATGCGCGCAATATCGACGCAGGAAGCAAAAGCGGCAGCGCTGCTCGTCCTCGCAGGACATGGTGCCCCCTGAGGCGAGATGCTGGAGGTCGTCGAATCGGCCGTGGACTTCGTCGGCCAGCTTGATGGGATCCTGGATGAATCGCTCGAAACCTTCGAGCAGTTCTGGGTCCATCCGGTTGGTCCACATGACAGCTCCGGACAGAAGCCCCACGTGGATGGCTCGCTGTATGATGGGAGCCGCTTTTCTCCGGTCGAAGAGTTGGCTCGCGTCCAGGCCGCGGTCCGGATCATAGGCTCGGCCGAAGGGCACGATCTGGAGAAGATCGAATTCGCGGACCCCAAGCGACAGGTAGAAGGCAACGATGTCAGGGAGCACCGAGACGTTCGCCTTGCAGACCACGATATCGACGCTGACGACGGGACGCCCGTCTGCAAGGGCGTTCTTCAGCCCTGCAAGACTCTGATCGAAGCCGTTGCGGACGCCCACGATGCGGTTGAACAGGTCTCGTTGATGCGCGGGCAACGAGAAGGTGATTTCGGACAAACCTGCGTCCAGACAATCCTCCAGGAACGATTGGTACGACAGCATCCTGCCGTTGGTGACCACCTGGATCCATTGATAACCGAGGTCATGAGCCAACTCGACGATTTGGACGAATCGTGGATGGATCGTGGGTTCGCCGCCGGACAGGATGGCGCGTACTGCTTCGTTGTTGCGACCGTCTTCGAGTACCTGTCGCGCATCGTCCATGCTCAGGTATGATCCATCTTGAGCGCCCGAGTCGTGGCAAAAGATGCAACGGTTGTTGCAGCGTCTGGTCAGACGGACCCAATGCCGTTTTTGCTGGGCGACATCCTGACGCCAGGTCTTTTCGTCTCGATTTGGCATGGCCGCCATTTTAACACAGGACGAGCTCGCCTTGGACTGGGATCGTGTCCGACCGGCGACCCGGCGATCGATCACCCTGCGCCGTTCCAATGGAGAATCGCCCCATTCTTCTCCACAACCCAGACGCTCCTTGGCCTGTTTTCCCATTTTTCCCTTGTCCTTGGTCCTCCCTGCCGCTTTCTTCCATGGTTACGCTCTCAACAATCGTCACAGCGCAAAGAATTCTGTCCTTTGCTCAGATGATGAGGCGCCTTTTCTTTCCATCCAATCTGTGGCACGTTTTCGTTCGTTGGAAATCGGCTTCGGGCCACCATGGGCCGGTCCTGGATGGGACCATGGTGACGACTCGAACTTGTTATGGTCGAGGCAGACGTGGAAGCTGTGTTGAGAGAGTTCTGGTACGGGGTCCAGTCTCAAAGTGCAGGGCTCGTGGCCGCGGTGGTTTTCATCGGGGCGATCATGGCGTTGTCGGTGCGGTATCGTGGCCAGGACTGGATCGATCGACTCAAGACGCCCAAAACGATTTTCTACATCTACGTGGCCGCCGTGCTCCTCGCTGTCTCGGCAAAGGTGTGGTACGGCGCTCTCTACCGGCTCCTCTATCTCACATCGGTGGTGATCCTCGTGATGGGGGTCATTGCGGTCTCGTCGGTGGCCCTGTTTGATGTGTTCCTGGGACGATACCGCAGGGTGCAGGTTCCCGCCATCGTTCGGGACGTCCTTGTGATCGTGGTGTATGCCCTGACGGTCGTGGTGGCGCTGGGGAACGCCGGGGTGAACGTGTCGTCGATCATCGCCACGTCGGCGGTGCTCACGGCCATCATTGGTTTCGCTCTGCAGGATCTGTTGTCGAGTGTCATGAGCGGCCTTGCCATCCAGATGGAAAAACCGTTCCACGAGGGACATTGGGTCCGGTTCGGGGAGCAGACGGGCCGGGTGCTCGAGATCAATTGGCGTTCCACCAAGATCGAGACCCTGCATCGAGACGTCGTGGTCATTCCGAACAACGTCATCACCCGCTCTCCGTTGGTAAACTTCAGTGTTCCCGATCCCGTGCATCGGCGCAGACTCAATATCGGATTCCGCTACGAGGCACCGCCCAACTTGGTGCGTCAGTCCATCCTCCGGGCGGTGGAATCGGTCGATGGGGTGCTGGAGCATCCAGAGCCCTACGTGGTGATCAAAGGGTATGGGGATTTTTCGATCGATTACCGGATCCATTTCTTCATCAATCAATTTGCCGCCAGGGAGCGGATCGAAGACAGTGTGTTCACCAGGATTTGGTATCAGCTTCGTCGAGATGGACTGAGCATCCCGTTCCCCATTCAGGACATCAATGTTCGTCGGGTGGACGAGGAGCAGGTGGCCGCCGAGCAACGTCGCAGGAAATTGGCCATTGTCGATGCCCTGTCCAAAGTCGATTTTCTCAAACCTCTTGGTTCCGAGGAATTGGAACTCCTGGCCGCCGAGACGGACAGTGAGTTCTATGGCGAGGGCGAGCGCGTGATCGAGCAGGGACGACCCGGCTCGTCGTTCTTCATCGTGGAGAACGGCGCTCTGGAGGTTCGGGTCGCCATGGAGGGGCCTGGCGGATCGTCTCAGGATGACAGCGCTGTCCAGACCGTCATGAGCGGATCAGGCCTTCGGGAGCATGTGGTTGCCCATATCGGACGGCACGACTTTTTTGGAGAGCGGTCGCTGATGACCGGAGAGGCTCGATCCGCCACGGTGGTGGCCGTGACCGACGTGGAACTCTTCGTCATTTCAAAGGATGCTTTTGCGAAGGTGATCACGTCCAACGATGCCCTCATCGAGGAGATTGGACGCCGCTTGGTCGAGCGGCAGGCGCAGACCCGCAAACAGACGCAGGCCGCCCAATCTGCCACCCACAACGCGATTGAGCAAGAGCATCAGAGCTTGGTGGGCAAGATCAGACGTTTTTTCCAGATTGGAACCACCCCAAAACCGATCAGGTAGCGTTTGGAGATCGTTTGGCAACAGCGCGGGGGATGAGTTTTTGTGATGGAACGAGAAGACGGACTCGCGAAGATTGGCGATCCGAGTCGTTGATGCCTACTCGCCGTATCGGTAGACAAGGTCGGCGTCTGCGTCGTCGTTCATTCTACTCGACGTATCGGCAGACAGGGTCGGCGTTTGCGTCGTAGAAACCGCCTCCGTCCGCGCAGATTTGCTCGGGGGATCGGGCTTCCGACCAGATTTTTACGTCGTCCAGGTAGCCGTCCATGAGGTCGGTCGGTTGGCCGTTGACGTTCATGGCGCCCACCGTGTTGTAGGCCTGATGCCATGTGGGCACCACGAAGGTGGCGTCCGCGGTGGTTTGGCCAGACAGGACGCCGTCCACGTAGAGCGACAGGGTGTGAGAGGTGTAGGTGCCGGCAACGTGGTACCAGCGATCGGTCAGCAGCATCTGGTCACCGACCACGGGTTTGTCGAGTGAGCCAAGGGCGAACAAGGGATGCATGCTGTCGGACCCAAAGGTGGACCCAGCCACGCCGAGGGCATAGACGAAGTCGGTGGGGTCGCCCGTTTCGTTGCGTGCCAGGATGGCGCGCATGTCCGTGCCGACGGGTGCGTACGAATTGAGTTGGACCCATGCCTCGATGGTCATCTCCTCGAAACCGTCCAGGGTCGATGCATCACCAGTGCCGCAGTCGCCATAGGCCGTCTGCGAAGCGTCGAAGAAACTCGACTCGCTGACGCGTCCGGGGAAGCCTGCCTGGATGCTGTGGGCGAGGCATCCGTGTCCCTTGCCGCTGTGATCTGGCACGAGGGTCGAGACCGTGTCGAGACGATACCATGCCTCAAGGTGGTCGTCCGTGTCGTTGCATTTGGTTGCGTCCAAGGTGCATTGACTCGTGCAAAGGGCCGGTCCTTGGAGGTGGCCGGACAGGACGCAGTTGGTCGCGAAGTCGCTGCCGTCACACTCTTCTGCTTGGTTCAGCGTGCCGTTGCCGCAGAGGTGTTCCTTCATGCAGTTTGGATCGCAGCCGTCTCCGGGGTCGTTGTTTCCGTCGTCACACTCTTCGCCCAGTTCTCTAAGCCCATTTCCGCAGCTCGGTCCCGTGTCGAGTTGTGCGTCCACAGCGGCGTCCACGTTTGATGTCGAATCGTCGCTGCAGCCAGTGACACCGATTTCCCAAAACAGGACGGTCAGGCCGAGGGCGACCACAGTGGCGCCTTGTCGCCATCCGTCGTGGTCCGCGGGCATTGGGATGATGTGCATTGAAGACTTTCCCTTTCCGTGTTTTTTCGACGAGGAGCCGATCGTTTTTTTGTTCTTTGTGCGAGGAGGGGGACTCGAACCCCCACGGCAATGCCGCTGGAACCTAAATCCAGTGCGTCTACCAGTTCCGCCACCCTCGCGAGATGGCCCTTTGTTGCACATCATGTCCAGCGGAGGAGGAGGGATTCGAACCCCCGGAGCTTGCACTCAACGGTTTTCAAGACCGCCGCCTTCGACCACTCGGCCACTCCTCCGAAACGTCTGTGCTATTGTTTTCGTCCTTGGCTCGGAGTCAATGGTTTTCTGCGTGCCTGGCGGAAATGGTGGCCTGCGGTCGACCGGCCTTCCTGGAGGAGAAAGAACTCTCTCGGTCGAAGGGCCGCAGCCCTTCGGTTCGTTTGCCGATCGGTGGTGGGAAGTTTCCTTGGTTCAGGATGTGGCATCATCCAAGTGGGCGAGGACGTTTTTCCAGACAGCGCGAATTTCTTCGGCCACAGGACTGTCCTGTAGTTCCACCACGGTCTTTTCCTCCAGTTGGGCTTTGACCACGGATTCGTGGTAATGGATGCGTCCCAGGACCGGAAGCCCGCGCTTGGTCGCTTCCTGTTCGAGGCGATCGGACATGTCCGGGTTGAGGTCCGCCTTGTTGATGCACAACCCGGTCTTGATCTTGAAATGGTCCGTCAGTTCCGCCACCCGTTCCATGTCATGGAGACCAGAGAGGGTTGGTTCTGACACGACCACCACGAAGCTTGCTCCGGTCACAGAAGAGATGACGGGACAGCCCACTCCGGGAGGTCCGTCCACGAGCACCAGGCTGCGGCCTTCGATGGCCGCCATTGCCTTGGCCTGGGTTCGTACCACGGATACGAGTTTGCCGCTGTTTTCTTCGGCGATGCCCAGTCTGGCGTGGACCATTGGGCCGTGACGGGTTTGCGAAACGAACCACTGGCCGTTTTGGCGTGGTACGAGTCGGGCCGCATCGACCGGGCAGACATCGACGCATACACCGCAGCCCTCACAGGATGTCTGGTCCACCCGATAGGTTTGACCGTCGTCGATGGGGACGATGGCGTCGAACCGGCAGTGCTCGAAGCACAGACCACAGCCCGTGCAGGCCTGTTCATCGATGATCGCGCCTTCTCCTCCCGAGAAGGACCACGTGTCTTGTGCCGTGGGTTTCACGACCAAATAGAGGTCAGCGGCGTCCACGTCGCAATCGGCGACCACGGCCTTGTTTTCTGACAGGGCGAAAAACGAAGACAGGATGCTCGTCTTTCCCGTGCCTCCCTTGCCGCTGATAACCACGACTTCTTGGACGCCTTGGGGCTTTTCGATCCGTTGGGCAGGCGGCGTCTTTTCCTTGGAACGGTCGTATCCCGTTGTGGAGAGGTCCGGCTTGGGCGGCACGTGTGACCGTCGATTGCTCGTTGTGGCCATCGTCGCCATCCGGTCAAACAGCGTCATGAAGTGTCGGCCGGACTCGACGAACACCTCCGAGGCGAGCCTCCCTCGTGAGTAGGCCTCCGCTAAAGCACGCTGGTAGGGAATTTCGGCGAGGATGGGAATCTGTTCCTGGTCGCAATATTCGTGGACCCGCCGATCGCCGAGGTCTGCACGGTTGATCACGACCCCGAAGGGAAGGTGGAGGGTTCGGACCATCTCCACGGCGAGTCTCAGATCATTGAGGCCGAAGGGCGTCGGTTCGGTGACCAGGGTGACGATGTCTGCGTCTCGGATGGCCTCGATGACCGGGCAGGAGGTGCCGGGCGGAGCGTCTATAATGACGATTTCGCTTTGGCTCGGGTCGGCAACGTCTTTCAATGCTGCCTTGATGACCGGGACGGCCATTGTTTCGCCGATGTCGAGTCGTCCCTGGATGAGATGGGTCTGCACCTGGGCCTGTGTGTTTTCAGCCAAATGGAGTGGCCTGCTCTTGCCTGCTTCGATGAGGCCGAGGCGACGATCCTTTTCGACGAGTGCTCCGGACGGACAGGCGAGGCTGCAGGCCCCACATCCGTGGCAGAGTTGAGGAAACACCACCAACTTGTCCGGCAGGGCGAGTAACGCCGAGTATCGACAGGATTTGGCGCAGGCCTGGGCGTGGGTGCAACGGCTGTCATCCACTTCGGGTACTGGGACCGTGGCCGGCCAATCTCTGTCGATGGTGGGATTGAGAAAGATGTGTCCGTTGGGTTCTTCCACGTCCGTGTCCACGTACGTGACCGTTCGTCCCGAGGCGGCGAGGACCATGGCAAGGTTGGTCGAGACAGTGGTTTTGCCCGTGCCACCTTTTCCGCTCGCAATGGCAATTTTCATGATGAACCTCGTTGTTTTCGTCGTGCGTCTTTGTCAGATACGCACAGATCCGGTTTTCATGGAATTGGGTGCGGTACTCGCTGGGCGATCCAGAGGATCAGTGGCTCGGCAGGCTGTCGGGACCATCCACCAGAGGGTACTGGCCGGCAAGATAGTTTTGGACGGCTTCACGGACCGTTTCGTTGATTTGACTGGCGATTTGGACGCCTGCCGCCTGGAGGGATGTGAAGGCGTTTGGGCCCACGTGGCCGGTCAGTAGCACGTTTGCTCCTGCGTCGATGACCGCCTGGGCGGCACTGACACCAGCCCCGTGTTCGGCCTGGCCTGCCTTGTTGGCGATGGCCTGCCATGAATCCGTTTCCGTGTCGTGGAGGATGAACCATTCCGCGCGGCCGAAACGTTCGTCCACGCGCGCATCCGGGTCTTGGCCTTGGGCCGTGATCATGATCTTCATGTGTTGCCTCCGACTGGCGGTTGCGTTTGGCCCCGTCTGGGACCGACAGAAAAGTAATATATGCCTAATTCGAGGTGAGGCAAGGTGGAAACGAGGCCTAGCCGCCTTTTTTTTGTTGCATCCTCGTGATGTTGACGCCATCACCTCTTCGACCATAGATGACGCAGGGCCTGAGCTGTCGGCGATGCAGCCCTGGTGATGGAGAGGATCCATGGGACAACGAACGGAATTCGATTTCGAGCATTTTTTGAAGCAGGTTCGGGACTTGGTTGCTGGGCCGTTGTTGGATGCGGAGGCAGACATCGAGATGCAGGACAGAGTTCCCGATGATTTGACAGAGGTCATGGCGGAGTTGGGCCTGTTTGGCCTGACGCTACCGATCGGATATGGCGGGTTGGGCCTGTCAGCACAGCAGAGTGCCTTGGTCATGGAGCAGATCGGCAGGGTCCATTCCGCCGTTCGCGGACTGCTCGCGGCGAGCAATGGGATCGTGGGCAAGACCATCGAGCGGCACGGTACCGAAGCGCAGCGTCGTTCTTATCTGCCAGGGCTTGCCGCCGGGACCATTCGCAGCGCGTTGGCCGCGACCGAGCCGCAAGCAGGATCGGATCTGACCCTCATGGAAACAGAAGCCCGCAGGGTCGAGTTTGGATACGAGTTGAGCGGCCGGAAGTACTTGGTCACGAACGGGGATCGGGCGGATGTTCTGGTGGTTCTGGCCCAAACCGATCGGGTTGCCGGCCGAAGGGGGCTCTCGGCTTTCCTCGTGGATGCTGCCAGTGAGGCCGTCACGGTCGAGGTCGTCCAGCCAAGCATGGCCCCAGGAGGGTACCATCTGGCCGAGTTGCGGTTCTCCCGTTGTCTGGTTTCGGCCGGGTCCATTCTCGGGCAGCCCGGTCAGGGACTCGACGTGCTCCGTTCCGGTCTGGTCTGGGGGCGGTTGCTTCTTGCCGCCGGGGCGGTTGGAATGTCGACGCGCCTCGTCGAGGAGGCTGCTCGTCACGCAGCATCGAGGGTCCAGGGGGGTAAGCCCATCGGCTTGCATCAGACCGTGGCGAATATGCTGGCGGACATGGCGATCGAAACGGCGTCGGTCCGTCATCTGGTTCGACACACCGGCCTCGTGATGGACCGCGAGTTCAGCGGTCGAGACGGAGACAATGGTCGCGATCGGGTCGACGGGAATTCAGGAGTCAAGTCAGTGGTGGAGGCACCAAGCGGGGCAGTCGCCTCGTCGATCGCCAAGGTGGCAGCCAGCGAAGCCGCCTGCCGGGTGGCGGATTCGGCGCTTCAGGTATGCGGTGGCCGGGCGTACCTGGCAGGACATCCAGTGGAGCGCATGTACCGGGAGGCCAGGCTGCTGCGCCTTGCGGAAGGGACCAGTGAGATGCATCGGCTGTCTTTGGGTCGTGCCCTGATGGCCCATTCCGAGGGGATTACCCCGTTCGTCGATGGTTTGTGATCCGTGGTCCTGTCCTTCTTGGCCTTGGGGCGTCAGGTGATGTCGCCCATTCGCGCAGGAACGACGGGCCATTTTTCGGTGTCGGCTGGTTGGTTGACAAGGGCAGGACACCTGCCTACTCTGCCCACGAGTTCGGTGAGGGCCGGATGGAAGAGGTGTCATGAGTCGCAAGAAGCCGCACAAGTTTATCTTTGTCACAGGTGGGGTCGTTTCGTCTCTGGGCAAGGGCCTGACGAGTGCGTCCATCGGAGCCCTGCTGCAGAGCCGTGGCCTGACGGTGACGATTCAGAAACTCGATCCATACATCAACGTGGATCCCGGAACCATGAATCCCATCCAGCACGGTGAGGTGTTCGTCACCGACGACGGCGCCGAGACAGACCTGGATTTGGGCCACTACGAGCGGTTTCTGGATCGGTCCATGTCGCGTTTGAACAATACGACCACGGGTCAGATTTACCATTCGGTGATCAACAAAGAGCGAAAAGGGGAGTATTTGGGCGGTACGGTCCAGGTGATTCCACACATCACCGACGAGATTAAGGCCACGATTCGCAGGGCGGCGCAGGACGTGGACCTGCTCATCGTGGAGGTGGGCGGTACGGTCGGCGACATCGAGGGCCTGCCGTTCCTTGAAGCCATCAGGCAGTTGATGATGGAAGAGGGCAGCGAGAACGCTCTGTCGGTGCACCTGACCCTCATCCCATACATCGCTGCGGCAGGCGAGTTGAAGTCGAAGCCCACGCAGCACAGCGTGCAGAAGCTGCGTGAGATCGGCATCCAGCCCGAGGTGCTCGTCTGTCGGTGCGAACGGGATGTTCCAATCGAATTGAAGAAGAAAATTTCGTTGTTCACGAATGTTCCGGTGGATTCGGTGTTTACGGCAAGGGATGCGTCGTGCATCTACGAAGTGCCCGTGCTCCTGCACGAGGAGGGACTCGATCGCAAGGTGACCGACCTGCTCAACATTTGGTCGGCGGACCCCAAGATCGACGGTTGGAAGCGCGTAGTGGCAAGCATCACCAGCCCGTCGCGCCACGTCAAGATTGCCGTCGTGGGCAAGTACGTCCATTTGGTGGAGTCCTACAAGAGCCTCAACGAGGCGCTGTCCCATGGTGGCATCGACAACGACTGCCACGTGGATATCGAGTATGTGGATTCTGAGGAGATCGAGAAGCAGGGTGCCGAAGCATTCCTTTCAGACGTCGATGGCATCCTTGTACCGGGAGGGTTTGGCAAGCGGGGCACGGAAGGAAAGATCCAGGCCATTACCTATGCCCGCGATCACAAGGTCCCGTTTTTCGGCATCTGTCTCGGGATGCAGATGGCAGTGGTCGAATTCGCCAGGAATGTAGCCGGCCTGGCCGGAGCGAATAGTACGGAGTTCGATCCCGAGACGACCTACCCTGTGATCGATCTCATGCCCGAGCAGAGGGGGGTCACCGAATATGGTGCCACTATGCGGCTCGGGGCTTGGGAATGCAAGCTGGACCCAGCCAGCATCGCGGGTAAAATATACGGTCGGGCGCTCATTGCTGAGCGGCATCGCCACCGATATGAGTTCAACAACGACTATCGGGAGAAGCTGCAGGAGGCAGGATTGCGTCTGTCGGGAACGTCACCCGACGGAAAACTCGTCGAAATGATCGAGTTGACGGACCATCCTTATTTCGTGGCCTGCCAGTTTCATCCCGAGTTCAAGAGTCGTCCCATGGCCCCGCATCCGCTGTTTTCCGGTTTCATCCGGGCGGCCGTTCAGCGCGGCGGCTGAAGTTTCGTGATAGAGAAGGAGTGAGCACGTGAGCACCAAGGAACAGTCGAGTCGTCGCGAGGAGGGCATGCAGCTTGCCCGTGCAGCCGTGTCGGCTGCTTCGGAACGCAAGGACTACGACATGGTGTTGCTGGACGTGTCGGGCAAGTGCTCCTACACCGACTTTATCCTGATCGTTGCGGTCGAGTCTGACCGGCAGGTGGATGCGGTGGCCGACCGGATCCGTCGGGCCTGTGTGGAAGTGGGAGGGCATGCCCTGGGCGTGGAAGGTGTTGGAAGTGGCGGTTGGGTCCTTATCGACTTTGGAGATCTCGTGGTCCACACGTTTCGAGAGGACGCGAAGTCCTTCTATGATATCGAGGGCCTCTGGTCCGACGCCGCCAGGGTGGACCTGGATGGATTCAAGGCACCGCTGGACGATTCGCGTCCACGGTCGTCCTCCGACCAACTTGCGGTGACCGACTAGGTGGTAACCATCGCGGCGGGGTGTCGAGGATGAAACTCCTCATTTTGGGGGTCGGCCGGATCAAAGACCGCGCCATCGAGGGGCTGGTTTCCGATTACTTGAAGCGGATTCGGTGTCATCTTCCCATCGAACTGCGCAGCGTGCGCCGCACCGAAGACCTGCTGCGCCACGTGCCTTCTGGTTGGGAGGTCGTGGCCCTCGATGAACGAGGACGGCAGGTCACATCCATGGGATTTTCCCACATCATCGAAGAACGGATGCAGCATGGGCGATCGGGTATCGTCTTTCTGGTCGGGCCTGCCGAAGGGCTTGGAGATCTGGTGCAGAAGGCCGATTGGTCTTTGGCACTTTCCCAGATGACCCTTCCCCATCGCTTGGTGTATCTCGTTTTGGCGGAACAACTCTATCGTGCGTTGAGCATCATCAGGGGAGAGCCGTATCACAAGGCCTGAGGAGGCTGATCAGTCGTTCTGTGTTTTGTCATGTCGCCCATTGGTTGCGGCGCCATGATAGGGGGCCGTCAGTAACGGAAGATGGATTCGCCGACGAATTCGCGCAGGATGGAGTTCGACGGAACCGAGTCGCGGAACACGGGGACGATGAGGCGGAGGAAACGCAGGAGTCGGTAGGCCTCCACGAAGGCTGGGTCGTCCTGGGAAACTTCGAGGAGGTATCGTTGGGCGTATGGTTTCAGGACCGCGTGTTCGTAGACGAGCGCCGAGTTGAACATGACGTCCGCCTGTTCCTGATACGGAAAGATGTTCTGGTTTTCTCCCCGCCGGACCGAAGGCCAACGGTGGATGGTTTCTGCCGCGCTGTAACCGCGGTATCGCCGATCGCGAACGATGCGACGCAGCAGTCTGGTGTCTGACGTGAAGATTCGATTGTGGTCGTCGATGCACATTTGAGTCAGGGCGGAGATGTAGATCTTGAACTTTGCCGGTGATGGAATGCCTTTGGTGAGCTTTTCGTTCAGGCCGTGGATGCCTTCGATGACGAGGACCTGATCGGGTTCGAGGCGCATGGGGCGCCATTGATCCTTGGGTTTGGGGCGGCCTGCGTGGAAGTCGAAGGTGGGCGACAGGACCTGCTTGCCGGTCATGAGATCCACCAAGACCTGTTGGAGGAGATCCAGGTCGATGGCATCGATGCTCTCGAAGTCGTAGTTCCCGTCCTTGTCTTTAGGCGTTCTATTGCGCTCCACGAAAAAGTCATCCGTGGACAGGGCGACGGGGCGTACCCCGTTGACACGGAGCTGCACGCCGAGACGTTTGGAAAAGGTCGTCTTGCCGGACGATGAGGGCCCGGCGATGAGGACGAGTCGGATGTCGTGCTTGCGGGAGCAGATTTCGTCGGCAATGGATACGATCTTTTTTTCGTGGAAACCATCTGCCGCCAGGATCAGGTTGTCGATGTTGCCGTTCAGGTTGCAGTCGTTGAGTTCACCAATGTTCGAGATTCCGAGAATTTGGTTCCATTGCCTGGATTCCTGGTAGGTGGCGAAGAGTTTGGGTTGTGGCTTGAGTCGACCGACGACGTCGGATTCGCCCCGACGGGCAAATCGAAGGACCAGGCCCTGTGAGTATGGTTCGATGCGAAAAGTCGTGATCACTCCGGTCGAGTAGGCGACGGGCGTGTGGAACAGGTCGAAGAACTCGCCACACCAGACCACTCGGAGCTTTGGTTCCCAATGGTTGGTGAGCAGGTGCACCTTTCCGTCGTAGCCGGATGCGGAAAAGAGCTTTCTCGCTTCGATGACACTGAGGGAGCGCACTCTGAACGGGAGGTCTTCGTTGACGATTTGATGTATCTGGCGGTTCAGCGCATCAATGGTTTCCGCCCCGATGGACTGTTCGGATCGGTCGTAGAAGTAGTAGCCGTCTCCAAGGGTCTGGCTCAACACGAGACGGAGATTCGGGGCGACGCGACGGGCTGCCTCGTAGAGCATGAGGCATGCGCTCCGGCGATAGACATCCCAACCGAGGCGATCCGACCGCGTTACTGGTTCCACGTGGGCGTCGGTTCTGAGAGGGTACGAGCGGCCGTAGACGCGGTTGTTCACTACGGCTGCCAGGTACCGACTCTGGTCCGGGCCACCATGCATGTCCAAGAATTCGTGGAGTTCGTGGTTCCGGGGAAACTGATACTTCTTTCCCTCGAAGACGACGTTGATGTATTCGCGTTCGAAACTTGGTTTTTCAGTCATGCGCAGTCATCGCTCCTGCTTGGTTACGGGCCTCGTCGCGGTCAGCCGCCCCTGTAAAGCGGCGAGCGCGAAGGCCATCCATCGATCTTTTCGGTATCGTGGTGGGAGTCCTGTCATGGGCGGTTGGACCCCAGCGGTCGTCACGAACAGGTCCGGCCGGACGCCGATTCGATCGATATTCCTGCCGGAAGGAATGTCATAGCGTCCCACCGTCAATTTCAAGATGGCCCCGGATCGAAGTCGGAGCAACTCCTGGAAGGTGCCCTTTCCGTAGGTCTTGGTGCCCACCAGGATGGCACGGCGGTTGTCTCGGAGGGCTGCCGCCACGAGTTCCGCTGAAGAGGCGGTCTTTCGATCGACGAGGACTGCCATTGGGATCTGTGGCAACGTGCCGGCGCGGTGGGCCTTGAGTGTCTCGATGCGGCGTCTCGACCGTCGAATGAGGAGGATGCCGGACCTGACGAACAGGTCCGCGACAGCGAGGCCCTCGGAGAGCATGCCCCCAGGATTGCTCCGGAGGTCGAGGATGAGTCCCTTGAGCAGTTTGGGGTGACTGAGCGCATCGACGCCCTTGCGGACCTGGATGGCGCAGCCAGGGGTGAACGTGGAGATCCTCAGGTAGCCGTACCCAGGAATGATGCTGCTCCAGGAGACGGTGCGCCGGTGTTCGAGGATTCGGTTCACCGTGATCGTGGAACCCCGGTGGGTTCTTGTGAATTGGATGACCACCGGGCTGCCCACTTTTCCGTGGAGTCGACGTTCGGCCTCGCCGACGTCCTTTGGGTGCACACCATCGATTTTGATGATGACGTCGCCGTGGCGAAGCCCGGCCCGTTGCGCGGGTCCGCCAGCGGTCACGCGAGCAATGATCACCCCGTTGGCCCTTCGAACTACGGTGGCGCCGATGCCTCCGTAGACACCCGTGGTCAGATTGCGGATGCGATCGTAGAATTCCTTGGGGAAAAAGCGATTGTGGGGCCCCAAGAATTGGAGCATTCCGGTAATGGCTTGATAGATGAGTCGTCGTTGCGGGACCGGTCGGACGAAATCCTTGTCGATGTGGTAGAGCACTTCGGCGAATTCGGAGAGGCTGTCATAGGGCTCGACCCGATCGTGCGCCGCAGCTGGGCGTCGCGCGGATCCAGCCACGAAACCGGCCGCACCGGCGAGGAAGACGGCGACGAGCCAGCCGATGGGGGATCTGCTGCGGCGTCTGTCACTGGGGGCCATGTCGTTACGCACCTGCATGGATTCCTAGAGGGGGTCCGCATCATGTTGTTCGAGAACGCCCCGAAGAACCTCGAGGATACGAGCCGGTGCCGTCGATTTTTCGATGACATCGGCTGCCCCCACGTCCTTGAAGAGCCTCAGATGCAGCGGGTTTGGTTTGTTCATCATGACGATGAGGGCAACTCGTTTGTCATCGGGACGGTCTGCGAGGATGGTACAGAGTTCGAGGGCGTCCAGCCCTGGGGTGTCTTCATCGGCGATGACCACGTCCGCATCCGTCTCGTCGATGAGTTGGAGTGCCATTTTGCCATCCATGGCTGTCATGACGGTCGAATCCTGGTAGGCCAGACTGACCGATCGGGCTGTCTTGGCCGCCAAGATGGCGTCCCCATCCACTACGACCACCCGAAGCGGATGATCGATATGTGAGAACTGTGCCGACCAGCTCCTTGGATGGATGGTCAGGAGGTCGTCGATTATTTCATTGCAGGTAGGGTATCGATTCGCCGGTTCCTTGGCCATGGCGCGTGCAATGACTTTGTCCACCGCCTTTGGCAGGTCGGATCGGTGTTCGGCCGCTGAGGGAGGAGGCTGGTTGAGATGCGCATCGAGCACGTCGGCCACATTGTCTTTGTCGAAAGGAGGAACCCCGATGAGGAGCTCGAACAAAATGGCACCCAGCGAATAGATGTCACAGAGATGGGCGTGTTCAGTCGGTACGTTGGCGGATCGGACTCGCTCGGGTGCGAGGTACATGGGCGTCCCATCGATTTCGAGGGTCCTGGCGCGGACCGGTGCCGCCGGCCGGACCAGGCCGAAGTCCGCGACTGCTACGCGATACTCTTGAGACAGGAGAATATTCGCTGGCTTCAGGTCTCGATGGATGATGCCTTCGTCATGGATTGCCTGCACGCCGCGACAGACTTGGGTCATGATGCCGATGGCCTCGTCGATGTGGGTCCATTCGGAGGCTGCTTTCCGACGGTCGATGAGATCCGCCAGGCTCTCTCCGTCCACGTATTCCATGACGAAATACGGTTGGGTCTCATAGGTCCCGAATGAGTAGATCTGCACCACGTTCTGATGACGGATTTTGGCCATGGCCACGGCTTCACGTTGGAACCGCTCCACGAGATCGGGTTCGCTCTGGTACTGCCAGGCCAAGAGTTTGAGGGCGACCTTTCGTTTCAGGGACAGGTCCTCGGCCAGATAGACGGTGCCCATGGAACCGGCGCCCAGCACGTAGAGGATGCGAAACACGTCTCCCACGACCAGGCCTGGTTTTAGGCCCTGGTCCTGCGACGATTCCTTCGACACCGGTTCCTGCGTGGGCGGCAGGGTGGAACGATGCCTTTTCGTTCTGGGCATCGTGTCCGGTGTCCGCTCAGGGGCAGGGGGAAACGTGTCGATGGTTCGACTGGTTTTGTCGCTTTTCTTGTTGTCTCGTTTCGCCATGGTACTCTGTGGTCAGAAGTGTATCTGTTGGCGGCTCGTTTTCCAACCTTCTTGTGGGATGGGGCGGCGGGTTTTCCGGTGGATTTTTGGAGGTGGTGTCGTATGGTACCGCCCTGCTCTTCGCGCGAGAATCACGTTTGAGCCACAACGAGGTTGTCTTGGACCTGCTGACACACATCCACGCGCCGGTTCTGCTCCTGATTGGGCTGGCGATTTTTTTCGGTACCATGGGGGCCAGAATTTTCCAATGGCTCAGGATTCCTCAGGTCGTGGGCTACATCGTCATCGGGTTGCTCGTGGGGCGCTCCGGACTCAAGTTACTGAATCAACAGACGATTGCCAGCCTCCAACCGTTCAATTTCTTTGCCCTCGGTGTGATCGGATTCATGATCGGAGGCGAACTCCATCGTGATGTTTTCAAGAAGTACGGCAAGCAGTTCATGGTCGTGCTGCTGTCCGAAGGGCTCGGCGCCTTCTTCGTGGTGGGGGTAACCACGGCCCTGATAGCCCTGGTTGCCACGGGGGATGCGAAGCTGGCGGTTGCCCTTGGCATGGTCCTTGGTGCGATTTCGTCGGCCACGGCTCCGGCCGCGACCGTGGACGTGCTGTGGGAATACAAGAGTCGCGGGCCCTTGACCACCACGGTTTTCGCCATCGTGGCCCTCGACGACGGGCTGGCCCTCATCCTGTATGCCGTGGCGGCGAGTTTTGCTGCTGGTTTGGTGGGGCAGGGGGGGCACAGCATTTGGCATTCCCTGGCAGTCAGTGGCTATGAAATCGTGGGAGCAGTGGCGCTCGGTGTGGTGGCTGGGGTCCTGCTGAATGCGACGCTGCGGTGGTCGAGGGAGCCGGACAAGGCGCTGACCTTCATCATTGGAACTCTGGCCGGCATCCTGGGCGTGGCGATCGTGGCGAAGGTGGACCTCATCCTTGCTGCCATGGCTTTGGGGGTGACCATTGGAAACTTGGCTCCCAGGCGGTCGCGAGCCAGTTTCGATATCATCGAGCGGTTCGCGCCTCCCATTTACGTGCTGTTCTTCGTGGTGGTGGGTGCGAGGCTCAATGTATCGGGCATGCCTGCCTGGATGGCCGTCTTGGCGGTTGCCTACGTCATAGGTCGGAGTGCGGGGAAAATGGGTGGTGCCTATCTGGGGGCGAGGTGGTCCAAGACCACGGATGTTGTTCGAAAGTACCTTGGTCTCTGCCTGTTCAGCCAGGCGGGCGTCGCCATTGGGTTGGCGATTCTGGCGAGTATCCGTTTTCCTGCGCCCATGGGAGACGCGATCATCATCATCGTGACCACCACGACTTTTTTGGTGCAGATCATCGGGCCACCGTCGGTCAAGGTGGCCATCCAGAAGGCGGGTGAAGTGGGCCTGAACATCACCGAAGAGGATCTGATACGTCAATATCGGGCGTCGGACTTGATGGACCCCGAGGCGCCCACCTTCAAGGCGGGTACGCCTCTTGCGGAAATTTTGGCCACGATTGCCACCACCGATGCCACTGCCTATCCGGTGGTGGACGGAGAAGATAAGCTGCTGGGCATGATCACCCTCTCGGACCTCAAGACGCTCTTCAGCATGGAAGGCTTGGGTGGCTGGTTGGTGGCGTACGATCTTATGCGCTCAGTTCCGGATTTGGTGACCGCTGATACGGCGGCAGAGGAGGTCATGACGAGGATGAAGGAACAGCAACTCGATTATCTCGTGGTGGTGGAATCACTGGAGAGCCAACGTTGTGTCGGGATGGTCGAAGGCGCGGCTGTGTCGAGACGCCTCTCCCACGAGGTCATCCGTCGACGTCGGCTGGCCGAGGAAGCGGCGTGATGCACGATGCACCTGCCGGTCCTCGTACAGTTGGAGGAATCTCGGCGCGGATTATTCCCCTGCCGGTCCACCCTGCCTGGAAGGTGGAATCGGTTCGTCGTCGTCGTCCGCTGGTGTGGCTTGTTTCGACTTTGATCGCTGTTCTCGTGGGCGGCCTCGTTGGCCTGCTGTTCGGCATCATCGGCGATCGGGACGCCCTGTCCGTCTTGGCTGCACCAGGTCTGCTGGGGCCTTTTTCGTTTCTGGCAATCGTGATTGTGGCGGCCCTGTTTTTGAAGTGGCGGGCCAAGAGACTCAAGGGTTCCGTCCAGGAGGATCGGATCGACTTGGTTCCCACGTCGTCGGCTCGATTTCTGCTTCGGTCCGATTCAGTGCATCTCGAAGCGGCCGATGTGTCTGATGTGGTGGTCATGGATCGTCCCTCTGGACGCGAGTTGGTCCTCGTCTCCCATGAGACGTTTATCCGATTGCCCCTGGGTCGGGTTTTCGGATTTCGCCTCGAGTCGTTTCTTCGCTCCGTTCCCGGGCCTGGATCGGAGCGAGCACTCGAAGTCCTGGCTTCTCTGTCCGATGCGGAGCGAGCGGCGGCCACCGTCGGGGACGGTAGTGCCGAGTCCATGCGGCGAGCGGTCGGAATCTGTTCCACCATGGGCTGCTGGAGTCTGGCGGATAAGGGGCTTTCGGCGCTGTTGGATATGCTGCCGATTCGTGACGTGATTGAGGATCTGTGGCGGGTGGAACGGATGCATCTTGCGTACATGGGGCTCTATCGATTCCTCGATCGATTGATGGCGCACGAAGCGGTCTTTGCGCATGACGAAGATCTGCGCGGCCGCATTTTCGCCGACTGGATTCGGATCAACCTGGCATTCGGATTTCATCGGGTTGCCGATGCGTTTCTGCGGCGCCTGTTGGACGACGACCTTGCGGTGGGCGAACTTCCGCTGGATCGGTGGAAGTTTGCCAGACAGTCCGGCCCAACGGTGCGGGCTCGCACCTTTGGTTTCCTGTCCCAAGGACGCTGTCGTATCGAAGAAGGGGCCGTCGCGTTTGTGGACGGCAGAAAGTTGGACCTGGGCATTTTGGCAGCGGTGATGCCCCATCTGGGATTCGTCGGCGTTCGATCGGTGAGCCTCTACGATGTGTGGGGGCAACGACACGATGTCCAGTCCGGTCAGGTCACGGGTGCTCTCGAAGATTGGGTCGTGGCCTTGCGGCTGGCGGCCCCGCACCTGTTGGAACTGCATGACCAGTGGGCTTGGTCCGTGGGCAGTCGGCGCCTCGTGCGTCGTTTCGGTCGTTTGCTCGCTGCCTGATGGGAAGGCGTGAAGGGCATTTTTCCGTGGGCGTTCGGTGGTGTCTCTTGGGTGCGTGATCGTATTTGTTGCCGGAAGGTTCCTGCCTGGCTATTTCGCAAGAGTGGAAAAATCTTGTGGGCGCGTTGCGATTCGGATTATCAATGATAGGCGTGGTCGTCGATCTGCGGTGATGGATCGGCGTTCCAGATGGCAGATTGATTCTGACCAGCCTCCTCATGCTGGCCGAGGATGGATGAGGAGCAGGAGTTGGTACAGGTGACGACAGCCGTGAACCATCAGGAGTCCAGGGAGGAATCTGTGCCGGTGCCCCTCTCGAAGAGGATCGAAGGACGTGTGTCTCCGGTCAGGCAGGGCCTGTTGGTGACGTTGAGTGGTTGGGCTGCCTTGTGCTCATTTGTTGTTTGGCTCCTTTGGTTGATGGGTATCAGGAGAACGGGTCGGCTCATGGCCACCGGAGATTTGGTGACCTACGAAGAGGAGTTCGTCCTGTTCGGTCTGACCGTGCGTCGGGTCAGCGAACGGTTTTCTCCGCGCTCCATTGGCGCCTTCAGCCTCGTGCAGGAGCGTCCCATGTTTCCTGTTTTGTTCGGTGCTGCTGGTGTCCTTGTGGGCGGCACATGGGGTTTGCTCTCCATGGTCGAAGGCGTGGCAGGGCACAGCACGAATCTGTTTTTCTTGGGGCTCCTCGTTCTGGTCGGAGCTTTGCTCTGCGATTTTGTCCTGTTTTGGGTCGCCGGCCGCTTCGGCCAATTGAGGAGCACCGTGGTGGTGCATATCCAGAATCGGATGATTTCCCTTGGCCGCGTCCGTCATTCAGAAGCTCTCGAACTGGCCCGTTCTTTCGGTTTGGCCTTGGGCGCGTCGGAGTATGCTTCTCCGTCCGTGGGATAGTCTTCGATTTTGTGCCTGGTCACATCTGCAGGTGTTCAAGGCTTGGGGATTGTAGGTGCGGGGTTGTTTCGATCGATCGGGAATCCCAGTGGGACCAGCCGGTCGTTCAGTGTGTTTTGGCTTCCGCCTTGCGCATTCTTCGGTCGATGAGCTTTCGTTTGAGCTTGCCCACGTGGTCGATGATGAGGCGGCCGTTGAGGTGATCCGTTTCGTGTTGGATGGCTCTGGACACGATGCCTTCGCCCGTAAACTCCACGGATTCGTTGTCGAGGTTTGTGGCGCGGACCGTACAGCGAGTCGCTCTGGTAATGGGAACGAAGATGCCCGGAAAACTGAGGCAGCCCTCATCGCCTTCTTCACTTCCCTCGTATGAGATAATTTCTGGATTGACGAGGACGATGGCGTCGGCCTTGGAGTCGTTGTCGATCAACATGCCGTCGAGCAGAAAGAGGCGAATCGGTTTTCCGATCTGGATGCTGGCCAGTCCGGCTCCTTGGGTCGCGTACATGGTCTCTTTCATGTCGTCCACGAGCCGACGGATGTTGTCGGTGATCGCTTCGACTGGTTGTGACACCTGCCGGAGTCTTGGATCCGGATAGATGACTATGGGCAGCACAGCCATTTTATGCCTCCTTGCTGTTTGGGATCGCAGGTTCACCGCACGGAAGTTGTGGCAATAACCGACGATTCCTTTCCTCATGGGGGATAGCACTTCATGGGCAGGGGAGCAATCGTATTTGGGCAAATAGGGCCCTGCGGCCCCCTCCCCGAGCACGGCGGGGCACAATGCCCGCCGGAGAGTCGTACTTCCCCTGTTTCCGACCGAAGAAGACGTGCCCACCTGACGAAGGAGCCTGATAACAGACAGAATAACACAAAACGGCGAGGCTGCGTCCGACTTTTTTTTTTCAAGGAAACGACGTCTTGTTTTGCGAGGACGACGGAGGAAATGAACGAGGTCGTCGTGGGAGAACGAGCCCTGATTTGATGAGGCGATCCAGGCTGTCGTGTGCAAGATAAGAGGGAATGGCAGCAGGCCCAGGTGCGTCGAACATGGCCAAGTCTGCTCGGGCTCCGACCGCGAGGCGACCGATGTCGTTGCGACCGATTGCCTGTGCCGAGAACCGGGTGACTGCGAGCCAGGCCTCGGGAACCGACATGCCCATCTGTGTGCAGGCAACGGACATCATAAGGGGGAGGCTCTCCGTCATGGACGTGCCTGGATTCAGGTCGGTTCCAAGGGCCACGGTTACGCCGGCATCGCACAGACGACGGGCATTAGGAAAGCGACCACCCACGGTCAGGGCTGCTCCGGGCAGAAGGACGGCAACGGTTTGTGACTGGGCCAGGGCTTCGATTCCTGTATCCGTGATCGCTTCGAGGTGATCGGCGCTCAAGGCACCCATGCGTGCGGCCAGGGCCGCAGCCCCCGAGTCTGTGAATTGCTCCGCATGGACGTGGATTCCAAGTCCAGCATCGAGGGCCACTGCGAAGATCGTTTTGGCCTCGTCGAGGCTGAAGGCGCCTTGTTCACAAAAGACGTCCACCGCGTCACAGAGACCCCGTGATGCCGCTTGAGGCAGGATGTGGTCCACGATCAGGCGAAGATAGTCCCCGCGGGCGTTTTCGTACTCAGGAGGAACGACGTGCGCCGCAAGCAGGGTCGTCGAGATGTCCATCGCGTGGATGCGTCCGAGCCTGTTGAGCAGCTCCAGGAGCCGCAGTTCCCCGTCCTGGTCGAGACTGTAGCCGCTCTTTGCCTCGATGGTGGTGGTGCCCCATGCGGCCAGTCGGTCGAGCCGCTGCCAGGTCAGGGCCATGAGTTCTTCGTCATCACAGGCCCGCGTGGCCCGCATGGTGGAGCGGATGCCACCGCCTGCCTTACTGATGGCCAGGTAGTCTGCACCTTCGGCCCGCATGGCGAATTCATTGGATCGGTCGCCTGCAAAGATGGGATGTGTGTGCGGGTCCACGAGGCCGGGGGTGAGCCCACGTCCTTCCAAATGCACGACGGTGGGAGCATGGACCGAGGGTTGCGCGTCCGTTTGCTTCGGGTGGTTCGTGCGCAGATAGCGATCCTCGATGACGGCTGTGTCATCGATGTCCACGATGCGGCCTGCTCTGACGGCGAGACCGATATGTTCGCGTTCATCCATGAGGCGCCGTGCTCGTTCGAAGGCACGACTCGTCGGATCGGCCCCCTGGGGCGTCGAGTCGTCCGGGCCGTTGCACGTGATGGCCCAGCCTGCATCCACGAGGACGAGATCGGGCCGAATCGGAGCATCAGGTGAAACGAGTCCCGCGACGTCGGCCAGGCGAGGAGCGGACAACCGGTCGGACCAATGGTCAGTGCAGGTGATGGTCACGGACCGACCCTGCTGGGTGATCTCCGCCGACAGGGCCGCCCAAGGCGGCGGGAACGTCGGGCCGCTCTGGGATTGGAGGACATCAGTTCGCAGGTGCTTCATTGGGACGGTGGCTCTGGACCCGTCCGTGAACCGGAGCGCCAGGGCCGTGCCCTGGTCTCGTAGTTCAATTTCTGAGATGGCGTTCGTCATGGGTCGGATTTCCGGAAAGTGGGGTGGGCAGGCAGACCGTCCTGCCCGCGTTGGACATGGGTGTCGAATATCTATCTGTCGGGCCAGAGCCCCTGATGGGGGATGGCCACCCCTTTGGCTTTGGCGCATTCGAGCGCCTCCTCGTAGCCTGCGTCCACGTGGCGCATGACGCCTGTTCCCGGGTCGTTCGTCAGGACGCGCTCGAGACGCTTGTCCGCCTCCTCGGTTCCATCGGCAACGATGACCATGCCCGCATGGAGCGAGTATCCGATGCCCACGCCGCCGCCGTGATGCACGGACACCCAGGTGGCGCCCGAGACCGCGTTGAGCAGGGCGTTGAGGATGGGCCAGTCTGCAATGGCGTCCGATCCGTCCTTCATGCTTTCTGTCTCACGATTCGGGCTCGCCACGGATCCGGCATCCAGGTGGTCTCGGCCTATGACGATGGGTGCCTTCAATTCGCCACTGCGCACCATTTCGTTGAATCGGCGGCCCACCCGGTTACGGTCTCCGTATCCGAGCCAGCAGATACGGGAGGGTAGGCCTTGGAATTCGACACGTTCCTCAGCGAGCTTGATCCAGCGGGCCAGCGCTTTGTCGTGGGGCATAAGTTCGAGCAGGGCTCGGTCCGTCGCCAGAATGTCTTCGCTGTCCCCCGATAGGGCGGCCCAGCGGAAGGGCCCTTTGCCTTCGCAGAACAGAGGACGGATGTAGGCGGGGACGAACCCGGGGAAGTCGAAGGCATTTTCGACGCCAACAATCTTGGCCTGGCCTCGGATGTTGTTGCCATAGTCGAAGACGTGGCTGCCGGTCTTTTGGAAGGCGAGCATGGCCCGGACGTGATCGGCGATGGAAGCGCGGGCGCGTCGGACGTACTCATCGGGATCTTCTTTTCGAAGGGTTGCTGCCTCTTCCAGGTCGAGACCGGACGGTACGTATCCGTTGAGCGGGTCGTGGGCGGACGTCTGGTCGGTCACCAAATCTGGAGAGATGCCTCGGCGGACGAGTTCAGGGTAGACGTCTGCTGCATTGGCGCAGAGCCCGATGCTGAGGGGCGTACCCTCGTCGATGGCCTTGCGCACGCGGGCCAGGGCGCTGTCCAGGTCAGGCGCCTCTTCGTCGAGGTAACGGGTCTCTAGGCGGCGTTGGATACGATGTTGGTCCACTTCGATCCCCAAAAAGACGCCGTTGTTCATGGTGACCGACAGAGGCTGCGCGCCTCCCATGCCGCCCAGTCCGGCCGAGAGTACGAACTTTCCAGACAGGTCCTTGTCGGGGCCGAAGTGTTTCCTGGCGGCTGCAGCAAGTGTTTCGTAGGTTCCCTGGAGGATGCCCTGGGTGCCGATGTAGATCCACGATCCAGCGGTCATTTGTCCGTACATGGTCAGTCCCATGCCTTCGAGTTTCCAGAATTCGTCCCAGGTGGCCCAGGCCGGCACGAGCAATGAGTTCGCGATAAGGACGCGCGGTGCATCTGGGTGGGTCTTGAAGATGCCCACGGCCTTGCCCGACTGAACCAGGAGCGTTTCGTCGTTTCCGAGTCGCTTGAGGCTCTCGACGATGACGTCGAAGGCCTCCCAGTTTCTGGCGGCCTTGCCCGTGCCTCCATAGATGATGAGTTCGTCTGGTTTTTCGGCCACGGCTGGATCCAGGTTGTTCATGAGCATACGCATGGCGGCTTCCTGGAGCCAGCTCTTGCATGTGATATCGGTTCCTCGCGGGGCCTTGACCAATCTGGGTTTTCCTTGTGGTGCCATGATGTCTCCTCACTGTCGGGACGGATTGTCCCGGATTCGAGGGCCCGAAGGGCCTTGTTCGTGTTGCTATCGTATTTCGTTGAAGACGCTGCTGATTTCCTCTGTGATGCGGTCTGCCGCTCCTGCCGGATCGTCGGAGTCGCGAATAGGTCGGCCCACCACCAAGACGTTTGCGCCCCATGCGGTCGCCTGTGCAGGCGTGGCCACGCGAGCCTGGTCGTCTCGCTTCGCTTCTCCCCAGGCCGGCCGAATGCCCGGAACCACGAGGGTTGTGTCCGGGTGTTGCGTCCTGAGCATCTGCACCTCTTTGGGGGAACAGACCAGACCGTGGCAACCCGCTCGTATTGCCGATTCCGCTCGGAGGCGGACCAATTCTTCGATGGGACGTTCGATCCCGACTCGACTCAATTCCTTCTGGTCCAGGCTCGTCAAAACGGTGACCCCGAGGACCTTGAGTTCGGGATGATGGGATGCCCCTTCCACGCAGGCCTGCACGATGGTCGGCCCATCGCCCGTGTGGACCGTCAGGTACGAGACATGGAGATCGCCGACCCGCTGGGCTGCCCGGCGGACCGTGGCCGGAATGTCGTGGAGCTTCAGGTCCAGGAAGATTTCGTAGTCCATGTCGACCAGTTTTTTGATCAGGGTCGGGCCCGCTGCGGCAAAGAGTTCGAGTCCGACTTTGAACAGACCGACGTGTCCGGCGAGTCGGCGGGCCAGTTCCAGGGCCTGCTCTTGGCCGGGAACGTCCAGAGCTACGGCCAACTTTGTGCGGCCCCGATTCCCTCGTTGGAGGGACTGCCTGGTGGATTCCGTCTGATTCGTCATGGCGTCCTCGCCGGGTCTTGCCCCGAAACAATTCATCTGGGCGCGATCCTGGATTCGTTGTCTACTTGTGGTGGTGGAGTCCTGGGATTTTGCACATGCCTCGTGGGGTTGGTTTCCTGCCACCCGGGCATTTGGCCTTGCGGTGATGGGGGCGACGGGGTTTCGTCGAAACCTTGGCCGTCAGACCGGAGAGTTGGTTCGCCACCGCGAGCAGTCGGCGGACCCGCCGTTCGGAGACGGCGTAGTCGAGTCCCTTGTATCCGATTCGTTGGGCGACTTCGTCTGCGTTCCACCGGTTGCCGTATCTCCACAAGGTCTTGAGGTAGGGGCCAACCTGTTTGTTTTCGTACCAGTTCGGGCCGAACTTCTTGCGCAGATGTTCGGTGAGTGTATCGGCGAGCACGAAGGCCCTTGCGTAATCGGCGGCGTAGAAAAATGGGTCCACGTCGAAGAGGTACCTCTGGGCGTCGTCTTTGGTGAGCGAATAGCCGTATGCCTTCGAAAAAAGCCTTCTGTAGAGCTTCTTTCGGTCCGAGATCGGGCCTGAGTAGACACCGCGCCAAACCGAGGGATTGGCTCCGTGCAGGGCGCTTTCGTAGACCAATTTGGCCCATCCGTAGCGACGGTAGAGGTACATGTCCCAGGCGAGTTGGTGCCGAATGACAGAGCCCATGTTTTTGTCGCTCATCAGAGGCACCCGTCTGCGACGGAAGAACTTTGCGGGCAGGATCATGCCCATTTGTTCCGCGACGAGGAACCAGGGTTTTTGTCGAAGCATCCGAATCACATCGGCCTTCTTGGGTGGACGTCGATTTCTGTCTGCCACGAATTTGCGATAGCGACGCAGCCACACCGGGTCGGCCCAGACTCGGGCGAACAGCTCAGCGAATCCTTCGGTCGCCGATGCGCTGCCGAGTTGCTGGAACTCGAATGATCGTTCCGTGGTCCATGCGTAATGGAGCGCGTGGCCTCCTTCGTGGAACAGGGTGGCCCAGCTCATGATGCCACCCGAGGGCTTGACGCTCACTCGGATATCGGAAGGAACGGAGATGGGAAAGCATGCCGCTCGTGGGTGTTTTTTCGGATACATGGCGTCGTCGATCAGGATCTGGGTGCCTGCTGCTGTCCTGAGATCCAAACCGATGCCTTTGAGGAAGTACTTGAATGTAGGAACCATCAATTCGCGGGGCAGGAACTTTTCGGTCTCGGCGGCCCGCATGAGCCGTGCATGGTCCTTGCGTGAAAACTTGGACATGGGGATGCCCAGGCTCTCCTTGACCACTTGAGCCAACAGTTGGTGGTGGAGGGCGTCGGTTGCCTGGACGAAACGCCATCCCTTGTGGAGCAGGTCCAAAATGTTCGTCTGACGGATCTGCTCAGAGAGACTGAAGTAAGAATCATATCCCATCCATTGGGCGAGTTGGTGGGCCTTGTTGTATTTTTCGAGGAGCACGGGGTTGAGTTTCGTCCGGATGACGTCGGCCTGAGCCTTTCGGATGGCCGTGCGTCTGGCCGCATCCTTTTCCTGGGAGAGAAGGACATCCAGATTTCGGAAGGCGACCGGATGCCTGATCCAGGACAGTGTCACCGTGGCGTTTGCTTCGATGTTCGTGAGTTCGTCCTCGAATCGAGCGGTCTTGCGTCCGATGTACTCGGTGGCCATGAAGTCCCGAAGGAACGTGGCCGCCCGCTTCTTTGCTGCAACGGCGGGACCTGTCAGATGGGCGATGTAGGCGCCGATTTGGGCCAGGGACTTTCTGCTCAGGAATAATTTCCTGCCGACGTACGTGGAGGCCAGCATGCTGCGTTCGCCACGGGTTCGAGAATGCCAGTCCATCAGTGCTTGGACTTCGGTGAGTGCGCGGGCGACCTGTCGGTACCATGTGATTTTTCGTTCGGATGCCGCCTGTTGCTTGTGGACCACGACCACCGGGGCCGGCTGGGTCGTATTTTGGGCCTTCGGTTCGTGGACGATGCTCGTGGGAGCCGGCATACGGCAGGTTTGTGTCTTGGCGCAACCCTGCCCGAGTCCTGCAGTGATCAACAACGCCGCAACGGCTATGCGTATCGTGGTGCTCATCATGTGTAACCGCCTCCTGATCATGGCCGCGTCGATGAGGGCATCGACCGTTTGTGTCGCATGATAATAAGGAGCAACGGTTTGTCTACTGTTTCAGCCGTTTGGTCGGAAAGGGAAGGGCGTGGTGGCGGAAGGAGCCGCCAGGTGCAACGAGGAGAGTACGGCGTTCCGAGAGAGAATGTATATGGTCGTCTCGTCGACTACAGGTCTATGATTTGGCCTCTGGACGGGATCTCCACGGACATTTTGCGTTCAGTGAGCGCTTCTGCCAAGGACTTCTGTGAATCGATTTCTCCGTGGACCAGAAAGACTTTTTTGATGTTTGGTCCAGCGAGCTTGGCGTAGTTGATGAGCGCTTTTCTGCCTGCATGGGCGGAGAATCCGTCGAGCACCTGGACCGCCGCGTTCAGGTCCCGCATGACACCGAAGATTTTGATCTGAGACCTGCGTTCCGCGATGCGTCGACCCAGGGTGTGTTGGGCCTGGTACCCGACGATCACCACGGTGTTGTTGTGGGACTCGATGGAGTTCCGCAGGTGATGGACGATACGGCCCGCCTCGCACATGCCCGATGCCGAAATGATGACCAGGGGGCCCGGGGTGGTGTTCAAGGCCATGGATTCCTGGACGGACTGCACGTAACGCAGCGACTCGAATCCGAACGGGTCTGCGCCTTCGAGGAATTCAAGGGTCTCATAGTCGTAACATTCCGGATGGTTACGGAAGACCTGGGTCAGGTTGACGGCGAGCGGGCTGTCCACGTAGGTGGGGATGGGCTCGATGGTCCCGGCCTTGACCAGTTCGCTCAAGGCATAGACCACCTCTTGGGTGCGTTCTAGGGCGAAACTCGGGATGATCACCTTTCCCTTCCGCTTCACCGCCTCGTTGATGATACGGGCGAGTTCTTCGTGGATGGATTCGATGGGGCCGTGTTCCCGATTTCCATAGGTGCTTTCCATGATGAGAAAGTCGACCTGTGCGGGAATTTCTGGATCACGAAGGATCGGCAGGTGTCGCCTGCCGATATCACCAGAAAACAGGATGCGCTGTCCTTCTGCCTCAATCAGGATACTCGCGCTGCCCAAGACGTGGCCTGCATCGTGGAACGTCACCCGCACACCCGGGATGGGTTCGAAGGACTGCCAGTAATTGTAGGTGACAAATTGGCCCAGGGCCTTTACCGCATCCCGTTCCTTATAAATAGGCTCGATCGGCTCCCAGTCCGGGTCGTTGCCGAACTTTCGATTCAGGTATTTCGCGTCGTGCTCTTGGATCCTTCCCGAGTCACGCAGCATGAAAGCGCACAGGTCCCTTGTTGCGGGCGTGGTGTAGATAGGGCCTTTGTAGCCCTTTCGGACGAGGCTCGGGATGTTGCCGCTGTGGTCGATGTGGGCGTGGGTCAACAGGACGGCATCCACATCCAGGGCCCAGGACGGCAGGTGTCGGTTCCGTTCGCGAGATTCTTGTCTGCGACCCTGGAACATGCCGCAGTCCACCAAGAGATTGCCTTGTTTCGTTTCGAGTCCGAACATGGATCCGGTCACTGTTTGGGCCGCTCCGAGGAAGAAGATTCTCACGACTGACCTCCATTTTCCGGTATTGCCCCAGTCAAATTGTTTCATACCATGGGATGGGAAAGGCCAAAAACGAAAAAAAGCGATACCTGATGTGTTCAGATATCGCTCAAGCGGGGTGAACGGGACTCGAACCCGTGGCCTCCGGCGTGACAGGCCGGCGTTATAACCGACTTAACTACCACCCCAAAAGGTGTTCACACACCTCGTTGTTACCAACATCTCACTATCCATGGGCGGAACAGGACTCGAACCTGCGACACCCGGCTTGTAAGGCCGATGCTCTACCACTGAGCTACCCGCCCGCCCGGTCGGGCCTCAAGGACTCGGTGTCACGAACCTGTTTAGGTGCGAGCCCTTGCCTGTTAGACGCAGCTTTTAGTCGTGGGATGTTTGTTTGTCAAGGGTAAAAAAGTCGGCCGTGCATGCATCGCCTCCTCCGGGGCGGATTATGTCCCAAGGCGTCGTGGAGCGTCGATGGACGGCCCCGACTCGACTTGGTACTTCTTGCTTGGAGGCGCTTCGGTGGGTATCTTTGCTGCAGTCGTCCGAAATGTCGGATGGTTCGGATTGATGGCGAGTGCGGACTCGAAGTTGACGGATGTGGCATGGGTGATCTGGTCGTAGTTGGTTTGACCGGGGGCATTGGATCCGGTAAGTCCACGGTGGCTGCGATGCTGGCGCGGCGAGGTTGTGTCGTGGTGGATGCGGATGGGATCGTGTCGGATCTCCTTGACCGGGATGGTGATGTGGCGGGTCAGGTCATGCGGTCGTTTCATCTGGGTCGGCAAGACGGAGGTCTGGATCGCCGTCGGTTGGCGCAGATCGTGTTCGAAAGTGAGTGGGCCAGGAACCGGATCGAGATGATCCTCCACCCGAAGGTGGCCGCCGTTGCTGCAGTCAGGATCGAGGACGCTCGCCGTGCAGGTTTGTCCGTGGCGGTCTATGACGTGCCGTTGTTGATTGAGACCAGGACTGATCGCCATGTGGACGTGGTCGTCGTGGTCACCGCGGCGTTGTCTGTGCGTCTGGAGCGACTGACCTCGCGTGGCATGGATGAGGCTGAGGCGCGACGGCGTATGGACGCCCAACTCAGCGATGCCGAACGTTGCGCCCATGCGGATTTTATCGTGGTCAATGATGGTGGGCTTGGCCAGTTGGAACAGCGGGTCGACGGCTTGTGGCATCAGTTGACCGCGTGGCGCGGCCGGTCGACGCCGCAACGGAAAGACGGGCGTGGCGAGCGGTCGTGACGGTGGAAGGGGCATTGGGGGGCGTGAACGGGCCGAGACTGATGCACGGAAGAAGCTGACGAATCCAACAGTGAGGAAATGATCCCATGGAAGTCATCCTTGTTACAGGTAGTGAGCGGTTCTTGTCGCGGTGGGTACTCAAGACATTGCTCGCCGAACATGCTTCGGCCGTTTTGTACCTCCTGGCTCACCCCGATTATGTGGTCAGCACCCAGCAGTTCGTGGACCAGCTCCCCGACGAACAGAAGGTTCGCTGTCGGGTCCTGTCGGGGGCGGTCCTTTTCATGAACCTGGGCTTGACGAGTGACCAGTATCGCAAGTTGTCTCGCGAATTGACCCACGTATTTCATCTTTCAGACGAATGGAACAAAGCAAAGGGCGGCAGAGCCCTATTTCGGCATAACACAGAAGGGACCCGTGAGGTTTTGGAACTGGCTGGCACCTGTAAGAACCTGGAGCGTTTCTGCCATCTGTCGACGGTGCTCGTTTCCGGCACGAGGACAGGAGTCGTGATGGAGGATGAGCTGGATGTGGGGCAGGGTTTTGGGGATGCGTATCAGAAGTCCAAGTTCCAAGCGGAAAAACTCGTTTCGCGATGGATGAGGCGTCTGCCTGTCACGGTCGTTCGGTCCGGGCTGATCGTGGGACATTCCAAGACAGGAGACCTGGACGCCGACGAGCCAGCCTTCCAACTGATTGCGCGGCTCATTCATCCACCTCGGGGAATCGTGACGCTCCCCAACGGTGGAAGGGCTCCATTCCATTTGGTTCCGGTGGACTACTTGGCTCGGGCCTTGGTCCAGCTCGCTTTCGATGAGCAGGGGACAAGTCGTGTCTTTCATCTCACCGATCCGGCACCGGTAGCCGCCAAGCGGTTTCTCGACGTGGTTGCAAGCAAGATGCATCGCGATGGGGATGTCCGTCTCATTCCCGCGGCGGTGGCACGGGTGTTGCTTCGGAGCGGGTGGCTCGATCGGGTCGTTGGTGTCGGTCCAGTTTTCGGAATGTCATATCTCGAGCGGATGGTCTTCTACAACTGCCAGAATGCGTTGAGCGTCTTGTGGCTACAAGGCCTGCGTCAAGAGGGGTTCGATGCCTATGCCGAGGTCCTCGTCCGTGCCGTTCGGGACCGGTCCTCTCGTGGAGGCGGTCGTTCCTCGTCGCCTCAGGTCACAGACCCTCTTGCCTGAGCCGACCTATTGAATTTCCACGAGGCCTTCAGAAAGCATGTTCCACAGAGTCCGGACCGTTTCCAGTCGGGACATGCCGGAGATGACCAGAATTTCATCCACCGTCAGGTTGCCGTCGATCCTCGTGAGCAGGAACGCTGCTCGATGATCGATTCCTGATGTGGTCAAAGCTTCAGGTGTCGCCACAACGATGGGAATAGCGTCCACCCCTCCGATTCTCGTCAAGAATCTGTCGGTCAGAGCTGATTGGTTTTGCTTGATGAGTGCCTCGAGATCCGGGTTGGCTCCCAGGAGTTCTTCCATCTGGCGGCAGAGGCTCAGGGATTCCTCGAATTTCCCGCTGGCATAGAGTTCTGCGGCCTGCTGCAGTTGTTGCGGCACATCCGGCACTTCGGCATTTTGGTCTTTGAGATTGCGCCACGCTTCTCGTTCCAGCGTGGGCTGCTCGTCGAAGTCACTGCCGAAATCTTCATTGAGTGAGTCCAACGAATCCTGGGAGTCGTCTACAGGTATTTCCAGGGAGGTCACCACATGTTCGATGGAGTCGCCCGAAACTTGGAGATGATCCACTCTGCCGATGGTCGGCGCATTGTCGTCGAAGTCCGTTCGGGGCGGCGCGGAGACGTTCTCGCCGGTGGCGTGCGTGGGTTCGTTGTCGCCGCCTTCTGTCTGTTCCGGCGCGGCTGATTTGGAGGCGGATTTGGCGTCGAAGCTGGCTTTGTCGATGGTGGGGGCATCGTCGAAGTCCAGGTTGCCTTCTATGTCCCGTTCTGGTGTGTCTTGCGACGTTTTGGAGATGCGGTCTTTCTTCTTGTGGAGCCTGGTGGTCGTGGCGGCGTCGAAGCTGACTTTGTCGATGGTGGGGACATCGTCGAAGTCCAGGTTGCCTTGTATGTCCCGTTCTGGTGCGTCTTGCGACGTTTTGGAGATGCTGTCTTTCTTCTTGTGGAGCCCGGTGGTCGTTGCGGCGTCGAAGCTGGCTTTGTCGATAGTGGGGGCATCGTCGAAGTCATTGTTCGATGCGGCTTGTGATGGGGCAAATTGGTCGTTGCGATCCACGAGAAGCTTGTTCGTTGTTGCTGCATCGAATTCGACCTTGCCGATAGTGGGGGCATCGTCGAATTGGACCATGTGGCCGACGGACAGACGAGAAAGGTCGCCAGTTGGTTCTTCGTCGTCTGAAACGGGAGAGCCGGGAACCCGAGGAGACTGGATTGTGCCGTTGGAATTCTGGTGGACTGGGTGTCCGTTCGTTTCCGCTCCCTGCGACGGATGTACTATTTCAGGGACCGGCATTCCCTCCAGCGTCATGGCGGTTCCCACGCGTTCCATATCCACGTACCCGGACGTGAGTAGATTCGAAGGCGACAGAGCCGATGGCTTCGAGTGAGCCTCGGACACGGCTTTTCCGAAGGCGGTTGCCGGGGCGGGCGATTCATTTGGCAACCGAGCGACCGTGGGAGCATCGTCGTCGAATCCCGATGCGTCCGTCCGAGACGATCGCGCATTCTCGGATTCAGCCGTTGGCTCGATGTCTTTTCGTGATGGCCTTGTAGCCGTCATCTGAATGTGGGATTGGTCGTCCGTTTTCGATTCAACTGGAGCCCGTGACGTGGTTACCTCATCGAGGTTTTCGTCGTCGAACGCGTTTCCGAGGTCTTCATCATCCAGATCATCGTCGCCGTCGAGATCAAGAGGCTCATCGCCGTCCGACGTTTGCTCCTGTTCCAGCTTCGTCGACTCGAATAGGTGGCCTGTCAGGACCATGCCCGAGTCTCCAGGGGGAAGGGCGTCCAACTCCATGGTTTGAGGTCGGTCACTGTCGGCAGTCAGGGCCTCGATGTCGATGGATTGTTCGTCCTGCCCGGGTAACTCGGCCTCCAATTCAATGGCGGATTCGGTTTCCCCCGAGTCGCCAGGAGTTTGTTTCGGCTCGGTTTCTTCGACACCATCGAGCGACTCCGGTTCCTTGTCCATGTTCGCGAAAAGATTCGGGATGGGATCCGGTATTGAAACGTGCATGCCTGCGGACTTGGCCTTGAGGGCAATGATGTTCGCGTCCAGGAATGCAATGGCTTCTGTGATTGCCGTTGCGCCCGGTGCCGCTTCGGCTGCTCGAATGAGCTTGAAACGGACCTGATCGAAATGTCCCTTGCGATATTGACGGAACGCCTCCTCGACGAATGCGCGTGCTTCATCGGAGAGTTTTGCGATGTCGTCCATCAAAATTTAGCCTTCCGAAACCGGCTGTCCGGCCCTTCCCTGCGTGTGTCGGCGCAAGAAAACGATTGGCTTCTGTGTTGGGACGCCGCTGCAACCCGTGCGTCGGCGTCGAACAACAGGTTCATTCGTTCGCTGTGCGCTTCATTCCTTTTTTGCCTTTCGGGTGCGTCGCCGCACTCGGTGTAACGAACCTCCTCATAACGCAGTCTTGGCAGCGACACCCTTGAACATGTTCAATGTTCTCGTCAGAGAGTCGCGAAGTTCCGAAACGCCTTCCGGCTGGTCTTGGTCCAATGCAGCCTTGCATTGATCGATGAGTTCGTTGGCTCGTTGCAGTGTCTGTTTGCCGAAAGGACTGCCAGCAATGGCTTTTTCCACCGTCGCCATGAGTCGTTCGAGATCTCTCATCATTGTTTTCAACTCGGAAAGGGATTGTTCCACGCCATCTTCTTTGCGTTTCTCCATGAGATACTGCTGGCTCTCCTGGAGCATTTCTTCAATTTCGTTCTCGGTCAGACCAGACGTGGCAGTCACGGTGATGGACTGTTTCTTGCCCGTTTCCACGTTCTTTGCCGAGACGCTGACGATGCCGTCGGCGCTGATGGAGAAGGTGACGTCGATTTCCACCTCGCCCTTCTTAGCTTTTCGGAGACCGGTCAGGATGAATTCGCCGAGAAGTTCATTTTGGTCGGCATCGTCATGTTTCCCCTGGAGGACCAGGATGCGAACCGATGTCTGGTTGTCCCGGATCGTGGTGAAGGGATGCGTTGCAGAGGTCGGTACGGTGGTGTTTTGTTCGATGACCTTGTGGAACTTTTCGCCCACGACCATGATGCCAAGGGCGTGAGGTGTCACGTCGAGGAGCAGGATGTCGCTCGACTCGTCCATGAGGGCGTGGCCTTGAATGGCCGCACCCAGGGCGACGACTTCGTCTGGATGCACGCCCTTGGATGGTTCTCGTCCGAAGAAGGTTGCAACGGCCTCCTGCACCTTGGGCATTCTCGTCATGCCGCCCACCAGGATGACCTCGTCGATTTCTGACTGGTTGATGTTGTTCATTTCAAGGGTCTGCTGACATATTTGAACCGTGCGATCCACGAGATCCATGGTGAGTTCTTCGAGTTTTTCCCGAGTCACTCGTCGCTGGAGATGCAGCGATTCGGACCGTCCCGTGGAAATGATGAACGGCAGGTTGATTTCCGTCTCCGTGACCGAACTGAGTTCGCATTTTGCCTTTTCAGCCACGTCCTTGAGGCGCTGCAGGGCCATCTTGTCTTTCCGGAGATCGATCTTGTGTTCCTTGGCAAAGCCGAAGACGAGCCAGTCGATGATGCGACGGTCGAAGTCTTCTCCTCCCAGGAAGGTGTCGCCCGATGTGCAGACCACGTCGAAGACGCCTTCACCCATGTCCAAGATGGAAATGTCGAAGGTCCCTCCGCCGAGATCGTAGACAGCGATCCTCTGCTCCAGTTTCTTGCCGAATCCATACGCAAGCGCCGCCGCAGTAGGCTCATTGATGATGCGGATGACATCCAGGCCAGCGATTTTACCGGCGTCTTTGGTGGCCTGTCGTTGGTTGTCGTTGAAGTACGCCGGAACCGTCACGACGGCTTTGCCCACGGAGTCTCCGAGGTAGTCTTCAGCCACGGTCTTCATATCTTGGAGGACCTGTGCGGATGCCTCGGGAATGGAGTAGACCCTGCCGCGAAGTTGAATTCGAACATCACCGTGCGGCCCTTCGACGATTTTATACGGCACGGTTTCCAAGGCCGACTTGACCTCCGGCGATGTCCATTTCCGGCCGATCAGTCTCTTGGCCGCGAACACGGTATTTTCGGCATTCGTAACAGCCTGTCTTTTTGCAATGTGCCCGACGAGTCTGCGTCCGTTTTCGGCAATCGCCACGATGGAAGGGGTTGTCTTGTAGCCTCCACGGTTCTGGATGACTGTGGGAGTTCCCCCTTCGACGATGGCAACGCAGGAGTTGGTCGTTCCCAGGTCGATACCAATAACAGGTTCCATGTTGCATCCTTCTGAGTTCAGGGCTCGATCGAGAATCATATTAACGGGACGGTCCAGGCTGTTCACTGGAACCGGTCACCCTTCGGGGGCGTCCGAGGACCGTTGCCTTCATTCCTTCGTCACCAGAGAATCTCCATGTTCTTGGTGCGATGGGTTCGTATTCGATACAAGGCCCTAGGTGCGTTTGCGCACGTCTTTGAGCAAGGTCTTGGCCAATTCATTGTCTGGGTCTCGGTTCAAGGCTGCTTCCAGTTCCCGCCTCGCATTCTTGTTCATGCCTGCTGCCGTGAAAACTTGAGCCAGAGCGATCCGCGCTGCGGCGTTTTCTGGCTCCAAACCAACGGCCTTTGTAGCATATTCTTGTGCCCGTCGCAATTCACCAGTCATGGTGAGGGTACTTGCCGCCTTGCATAAATAATCGGCCTGTGGGTCATGGTCTGCCGCTTTGGAGTAGAGTTTGGCAGCCATCTCCCAGCGCCCTACGGATTCATGGAAACGAGCCTGTTTGTAGTAACGACTGGCCATCAAGCCTTGTGCTCGAGACGAGGCCAACTCGTATTTTTGACGATACTGTTCGTTTTTGGGATCGAAGGTCACGGCCAGCTTCAAGCTGGTCGCCGCCCCAACGAAGTTTTTGTCCAGGAGTTTGCGAATGCCTTCTTCGTAGAACGTTGCCGCTCGCTGTTTTCGCCCATGGACGAAATCTTGAACAATCTTGTTTGTCTGGGTCGGCCGCTTTCCTGCGCTCGCCTGGCGTGTCCTAGGCGTGGGACTCGCGGGGGGGCGTGTCGGCTTCTTCGTTTGGGGATCGAATTCTCCCAAGACCGATCCGAGCGCCTGCAGACGCAGGCGAGACCGACGCTTGTGGTATGGTCTGGGCCTCCGGGGCGTTTGGCTGTCGGTGGTCGTCCTTTGTTGGGGCGGTTTGCGGTCGTCAGCCGGTGTCGGCTCACCGTCCTGTTCGAGTGCTTCGGCAACCGATGGGTTGTGGGTCAGGATCTCCTCTTCATGGACCATGGCTTCTTCGATCTGTTCTTTGAGAGCCTGGTCCTCTGCGAGACTTTCGTCATAGGCCTGCCGCCGCTCCCCTTCCAATAGGAAATCGCGGACCTCGGTGAGGTATCTGAAAATTTCCTCCAGTTTGATCCGATAGGATCCGAGTTCCTTCCCGTAGAACCGATCTGGGTGGAACTTGAGGGATCGTCGTTTGTAGGCCCGTTGGATCTGCTTGTCATCCGCGTCCTGGGCGATACCAAGGAGTTGGTAGAAGTTGAGCCGATCGAGGTCCTCGTAAAACTGGTCGATGGCCCGGCGTCGTTCGTCACTGAGATCCACGGATGCGTCGTCACTGGTTCCCTTGCTGTCACTGTTCCCGCCCGAAGCGCTCGTTGTACTGTGGGGCAAGGGCCGATGGATAGTTTCGATGGCTTGATTTGTGGCCTGATGGCCCGACGGACGAGTTGTTTGTTCGCTGGCCGGTTGCGGATGTTTGACAGGGCCTGCTTCGTTTCGTGCCGCTGTTGGAGGATCGAGCTGGATGAGTTCCAGGTCGTTGAGATGGCGCAGGATTTCTTGGGTGCGGTCACGGCCGAGCCCCGTGATGGAACACAACTCGTCGATGGTCAGGACCCCGTCGATGCGTGACCACACGAAGCCTTCTTCTGGGGTGAGGTTCGCTCCGGTCACGTCTGCGGTCGGTGCAGGCCTCGGCACTGTGTCGTTCTGTGCCGGTTCACCCATTGCTGCAAGCTCCTTTGGGATACGAGCCGTTCAAAAAACGGGGTGCAAGTGTTTAGAACGTATGGTATCCGATTGCAACTTTCGTTGCAACCTTGGACGAAGTGGTGTTGCCCTGGATGTGACGGTGACAGGGTCGGGTTGCAGGGGCAGGTGACAGAGGCCCATCATCCAGCAAGGACGGCCACGGTTGCCCGCTTTTTTTGACGAGCAGGGAGGCTTGGATGGCCAATAAGACAGGGAGCAAGAAGACGGGGAAGAAGGGAATGGCGGGTCGAGCCTCTGGTGGGAAAGGAGGGCGGCCGGGACTCTTGTTGTATGTTCTGCCCATTTTGCTGGGGGCCGCCGGGTGGGCCGCTGGGCTCCTGGGGCCGATTGCCTGGCTGCCCGCAGCGTTCTTTGGTGCGGCTTTGTTCGGGGTGCATTACCCTGTCGAACTGCGTCGGGTGTGCGACCAGCATCGAACCGTGGCCCAGCAGGTTTCCGGTGCCTGGTCGGGCATTGGCCGATTTCCCGCGGCAGAGATTGCTGCTGCGTCGTTGTTGGTGCTTTGGGCCGTGCTGCTGGCAATGAGTCGCGTGCGGTATCCGGATCCTTCTCTGGCGTCGGCTTCGGCCTGTGGCCTGTGGACGGTGCTCGGAATGGTGGCGCGGGCTGGATGGATCGCTTGGCGTCGGGGGAGCCCGTGGGTGCCCCCGGATCCGAAGGTCGTGGACCAGGCGGTCAAGGCGCTTCGTGGCAAGCAGGGTAGGGATTTGAGTCGGCGAGGCACCATGGTGTTGGCCGTGGTCGCCCTTCAGGCGGCGGGTGGCCAGGTGCTCTTGGCTGGTGCCTACGGTCACGTCATTTTCGAATTCGAGTTGGATCAGTGGATCGGGTCTGTTCTGTTGGCCGGATCAGGGATCGAGTTGGTGCTCCTTCTGATGCGGTATCGTCTCCAGCCGGTCGTGGATCGTGTCACCTCGATGCAGCAGATCCTCAAGCCATCCTGAGCGTTGCGAACGGGTTGACCGCCGACGGATACTTGGCACGCTTCATCGTTCCAGCGGAGGCCTCCGCCGCTTGGTGACCGTGACTACTTGCAGGGTTTCTTTGTCTTGTTCCGTTCTATGAACGCATAGGCATTATGGGTGTGGATGGATTCGTAGTTTTCCGCTTCGACGGAGAAGAAGGTGATGTTGTCGTCGGCCAGGAAGGCGGCCGCAATGTCCCGAACGAGATCTTCGACGAACACCGGGTTGTCGTAGGCCTTTTCCGTGACGTACTTTTCGTCCATTCGCTTGAGCACCGAGTAGATCTCACAGGAGGCAGCCGACTCCACCAATGAGACGATGTCCTCGATCCAGACCATTTTGTTGAATCGGACCGCCACGCGGACATGTCCTCGTTGGTTGTGAGCGCCTCGGTCCGAGATTTCCTTGGAACAGGGACAGAGGGTCGTCACTGGCACGGTGACCTCGACGCCGATGTCCACGGGTGACGATGCGCTGCCCAGGAAGCGACATTGATAGGCCACCATGCCCTCGATTTGGGAGACGGGGGCCGTCTTTTTGATAAAATAGGGGAAGGAAATGTCCAGGTGGGCTTCTTTGGCGTTGAGTCGCTTTTTGAGTTCCCGCAAGAGAAAGGGGATCGTGTGCACCGTGATGGGTTCACAATTTTCGTTCAGGAGTTCCAGGAATCGGCTCATGTGTGTGCCCTTGAAGTGGTGGGGCAGGCTGACCGACATGGTGATCGTGGCAACGGTATCCTGAACGCCCTGGTTTCGGTCCAGGACCTTGATGGGAAATTGGACACGTTTGACTCCAACACGGTCGATGTCGATGAGTCGATGGTCCGTTTGATTCTGGACGTCGGCAAGTGGTGGGGCCGGCGGGATTCGTGCGGTCATGGTTCTCCATGGTGGTTTCGAGTCGTGCTCGGCCCAATGCTCGATCCGGACCGGAGCATGGCCATGTATAGTCCTGACGGCTGGTTTTGCAAGGTAGACGAAGCGATTTTTTTGGCCGGTTGCTCTTTTTGTGGATCGTATTTGCATCGTGGCCTCAGTGTGTCGTGGTCGTCTCGTTGTTCCGAATAGGGAGTTCCTGGAGGGCGAAGATCAACAAAAGGCATCTTTCCACCGAGGAGCATTCACGTTAGAATGGGTCTCAGCACAAGGAGGCTGGTCAGAATAAATCTGCCATCTAGAACGCCGATCCATCCCGTCTGGCTTTGTCGCTCCTCGGTTGCGTACCACCCGGTACGGGTTGCGTACCACCCGGTACGTGCCCTCGTCGCTTCGTGCCAGACGGGCGCCTCGACGCCCCAAATTGGCAACTTTGTTTTGAACAGCCTCCTAAACGCCGTGTGCTGTGCGTATAATTGGAATAATGATTACTTCGGCGGATATGTGGCAGCTCATGCGCAGGAGAAATAAGCTCATGAAACGAAGAGGACAATGGTTGTGGGGCGTCGGTGTCGTGATGGCGTGGGTTTTGACCCCGTCGGCGGCCAGAGCCGGAAGTTGGAAACGCCTGGGCGGGCGGGTTCGGAAGGTGTCCAAGACAGCCGTCGCCAAGAAGATGCGGGCCGATGGTCTGAAACATCCGGGCGACCTGCTCAACCACCGTTACTTGGTGCGGTTGGCGATTTCAGCCACAGGGCGTGGACCTGCCAACCATAGTGAGGTCGTGGTTCGGTTTCAGGGATTGCCCAAGAAGGTGCTGGCCAAGGCCTGGTCCGGCGGTCGCGCCAAGAACAGAGCACAGCTTGGAGGATATTCTACCTGCAAGTTGCCCAAGGTGCACGGTCCCGTCCATTCGGTGGGGCGGGTCTGTGGAACCAAGTACAACGGCATGGGGTTCGTGGATGTGACGAATGTCTTCACAGAGCGGAACATCCTGTTCACCCATGATCCCACGAGGCCCAAGAAGGGAAATACGATCGTATGGTTCGCATCGGATACGCCGCAGCGCAAACTTTGGTACTACGTCCTGCCAGGGGCGCGTGGGGTGGCTTTTGGATTCGGTCGGATTCGAGCGAATCAGTACGAATTGCCGATGGGCCCCGTGGGGGAACCGTCGGTTCCGCCTCCACCCGATGCCGATACGCACCACTCCGGCGGTTCGGGGACCGTGTCGTTCGGGAATCAGCAGCCGAGTCGCGTCGTGCCTCCGGTGGGGCGGACGCCCATCGGTCAGGCACCAACCCGGTCCGTGGTGGTGCCGGTGCCCAGGCGGACCGCAGCGCAGGCTGTGGCGGGGTGGAATGCGGCGGGGTCGCCCAGACAGCTCGATCGTCGGCTCATCGAGCGTAGGATGCGTGCGGACGGGGTTCGGGCGCCCAATCTTTTGTTGGCTCATCCGTACGTCGTGCGTCTGTCCATTTCCTCCATGTCGGGCTATGCGGAAGTGGAACTCAAGGGAATGCGTCGGGCTGCGCGCGCTTTCGGAAACGCCTGGGTGTCCCCCAAAGAAAGGTCGCGGGTCGAATTCGGGCGTGCTGGTCGTTGTCGGCGTCGGAAAGGCACGGGCTGGCCTGCTTGGGCCCATTGGTGTCCCATTCATTTCAATGGGCTGGGCTGGCGGGATCTGACTGGTTCGTGGAATGGTGGCAGGTTGCTGGTGACTTTCGGTCCGGTCGAAGGAGCCGCCTCGGGGCTCGTGGTTTGGGCGGCGTATGCGAGGCCTCAGTCGAATTTGGCCTATCGGGTTCGTTGGTATGGAGGAAAAGGGGTGGCACGGGTGGTCCAGTTTTCTTCTTTGTCTGGTGGGCAGCCAGGCGCTCGTCCTCCGGCACAGAAGCGGGTACCGCAGACCGTAGACCCTTGGGGCGGGCCAAGGCGGACGACTCCGCGGGTCTGGAAGCCGATTCGGGCCCCTCTTACGACGTGGCCTCTGTGGCGGGTGCTTGGGCGGATGCAGGCCGATCGCGTGGTGGGGAGCCGGGCGTTGGTCGCCTATCCCTATGTGGTGCGGATCGCGTTGCGCCGCACGGGGGGCGGGACCGGGCGCCGTTCCGAGATTGGGTTCTGGTTCAAGTCACCGGTCGCCCTTGCCCTTGGCTTCGGTCAGGCGGACAGTCCTGAGATGGGGCGCGCCCAGATTGGGACGCTTCGATCCTGCCGGGCTGGTCGGTATCGGTTCTTGCCAAGGGGGTGGCGCACCTGTCCGTTGCAGTTCAATAACCTTGGCTGGCGGAACCTGACGTCGGCGGTTCGGAATCGAAAGAAAATTCTGATCATCAACCAGCCGGCTCGGGCCTATCGAGCGAACACGATTTTGTACCTGGCTTTTGCGTCCGATCCTGGTCCGATTCTTGTGCGTCGATACCGTCGTGCCGGTGCCTATACCCTCGGAGTCGGCCGTCTGCAGGTGATGCGCGTCCGGGTGGCTTCGCGATCCGTGCAGCAGCCCCAGCGACAACCTCATCCTGACCCGGTTCAACCTCGCGACACGTATCCTGGAGAAGGACCTGGACCGAGTGGTCCGCCTTCTGGTGATCCGGCTGGTCCTCCCGTTTACTGATCAGTCCTTGCAGGGATGATCGAAGGGGTTGTACGGCTTGGTGTTGTCCAGCATGTATTCCTTGTTGTATTTTTTGAGGCAATCTTTGCAGATTCGAGACAATTTCTTTGTCTCGACCCGAAGGACACAGTAGGTCGCCCCCACTCGTTTTCCGCAGAATTGACAGATGTGGATATCGTCTTCATCTTCGGGTCGCACGGGGCGGGCTTCTCCAGAAAGTGGTTTGGGCGCTGATGGTTCCTTGTCTTCTGCCACGATGTCACCAACATGTGAATGTGTGTTGCAATAGCGGCTGTCAGAGTGGTCAGGATTTTTGTATTGTCAAGTCACAATTTTTTGGGGTCAGGTGCGGTGGCCGACGCGTCTCGATGGAGGAAGATACCTGGCCAGTCCGTGTTGTTGTTCGAGGCAGCGTTGTGATATCATGCTAGAGTGTTTTCATGGCGTAGGAGGCGTGTGGAAAATGGCGGAATATGGCGTTGGACGGAGTCCGATACGACGGACTTTCGTTGTTCGATTGGTGGGAATCTCAGGGACGATTGCTGTGGGTCTTTTTTTGCTTGCAGGCTGTACGGTGAAGTTCGGGACGGTTCCTAGCAGCGACGATGGAGGCTCGGGGGACGCTCGATTTGGTTGCGGCAACGGTGTGCTCGACGTAGGAGAGATGTGCGATGGGACGGACTTTGGTGGTCAGGACTGTCAGAGCGCCGTGCACATGGCCGACGGCCGTCTGCAATGCACGGACGACTGCCTACTCGACCTGTCCGACTGTCATGCCTGTGGGAATGGAAAGATGGAAGGAAGCGAAACCTGTGACGACGAAAACAGGGTGGACGGAGACGGTTGCTCGGCCGATTGTGCCGCCGAGCCTGGTTGGACATGTCGAGGCGAGCCGAGCCAATGCGAGGAGACCTGCGGCAATGACGTGATCGATGAAGGGGAAAACTGTGACGATGGGAATCACGTGGGCGGCGATGGATGTGGCCTGGACTGTCGCGTCGAAGATGGTTGGCAATGCGGCGACGACCAGAACGGTTCGGTAGGCGCCTGTTCCCCGATTTGTGGAGACGGCATGTTGGTGGGCGGCGAAAATTGCGACGATGGAAACAGGGTCAGTGGAGACGGCTGTTCGGAGGATTGCGTGGTGGAGCCGTATTTTCACTGCACCGGAACGCCGAGCCAGTGCGTCTGTCGGGTGTATGTGTCGCATGCCGTCACGTTTTCCCCCGACGGATTGACCTGGGGCACGGCCGAAGGTTCGATCCAGGCGGGCCTGGATCGAGCTGCACAGGTTGGTGCTCCTTGTCAGATTTGGGTGGCGGGTGGCACCTATCGTGCGTATCGAGTGACTGCGTCGGATACGATCGAGTTGATTGACGGTGTGGAGCTGTACGGCGGCTTTTCCGGTGACGAGATCCACTTGGATGAGCGGGATTGGGAGGCGAATGAGACGATTGTGGAGGGCCGGCAGACCAACGACGCCACCGAGGCCGTCAACACGATTTTCACCGCGAACGGAGTGACGAGTCGAATCGATGGATTGACTATCACCGAGGCGCGGTATGGAGAAAATGGTGGCGGGCTCAAGGCCACGGACGCAACTTTGGACGTGGTCCATTGCCATTTTTTGCACAACCGCAACTATGGCGGAGGTGCCGGAGCCTATGTCCAAGGCGGCACGGCGCGTTTCGAAGATTGTACGTTCGCGACGAATCAGACGGGTTTGTTTCAGGGTGGTGACGGCGGTGGCCTGTGGGCGTCTGGGACGGTGACCGTGAAAGACTGCGTTTTCAACGCGAACCATGCGTCGCATCAGGGCGGGGCCCTCTATGCGAACGGCGGTCTGACGGTGGAAGGGTGCACGTTCCAGGGGAACGATGGGCCTTTTGGTTGTGCGCTGTCCCTTGATGGATCCTCGGGAGTCACGGTGTTGCGCAGCCGTTTCGTGGATAATTCCTACCACGGTCATTTTGGGGCCGTTGGTGGAGGTTTATTCGCCAAAGGTGGAAAAGTGGCCATCTCGGACAGCCTTTTTTTGGGCAACGAGGTGGAGACGGGCCCGGTGGCAGCCGGGGAGGACAACGCCCTGATTTCCTTTGTGAACTGCACCATGGCGGGGAATCGGGCGAGGAATTCGGATGGCTTTTTGCTCGGGGGCCAGACCTGGCATTTTCAAGGTGTCGCCTCCTTTTCGGTGACAAACAGCATTTCCTGGTCGAACGACGTCCCTGGCTTCGGGAATCCAAGCCAGACGACGGTCCGGTACAGTGATGTGGAAGGTGGGTTTGCAGGGACTGCCGTGTTGAGTGATGATCCGATGTTCGATACGAGCCTTCCGAACTATTCTTTGGCGCTAGGATCGCCCTGTATCGACGCAGGGGACGGCGACGTTGCCTCGGGAAGTGACCTGGATGGCACGGCGCGGTACGACGATCCGAACCAGCCGAATACCGGTGTGGGCCAGCCTCCCTACGTCGACATGGGGGCCTTCGAATATCATCCTTGAGCCTACTGGTATCCTGTGGCAACAAAGAGGGGAAATCGTCCATTTTGCGTTGGGAGCGTGATGTGATGGAGTCGAGACGTCGAGTCGAAGTCTGGAGCCTTGCCGTGGCCGTGGGATTGTTCGCAGCAGGTCCGTTGGCCCGTTCGGGGCCACCGCCTGGAGCGGCTGCAGATGAAGGGCGGGGCTACCTGCCCCAGGATCTCCCCTTGTCGTCCACGCCCAGGCGTCCGTGGGAGGACGTCGAGGGCCCGGTGTCCGGGCCGCTCGTGAGGCGGGTCCGTCGGGTTCGGCGTCTCCATAAGGGAGTCGAGCGTCAAGGGGTGGCTGGTTTTTTGACGGGCAAGAGCATCTATGTCAGCCCCGGCCATGGGTGGTACTGGACGGGATCGTCGTGGACGACCCAGCGGGGAAACTCGTACGGATTGGTCGAAGATCTTTCGAATGCCGAGGCGGTCGATCAATTTCTCGTGGAGTATCTCATGCGGGCAGGGGCCTACGTGGTGCCGGTCCGCGAGATCGACATGACCGACGCCCTGGTCATCTGTGATAACGATGACCAGGGGTCGCAGGATTGCACCTTCGAAGAACAGGGGGACTCGACGCTGTTTTCCGATTCCACTCTGGCGGGCTGGGGGCCGATTTCTCTCCCGATAATGGGGCAGACGAATCCGTTCGACCTGGGAACCAATCGGCTTCTTGCCACGGACAGCGAGCAGACGGCTCAGTTTCTGTGGGTACTGAACGTACCCAGGAGCGATTACTATAATGTGTACGTGAGCTATTCGTCCTATTCCATGCGGGCGCCGGACGCCCATTACGTCGTGCGTCATGCAGGAGGTGAGACCCATTTTCGGGTGGACCAGCGCCACCACGGCGGCAATTGGGTGCTTGTGGGACGGTTTTATTTCGAGGCCGGGAAGGATGAGGACCTGGGCGCCGTGGTCCTGGCGAACGACTCCGATTCGGCTGCGCAGGGCACCCAGGTTTCCGCAGACGCCGTGCGTCTCGGTGGTGGCATGGGCCTCATCGATCGCGGTGGCGGTTCGTCTGGGCATCCACGTTACGAGGAGTGCTGTCGCTACCACGCCCAGTTCGGGGGCGCTCCATCTTCGGTCTACGATTCCTCGTCAGGTGACGACCATACCGATGACGTGTCCTGTCGGTCCAGGATGGCCGCTTGGATGCATGAGGATGGCGAAGACGCCATTTACTTTTCCTGGCACACGAACGCAGGGGGCGGAACGGGAACGTCGATTTTTGTGTACGGGCCCGATGGACCGGGCCAATGCACGAATCCGACACCCACGCCCGGAAGCCAGGAACTCGCGGACACGATTCTGGCGGAGGTGGTCGGAGACATTCGGACGGACTGGGATCCGGCCTGGACCAATCGTGGCAGGCACTGCGCCTGGTTCGGGGAACTGAATCCTTCGCACAACGACGAGATGCCCGCAACGTTGATGGAACTGGCCTTCCACGACCTGCCGGCAGACGTTGCGGATCTCGACGAGCCGGCCTTTCGCCGTTTGGCCGCCCGGGCGGTTTATCAAGGGATGGTCAAGTACTTCGCCAATCGTGACGGTGTGCCGCCCAAACTGCTGCCCGAACCCCCCACGTCGGTCGCCGTGACCCACACCGGACCCTGTTCCGTCGAGGTGTCCTGGGCGCCGCCCGATCCGGATCCGGCGGGTGGTGATCCGCCCCAGACGTACCTCGTGTACGTGAGTCATGGCAGGCGTGGGTTCGGCGACCCCATCGATACCGAGGGGGCCACGTCGATTCCTTTAGAAGATTTACAGCCCGGCGTCGTCTATTCTGTGCAGGTCACGGCGGCGAACGAGGGCGGCGAATCTCTTCCGACCCGGATCCTCGTGGTGCGGCCCGGCGGCTGGCCGGCCGCCGTGCCGGTGCTCGTCGTCCAGGGGTTCGGTAGACTGGATGCCTCGCAATTGCTCGTCCGACACGAGAGTTCGGCGTTGGGAGATGTGGATCGCATGATCATTGCTCGCATGAACGACGGCAGTTACGCCCTGCGACACGCAGCGGGTTTCGCCTTGGCTCAGGTCGCCTTCGATTCCTGCGAAGACCGGGCGCTTTCCCGATTGAGTCTCGATGGGTACCAGGTCGTGGATCTGGTGGTGGGGCGCGGTGCGGACATTGGGGTTGCAATTCGTCGCGAGGTGCGTGACGCGTTGGCCGATTTCGTGTCTCACGGCGGTACCGTCCTTCTGTCCGGATCACGCTTCGCCTCGGAGATGGCGGCGGGGGATGCAGCGGATCAGCACTTCATTTCGGACGTGCTCGGGTTGCAGGTGACCGCTGGCGCTGCCGAGTATCAGGTCGCCGGCGCGCAGTGGCTGGAGGGCATGTGGGCTCTCGAAGATGGAACAGGCTCTGTTGGGAGCTATGATTCGAACGCGGGAGACGAGATTCGACCTGCAGCGGGTGGTGTGACCGTGGCCGACTTTTCCGGAAGCAGCCGATCGGCCGGCGTGGACAGCGACGTCTCCGGTGGAAGGACCGTGGCGTTGGCATTTCCCATCGAGGAGGTTTCGGACCCCCAGGCACGAAGCCGGCTCTTGGCCGATATTGCGGTCTATTTGGAGGTGCCCATTTCCGGGTCGGACCAATGTGAGGGGCCGGATGCCTCGATCGGGGACGGCGGCGAGGAATTCGACGGCGGGCCGGACGGCGCAACGTCGGATGCAGCGACGCCTTGTCGACACTGTCCTTGCGGGGCGGGAGGCTGTTCCTGCAGGTCTGAGCCATCGACACCAGACGTCTGGTGGTTGTGGTTGGCATTTTTTGCTCTGTTGGTATACACAGGGGCCCACGTCGAAAGACGGCATGGACGCTGAGTTGGGAATAACTCGTGGCCGACCATGCTTGAATGGGGCACGACACATGAGAGGAAGGAGCCATGAAACGAGCAGCGGGTACGATTCTTTTCGCCGTTTTCTTGTTGACGGGTAGGTTGGCGTTTGGACAGGCCATCGTCGTGGTCGATTCGGAGCGAGTACACAAGAAGTCCCGTGAGGGCAGGAAGGTGCTCAAGAAAATCGACCGCATCAAGGCTGCCAAGCAGCGGGTCATCGATCGCAAAAAGAAGGCGCTCAAGGCGGAATACGACGGGATTATGAAAGCGGCGAAACAGCTTGCTGCGTCCAAGGCGTTGCTGAAGGCTTCCATCTATAAGCAGAAGCAGGACAAGCTGCAGCAGCGGTACATGCAGTGGGGCGGCAAGATGCAGCAGTGGCAGTATTACGCCATGCAGCAGCAGCAGAGGCTCAGCGCAAAGGCATCGAAGCTGCTGGCCGTTTTCCGCACGAAACTTCAGGCCAAGATCGAAGCGTTGGCGCAGCTCAAAGGCTACACGCTCGTGGTGGACAAGTCCGCCGTCTGGTACGCCAAGAACACCATTGACATTACGGATCAGGTGATCAAGCTGATCGACGGTCGATAACCATTTTTTGGTGTTTCCTGTGCATGGTTCGATCTGGATGAGGACACAAGGAGTCATCGTGGTGGCTCTTGGTGTGGCTCTCGGTGGCTGCGGACGCAAGAGGGTCCATCTGGATAGTCCTTCTTCCCGGGACGCCCAGGTCGTGACCGTGATGGTCCCAAGGGACGCAGGTCTTTCCTACCCCAAAGCAATTCACGAAAAGGAGCCGGACGATTCTCCTTCGCAGGCAGTGAACGTGCCCGTTGGGCGGGCCGTGATGGGGTTCGTCGGGAAACCCATCGAAAAAGGGAAGGGGGATCGGGATTTTTTTCGTTTTCACGTGCCCGAAGGCCAATGGGTGTTATGGGCCCATGTGACCGGAGTCCCTGGATTGCGTGTGGTCTTGGAGGTACGGGAGGGGAAGGGATACGGTCGTCTGACCAAAGTGACGGCGGGTCGCATGGGTCAGGGCGTCACCCTGCCGAATCTGACACTGTCTTCGGGGACGTACTATTTTCAGGTGCGGGAACGATGGATGGGATCCAAGCGTCATTGGGATTTGAAACATCCATATTTTTTGACGTGGAAATTGTCCTCCACGGGACCTGGTCAGGAGCGGGAACCGAACGATCACGAGTATGAGGCCATGGATGTGGTCCTGGGGCATGACGTATCCGGGTATCTGGGACGATACCAGGATCGCGACTGGTACAAGGTGTCCTTCGGCGGATTGTCCAGGCAGACCACGATCAAGGTGGCCCTCGACGGGGTCCCCTCCGTGCGGGCTGAAGTGGCGCTGTTCGATGCCCATCGTCGACTGTTGGCCAGCAGACGGGGCGGGCGGGGTCGCGCGGTGGTGTTTCGGAATCTGGCACTCGATCGGACCGATGGCTACTTCTACGTTCGCGTCAGAGCCGTTGCCGGCTTCAGCACGGAAGCTCAGTATGAACTGCGGGTGGAAGCAGACGGTTCGGGGCCCGGTTCCGAGCGGGAACCCAATGATTCCGTGTCCGCGGCCATGCGTCTGTCAGGGGACAACGGCGATGTGGCTGGTGTCATCGAGAGTGTGCAGGATCAGGATACGTTTCGATTCGACGTGGCTCATGCAAAGACGCTTAGGGTCGAGGTGGTCCCTGATGAGCAACTCGACGTGGAGGTGGCACTCCTCGATGCAAAGGGGCGTGGGAAGGTGAAGGCGAACGCCGGGCGTCGAGGATATCACGAGATTTTGTCCAACGTGCGTTTGTCGAGGGGCGCCAGTTTCGTTCGGGTCTCCTCGGCGCGGCGGCACCTTGCCCATAGTGCGGCCTACCATCTCAAGTGGCGGATCGTGTCGGTGGAAAAAGGAGACGAGGTGGAGCCGAATGATTCGGTGGGCCGGGCGACCCACATTCGCCTCGGTGTTTCGGCTCGGGGGTTCATCTATCCTCCTGGGGATGTCGACTATTACTGGTTCGCAGTGCCTGGGCCCATCGGTGGAACGGTTCGCATTCGGGCATCGGTCCAGGGGATTCCCAAGGTGCGTCTGCACCTGACTCTGCTCGATGGTATGAAGAACATTTTGGGAGAGGATTCGAAGCTGGCGGCTCCGGGTCGGCGTCAGGTCGAAATCAATCTGCACATGGGCAAGAGATATTATCTACGCCTGGCGGGCGAGAGCAAGCGTCGCTCGAATTCGGTGGACAGTTACGATCTGGAACTGACCCGAGTATGGTAATTCGGTCTGCCATATTTGCGTCAGGGCGGACATGTGGTAAGAGTACGCCTCTTGGATGGTTGGTCGATGGAGCCTTGCGGAACATCGATAGGTCTCCTTGGTAAACATGAAGCCGGTTGGCAGAAACATGATCGTTGTGAGAGGAGAGGTCCGGACTGATGCAGTCTGAAATGGAGATTATGTTTCCGGGTGGAAAGAAAGTAGACGCCTATTACAATGGGTTCCTGGTCAAAACGGATCAGCCCGTGGGCGAGGGCGGCGAGGCGAGTGCACCGGAACCGTACACCTTGTTCTTGGCTTCGATTGGCACCTGCGTAGGGATCTACGTCAAGTCGTTTTGTGATCATCGAGGCATTCCGACCGACCGGGTTCGGGTCGTCCAGAGAATGAGATATGACGTGGATCTGAGGCGCCTGGCGCAGGTGGAGATCCTCGTGCATGTGCCACCGGAGTTTCCCAAGAAGTATCGGGCGGCCATCGCTCGGGCCGCGGGTCAATGCGCCGTCAAGCGGGCCATGTTCGACCCACCGGAGTTCCTGGTGGAAACCCGTGTGGCCTCAGTGGAAAACAGAGCCTGACGGCGGCGCTGTGTGGCTTCGGTTTCCCTTTGACACCCATGACAAGATCGGCCATTGTAGGCGCGCCTCGAAGAAACGAGCTTCTTTCTGAAAAACCGGTACACTTTATAGAGATGTTCATTGTTCGAGTCGTTTCGGAATGTTGTGTGGATCCTGACGAGCGGTGAGGTGCCATGCCGGGAACGGTTGTAGTCGGCCTCCAGTGGGGAGACGAAGGTAAGGGGAAGGTCGTCGACGTCCTTGCCGAGAACGCCGATTTCGTTGTTCGTTTTGCGGGCGGGGCGAATGCCGGCCATACGCTCGTGGTTGAAGGGCGCCGGCTCGTTTTTCATCTTTTGCCCAGTGGGTTGCTGCGCGCCAAGACCACCTGTTTGTTGGGGGCGGGCATGGTCCTTTGTCCCGAGACGCTCGTCGAAGAGATGGAGCGTGCCCAGGAATTGGGCATCGACCTTGCGGGGCGCCTCGTGATCAGCGCGCGCGCCCATGTGGTTACCGAGTATCACAAAGTGATAGACGGCCTTCGTGAGCAGAATGAGGGGGCCATCGGTACGACTTTGAGAGGAATAGGCCCAGCCTATGAGGATAGGGCGAGTCGACGCGGTCTCCAGATAGGAGCGTTGGGTAGTCAGAAGACGGTGGAATTCGCGCTTCGCGGCATGTACGAAAGAGCCCTTCGAGAGGGGGCGTCCAGGTCCGAACTGGTCGAGCCCGATGAATTGGCCACTCGGTATCGGGATTATGCCGAGCGGCTTCAACCCTATTTGGGCGATGTGTCGTCCTTGGTGCATCGGGGGCTGGTCGAAGGTCGTCAGGTGCTCTTCGAAGGGGCCCAAGGGACGCTGTTGGACCTTGGTTTTGGGAGCTATCCTTACGTGACGTCTTCGCAGACGTTGTCTGCGGCCGCTTGTACGGGCGTTGGTGTCGGGCCGGGAGCGGTTTCTTCGGTGGTCGGAGTATTGAAGGTTTACACGACTCGGGTCGGCCTTGGACCGTTTCCTACCGAGGCGTCGGGAGCGGAGGTGGAGCGTTTGCGACGCAGAGGAGCGGAATTCGGTGCCACCACGGGAAGACCTCGTCGCTGCGGATGGCTCGATCTGCCAGCGCTGCGGTACGCCGTGCGGGTAAACGGAGTGACGGAATTATTTCTGACCAAACTGGATGTCTTGTCGGGGTTGGAGCAGATCCCTGTGTCAGTGGGATATCATGTGGAGGGGAGGCTGGTCCAGGAGGTGCCCTGTGCTCCGGTGGATCTCGACCAGGTCGAACCGATGTATGAATCGCTTCCTGGGTGGGCTGATTTCCCTGATGATCCGAGATCGTTTCGGGATCTTCCAGAAGCGGCTGTGGAGTACGTGCGGCGCATCGAAAGGGAAACCGGAGTCCCGGTGCGGTTCGTATCGGTGGGGCCGGACAGACGCCAGGTCGTGGCGGTTTCGCCCCAATGACGCGGTTCCTGCTGTGTCTAATTGGCTGTGAGCAACAACGGCCGTTCGTTGAATTTGACAAAGACATGAAAAAAAAAGTACAAACAATGGAACACATCTATTGCAGTACAAACTAAAAATTATTAATATATCAGGCCGTTTGGCGGAAACAAACATGGCCCGAGTCGTGCGAGGGCAACATCGGCAAGCGAGGATTTCATGAGAATCGTCTGTGAAAACTGTTCAACGAAGTACTCCATTGCGGATGAGAAGGTCCGCGGGAAGGTCTTCAAGATCCGATGCAAGAAGTGCGGTCACATCATTGTGGTCAAGGGAGCCCCTGAGCAACCAGCTTCCGCTGCCGGTGGTGCCAATGTCTTTGACGACAAGGAAACTCGGGTCTTCGACTATTCGGGGTTCGAAGGGGAAGAAAATCCCGGGGGCGGCGCAGAGGAGCCCATTTGGCACGTGGTGATCGACAAGGAGCAGGTGGGCCCCCTGACCGGGGAACAGGTGCGGCAGAAATTCGCCGGTGGGGAGATCGATACGGATACGTACGTCTGGCGCGAAGGATTTGCCGACTGGGTTCGCCTGGGGGCCGTGGATGAGTTTGCCGATCTCGAAGGAGCCACCGTGGCGGCGGAGTCCCCGTTCGGGAATTTTGGTGCGGCAGGAGCGGCAGAAGCCGCACCCTCGGAATCCGAGCCATCCGCTCAAGCTGACGGAGATCTTTTCGGAGCAGCAGCTCAGCCGGAGCCCGAGGCTGCACCGGCTGCCGGTGGTCTGTTCGGAGGGGGAGGTCCCCAGGCGCAGCCAGCCGGTGGCGGATTGTTCGATGCCCAGCAAGCCGCGCCTCGTGCGGCGGAAGCCGATGCCGGCGCTGGTCTTTTTGGCGCTGCTGTTGCTCAGCAAGCTCCTGCCGCTGGTGGTGGCTCGTTCGGCGCCCCGGCCGCGACGGCTCAGGACCGTGGGGCCCTGTTTCCAGACGAGGAGGATGACGATCAGCAGCAGCCTGCCATGACCGGACAGCGGAATGAAAATTCTGTGTTGTTTTCGCTTTCCAATTTGCAGGCTTTGGCCACTGGTGGCCCCAAGAAGTCGGCAAACGTGGGGCTGTCGTCGCCCGCCAGCGCGTCACCTTCGCCGGCCAATAAGCCGTCGGGAGGTTCAGGGCTGCTGGATATTAGGGCTATGGCGGCATCGACCCTCGGCAACTCCGGTGGAGGAGGGGGCCTTGGCGGAGGCATGAATGACGCCATCGCCATGCCGAGCGCTTTCGCTGGGCCGATCGCCGCTCCAGTGCTCATGCCTGTTGCTTCGGATCGGCCCCGGTGGCTCATTCCTGCCATGATCATGGGAGGCGTTCTTTTGGTGGCCGTGATCGTCCTTGGTGTGATCGTGGTGATGCGCATGGGCCACAAACCGGCACCCAAACAGGTGGTCGTGGCGCAAAAGAACGAATCCGACATGGGAGTGGATCACAGGACCGAGGCCATGACGGCTGCCAATCTTGACATGGTCGGCATGGAAGCCGATTCAGGGATGGCCGGCATGGACGCCATGGCTCCGTCTGGCGACATGGGGACGGCATCGGGTGGCGCCTCGGCTCCAGCGAGTCGTGTGGAACCCAAGAGTCGCAATGCAGGACGGCGTCACGGTCGATCACGAGGTGGCAGAAGCCGTGCCCGGAACACGGGCTTCCATTCGGCTCGTTCGACAGGAAGCTTTGGGGTGCCGGGGACCACGAGAAGTACGCCACGGTTTTCGAGACATGGTGGCGGCAGTGACCCTCTGGCGGCTTTGTTGAGTCGGGCGGCGAGGCCGAGGCATACAGCGGCGACAAGCCGACCTTCGGCGCCGTCCATCTCGAAGCAGTCGTTGAACCGGTCGGATATCAAGAGCGGGATCAACAGGGTAAAGAGCAGTGTCCGACGCTGCTACGACAAGTACAAGGTTCCGGGTATGATTCGCGTCGGGGTGACTGTCAAAGGTTCGTCGGGACGCGTCAGTTCCGCATCGATTCGGGGAAAGTTTTCAGGCACCCCAACGGGGCGGTGTGTGGCACGCGCCGTTCGTCGTGCGCACTTCGCGAAGTTTGCACGATCGAGTCAGAGCTTTACCTATCCGTTCATTCTGCGATAGTTTCGCTCGTCCACGTCACTTCTTCTTGACAAACACTTGAGCTGTCTCATTAAACTTGCGATGCCTCTGTGGCGGTCCCTTTGTGGTAGGAGTGCGATCATGCCAAATCTGGAAGTGGGAACCCTGGAAGATCACCTGAGTGACGATGAAATTCGAGAATTGTTAGCGGCTCTCGAACGGGCCGGGATCGAAGGCTTTGCTGAGGGGGACAAGTCGGGCAGCGGATCCGTTGGAGAAACCGTGGACGAGGATGCCGTGACCGAGTTCATGGATCGCCTCGAGGGGCACGACGTGGCGGCGGACCTCTATTTGCCAGTGGAATTCGATGGACGGATCGATGCCGCAGATCGACGGATCGGGAGTCTGATGGGTTTGCTTGATGTGCTCGAAGAGATCGCCGACGATCTCGAGATCGAAGACAGCGATGATCCGGTGGAGTCGGAAGACGACGACGACGTCATGTATGCGACGGAGATGGAAATCCTCGATGCTCGGCTTCGGGTCATCTGGCACGCCATGTTCGAAGGGGCTCATACGGCTTTGGAACATGGTCTGAGTCTGGTTGTGATTCATTGATGAATTTGGTCGAAATGACCGTTCCTGGAACCGAAACGCTCAAAGTTCTGTGGTGACGAGTCTTTCGGGGAGTACCGCCTGATCCTTGGAATTCGCATTGGAAGTCGGGCTGTGGGTCGTCCTGCTGAACAGCCTCTTTGTCGCCTGGACCATCTATCGCCGAAGCGGTAGGGCGGAGTTTGGTTATGTCCTGTTGCTTGCTGGCAACGGGCTGCTTGCCGGGTATCTCCTTGGTGCGGATGTGGCGAATTCCGTCTGGGCCGTGATCAGCATCGGGGTTTTCGTCTTCACTGTGATGGTGCCTCCCTGGGTCGCCAAGATGGTGGAGCGGGCCGTGTATCGCGACCAGATCCATCGTGCTTTGAGACTGCATACCCTCCAGGCTCTTTTGCAGCCAGGCCGCAACTGGGCTGATTCTCGCGAAATGCTGACGCGTTTCGGCCTGATCCAGTCGGGGCGGTCGCAGGATGTCGTGGACGAGTTGCTGCGGCTTCGAACGGAGGTGCCCAAAGACGACCAGGTTGCCGTGGATGCGCAGGTTGTCCACACGCTGACCATGGCTCGTCGGTGGGAAGACGCTATCAAGTACTTCGAGGCGCACCTTCCTTTCGACCTGCTGGCATTCGACGTGTTGTTGGCGGCTCGGATGATCAGGGCCTACGGAGAAGTGGGGCAATGTGAAGGGCTGCTTCATGCCATGGAGCTGCTCGAAGACAGCCCTGCAGCGGATTCCTCGTCTGAGGTTCTTTCACAGGCGAGGCTCATGTTCTTGGCCTTCTGCGGCAAGCAGGAAGAGGTCGAGGAACTGCTTCGTCCCCGGTCCGGCTTTGCCCAGAGTCTTCCGGATGGGCTGCGGTGGTTTTGGACTGCCGTGGCCAGGAAGAAGGCGGGGAATGTGGATGGGGCACGGAGTGCTTTCGACAAGGCATCGCAGATGGTGGTTGGAACCTGGTCCCGCCAAGGGCTGGTCAGACAGTCTGAGGAACTCGACGCCGGGACTTGGCCGGCCGCCTGTGAAGGCGAGGAGCTGATCGACCAGGTCTTGACGAGGGCGCGTAGGCAGGCGGGGTTGCCGAGGGTTCGTGGCGGGAGATGGTGGCGTATCGCACCCGTGACTATGTTGTTGGTGCTGGTCGCCTCTCTCGTCTGGGGTTTGACCATGGTTGTGGGTGACGGAGAGGTGAGCGGCCGTGTGCTCATCATGCTCGGAGGAAACCTGCGACCTGCGGTGACCCAGGGACAATGGTATCGCCTCGTGACTTCGATTTTTCTGCACGGCCATTGGCTCCACATGGGGTTGAACCTGTTGGTCTTGGCTATCTTGGGGCGCCTGGCGGAGCAGATGATGGGGTCGTATCGGTACCTGACCGTGTTCCTCGTGGCCGGAGTCGCCGGGAGTCTCGCAAGCTATTGGGCTGGCACGGCTCCTTTGAGCGTCGGGTCTTCAGGAGCCATTTTCGGTCTCATCGGCGCCATGATTGCACAGCTCAAGCTGGATCGGGATCATTGGCCTGAGTTCTGGGCTCGATCCATGACCATGCTTCTGCTCTTGGTGGCGGGTTTGAGCCTCCTTCCTGGTTTGACCATGAAGGTCATCGACAATTGGGCTCATTTGGGCGGCCTCATGGGGGGCGCCTTGGCAGCCGCATTCCTGGTTCGGGTGCCACCGAAGGGCCATGTGGCTTTGTCGGCGGGCGTGGTATCCATCGTCGTCATGATCGCAGCTGGTATCTGGGCTGGCTGGGCCGCTTTGCGGCCGCTTCCCAATCGAATCGTGCAGTCCGAAGGCGTCTCGGTTTCTCTACCGGCTACCTGGATGGCATCGAGTCCGGGTCGGGACCTGGCGGGTTTTTTCGATTTGGCGACCGAAAGTAAAATTTTGGTCTACGAGCGGCCGGTGGTGGGGCCTGCTGTGTCTACGAAGGTTCTTTTGGATGCAGAGGCGGTGAGCCTGCGCAAGGACTCCGAGGGGTTCGAGATCGCCTTTTTGTCACATGGGCGTTCTTGCAAGGTGCGATTGCCTCCAGGGTGGTCCGGGCGGGTTCTGTGGTATCGCCGGAAGGGGTCTGTTCATGTGCACGGAATCTATGTCAGACTCGGAAAGGCGACGAATCTCGTCGTGCACGTGGACGGCCTCAGTCGATTTGCAAGCCAGGTTTGTCCCATGGTTTCCGGTGTCCTGTCCTCCATTCGGATCGAGAAGTCTTCAAAGAGCCGCTGACGGGTAGGTCGTCTTCGTTGGGTGCTGTCGGGGCGATGGGGGGGGGCCGTGGGCTGGCGCTACTTGGAAAGTGAAGTGGCCGGATCCGGCCACTGGAGTTGCCAGTTTTTCGATCGAGTCATGTGATGTAAGTGATGGGGTTCGCAAACCGGCTGGAAATGCGGGGTTGCGGTTGGGCGAAATGGGCTGTTGTCGGCATGCAAATTGCATTAAACACTCGTCGTGGGTTCCAGAGTCGATCAAGGTCCAATGGGACGGACCGATTCCGAGGAAACCGTGAGCATCACCAAATAGCATCTC
>JAGGXR010000052.1 GCA_021162935.1 Deltaproteobacteria bacterium
AATCCTTGGTGAGCAACGCCAACTTGAGCATCTTACGGGCGGCATAGACCGCCGCCGTCATGGCTGCCGGCCCACCGCCGATCACGAGCACGTCATAGATCGCATCAGGGTTCGGGCCACCGTCCGATTGCAGGGCGGAAATATCCAAAGAGAATCCTGGAAAGTCCATGTCAGCCTCCTCGAAGCGTCTCGCATGGTACAACCGAGGTCGTATCGACAGCCATCAGGCCCCAAAATGGCCCTGATGTCCGGCAATCATGGTTTCTGGATCGACACCATGCCTCGACAACGTTCAACACGTCGCCGGACCACCGATAGATGGAACATGGCCTCATTTCAGCCAAAGTCAACAAGGAAACTATAGATTGCCGTACAATCGGCCCTGCAAGCCCCTTTGCACGTGTATGCCTATTTGGAAATGGTCGAATGCTTCGTGGTGCAGGACGCGCACCCTACAGCGCATCGAATCTTGGCTGCCGCTTCTCCACGAACGCAGCCAGACCTTCCCTGCCCACCGCCGAATCCGCACTTTCGGCGAGTTGTTGTCGCTCCTTTTCCAGTTGTCTTTCCAAGGGCGTGTCGAAGGACTCCACCAGGAGACGCTTCACCCGCGCAAACGTCTCGGTGGGCCCGGCTGCAAGTTTGAGCGCCAGAGACAAGGAGTCATCCATGACCTTTTCATCATCTGCCAACCTGGTGACGAGCCCGAGTTCCAACGCGCGTGCCGATGAAATCCGCTCATCCAGCAGGGCGATCTCCAAAGCCCGAGCCAACCCGACCAACCGAGGCAACGAAAAGGTGCCGCCGCCGTCGATGGACAGCCCGTTGGACGTATACGACTGCTGCAGGAAGGTGGACCGCGCCATCACCCTCAAATCGCAGGCGAGCACCAAGGACAGACCGCCGCCTGCAGCCGGCCCATTGATGGCGCCAATCACTGGTTTGGGCATGGTTCGGAGTTCCTCGACACACTGATGAAACACAGACGCATAGGCGTAGAACCGGTCGCCGGCCGTCTCGTTGCCGGGCCGCGTCACGGACTTGAGGTCCCCGCCCGTGCAGAACGCATTGCCCGTTCCCGTCAGGACCATCGCCCGAATCGCCGGGTCACGGCTCACGGAGACGAACCGTTTCGCCATCACCTCCAACGTCACCTCGTCGAACGCATTGTACCTGCTGGGACGATTCAGGGTCACCACGGCCACGCGTCCACGCTTTTCCAACAGCACGAGTTGCTCCCTCGACTCCCCTGCCCCAACTTCCTGCTCGTGCCGATCACTGCCTCGTTTTTCACTCATCGTCTCGCTCCCATCCATGGCAGAGTCGATTCGGCCGTCCCTTGCCCGGCAAACGAACCTCGTCTGCTTGTGATTCGTCGATAACCAAGCCTGTTCTCCTGCTCCTGTCAAGCGGAGAAGTAAGGTGGCACGGTCTGGTGTTGGGGAGCCAACGACTATGGAGAGCTGGGCGACGGCAGCACCACGGCCAGCCCGACCCCCATCCAAGTTTCTATCCCATAGTGGATACGTCCCGGCAGGCCCACCCTGGCACCGACCAGTCGATGAGCCACCACAGGCCACCAACCGGCAAGTCCAGTGGCCGATCACCAAATTTTCGACAACGAATCGGTTGAATTCCATGACTCGAAGGGAGGACTCGCTCAGAATGTAAAATCTATATTTGTCTGTTATGTTCGATGGTTCCATACCATATCTCTTCTGGTTTCGAGATAATTGTCTTTGTTTATTGAGCCCTTCCTCACTTTGGCACGACCGTTGCTTTCTCAATAGGACACGCCCTGAAGCACGACGGCCTCAGGGCCCTCAGTCTTGCAACCAAACATGGAGGAAGCACCCATGATCCGGAAACACCTTTCAAGAATCTTTTTCACCGCCGCCTTCGCCGCACTCGTTCTGGGCGGCTGCAATGCAACCCCGTCGGGCGACGACCCAGGCCCAAACCCATTTTTGGACAACGGCGAGCAGGGCAAGGCTGATACCGGATACATAAATCTGCGCGGCGTGGAGACCGAGGTCACCGTAGAGGCAGACGTGGAAGCTTCCACCTGGCGTATCTACGACGCACCCGCCGACCTGGCCCAATATGCGGTGACGTACCTGCGCAACAAGCGTCAACTGTATTTGGAAATCCTCGCCGAGGACGCCACGGCAGACGACCGGGTGGAATGGCTCGTGGACGGCCAGTGGCTCACCCGCTCCGAGTTGGGCGGCGTGGACAAGTCGAAGCTGCGCCACTTCCGTTTCAAGGGCGTCAACGCCGTGCTCATGAACAGGAATGCCAATCGGGTGCACGAAGGCACCGTGTACAACGCCACCGTGCCCATCCGTCCCTATAAGACCATGGACGAAGGCGGGAAGAAATGCGCCAACCCCGACCATCACCTCGGACTGAGCCAGTCCATCTACTGGTACCTTTGGAATCCCGACCGCTCCGGTTGCAACATCGACACGCAGACCATGACCCTCACCGTCGAACGCGTCCTTCCCAAAAACCCTGAGAGCTATCCTGAATACGACCGGCTCCTTGCCGACAATCGATTGGATGTGGTGGTTCTCTTCGGCAAACTGGATGATGGAGACGTCAAGGACGACCAAAACTGGCGAAGGGTCAAAGACCTGGCCAAATGGCTCACCGAAGCCGGATTTGAAGAAGCCCAAGACGCCCCCATGGGACGCCGATTCATCAAACATGCGGGTGAACTGACCGAAGTCGTGGACATCTATGGACCGGACCTCTTCCACAGCGTGGCAGACTTCTCCAGGCTCGACAACTGGCAGAAAGCCGTCAGCGAGCACGAAGTCGTCATGTACAACGGACACAGCGTCCTGGGCAGCGGCATGGCCTTCGAGCGGGTCCAGTACCCCGAACGGTACCAGATCTTCCAAATCGCGAGCTGCCTAAGCTACGAATATTATGTCCGCCCCATCCTGGAAGGTAAGGGGGGCTGGGAGAACGTGGACGTCATCTCCAATTTCACGCCCACCTACTTCTCAGAAATGTTACCCCTGACCTCGACCATCCTGGCCAAGCTCATCTGGGGCTGCGAACACGACGGCAAGGCATCATGGCAGGACATCATGGAAGCGGTCAGCAACCGGCTCTATCACTACCGGTTTGGCGTCAGCGGCGCCAGGGACAACTGCTTCTCCCCCGAGGGAAATCGATGCGAAGAGCAGCCTCAGCCCGACCCCACCCAAAAGAAATATGAATCCACCGACGCCAAAGATATCCCCGACAACAACCCGGACGGCGTCACCGTAACCCTCTCGGTACCCGATTCGATGACCATCGCCGACCTGTCCGTCACACTGAACATCACCCACACCTGGGTTGGTGACCTGGAAGTCGTGCTGAGCCACGACGGCCGATCCCACAAGCTGTGGGCCCGCGAAGGTAGCAGCGACGACAATATCCTCGAGTCCTTCGACCTGGAAGACTTCGACGGTCAGGACGCGTCGGGCGATTGGACCCTCCACGTCGTAGACCACGCGAGACGCGACGTGGGCACCATCAATTCCTGGTCCATCGAAGTCACCCCGAAAAACGACTGAAGCCACCAAGAGCGCTTCTCGCCCCTTCCCCCTCTATCCATGAAACATCCCTCACCCTCACAGACGAACAACGCCCTCCCATCCGTCGCCGGCATCTGGCATCCGTCGCCCCTTCCGTCGCCGGCCCAGAGCCGAAGGCCCGTGGAGTGAGGGAGGCGTCCGAGCGAACCCACAGCGAGGACCCGGGCTTGACGATGGGCAACGCGACGGTCAGCCGGAATGGATGGACCTTCAGCCGTGGATGGCCTCACGATGCGTAGCAAGCGCGGCCTCCTTGACCGCCTCGGACAGGGTCGGATGGGCGTGCACGAGTCGCCCCAGTTCCCGGGCTGGCATCCCCGCCTTCATGGCCACCACCGCCTCGGCCACGAGTTCCGAGGCCCAAGGACCAAGAATGTGGACCCCGAGGATCCGATCGGTTTCCTTTTCGGCCAAGACCTTCACGAATCCTTCGGTCGCGCCCATGCCCATCGCTCGGCCGTTTGCCTGAAAATAGAATCGGCCGGCCTGATACTCGATCCCTTCGTCGCGCACCTGCTCTTCGGTGAGGCCCACCTGGCCCACCTCTGGTTCCGTGTAGACCACAGAAGGAATCAGAGCATAGTCGATTCCGACATGCCCCACCGTGTCACCGCGGCCTCCGCTTTCCGATGCGATGGAGGCGGCCACTTCCGCAGGAGCGGCCCCACGGTGGGCCAGAGCCATGGACTCCACGGCTGCAACCGCTTCTTCGGATGCCTTGTGCGCGAGCATGGGCCCTGCCACGATGTCCCCCACGGCGTAAACCCTGGGAGCCGAAGTTTCAAAGGTCCCAGGCAGGATTCGAATCCGACCCCGATCGTCCATTTCGACCCCGAGGTCTTCGAGACCGAGGCTGGAGGTCACGGGGCGACGCCCGACAGCGACCAGAACCGCGTCGCAATCCACATGGTCTTCGTCGCCCTTGTCATCGACACACAAAGCGCGCCCACCTGAATCGGTCCAGGAAACCGACTCGACTTTGGTCTTGAGCAAAATGGTGAGTCCCTGGCTGCCAAGCGCCTTGGCGAGACGTTTTGCCACCATGGCATCGGCAAAGGGCACGATCTGAGGCAGCATCTCCACCACGGTCACCTGGCTGCCCAGTCGATTCCACACGGACGCCAATTCGAGCCCCACGGCCCCTGCCCCGACCACCAGGATCCGAGGCGGCACCTCGGTCAGGGACAAAGCCTCGGTCGATGAAAGCACCCGTTTCCCATCGAAGGGCAAGGCCGGCAGTTCCACGGGATGACTCCCCGTGGCAACGAGGACATAGGTTCCTTCGATCGTTCGGCTCTCGGTCACTTGGATCACGTTCTTCGATGTCTCGTCGATCCATCCAGAAGGTGCCTGTGGTGCTGGTTCGACCAGGAGGCGACCAGGCCCCACGAGTCGACCCTGTCCGCGTATGACCGTGACCTTGTGCCGCTTCATGAGTCGGGCGACACCCTCGGTCAGACCTCGAACCGTGTCGTCTTTGTGGGCCATCATCTTCTCCAGGTCCAACCGAAGATCTCCAACCTCCACCCCGAAGTCGGACAGGCCTTCGGCCGCCTGCGCGTATAGGCCGCTTGCGTGCGCAAGTGCCTTGGTGGGGATGCAACCCACGTTCAAACAGGTTCCTCCGAGCCGCGGAGCCCGGTCCACCAAGGCGACCTTCATACCCAATTGCGCCGCGCGGATGGCTCCCACGTATCCCCCCGGGCCAGCACCGAGTACAACCAGGTCGAACTTCTGATCGAGCCGTTCCATATGTCACCTCCCAAGAAAACGTTCCCCGAGCGGCGCTAGAGCCGCGTCTTGCCTCCTCGACTGCGGAACCAGAGAGCCGCCGTCACCATGGTTCCCAGGACCGCCACGGCCAGGAGCAACCCAAACACCGGAAGCAGACTGCCGTCGTAACGATCGTAGAGAAACGCAATGACCTCTTCCTGCACGATGGGACCTGCAGACCCCATGCCGTTGATGATTCCCGCCGCCGTAAGTGCTCCCTTCTTGGACCCCACGTCGATGGCACCCACGCCCGACAGAAGCGAATCAGGACCATAAAGCGCGAACCCAACCCAGCCGAGCCCCACCACAAAATAGCCGACGCCAGCCAAGCCCGCCAGGTACAACCCAGCAAACCCCAAGGTCATCATGGCAAGCATGATCAACGACAGGCCAGCCCGGTGCCCCCGAAACAAACGATCCGAGACAAACCCGGCGAAAAGCACCCCCACGAAACCAGAAATATCGAAAACCGTGGACAAATATCCGGCTTCGGCCCCAGTCGTGTGGTAGTTGCGATGGAAAAAGTATGGAACCCAACTCCACAAGGAGTAGCGCAGGAACTTGATGCTGAAGTAGATGAGGCCCATCATCACGATCGTGGTCAGCACCCGCCGGTTCCAGCCCAACCCCGTAAGCCACCGGTCGAAGTGACTGCCGCCCGCCCCATCTCGTTCCGTTCCAGACGTGTTCGAATTCGTATTGGGTAGCTGCGTCGTGTCTCCCGTCGCGCTGGCATCCTGCCCAAATGTCTCCAAATCCTGTTCCTGGGACGACTCCCCACTGTCTGGGTCATCGAGAGGCTCGAGGCCCACATCCTTCGGTCGATTCGGATGGAGCGAAAACACGGCGAGCCAGATGACGCCGAGAACCATGGTGGCCCCGAAGAACGACCAACGCCACCCTTGCCACCCGAGCATGAATGCGGCAAACGAAGTGGCTGCCACGGATCCGAGTTGATAGCACGTGGACCAAAACCCAAGGACCGTTCCGCGCTGCTTGCGACGGAACCAAAACGCGAGGCTCCCGATGCAGCCAGGCCAGCCCGTTCCCTGGGCCAAACCGTTTAACACCATGAACTCCATCACGGTCCAATAGGAATTCGAAAACCCAAAGGCCAGGTTTGCAACGATGGAAGCGCCCATGCCCGTGAGTAGCAGCTTCTTGGGGCCCAAAATCTTACCGAAAAACGCGCTGGAAAACTGCCCCACCATGTAGGAAACCAGGTAGGCGGTCCCCAAATTCGCCAGGTCCATGGTGGAAAGGCCAAGCGACGTCCCCAGATCCGCCTTCACCACGTAAAATGCCTTACGGCAGAAATAATAGCCGGCATAGGCCACCCAGGTGGCCGAAAAGATTCGAATCTGCCACTTACGGTACGCGTGCGCCCCAGACGATGGATCAGGGCTATTGGCAGCTTCTGTCACGGCATCCGTCACGCCGACCTCTCGGACCACGTGGGACGCACCAGATGGTCCACCCAATTTGCCACCTCGGCCTGTCGGACGCGGCGATCGAGGATATCGTCGTCGATGGCGAGTTGCCAGCGCAGATGCTTTCGATCCGGGTGCGCTGCCAGGGTCTCAAGCCGCTCCACATAATCGGCCAGGTCATTGCTATCCGAAAAGAACCCTTCCGGTAGGAGCTTGGGCTCACGGGCCACGATGAGACGCGCCATTTCATGGAGGTCGTATTCAGGATGGTATTGGGTGGCCCAAAAGACCCCCTTCTTCTTTCCGGAAATCACCTCGGCCGCCATGACCTTCGTGAAGCTCCCGTCGACCAAGAGAGTGGCCCCTTCGGGAAGCTGCGTCACCTCGTCCACGTGACTGATGAAACCATCGAAGACGAGCGGCTTACCCGCAAGGAGCGGATGTTTTCGCCCTGCCTCGGTCACCCGAAGCTTGCGGGCGATATTCATCTCGCGGCCCTTTGGATTCGCCTTCACCTCGCCGCCCGCGGCCACGACGGCAACCTGAAGGCCCCAGCAGGACCCAAAGCTCGGGACACCGGCGTCGTAGGCCCGACGCGCGAGTTCGATCTGCCTGGTCACCCGCTCATCGTCCTCGTGGTAGACGGTCAGGTTGCATCCGGTCCACAGGACTCCGGCATAGTCGTCCAAGGTGCGCCCATCCGGAACCGCCTGATCCGTGTCACTCGCCAGCCAGACGTCGTATTCGGCATCTGACGCGTATGTAAGCAGCATGTCGACGTACAGCTTCCACGCGAGTTGCATGCCCGCCTGTTCCAGTTCATCTCGACTCTGCTTGGGATACCCATCGATGATCAAAAATCGCACGATTTTCCTCCGGACTCCTCCCTCTACTGCCCCGCCATCGTTTCAATGATTCCTGGTAGATTTTCGAGCCGTTCGCAGACCGCCTCCGCCTTTGTGTCATGGCTACCACGATCCTTGACCGCAGTCACCAAGACGGCCCTGCCTCCGACGGCATGAATCCCCGCCACGTCGTTGTGCTCCCGATCGCCGATATGGACCAATTCGTCGGGCCGGACACCCAATGCTCCGGCAGCAGCCCAAAAAACGTCCGGGTGTGGCTTGGAATGGCCCAGTTCATCGGAAAAGATCCTGGCATCGAAGTATTCGTCCAGCCCGTGCGCGTCCAGCATCTTGCGCAGCGCCCACCCGGGACTGAAAATAGTATCGGAAATGACCGCTAATTGATACTGCTTGGAAAGCGCCTCCAGGACCATCTTTGCACCAGCCACCGCATCCACGCCGATCTCCATCTCCATCGACTGGAAGGCATTGGCCAGAGACTCTCGCTCCTGGCCCGGCAGGTCACGCCCGAGGCCCATGAGAATCAAATCGATGCGATCCGGCACCGTCCAGGTCACGAACAACTCATGCCAGACCTTTCGAGCGGCTGCATCCACCGCATCGCTTGCCACGTCCACGAGGCGGCGATCGACCTCGTCGCCGGCCTTCCCGAGTGCTTCCCAGACCAAGCGTCGGCGCATCTGAGGCTTGGGATCCAGACCCGCCACATGACGCTTCGGTGCGTCGGACTCGTCGATGAACAGCGTGTCCCAAATATCGAACGTGATCGCTTTGATCTGCGGTGCGTGATTCCCTGACGACATATCGCTCCTCTCATCGCAACAACGATGGGACATGATTTGGACGGCAACCTGATCCGACGAACCGGCTGGCGCCTCGACAATGGATCCAACGATCTCGACGGCCCGAACGGCCCCACATCGGTCCGTCTCACATGGTGGCGCGGAGAATCGCCTCCATGTCCTGAGGCGTCACTGGTCGCGGATTCTGCGTGTGGCACCCATCCTCCATGGCCTTCTCCACGATGGAAGGAACATGTTCTTCGGTGACCCCGGCCTGAGCCAGACCATCGATCAAACCGATCCGCTTCAACAACGCCTCGACCGCCTCGGCGGCACTGTCTCCGTTCTGCTTGCCTGTCACACCCAGGGCGGCCGCCACGTCCGCCAAGGGTCCCGGGGCCGCCTTGGCGTTGAATCGAATTGCATGGGGCATGATGAGGGCGTTGGCCAACCCATGGCTGACCCCGACCACGGCACCCAAAGCGTGCGCCAGGGAATGGATCACCCCGAGGCCCTTCTGAAATGCAACCGCACCCATGGTGGAGGCCATCATCATCTCCTGCCTGGCCTTGGCGTTCTTCGGCTCCGTCACGGCGATGGGAAGATTTTTGGCCACCATCCGGATCCCACGCAGAGCGATTCCGTCAGCCATGGGGTGGTATCCCTTGGACACCAAAGCCTCCAGGCTATGGGAAAATGCGTCCATGCCGGTTTCAGCCGTGATCCTGCCGGGCAGACCATACGTCAACTCCGGATCACAAACCGCCACATGAGGCATAAGCCTGGGAGAAAAAATGACGACCTTGCGTCCCACGTCGCGCAGGGTCACCACCGCAGACCGGGACACCTCGGATCCGGTGCCCGAAGTGGTGGGCACAGCAGCCAAAGGAGGAAGGCTGCCGGTGATTTTGCAGTCGCCGCCCAACAGGTCGTCGTAGACCCGCAGGGGTTCATGGTGATGGATGCGAAGCTGGATCGCCTTGGCTGCGTCCATGGAACTGCCGCCGCCCAGCCCCACGATGCAATCGGCCCGTGCCGCCTTGAAGGCCAACGCCCCGGCCTCGACCTGTTCTCCCGTCGGGTTAGCGGAAACCTCGTCGAACACCTCGGCCTTCATACCGGCCGTCTTGATCACCTCCACGACCCTGGAGACGATACCTGCCTTGACGAGGCCCTTGTCCGTCACCACGAGCGCAGACCATCCGTGCAGACTCTTCAACTCGTCGGGCAGATCTTCTATCACCTTCTGCCCAAAAAGGATCCTCGTGGGAAACTGAAACGTCGCTTTCATGATTCGACCCTTTCTCCCGTCGCCGGGAATCCATCCCATTTCGTCAATCGATCCCGCTGCCGGGAATCCATCTTCTCTCGTCGGACCATTCCGTTTCAGGGAACATCTCTTCTGGCCATCGGTCCCGTTGCCGAAAAGAAAATGTCACATCCGCTCGAAGTACCGCCGCCGCTCCCAGTCGGTCACGTGACCGGCCATAGCAGCCACCTCCAACTCGGCCAGATGCGCGTAATGCTCCACCACGCCGTCACCGAAGACACGATGTGCCAGTTTGCTGCCGCGCCACAAACGCGCAGCCTCTTCGAGGCTGCCCGGAACCCGTTCCAAGCCCTCCTGCTCATAGGCGTTGCCCTGAACAGCTTTTGGAGCGTCCAAGTCCTCTTCGATGCCGGCCGCTCCCGCCGCCAGCAGCGCCGAGAGAGCCAGATACGGATTGGCGTCGGCGCCGGGAAGCCGGCATTCCAGACGCAACGACGGTCCCTTGCCCACTGCACGTATGCCACAGGTCCGGTTGTCCCATCCCCAAGCCAGGGTCGTTGGGGCGAAAGACCGTGACGAAAATCGCTTGTACGAATTGATGGTGGGAGCCAGCAGCAATGTCAATTCCTTGAGGTACTTGAGGTATCCTCCCAAAAAATTGTAGAACAGCTTCGAAGGCCCACCGTTCCAGAACGGATTGTTGCCCTGGTCGTCCTTGAGGCTCACATGGATGTGGCAGGAAGAACCTGCCATCTGTGCGTCCACCTTGGCCATGAACGTCGCAGCCCGACCATGGCGTCCGGCGATCACCTTGACTCCCTGCTTAAAGACCACGTGCCAGTCCGTCATCTTGAGGGGGCCGCAGTGAGCCAGGTTGATCTCGTGCTGCCCCCTGCCCCACTCTCCCTTGCTCCCCTCCACCTCGACGCCCGCCACGCGCATGGATCGGCGCACGTCCGCAAGGACGTCTTCGTCCCGAGAGGTTCCCAAGATATCGTAGTCTACGATGTACGGCGTCGTGACCTGGGGCAGCCGTGACAGATCCGAAATCTCGTCGTAGGTGCCTCGGAACAGGTAAAACTCCAATTCGGACGCCGTTTCCGCCCGCAGCCCGAGCGCGCCCAACGCCTCGATGCGTCGCTGGAGGATCCTGCGCGGGCTCACCTCCACCATCGTCCCGTCCGTATTGAAAACATCTGCGATCACGAGCCCCGTCCGATCGAACCAGGGCAGCACCCGAAAGGTCTCCGGATCCGGCACCAGATGAAAGTCGCTATAGCCCTTGTCCCAACCGGTCAGGGCGAACCCTGGAAGGGGCTCCAACTCCACGTCTGCGGCCAGAAGATAGTTGCAGACATGTACCCCCCCCTCCCCGAACTCATCCAAAAAATACCGGGCGGCGAGGCGTTTGCCCATGAGCCTGCCATTGTGGTCGACAAAGGCCACGATGACCGTGTCCAGACCCGCGTCCCCAATCCTCTTGCGAATCCATCCAGACTTTTCGTTGCTCACACTCTGGCTCCTCTCCCACAGACATCGACGGGCCTGTTGATCGTCGCATGTATCCTATGAGAAGGTGTCGCCCTGCAATGGATCCTCCTCACGATCACCCTCGCTCATCGAGGGCCCATTCCAGACCGAGTTCCCGAAGTTTGCCCGGCGTTGGGTTCCCCGATTCGAGGTCCCACCCCATAATGCCGTAGTAGTCGTCGAGCATCCTAGGGAATTCACGCTCGTCCACGTGCCTGCCCTGACTCGGCCCGTCGGGCAAGGGCTCGAATACCCGCTTGGGCAGCCAATCCTGCACACGACCGAATCCACGCCGCGCATCGAGATGCCGCATCATGTTGATCCGACGTTCCCCCACCTTCATGAGTTCCCACAGGGTCACATCCCAACCGGTACAGGAACTGACGAAGGTCTCGAGTTCCGAATAACGAAACAGATTTCCGGGTCCCCAGACGAACTGACAGAGGCAGAGGGTGTCCGTCATGCTGTAAAAAAACTGGGAGTAGGCCGTCATACGGACCTTGTTCAGGTTCGTGCTCTGAGCCGTACCCTCTCCCAGGATCCCAAGGCCGCGACACTCCTGTCCCCCGGATGCAATCAACCAGTCGTGCTCACATGACTGGTGATCTGGACCGATGGGCGACACCGCATACATGATCGCCTGACTCGGCTTGACCTGGGGCATGTGCACGGCGAGCCCCTGGTTCTTCACGTGTATGGCATAGGGTTCGGTTTCCTTGCCGAAGTGGTCGATGGCCGCCACGAACCCCTCGGCCAGGACGTCGCCCACGCCTTCTCGTTTCGCCGTCTGCTCGATGAGCCAGAACACGTCGTCTGGATCGCCGAATCGAAGGTTTTTGCCGTCCACCTGGTCTGCAGACACGAGTCCTCGCTCCATGCACTCGAACAGATAGCCGGCCAGTCCACCCATGGTCAGGGTGTCTACTCCATACTCGCCACAAAGTTGACTCGCCCTGGCCACGGCGGACACATCGGTCACGTCCAGGTTGGATCCCAGCATGCCGAGCGTCTCGAACTCGGGACCACCGAGCTTGTCCGTCAAGGGGAATCGTCCCTTGGACTTCACCTTCTTGCGGCAGCGGACCACGCAGCCGTAGCAGGTGGTAGCCCCTGCCCCCAACTCGGATTCGAACGATGAACCATCGAGCTTCTCGTGCTCCGGATGGAAGCCCTTGGAATAATTATGGGTCGCCAAATTCCCGGCGCTCGCCTGGAACGACACCACGCCCGGTGTGCCAAGTTCGTTCAGGGTGGTCGGGAAACCAGCGTTCGGCAATCGGGACAAAGCCGTTCGATTCAACTCGGCCAATTTTTTCGGTTCGGCAAACGGCACCTTCTTCTTGCCACGAACCACCACGGCGCGCAGATTCTTGGAGCCAAACACGGCACCCAGACCCGTGCGACCACCCACGTCATTGCGGTCCACCATGAGGCAGGCGAACCGGACAAGCCTCTCGCCCGCCGGCCCACATTGAATCGCGCTGTATCCCTTACCAAAACGGTCATCGAGATGATCCAAAACGTCGGTGACCAGTTCACCTCGCCAGGCCTCCACGTCATGGAACTCCACCTGATCCTCTTCCACCGTGAGCATGGTCAGATTCGCCGCCCGGCCCGTCACCACGATGGCGTCGTAGCCCGTGCGCTTCAACATGGGTCCGAACAGACCCCCAGACTGGGAATCGCCGACGAGCCCGGTCAGGGGCGACAGGGCGCAGATTCCGAACCGACTCGCCCCGCTCACCGCCGCCCCGGTGGTCACCCCACCGGCCAGGGTCAGTACGTTGGCGGGGTCTAACGGGTCGAGGTCCGCCGCAGTCTCGGTCAAAAGATAGTACGTGCCAATCGCACTGCCGCCCATATACGTTCGAAAAAACGCCTCGCCTGGTTCTTCGACCCGCCAGGTCCGGTCCGTCAGGTCCACCCTCAAGATGCGATTCCAAAAACCTTGCGCCATGCCATCTCCTCTGGTGCTGATTTCGACCTTTCATGGTGCCGGATTCGAGCCACGCCGCGCCAAAGCCAACTCGGGCAACGTCGCAATCGGAGTCGAAAACACCCTGCGCCGTTTTTTGCCCCACCAGGCATACCAAGCAAGGAATTGCACTGTCAACGCTCATCTCCGAAAGTGACTGAATCGATGCCCTTGACCGGATTGGATCGAGCGCCTTCTCGAAAACCATGGTCGCATCGTCCACCCAAATCAAACGTCGCATCGTCCACCCAAATCAATCGTCGCATCGTCCACCCAAATCAAACGATAGACTTCCCGCCTGACTCGGGAAGGGCCACCACGTCAAAAACGTATTCTTTTTCATGCACAATGAAGGCGCTCGAAAATTTGCGAGGGACAGGTTCGTTTCCACGAGGCTGAGACTCGTTGCAACGAGGAAACAATCATGTGATGCTCCATGCATGCGCTGTTCCATCGAAGGCTGAATGCGTCTGTTTGGAGCATTGCCGAGGTATTCGTCTGTCCAGCCCATTGCGTTGGACATGCTTCGATAGGGGCAACTGGCGGAGCGGGCCCATTGGTGCGACCGATAGCGCCGACTCGATGGCGAAAAGGGCAGAAAAACCACTGGAGGTGCAGTGATGAAAACGACCCGATTCCTCAAGGCCTGGTTCCTCGCAGGTTTGGTCGCAATGGCCGGCTCTTCTGTGACCGCCTGCTACAACGCATCGATGTACCGGACTGCCGTGCCTCTGAAAAAGGGCCAGGTGGCCGCAGGCGTCGGAGGCGGCTACGTGGGTTTCCCCGCGTCTCACACACTCAAGGACAAGAAAGCCGGGGCCGATGACAACACCGTCGAGATCCCATACTGGACCCTGCCGTACAACGACTACTTCGTCCGTGTCGGCTTGGGCTCACAGTTGGATATCGGATTCAAGTATTCGGTACCCACAGGGTTCGAGTTGGACTTGAAGGGCCGCATCATCCATGTCGGCCGCTTTTCTCTGGCCTTGGACCCGGGCGTCGAATTCTCCACCTGGATCGTGCTCCACCGATTCGTGGCGGACCTCCCGATCCTGGCAAGTATCGACGTGACCAGATACTTCAAAATCTATGGCGGCGCACGCTTCTTCTATTCCTATTGGGGCAGTAGCGTGGACGACGAATTCGACGCTGATCTCAAGAACGCAAATGCTCTTTCTTACGGAGGATTCCTCGGTCTTTCCTTCGAAATCGACATCTCGGGGGTCACGTTGTTCATCCGTCCCGAGTTCCACTACTATCGAATGCAATTCGTGCATTACAAAAACACGTTCAACTGGATCCAACCAGGCATCGGCATCGGCGTCCGCTTCGGCGGCCCGGCAAAGAGACCGCGACGCCCGGTGCAGCTCCAACCCGTAGCGCCTCAATATCAGCAGGCGCCGCCCCCACAACAACCATCACCACAGCAACCTGGTCCCGCGGCCGCACCGCCGGCCCCAAATCAGCAGCAACCAGGCCAGCAGGAACAGACACCGCCGCCTGTTCCACCCGCCCAGAATCCTCCCCCCCCGGCTCCAACCGGCACCATCTGACCCTTTGTGTCGCGAACGAAACGAACCGCACATCAACACGGTCGACCTTCGGTGATCGGGGGCCAAGCCGCCGTGCTCCCTTGCCGACCTTCGGTGATCGGGGGCCAAGCCGCCGTGCTCCCTTGCCGAGACGGCGACTGATTGCACTCGAGTGGTCAAATGGTCGAATGGATATCTCTCTTGACAATCACCAGCAACATCATGCCAATCTGCTGATTGCACGCAGGTGAGAACACGCACGAAAAACGACGGGGTGAACCGTCAGGGCGCCGACGTACAAGATTGCGTATGAGCGACGTCGGCCCAGAAAGGACGCGCTCGAGATGTCTACGAACAGGTTGGCAGCGGAACCCGAGGGTTCCTTCCTCCGCCGCCTGGGCATGGCGGTTGTGCTCGCGTCAACGAGTTTTGCCAGTTTGGTCTCAGCTTGCAATGATGACGGCACGAACGGGAATCAACAGGACGGAGGAATCGATGGATCGGTGCAGAACGACGCGCAGACGAACCATGACGGGACCCTATCGGACGGAACGACCCAGGACGCAAAAGACGGACAGGACGGCAGCATGACGGACGGTGGCGACGGGGGAACCGGTGGGTGCCACAGCGACCCGGGACCAGGCAACAAGGAACGATTCATCGTAGTCTCCCATCCATTTACCGCCAACGGACAGGACAGTAGCGAATACGAGACAGCGACCCTGGCCAAAGACGGCACTGTGGCCTTCACGGGAAATCAGTTTCAAATGGGTAAATCGAGTGACGCGCGCATCGTGTTCACGCCCGACGGCAAGGTGGGCATCGTGCCCCAAATCGATGGTACCCTGGGAGCCTTCACCATCGACGAATCCGGACAGGTCCAGGTGACACATGCGGCATTTTCCGGTTCGTTCTATGCATCTTCGCTCGTCATGGATCCCACCGGCGATCGTGTCTATCTCCTGGATAGCCAATGGCGCAACAACGGGGGCGGCATCTACTCGGTCCGAATCAATTGCGACGGCACCCTGGCCGATGAGGGGCTCGTGGCTCCGGCGAAGCTGGCCTATGCCATGGTTCTGCTCAAGGACCAGTCCGGGCGGGCCATCGTCTATGCAACGGACATCCTCAGTTCCGAGGCAGGCAAGGACGCGCACATGCTGCAGTGGCAGGGAGCAACTCCAACGTTGCTGACATCGGCCCCCCTGTTCGGCACGGACGAGGCCATCGTCTCGTCGGCAGCAGTGACGGATGACGGTACGTACTTCCTGGTTGGCGACAACTGCGGCTTCTGTACATCGGACAACCGGGTCGGTATCATGGCCATTGGGTCGAACAGCCTGACGCTCGTCGACGTCTTGACCTCAATCGAAGATCCGATGGACATCCAGGTGTCCCCGTACAACAACGCCGCCATTGTGGTGAGCGGCTTTGGAAACGCTGTATTCGGATTGGCCTATGACCCCACCAACCAGGCCCACCCGTTCACGAATCAGGGCGAGATCACGTACAACGGCCAGTCTCCCCAGTTGCCCGCTCGATCGGTCATGCTCACCCGCGGTCCCCTTCGGGGCACGCTCTACCTGGCGGAGAACATGGGCATCCGGGTGCTTCGATTCGAGTCGAACGGCGGCGTCACCGACGTCAACATGATCTCGTCCGGCTCTGGCACCGACCGCGTCGTAGGTTCCATCGGCGTTCAGCCCTGACGCTTTTTCGGTCGGAGCACCGTATCCCCGTCAAACTATCTCGCGATCATCGCTTTTTCTTGATGTACCCCCACTGTCGAAGTAGACCATCGACCTGACCGGCCCCAGGCCCCACGTGAGGGCCGTAGTCCTCGGGACCGCTCGCGGCACCAGGCCCAGCTCGGTGGGTGCCCGAAGCTCCTGGCTCGAACCACATGAGCACGCGAGGCTGGACGTCCACCGGTCGCGCGGGACCAACGGCTGCCTGGAGCTGATGACGCACCTGTCCGTCCAAGGAGCGGTACTGGCGGAGCAGGGACAGGGCAAAGCGGCCGGCGCGCACCGCATGAGCCGGCACCGTCTTTCCATCCAGGCTCAAAACGAGCCTCGTTCGAGTCGGAATGCGAACGGCAGCCCAGGACAGACGTCCGGACGCAGACACGAGGGTCATGTCGAGACCCTTGGCCGGCAGCCGGGCCGAACCGGAGGGATCCAACCGAACGAGAACCGGATTCGAATCCCCTGACAGGATGACGTGCAGTCGATGCCGAGTGGCCGACCTCGCGTCATTCGATGGATTCGAAGCCGCCGCGCCGCCCCACAGGCCGATGTGAAGGACTCCGACGCTGTCGGCCCCATCCAAAGAGGAAGAGGCGGCACCGTTGCTTGTCGAAGAAGCGTTCGCCACATCGTACTCATGGCCGGCCGCTGGACGCAGCAATCGGTCCAACAGAGCCTTGAGTCGCCGGACCACATCAGATTTGGTACCAGCCAAATTCTTCGTCTCCAAGGGGTCCGTCTCCAAATCGTAGAGTTCCCTGGTCCGAGTAAAAGACCGACCAGCCACAGTAAGCCTAGATGCGGATCCCCAACGCCGAATGAGATGGTAGCGTCCCACCATGATGGACTCCTGCCTGCGTCCCTCTGCCACGATGGGAAGACCGGACCAACTGGACCAACGGGCCTTCCCATTGTCACGTGCGACATCCGAGCCATGCCTGGTTGATTGCCCCGAGGCCACCAAAGGCTTCATGCTCCTGCCCAGAGCCTTGGGCAATGCTGGAAGGCCAGCCAAATCGAGCAAGGTCGGCATCAGATTCAGATGCGAAGTCCGCTGATGCAGCACCCGATTGTGCGCCACGCCGGGCCCAGCGAGAACCAACGGCACATGGAGCACCTCTTCGTAGTTGGACCAGCCGTGATGATGCTTGGTGTGGTTGCCGAGCAGCAGGAAATCGTGGGCATCACCGAATACTTCGCCATGGTCCGCGGTGACCGCAATGACCGTGTCGTCGATCAGACCCAGCCGATCGAGCGAGGCAAGGAGCGTGGCCAAATTCTCGTCGGTCCACTTGACCTCACCAAGGTACCCCTCGTAATCGCGATCATGCGGTGCACCGGGAGCACGCGCCCCACGGATTCCGTCCCAAGACAGGCCTTTGGGCGGATCGTAGGGCCAGTGACACCCTTCGTAATGCACCCACAGAAAAAACGGCTCGTTGCGATGCCGCTCCATATACCGGACCACAGCGGCGGTCACGGCCCTGGCGTCCCAGCCGTTTCCGCCGCGGGAGTCCACGATCTCTTCGACCCCACGATCCAAGCCGATACGCGAATCCTCCAGGTAAAAAAAGTTGTTGCCCATGGCCGCCGTGACGTAGCCAAGACGACGAACGTGCAGCGTCGAGAGCGTCACGGCAAGCTTGGGGTGAATCCGACGTTTCTCCTGACGATCCAAGGTAAAACCAGTGCCGGCCATCGACAATAACGACGACCAATGAGAGGTCAGGATCCCGGACATGGACGGTCTCGTCCAAGACGCCAAGGAATAGCACTTGGCAAAAGTCGCCCCCCTCGCTGCGAGACGGTCCATGGTCGGGGTCACGCCGTGACGTCCGGACAACACGTCCAGTCCATCGGCCCTCATGGCGTCTACCACGACCACGATGATGTTTCGGCCGGCCTTGCAGGCGCCTTCCTGCCAAACCAGCGGACTTGCCACCACGGGAACGACCCCGATCGGGCCTTGAGACATGAATGCAACCGTCACGTGGCGGCCGGCCAAGCGCGTCAGGTCCAACTCGACCGGATACCAGATACCCCGCTGGGCCGTCTCGATGGTGCGGACCGTCGTCAGGTCGCCGACACGAATGGTCACAGTCGCACGTCCGCGTCGTCCCTTGGGCACCACGCCGACCCAGGCACGAAACAGGATCCTGCCCTTTGGGAGATCCAAGGGAAAGGCCACCTTGCCGACCGGCGGCACCAGGACGCCCAACTTGTTCACGCTCACGCCACGCTGGGGCCCGAGGTCGACAGGAGTCGTCTTGGGCACGTGACCCGCCACGTACTGTTTGAGCCTTGGTCGTGGAAATCCAAGCATCACGAGCAACTTGGCGTTTGGCATCGACCAATCGGCATAGGGATCCGAAGCCCAACGCCAGTATCCACTGAGCACCCGACGCGCAGCCTTCAACCCAGGCAACCGCACCTGTGCCTTTCCCACGAGGTCCGTCAGACGCGCCACGAGCTTCCAGCCTCGAACACAGGATTTTTGAGTCCCTGCTCCGGCAGGCCCCGACATCCTTCCCTTGTCGCCTGGCGCCTTCCGGCTGCCGGACAACGCAGGGCGATGATGGGCGTCATGGACTCGCTGCGCTCCGCCCTTTGAGCTATAGGCATACCACAACAGAGCACCGGCGGCCGCGACCGCCACGAAGGTCCCAACGAGACTGGGCAGACGCACCCGATGAGCCCTGTTCGGCATGGACGAATGGCGCTTCATCATGATGACCTGTCAACTCCTGCGGTCATCGAGGTACGCTGATGCCTTACGGCCGGCAATCTCGCCGGATCTCATGGCGGGAAACACACCACCTCCCAAAACTCCTGCCCCTGCCAGATAGAACCCATCCGCCGGCGTGACGGGGCGAAACCGGCCCATCCCCATCTGAGCAGGAATCTGATCGGGGCCATAGCATCCACCCGCTGGAGCGTTGACCCAATATTGATTCGAAAGGGGCGTGGCGAACTCGACGAAGTCCAGGTGCTCGGTCAGTCCGGGCAGCACGCACCGATCCACCTGCTCCAAAAGTTTGTGGCCCAATTCATTCTTGAGACGGTCGTATTCCTCGCCCCGTCGACGTGACTGTTTTCCGGCCCACTCCAACCAGGGCTCGATGCGTGCCATGGTCAGGACTTCCAATGCATACTTGCCGTCAGGGGCATACTTTCCTTCCGAGTCCTTGAGCGAGGGAATACTCACCATGAACGAAGCAACCTGCTCCGGTATCTGCTCTGACAGGAGCGAACGCCAGGTGGACTCCACGTCCACTGAATCCGCGCACATGAGGTTCCGGCCGGTCACACCGAGTCCTCGCAGGTCCAGATCCGTGCCCACGAACGCATAGAACGCACCAACCGAAGGTTCCATGGATCTCGCCCTGTCGGTGATCCGTTCCAGACCGAGGCTCGAATCCGCCAGGTCCACGAGCACCTTGGGATCCGCGTTGAACACCACCGTCTTCGCGACCATCCGTTCAGTCGCGCCCGAAGCGCTCCCGTCAGCCTTCTGGGGCGTCCCGACCACCTCGAACAACGACCCAGCCCTGCTGATCCGCTCCACCCGGAATCGCTTGCGCAATTCCCCGTGCCCCTCCTCGACCACCGCAACGGCCGCATCGCGAATACTGCCCCCCCCGCCGCGTGGATAAAACGCACCTCGAAGATAATGGGCCACGACGAGAAAACCTGAAAAGGACGATGCCTTCGAGGGCGGCAACCCAATCTCGCCACTGAACAGAGACAGCAGCGCCTTGAGCCGCACGTCGTCGGTAATCTCGTCCAGAATCTCCCCGTAGGTGGCCTTGGAGTGTTTCATCAACGTCGGAAGATGTCGCGCCATCTTGAGCTTGGCCAAGAAGCCATCATGCTGATTCGAGGCGGCCGCCACGGACCGCTCCACATCGGCCAACACATCGAAATAACGATCCACGTCGGCCCGCCTTTCGGGCACCGCGTCGAGCAAACGCTCCCGAAATAGATCACGGTCCGCCGGCATCACGAAATCCAGATCCCCGAGATGATACTCGCCGAACCCTTTTGGATCCAACTCGACCATGGTGATTCGATCCCATAACCCAATTCGTTCCAGAAGCTTGCGAAATGAGCCTCCCTGGCGCAGTTCACCAAGATAATGCAACCCCGTGTCAAAACGGTACCCCTTCCATTCGAACGGGTTGAGATACCCGCCCAGTACGGGCGCCGCCTCCAACACGAGCACCGATCTGCCCTTGGCCGCAAGGACCGCTGCGGCCGTCAGACCGCCGGCCCCGGATCCCACCACGATCGCATCACGAACGTCCGAATTCATCGCCGTCATCAAAGACTCCTTGCCGCCATCTGCGGCTGCTTCCAAGACCCTGTGGAAAGAGTGGCCGACTTGGGTCGACATGTCAACGAGCCCTGTCGGCCCTGTGTTTGTTCTCGTCCGCCCTCAGCATCTCGATGCCCAGGACAGCACCGTCGACGCATTTCGTCGCTCCTCAATTCGTCCCGGTCGGCCATCGGCCCGCATTGCCGTTCGCACTCCGGTGCCAAATCATGGTATCCTGCCCTTGAGACGGCACAAAAGAACGAAAGACGGCCATGACCACCACGACGAGGGACACGACCAACACCACGACGAACGCTATGACCAACAGGTCGATCAATGCCACGATGACCGACGCGACGACGTGCAGCGCATCGCGATTTGGAGGGCGATGGCCGACAGGGATATGCATCCTGGTAGGCCTCGGTCTGCTCATCGGACCTGTTGCAGCCTGCGACGATTCTGGCGGGCACCACGAATCTACGGACGGAGGACAGCAGGACGGGACCATTTCGGATGGACGACTGCAGGATGGAACGGCCCAGGATGCCCTGCCGGATGGGGCACGACGAGACGGGAATACGGATGGGAGCAGCACCTGCACCGGTCTGCTGGTGGAGACCATGGACAGCCCTTCGACCATCGCTGCACCACAGGGATCGATGCCGAGCCCAGGCCAACCGTTTGTCATCGACCAGACGAACGTGACCGTGACTCGGATTTCGGATGTCGGAGACCCTGAAAACGAGGCCGATTCCTACACGAACGGCTACAGTCGTTGGAGTCCTGCAAACCGCACGGGACAGTATGTCACCGCCTTTGGAAACAACGGGACGGCTTCCATCTACCGACTATCGGACCGATCCGTGGTCACCGTGCTCGATGTGGGCGAACCCAACGAGCTCCAGTGGGATATGAGCGGAGATCCCGACACGGACACGATACTCTACTATCGAAAGGGGGCCGTGCTCTACTCGGTGGATGTCCTGGGCGGAACCCCAGAGGTCGTACATGACTTCTCAGACGAATATCCTGGTGCACAGGACGTGATCAACGGGGTCGAAGGCGCGCCTTCCAACGACATGCGGTACTGGGCATTTCAGGTCTGTGGCGGCATGACGAGCGGCGGACAATGCACGGGCATCATGGACGTGATCGTCTACGACAAGCAGACCGACCAGATCGCCGGGCAGCTCAGTTCGCTGAACACGCCGTTTCCAACCCCAAACTTCGTGGACATGTCTCCGTCGGGGTCTAAAATCGTGGTGGGAACCTGCAAGGAGTCGTCCGGGACCCAGGCGCCCTGGAATGGTCCCTACGCATGGAGCCGCGATTTTTCGGACTTCGTGCGGCTCAGCACGAACTGCAACCATTCAGGGTGGGCTTGGGGTCGTTCCGGTGAAGAATACTACGTAGGATTTGACCCATGCGGCGCCAACAACGAGGAGCCCACCAGAACCTGTGACCACCTGACGGCAGTGGACGTCAACGATCAACAGGGCTGGCAGAACCGGATCGGGATCCTCGCACAAGAAGATATTGGATGGGGTATCGGATTCCATTTCGGGCGGATCTATCGTTCCTCGGTTCCTGGTTGGATCTTCGCATCCACCTATGCAGACAGTTCGGACACATGGGCGTCCAACCAACTCTTCTTCATCGAGGTGGTCGATGAGGCGTCCGGACCTCGCCTGTGGCGCATCGGCCCGACCCTCAACATTCACCAGGGCTATTGGTCCGAAGCATTCGCATCCCTGGATTTCTCCTCAACCCACGTGTACTGGGGCGCCAATTGGAACGAAACAGGCGAGCTGGAACTGTATCAGGCCGCCCTGTGCGACGGCTGGTGGCAAGCCTTGAAACGGTAAGCAACCGACGAGGAGTGCCAGAGGCCACACAATTGCCAGACAACGAACGCTACGGAACACCAAACGGCCGGGGCAATCCGTTGAAACTACCGCTGCCCCACCACCAAATCCGTGGGACCCGGCAGAGCAATCCGCTCTCCAGCCCGGAATCCCGCCTGGTCGAGCCAATCTCGATATTCCGCTTCGCTGTACGCACTTCCCTGCTTCGTGGCCACCAACATGTTGAGCGCAAAGAGGGCGGCGGCAACCGGCTGCGTCTTGTCATCCGACAGGATGAAATCCTGGATCACCACGCGACCTCCAGATGCGAGGGCATCATGCGCCTTGGCCAGCAAACGAACGTTGTCCTCGTGCGACAGCATGTGGCAAATGGCCGACAAAATCACGAGGTCGAACCCCTTCCCGAAGGAATCTGTGAGCATGTCGCCGGCCCGAAGGTGGATCCGATCGGAAAGCCCAGCTTCGGATACGTGCCTTGTAGCAATGGGCACCACCGTGGGCAAGTCCAAAATTTCCGCCTCGATTGTCGGATCACGACGACAGAACGCAATGGAATACGCTCCTGAACCACCTCCCACGTCCAAGATACGGGCGGGTCCATGCAGGTCTATGGCCTCAGCGACCTGCTCAGCTCGAGTAGCCGCGTTGTGATGCATGGCAGCGATAAAAGCCTCGGTCCACCGATCATCCCGTTCCTCGACGGACCGCCAGCCAACAGCCGTCCCTGCGCGAACACAATCGGTCAGGCTCGACCAACTCCGCCACATATCCACGTTATGCATCAAAGCAAGGCGTGCGTCGGCCGGTGAACCGGCCACCAAGAAAAGCCTGGCAGTCTCGAGATTCGAATACTGCCCAGAAGACTTACTCAAGAGCCCAAGGGCGACCAGGGCGTTGAGCAACGATTCGGTGGCTCGAACGTCTGTGTCCGCCCGTCCTGCGACCGTGCGGGCGTCCGCCCCATCTCCCACGGCCGTGAAAATGTCCAGTTCGATGGCAGTCAGCAACACACGGCTCTGTTGGAATCCGCGCAACATCTGTCCAAAGCTCTCGGGAAATCGTTGCATCGCTGGTCCTCGTTCTTCCTGAAGTGACGTATCACCCAGAAACAGTACTCCCAGCGGGCCAATCACGCACGAAGAACCGTCGTGTCCATCCAGTCGTGTTCATCCACATGAAAGCTCAAGCATCTAGAAATATTCTAGAAATCTCAAAAATCCATTGTTTCGTTGACCCGACCATCGCACATGCGGTATCCGTGCTCCGTAGATGAACTGGGCCTGTCATGCAGGCCCATCGAGACCTGACCGACAATGCGTTCCTGCCACGGTTCCGGCACAAACGCACGATACATGAGTTTCGAGGTTCCCGGCAAAGCAGCATCGTTGGAAGACGCTGCGGGACACCTGTAACCAGGCACAGCCAAACCCATTGGGAGGTACCAGATGCCAACGAACCAACAAGACACGGCCGAATTGCTGCGCCATTCCATGTCTCCAAAGCAACTCGAAAAACTCGAGGCCCTCGCCAATCCGCATATCACGGACTTCGTGGCGCATGCGATTGCTCTGTGCAAGCCGGCCGACGTGTTCGTCTGCACCGACGATTCTGCGGATATGGCTCGAATCCGCGCCATGGCGGTGGAATTCGGAGAAGAACGGACTCTGTCCATTGAAAACCACACGGTCCATTACGATGGATATCACGATCAGGCGCGCGACAAGCCACATACCAAATATCTCGTCGAGGCGGGAAGCAACCTCGGCAAGACGATCAACACCATCGATCGGGAAGAGGGACTTGCTGAAATACAGGGCATCATGAATGGCATCATGGCAGACAAGACCATGATCGTGCGGTTCTTGACGCTCGGCCCAGCACAATCCATTTTTTCCATTCCCTGCGTTCAGATCACGGACTCAGCCTACGTGGCACACAGTGAGTCTTTGCTGTACCGGCCGGGCTACGAAGAATGCCGACGGATGGAGGGACAATCAGGCTTTTTTCGATTCCTCCACGGTGCCGGTCTCATCGAAGGCGGCGTCAGTCGCGACGTGGAGAATCGCCGTGTCTACATCGACCTCGAAAACGAAATCGTCTACACGACCAACACGCAGTATGCAGGCAACACGATAGGATTGAAGAAGCTCGCCCTGCGTCTTGCGATTCGAAAGGCCGACCGAGAGGGATGGTTGGCCGAACACATGTTCCTCATGGCCGCCGTCGGCCCGAACGCCAGGACCACCTATCTGTCCGGCGCTTTTCCGTCCGCCTGCGGCAAGACATCCACGTCCATGACTCGTGGAAACCGTATCGTTGGTGACGACCTTGCCTATCTGCGGGTCATCGACAACGAAGTACGGGCTGTCAACGTGGAATCCGGCATTTTCGGAATCATCGAAAACGTGAACGAGCAGGACGATCCAGTGATCTGGGACGTGCTCCACGACAATGGAGAGGTCATCTTTTCCAACGTCCTCGTGAACAAAGGCCGGCCCTACTGGCTCGGCATGGGTATCGAAACGCCCAAGTCCGGCACGAACCACTCGGGTGACTGGCACGAAGGCAAAACAGACGAAAATGGCAACCAGATTCCGCTCGCGCACAAGAATGCTCGCTACACGGTGCCACTGCGGAACCTGGCGAACCTGGACGACGCCCTGGACGATCCAGCCGGCGCTCCCCTTTCCGGCATCATCTACGGCGGACGGGATGGAGACACCTGGGTGCCGGTCTGCGAGTCCTTCGACTGGGCCCACGGAGTGACCACTATGGGCGCCAGCCTGGAATCCAAGACCACCGCCGCCACCCTGGGCCAACGAGGCGTCCGGACGTTCAACATCATGTCGAACATGGACTTTTTATCCCTTTCTCTCGGGCGCTACCTCCACAATCATCTTGCCTTTGGAAAAGACCTGCCGAGTCGCCCAAGGATCTTCGCCGTCAACTATTTCCTCGAAGACGACGCGGGCAACTTCCTCAACGGCAAGTTGGACAAACTCGTGTGGATCCAATGGATGGAACGACGCATTCGAGACGGAATCGTGGCCTTGAAAACGCCGGTTGGGCTCATTCCAAAGTATGACGATTTGTCATATCTCTTCGACCAGTACCTGTCCAAGCCGTACTCGAAACAGGACTACGAAGCGCAATTCTCGATCCGAATTCCGGCCCTGCTGGATAAGCTGGACCGGGTGGAGTCCATCTATCGCAAAAACGCTCCCGGCACCCCTGATGAACTCTATGAGCAATTCGCAGCCCAGCGCAGCCGCCTCGAACAGGCGCGCAAAGACCACGGGGCCAATGTGCTGTCTCCATTCGTCTTTCCTGAAACAAAGTAGCGCTTCTTCCTCCCACCAACCAGCCGACTGTTCATGCCCTCGGACGATTCTCGACGCAGACTCGGCAGTTCTTGACGCAGACATCGAACGATCATAGCAACAAACAGGAACACAAAGGAGGTGAACCCGATCATGAACGTGAAACGTGCAGATGAAATCGTGGAAGGAAAGCTGGGACAGACCGCCACATCCTTCGAGCCGACGAGAGTCGAGGATCTGGACGGGGAGCACATGGCGCGCTGGGTCATGGATGCGGCCAGACGAGCCATCGTGCATTACGGCATGTGGTATAGCGAAGTCCAACATCAGTTTGGGCTCGAAGCGGCGCAACGCATGGAAGCAGCGGCCGGCGACCGGGGCATCAGGATCATGATGGAACGACTCGGCAAAGTCCTGGGATTCGAAGTACAGAACGGAATACCCAGGAAACTGCTCGACATGGAACCGTCCGAGATCCTCAACCTGGCGAAGGCGATCTCCGTGAACTGGCTTGTGGGCGATGGGGTCTGGTTCCAAGCCGTCGAGCAAGACGAAGGCATGATTCACGCCAAGCGATGCAATGATAGCTGTTGGGGAAAATTTTCCCCTTACGAGGCAATACGCATCAAGGAACTCCTCGGACTGGGCGAACGGCCTGGGCTCGAAGGCCTGGCAGCAGCGCTCCAGATGCGCCTCTACAGCCGCATCAACAAACAATCGATGTACTGGGAGTCCGACGGCAGCCTCCGCTTCGAGATGAACGAATGTCGGGTCCAGGTGGCTCGAAAACGCAAAGGACTGGACGACTATCCCTGCAAGTCGGCGGGACTGGTCGAATACCCCTTCTTTGCTCGCACCATCGACCCACGCATTGAAACGGAATGCATCGGATGTCCACCGGATCCGCATCCCGATACCTGGTGGTGCTCCTGGCATTTTCGGATCCGTCCAGACAACAGTGAAGGTCAGACGTCGGCTGGCGACGCCGGCTCACAGTAGAACGAAGCAGGCACGACCATGGGTCCGTCATGAAAATCGCAGCGGCCAAGCAGGAAATCAGGCAATGGTTCTCAGATCCACCCGCGGGTCATGGTCGCATCGTCGAAGCTGTCATCGTCGGGCTCATCCTCGTGGTGAGCGCCCTGCCGGCGGTCCGATCCTACGTCACCAACCCGACGAGCCTCAGCATCATCGACGGCATCGAAACAACCATCACCGTCTTGTTTCTCATCGAGTACCTCCTTCGTCTCTGGGTGGCCCCTCGCAAACTCGCCCACGTGGCAAATCCCTATTCCATCATCGATCTCATCGCCATCCTGCCGCTATTTCTGCCCGGAACGTATCTGCAACTCATCCGAATCTTTCGACTCCTCCGGATCCTGCGTCTGGCACGCTATCTCAAGAGCCCACGTTTCTTCTTCGGATCCATGACGCGCAAGACCCTCATCTTGGTCCGCATCATATTTACGGTCAGCGCCATCATCTTCGTATCAGCCGGGTTGGTGTACTACGCGGAACATGACGCCAACCACCAGGTATTTCGGACCTTTGCCGATGCGCTCTACTTCTCCATCGTCACCATGGCCACGGTTGGCTATGGCGACATCACGCCAATCACCATCTGGGGCCGTTGGGTCACGGTGCTCATCATCTTCGCTGGCATCATCTTGCTGCCATGGCAGATCAAAGACTTCATCGAGCAGATGCTCATCACCCACGCAAAGGTCGGCATCGAATGTCCGGCCTGCGGCCTGACTCCCCATGAATCGAATGCCAGATTCTGCCGGCGATGCGGGGCCCGGCTCCCCTCCCCTGACGATCCGGCCCCGTGATGGATATGAGGCTATCGTGGCGGCGGTGATGCCAAATGAAGGCACACCAAGAATCAATCAGGCCTTGGCATCTGCATACCCAAGCATGCAGGGCTCTCTGCCTTGTCAAGGCATGCAAACGAGGGGTCCCAAGCACCTCCCGTGTAGGCCCACAACCCCCAAAAGAACATCCATACGTCACATAATGGCTAGAGCTGCGCCAGCAGTTCTTTGATCCCTGCATGTTCCGGGTCGAGTTCGAGACCGCGCTGGAGCATGTTCTTCGCCTTCTTGGGTTCGTCCGTACGAATGTGGATAAACCCGAGATGGTAGTAGATATCCGCCTTCGTCACCCCCAAACTCTGGTCGTCCACGTTCTGCAGAAGCATGGAGCGATAGATTCGACGCGCCTTGTCCCATTCCTCCTTCTGTTGATAGAGACGACCGAGGGCGATCAGAGTCTCCGCCAAGGAGGTGTCGATGCGATAGGCCTTGTCGTACAGTTCGATGGCAGCAGCTTGGTCTCCACGACGCTCAGCCATGGCGCCAAGACGAGAATAGTAGACAGCCAGCCGCTTCTCGCGTCGATGCTTAGACAGACTCTCGACCAGGGACAGATAGAGCGTTTCCGCCTCCTCATTGCGTCCAGCGGCGAAATACAGATTCGCCAGAGGTTCGAGCACCTTCGGATCTTCGGGAGCCAACTCTCGTGCCTGTTCCAGGAACGGAATGCCGCCATCTGGAAAGTCTAATTCATTCGCATACAGCTCGCCGAGTTCACAGAAGTATTCCAGCTGCTGGGCCGGATCCTGGGCGTGTCTCGCCTTGCTATGGACCAGCCGTGCGACCTTCTCCCAGTCGCCGGCATCTCTGGCCGCATTTTCGACTGCCTCAAGGGCCCCCTCGTGGGTCTCGTCGAATTCGAGGGCCTGCTCATAGTAGGTCTGAGCATCTTGTGCGTTCCCGAGCGTCTCCGCCACCCGCCCCTGTCTGAAGGCCAGCTCGGCACCATCGCGTCCCTGAGGGCCAAGTGCAGCGGCACGAGCCAGGATCTCCTGACACTGCTCCCAGTCCTCCGCATTTTCGTAAATTCGGGCCAATGCCGTCAGGGCTCCAACATGAGACGGATCCCGCTCGAGGACCTTGTTCAGCACCTCGGTCGCCGAATCTGTGTTCTCCAGACGATTCTCCCACACCGTGGCTGCGGCCACGAGATACTTCAGCTCCTCGTCAGTGTTGCCCGCATTCGCCAGCACTTCGGCATAGCGCTGATAGAGGTCCGCCAAATCGTACCAACGTTCAGCAGCCTCGAACAGTCTGAACAGCTCCTGGTAGGCCTCAGCGTTCGCATCGTCCACCTGGATGACCTGAAGCCAATAGGACATCGCCTCATCCGGATTGTCGAAGCGATTCTCCGACAGGTGAGCCAGGCGCGCATAGATGGGAACCCGCTCGGGACCTGGCTCCGCGGCCGTCATCCGCCGCATGAGGATGTCCTGAACCTCCGCCCAGTCCTCTCGCTGCATGTAGATACTCTCGAGCGCATCCAACGCAACCGTGTCATGGGGATCCACGTCCAACGCATCCTTGTAGACCTCGACAGCCCGATCCACGTCCTCCATTTTTTCCAGGAGGACCTGGCCCATCCGATGCTTGATCGCCAAGAGGCTCTCGTGGTCATTCGTCATACCGGCCTTCTGGTCCAGGACATCGACCAACTCCGACCACTGCTCCGCTGCCTCGTAGAGCCGGACGAGCGACTCCATCGCCTCGGTATCGCCCACATCCATCTCGAGGATGGACTTCCAGGCCTCGGCTGCCGCCGGATAGTCCCCGAGGTTGTTCTCAGCCAAGTCCGCCACCTCCTGAAGCACATTGCGGCGCTCAGTGGCGTCGAAGACCAACTCGGCCTTGCGTTTCAAGATACCCATCAAGGAGGCGATATCCGCCCGTGCTCTGAAAATGTCCTCCAGTGCCTGGATGGCATCCACGTTTTCTTCGTCCACCGACAGAACCTTGTCATAGAGTTCCTGCGCTCGGTTGACATCCGTCAAACGATCCACGCACCACCTCGCAGCACGCAACGCCAGATTCCGCGCCACCGATTCGTCCGGATCGGTGGACAGCACCTTGTCCACGCTGGCGACCGCGGCCTGCCAGTTTCCGGTCAGATCTGCGAGGCGCTCGATTTCGTCCAGATATCTCGGTTCCTCGGGATTCTGTTCCAAAGCCTCGCTCAGGGCATCGAGCGCATCGGCGGGTGCACTCAGTCGATTCTCGCAGGTCTCGGCAATCCGCTCCAACAGAGACGCGCGTTCGAGAGGATCCTGCAGCAGGGCGAGCCTCCTACGACTCAAGGCGACCAGCTTATCAAACTGCTCCAAGGATTCGTACGCGGGTTCGAGGACGTCCAAAGCCTTGGTGGCGAATGCCTCGTCCTCGACGAATTGCTCAATCGACTCGAGCGCAACCTTCTGCCCTGGCTTGCGAGCGAGCACCTCGTTGAGTGCGTCCAAAGCCCCCTGTCGATCATCGAACTGCTCGGAACGCAGCGACGCCAGACGGAGCAGATACTCAGCCTGCTCGTCGGAATCCATGGTGGCGTCCACTTCCTTCTGAAGAACCTCGGCCAGCTCTTCCCAGCGCTCGTTGCGCACCAACAAGGCGTCGAGCAGCTTGAGCGCCTCTGCGTCCTCTCCAAATTCCAAGGCCTGCCGGTAGCGGGCCATGGCCTGCTCATCGTCCTGCAGTGCCTCTTCGTAGACCTTGGCCAGAACCTTGGCCAACTTCTTGCCCAACTCGCCGTCGTAGATGTTGTCCAGCACTTTGGAATAGAGGTCCGCCAGCCCCTGCCAGTTTCCTGCCTCCATGGCAAGCCGTTCCAATGCTCCCTGGACGGTTTCGTCATCGGGACGCTCCGTCAAGGCACGGCCGTACGCTTCGAAGGCCGACGACGGGTCGTTCAGACCTTGTTCCTGCATCTGAGCCAACCCAGTCAGAATGGCGACTCGTGCATCCGGGTCTGTCTCGGCATCCAGTCTGAGTTCGTACAGTTCTACAAGCGTGGACCACCTACCCGTGTCGCGGAGCAAAGGCTCTAGGACCGCGATGGCGGATTCCCGAGCAGCATCGCCCCTGGCAAGTTCTTCGAGAGCACGCAAGGCGTCTTCGTGGGACGGGTCTCCATCCAGGACGACCCGATACCGCTCGATCGCCCCCTCCGTGTCGCTCATCTCGTCCTGAAGGAGCTGTCCCGAACGGTACAGAAGACTTCCTCGGGCCCCAGCATCCGTCTCCAGACTGACCAGGTGGTCCAGGACCTCGAGGAGATCGGGCCACATGCTCTCGGACGCATAGAGACGGTCGAGCGCTTCGAGCGCCTCGCGGTCATCCGGGTCCATGTCCAGAAGCTGTCGATAAGCTGACATGGCGTCATACGCGTCGTTGAGCTTCTCTTCCTGAACCTTTGCAAGCTTGAGGATGAAATCGCGACGATTGGCATCGTCCGCCGCCAGCCCAATCTTCTTTCTATAAACGTCCACAAGATCCGTCCAGGCAGCCTCGGCCTCGTAGAGGCGCTCCAATGCCGACAGGGCAAGCTCGTCCTCTTCGCTGACATTGAGAACCTGGTTCCAGGTTTCGATCGCGTCTTTTCGCCGCTCAAGAACCGTTTCCTGAACCTCGGCCAGCTTGTAATAGACCTCGACCGAATCGAGCGGATCCGATGCCATCTCCGCCTTGCGCGTCAAGATGGGCACTAACTCCTCATAACGCCCCAGCTCGGGCAGGAGCCGTTCCAGGGCCAAAATTGCCTCTTCGTTGTCATCCTGGGCCTGGATGAGTTTTTCAAAGGCTTCGACGGCCTTCTCGATGTCTCCAAGCGCGCGCTCGTAGACTCGAGCCATCTTGCCGTAGACGAGCCCGAGCAATTCGGGATCATAACTCTCCTCGGCTCCCCGATGCAGCACGGTGACGAGGCCATTCCAGTCTCCCAACTTGCCGGCCAACTCTTCGAGCTTCGCCAGCAGGTCCCTGTTGCCCACGTCTTCGAGCCAGGCCTTCGACATAGCCTGGAAAGCAAGCGCATAGTCGCCGCCTCGTTCTTCGTGGAGCCTGGATATCTCTTGATAGATCTCCACCCGACGGGTCTTGTCATCCACGAATTCCAACTGGGCATCGTAAATGACCACCAGCTTCTTCCATTCGTCCAGTTGACGGTAAATGGGTTCCAGAATCTGCGCGATGCGGAATCGGTGCTGCTCGTCGAGAACCAGGTTTTCCAAGGCTTCGATGGCATCGCTGTTGTCCGACGCCATCCGCAGGACCTCCTCGTAGCTGTCCACCGCGGAAGGAATGTCGTCCAACTTGGTCCGGTAGATATTCCCCAATCTCAGCTTGATCGAAACACGTTCCTCATCCGTATCGACATAATCCATTTGCCGATGGTACAGTTCCGTCAGGTCCTCCCAGCGCCCGAGTTGGGCGAGGAGCCGTTCCAGTGCGTCCACTGCGCGCCGATCGTTGTCCCCGATATCCATGACCGCCCGATAGGTCTCGACGGCCTGCTCCGGTTTCTCCAGCGGCTCCTCGTAGATTTGACACATCTTGAGGAGCAGTGACTTCCGCTCTTCGGAGTCCATCGCATGATCAGCGGCTTCCTCATAGACTGCCAGCAGACCATCCCACTTTTCGGCCCTCGTCAGCATACGTTCCAGAGAAGCAAAGACCTCCTTCTCACTCCGATCCTGATTCCAAACACGGATGTAGTACGCTTTTGCACGATCCACGTCGTCGAGGCGATCGTCGAAAATCTCCGCCAGCTCCTTGGCGACCTCCAAGGTAATGTCGGATTCCTCGAACACCTCGTCCAGATACGCTACGTACACGTCCGCCAGCCCAGACCACTTGTCGAGAATGCCGGCCAATCTGGTGAGTTGATCCCGAATGCCGGGTTCTTCCGGATTTTCGGAAAAAAGTTTTCCATACCACTCGAATGCTTGGTCCAAATCCTCCATTTGCTCTTCGTAGAGCATCGCAATTCGCTTGGTCAAAGCAGGTTTCAGGTCCGGAGACTCAACCGTGTCGCGACGCACTTTGTAGATATCGATGAGCCGCTTCCAGTCCTGACGCGACGCATAAATTGGCTCCAAAATCTCGGCAGCAGCACCTCTTCGGTCCTCATCGTCCAGGAACAATTCGATCCGGATGATGCTCTCCTCGTGGGTCGGATTGCCCCCCAGAGCTGCCCGGAAGTTCAACAACGCACGGTCGGCATCGTCCAGCCGGTCCATCCACAATTCGCCCAGTCGATACCGAAGGGCCACTGCCTCCCCGATCGAATCCGCAACCCCGAGCCTCCGCTCCAGCAATTCGGCAAGCTCGGACCACTTCTCCGCCCCTGCGTAAAGCTTTTCCAACGTGTCGGCAGCCTGCCGGTCCGAGGGAACGACCCCAAGAACCTGCTCCCACAGGTCCATAGCCTCCTCGGAACGTTCCAGCACGTCTTCGGACAGGACCGCTGCACGGGCCAGGTAGTCACGACGGGCATCGTCGTCATTCAACGACAGATCGGCCCGATGCTTCAGGATGCCGAGCAGGGCCTCGTAGTCTTCGGTCTCCGTGTAAAGGGTTTCGAGCGCATCCAAGGCCCGCTGATTATCGGGCGAGGCATCGAGAACCTTCTGATAATATTCGCGCGCCGCCTCGACATCCGCCAGACGATGGCGGGAAACGTCGGCAACCGTCAGGCGCATCTGCTCCTGAATGGCCGCATCCATAACCTCGTCCGACACCAACTTGTACAGGTCGACGAGGTCCTGCCAACGCTCATCCTGGCTCGTCAGTCGCTCGATCGAAGACATGACGTCCACCAACTCGGGCAGCCCAGCCGCCTCAATGAGCGCCTTGCCATACGACTCGAACGCCGCCTTGGCGTCGTCCAGACCTGTCTCCTGAATTTCGGCGATCCGTCGGTACAACGCGACCTTTTCGGTAGCGTCCGCCGTGGCACTTGCCCTGAGATCGTACACGTCACAGAGCCGTGCCCAATTGGATTCAGTTTGATAGAGAGGTTCGAGGATCTCGGCGGCCTGCATGGCCAGCACGTCATCCGACAACAACTCTTCGAGAGCCGACCTGGCCGCCTGATGCTCTGGATCCAGTTCCAGGACCTCTCGATACCGGGCGACCGCTCGTTCCGCGTCGTCGAGATTGCGATGCAGGATCTTGCCGATGCGAAACATCAGGGCGACCCGAGACGGCACGTCTTCGGTCAAGGCCAACTCACGGTCGAGCATGTCGTACAGGTCCCGCCATCGCTTCGTCTGCTCGAAGAGACGAGCCAGGGACCTAATGGCCTCGATGTCATCCGGAACCGCATCCAATAAGGAGGTCCACGCCTGGACCGCCTCGTCCATGTCGTCGAGAGCCTCCTCGTACAACATGGCGATTCGCGCCCAGAGAGCCCGACGCTGCTCTGGTTCGATCATCACGTCCGCCCGACGGCGCAGGATGCCGACCAAGTCGTTCCACCTCTCGGCGCGGAAGTAGAGCCGCTCCAGGGCATCCATCGCCGTCTCATCCTCGGCGTCCAAATCCATGATGCTCTTGAACGTCTCGACGGCCTGCTCCTCCTCTCCCAGATACTGCTCTTGAATCTCGGCAATGCGGAACAGATACTCCTTGCGGCTGTCGAGGTCGTCGCTCCAGTCCACCTCACGTCTGAGAATCCCAACCAACTGCTTCCATTCCGCCGAAGTCTCATACAATCTCGCCAGGGCTCTGGCAGCGAGCCGAGCAGCATCCAAATTGTCGGGGTCGAGGTTCAGTAACTCCTCGTACCAAAGAGCCGCCTGATCAGGATCCAGGAGGCGCTCCTCATACGTCGAGGCCAACTTCGTGATGAATTCGGCACGCAGCGGCAGATCATCGGCAGGACAGGCGTCCAGCGCTTCTTCCCAGACCCGGACCGCCTCTTCCCAGTCGCCCATTTCGGCCACGAGGCCATCGATGGCATCCCGGACTTCCGAATTGGACGGCATGATGGCCAAAGCTCGACGCCACGTCGCAAACGCCGCATCCGGATCGGCGATCCGTTCTTTCTGCAATTCAGCGATGCGGCGCAAAATCTCCACCTTGCCGGCAGGATCCTCGTCACTCACCGCTTCGAGCTTCACCTCTAAAATGGCCACCAGCTTCCGCCACTGGGACGCACCCTCGTAGAGCGGCTCCAGAATCGATGCCAGGCGCTGCCTGAGATCCGGCTTATCCAGCAGGCTTTCGATGGACTCGATAGCGCCTTCATGCCCCGGAACCAATGAGAGGACTTCCTGGAAGATATCCACGGATCCGTCGAGGTTGTCGAGATGCTCGGAGAGCAGGGTGCCACGACGAAACTGCAGGTCAGCAACTCTTTCCGGGCTTTCGGTGAAATCGAGTTCCTTGGCCAGCAGTTCGTCGAGGTCGTGCCAACGCTCCGTGCTGTTCAGGAGACGCTCCAGCGCCGCATAGCCACCTGAATTTCCCGGATCGATTTCGAGCAACGACCGATAGGTCTCGATGGCCTCATCCGTGTTGCCAAGCACATCTTCTTCCAGGTTGCTCACCTGGAAGAGAAGAGTCTTGCGCTCCTCGTCGTCAGTAACGAGTTCCGCACGCTTGTGCAGCAGCAGACGCAAAGCATCATAATCCTCCAACGAGGACAGGATCCGCTGGAGCGCCGAAAACGCCCCGGCATGGTCGGGTGCCACGCTGAGCACCACTTCGTAGTACTCGCGAGCCTTTTCCGGGTCCGAAAGGGACTCGTCGTAGACGACTGCAAGTTCCTCGGCCAGATTCGCCCGCAAACCGTCATCCGCCTCCTCGATCGCCGCCTTGTACTGCTCCAACACCGCGGTCCAGTCACCTTCGAGATTCGCCAGTTCCGCCAGGAGTTTTCGGTTATCTGCGTCCTCCGGGTCCATCTTGAAGACCCGAAGGGCCACGTCGAGCGAATGCTGCGCATCGCCCAACTTCCGAGCATAAATCTCCGACAGGCGTCTGAGTTGTTCGAGCTGCTCCGACTTATCTTCACTGGCATTCGCCCGAAGTTCGAGACAACGTGCAAAGGCGGTCCAATCCTCGGTCCGTTCGTAGAAGGGCAGAAGGATCTCTGCCACACGCACGGCCAAGGGCATGTCCTGATCCAAATACGGCTCCAGGGCTGCAACCGTCAGACGATGCAGAGGGTCCAGTTCCAAAACCTTACTGTACCAGGTCACGGCCGATTCGTCGTCCGAGAGTTCCTCGTGGCTGATCTGCCCCAACCTCGTCAGGATCTCGATCTGGGCAATCGTATCCGATGCAATCGCGAGTTCCTGTTCGAGGACGTGCGCCAGAGAACGCCAGTCTCCCCGAGCCTCGTGCACACGCTCGAGGGCGCGCAGGGCCTTTGAATCCTCGCCGTTGATATCGAGCACCTGCTGATACGCCTTTGCCGCACCGTCGAGATCATTCAGGTGGTCCTCTCGGATCACCCCGGTGCGCATCAGGAACTCCCGCTTCTTCTCGTCGTCCGTGCTCAACTCGACCCGCTTGTCGTACACGACAAGCAGTTCCTCCCAGTCACCGGTCGCTCCCAGAATCTGCTCCAGGGCATCGAGCGCCTGGGGGGCGTCGGGGCGACGCTTGAGCACCTCCTGATAAAAGACCTTGGCATCCTCGGGATGGTTGAGATCCTGATGGGTCAATTCGGCCATACGACGATACAGCGCCACCTGCTGCTCTTCGTCTTCGGTATGGGCCACACGCTCGCCATAGAGGTCCACCAACTGCTTCCACGCATGGGCATCCCCGGCCAAACGCTCGAGTTCCGCCTGGATGGCTCCATCGTCGGGGCTCTCGTCATACGCCTTGGCACACCAGTTGAAGGCGTCCATTTTGGCGCCAAGCCTCGTCTCACAGAGCCGCCAAATGCGGTCGAGCAAATCGAGACGACGGTCTCGGTCCTCGGCGTGGTCCAAAAGAACCTGGTAGGTACTCACGAGCCGAGGCCACTTCTGGCCCTTCTCGTAAATGGGCACCAGATTCTCGGCCGCACTCAAGTTTCCAGGCTCCAAAGCAAGAATACGCTCATACGCCTTGACCGCCCGGTCCGGCTTGCCAAGTTTCTCCGTCCAGACACCTGCAATCTTGAAGTGCAGTGCGACCTGCTGCTCCTTGTCATCGGTGCGGTCCGCCGCCTGATGCAAGGCGTCGATGAAATCGGTCCAGGCCCCACGCGCGCCCAAAAGCTCTTCGAGGGCATCCCAGTGTCCCTGCTGTGCGTAGAGGTCACGCAGGACACGCAGCGCCTTGATGTGGTTGGGGTCCAACTCCAGGACCTTCTTCCATACCTCGATGGCCCGAGGGCCTGCCCCGATTCGATCCGTCCACAAACTCCCGAGACTTTCGAGCAACGCCCGCTTTTCGTTCGGGTCCGTCTCAAACTTGAGCTTCCGCTCCAACACCTCAGCGAGAGCGGGCCATCGCTTCTCCCGCTGATACAGATTGGACAGGGTATCGAGGGCTTCTCCGTGCTCCGAGTCCAGCTCCAGGACTTGATTCCAAATCGCGATGGCTCTCCCGGTATCCCCAAGCCGCTTCTGGGCAAGCTCCGCCATCGTCTTGAGCATGGACAGCTTTTCTTCCCCGGAAACGAGCTGCAGTTCTCGGACGTGTAGGTCCAACAAGCCTTTCCAGTTCCGCCTCTTCTCGTAGATCGCCCGCAACGCGGCCAAGGCTTCCCGATCCGCCGGATCGATGGACAGGATCTCTTCGAGAGGCTCTATGGCCTTCGCATGATTGCCCACACGGTCCGTCCACAGAGAGGCGATTCGGCGCAGCAAAGCCTTGCGTTCTCCGGGAGACTGCGCCACTGCCGCCTGCTTGTAGAGCACGTTAATGACGTCGTTGACGCGTCCAGCGCTTTCGTATCGCTCCGCGAGAGCGGACAAGACATCCAGGTTGCCCGGCTGGATCTCGAGGATAGCGTTGTACGTGTTGACGACCATGACATCGACCCGAAGCTTCGAATAGATGTCCACCATCTCCAGGAGGCGACTCACCTTTCCGTCCACATCGTCATCGGAAAGGGCTGCCACCTCGTCCTTGATGACCTCGAGCAGAGCGTTCCACTTTTCCGTTCTGCGATAGAGCCTCCGCAGGGCCGTGGCTGCGCCCTGGTGGTCAGGAGCCAGACGCAAGACCCCTTTCCACATATCGATGGCCCGCTCGTATTCCTCCATGTTGATTTCCGCCAATTCGGCCATCTCTACGGCAAGCGCGAGTTTTTCTTCATTGGACTCGACGGCCTGCTGCGCATGACGAAGCAAACTCAACAAACTCTTGTAGTCCCCAATCGTCCCGTAATACTGGCGGTAGAAATCCAACACGAGAGGCTGGCCCGGCTCCCCCTTGAGAACCCGGCGAAAATATGATTCGGCACTCTCCAGGTTGCCGAGTTTCTTCCACCACAACATGCCAATCTGGAGATAGAGCCCGGCATCGCCCTTCTGGTTGTTCGATGCAAAAAATTCCTCGTAGACCGCGATGAGCGCCTCCCAATCTTCCTTTCTGGTGTAGCCATCCACGAGCGCTTCAAGCGCCAACTCATTTGCAGGATCCACGGCAAGACATCTGCGGTACAGATCCAGGGCTCCTTCTCCGTCGGAAAGTTTTCGATCCATCACCCTCGCGGCGGCCACGAGAGCCTGCACCTTGTCGGACGGGGTATCCACGATGTCGGCATGCTTAATATGGAGTTGAGCGAAATCCTGCCAACGTTCCTGCGACCTGAACAGCAGGCCCAAGTGACGATACGCCTTATCCTGGGTCGGATCGATATCGAGGCTCTTGCGGAAATAGGTTTCCACCTCAGCGCAGCCCGGATTGTTCTTCTGATAGATCTCCGCCGTACTCGCATAGAGACTCGTCGCCAGCTCTTTGGAATCGGCCGACTCCGCGTTTGCAAGGTAATGAGAAACGATCTTCTCCCAATTTTCCTTGGTGGTTTGGATCGAATCCCTCTTTTCCTCGGCAGCCTTCATGTCGGGCCGCAATTCGAGGGCCTCGTCCAGGCATGCAAGGGCATCATCCTGCTGCAGCAGTTCCTCGTCCAGGACTCGGGCCTTCTCATAGAGGAGGTCAGCCCTCATATCAGAATCGGTACACAACTTCAGTTCCAGATCGAGCAACGCCGCCGCCGTCTCGACGGCCTTGGCTTCGAGCAGTCTGGCCCTGGTGACGGTCACGATCTGGAGAATGTCCAAGTCCTGACCTTCAGCAGCGATGCCATCGATGACTGAGGTCAATTTCTCCAAAACCTCCTGCTCGTCAGGGTCTCGCTCCAACCGGTCCAGATATGCTTGGATCTTGGTTTTGTCTTCCATCTTCACCGTCCTGCCGTTGCTGGTTGTGAACCGTTCAAACTCATTAAGATTGCCTTGTATCGCAGTCTTTCACTGTCATCGATACAGTGTGTTGCGCGCATTCGAGCGCAAATTTTTTGGACATGCCACCTTGCATCCCGCCACAGCGACGATGTATCTTAGCCCAGTGGATTTTGAACATCAACGGAAAAGCGGAGGTTCCTGCCAGGCATTTCGAGACATTTGGAGACCGCGGCGCACGGCGGAAGGCCGAAACTGTCGGATCCGTATCCGAACGATACGTTTTTACCCATATGGAGGACAACCGTCATGTCGGATCTGCAACGAATCAGTATCACAATCGAACAGTCGCTGGCCGACCAGTTCAATGACCTGCTCACCCGCAAGGGATATGCGACACGGTCGGAAGCGGTCAGAGACCTCATCAGAAAAGCCCTCGTCGAAGACCAGTGGCAGCAGGACAACGCCGAAACCGTAGGCACGCTCACCGTGGTCTACGACCATAGCAGACCCGAGGTAAGCCAACAGTTCATCCATGCGGGCCACGAACAGCCGGGCCTCGTGCTGGCGACCCTCCATATCCATATGACCCACGACAATTGCTTGGAAGTCATGGCCCTCAAAGGAAAATCGAGCCAGGTTCGCCACTTCGCCGATCTGGCCCTCAGCGCAAAGGGCGTCAAGCATGGCGATCTGGTCATGACCACCATGGGCTGCGACGTCTGACGTTCCTGAAAAAATCGAAGGGTGGAGACGGTCAGGTCGTGACGAACACGTCGGTGTCTGTGCTGCGCGCCTCCTCCAGAGCGGCCAGCGCTTTCTCCAAAACTTCTTCGGCATCTGCCGAACGAAGACCGTGGCGCACCAGACAGCCCACGTGTACATTGGGCGCCCCTCGATATGACATCAATCCTTGTTTGAGAGACCGATGAATCTGATAGGACAACCGAATCACATAGGTGCTCGTGACCCCAGCGATCACAACGGCGACCAACCCGGCCCCGATGCGGTACAGCCACTGGGGTCTACGAACCAGGGACAACACCTCGTCGTTGAGCCAGGTGGACTCCTCCTCGGTGACTCCCTCGCCACCTCGACGGCTCAACCCGACCGTCAAGAGACCTACCGTCGTATTCCGCGAAGCGGCCCGCTCTCCCTGCCGCATCAACATCCGAAGGACCTCGTCTCGTTGACTGCCGGGCCACCCCCCTGCTTCCGGGGTCAGCTCATTTTTCTTGCTCACCGCGGACTTGAGGGCGGAACGCAGATCCTCCAACCCAAAGGGCTTATGCAAATACCCGACCGCTCCGAGCGCGTGGGCCCGATCCACGGAATCCTGTTCCCCGATGGCCGAGACGATGACCACGGCTACATCCGCCAGCCCGGCCGATTGCCGCAGTTCGGCCAACACGCCGAACCCGTCCAATCGCGGCATCATAAGATCTAACAGGATCACGTCCGGGTGATGCTTGCGGGCCAACGTCATGCCCTGCTGTCCGTCCTCGGCTACCAAAACCCGCCACCCGGACACGGCACACACGTCCCCGAGCAGTTGCGTGTTCATCCGATCGTCGTCGATGACCAAGACGGTGCCCTGATCGCCCACCACAGAGGTTGTCCTTTGTTTCCCCTCAACATTTGATTCGCTATTTTGGCGTGGCATTACCACATCCCTCCCCCCACACCCACTTATGTCTACTCCTTAAAAGTATACCCCGCCATAAAGCATGTCAACGACGATTTCTATTTGCGATAAATTTCCGGATTCGTCCGGGAAAAAAAGAGCGTCGATCAGAACCCCAGACGACCGTCCAGAGAAGGGCCTCGGGGCACCAACGGCCCGGAAAGCCTCCGGAATTGCTCCACAATAACAAGGGCCTGCCGGATTTCGGCCACATCGTGCACACGCAGCACATCCGCGCCACTCAAAGCAGAAACCACGCTGGCCGCAATGGTGCCGGGCAGTCGTTCTTCCACGGGCGCTCCCGTATAATGGCCAATGAACGACTTGCGAGACGGGCCCACCAGAACAGGTCTGCCCGTGTTGCGACGTATCCGCGCCGATCCGGCCATGAGCATCAGATTCTGATCGGCCGTCTTGCCGAATCCGATCGCCGGATCCACCACAATTCGATCCAGATGGACCCCCGAGGCCACCGCCAGCTGAACCGATCCGATCAACGCTTCGCTGACGTCTTCCACGCAGTCGTCATAATCCGTCATGCTCTGCATGATCTGCGGCGTCCCGCGAATATGGCCCAGCACCAAACCGGCGTCCATATCGGCCGCCACCTGAGCCAGGCCCGGATCCAAGGAAAGCCCGCTCACGTCATTGATCCAAGTGGCCCCAGCCTCGCAGGCAGCCCTTGCCACCTCCGCCTTGTAGGTATCCACAGAAATCGCGCAGTTGACCGCCCCGGCCAAAGCCTCGATGACCGGCACGACCCGAGCGATTTCTTCGTCCGCCGACACCGGTTCCGCCCCCGGACGGGTGGATTCCCCTCCCACGTCCAGAATATCGGCGCCGCCCCGTTCCAAAGCCAACCCATGGGCAACCGCTCGGCTCCGCTCGTAGTAGCGGCCGCCATCCGAAAAAGAATCGGGCGTTACGTTGACGACCCCCATGACATACACCCGATCCCATGGCCAGGTTCGGCCATGGACCACCGTGGATTCCATCCTGTCACCTCGTTGATTCAACGCTCAAATTGTCGCCCCAGAGGACTGGTCAGGCGTTGTCGGGCTCCGGCTCGGGAGGCTTGGAAAAGGGACCGGTGCCTGAAAACACCCCATCGAGAGGGTTGGCCTTGTGTTCCTCACGGCCCCACCCGATCTTTCCCGTCCCAGAAGTCGGAGGATTACCAAGACGCCCTCTCGAAACGATGACGTCCACCTCTTGACCAGAAAGGACTTCCCGTTTCAAAAGCGCATTGGCAAGGGCATGGAGGATGTCAATGTGGTCGCTCAAAATCTCCTTGGCACGATCGTAGTTCTCGAGGACGATCCGCTTCACTTCTCCATCGATGACGCGAGCCGTCTCCTCACTGTAGTCCTGATGCTGGGCAATCTCGCGCCCCAAGAAAATCTGCTCCTCCTTCTTTCCGAAGGACAGAGGACCGAGCACGTCGCTCATCCCCCATTCGCACACCATCTTGCGCGCCAACTCCGTGGCCCGTTCGATGTCATTTTTCGAGCCGTTCGTCTTCCGACCCTCGAACACCAACTCCTCGGCGATCCTGCCCCCCATGAGGATGGCAATCTCGTTCTTGGTCCGCTCATCGCTGCTGTTGTACCGATCCTCTTCTGGGATCTGCTGGGTCAGCCCTAGGGCCCATCCCCGCGGAATGATCGTCACCTTATGGATGGGATCCTTTTCTCCGGGCGCCAACTTGGCCACCAAGGTGTGCCCTGCTTCGTGGTAGGCAGTGACCTTTTTCTGCTCCTCGCTGATGAGCAGACTCTTGCGCTCCCTACCCATCATCACCTTGTCTTTCGCCGTCTCGAAATCCTCATGAGCAACCACGTTGCCATTGCTACGGGCCGCCAGCAAGGCTGCCTCATTCACGAGATTTTCCAAATCCGCTCCGGAAAATCCAGGGGTCCCGCGAGCAATGACATTGAGCGCCACATCTTCTGCAAGCGGCATCTTCTTCGTGTGGACCTCCAGGATCCCAAGACGTCCGACGACATCGGGCCTGGGAACCATGATCCTCCGATCGAACCGCCCTGGCCGCAATAAAGCCGGGTCGAGCACGTCCGGCCTGTTGGTGGCAGCGATGAGGATGACGCCATCGTTGGATTCGAAGCCGTCCATCTCGACCAGGAGTTGGTTCAGCGTCTGCTCCCGCTCGTCGTGTCCGCCGCCCAGCCCTGCGCCCCGATGGCGTCCCACTGCATCGATTTCATCAATAAAAATGATACAGGGCGCGTTCTTCTTGCCCTGTTCGAAAAGATCCCGCACGCGAGACGCACCGACCCCAACGAACATCTCCACGAAATCCGAACCGGAAATCCCGAAAAACGGGACCCCAGCCTCACCGGCGATGGCTCTCGCCAGCAATGTCTTGCCGGTTCCCGGAGGGCCCATGAGCAACACGCCCTTGGGGATCCTGCCTCCCAAACGCGTGAACCGTTTCGGATCCTTGAGAAAATCGATGATCTCTTCGACCTCCTCTTTTGCCTCTTCGATCCCGGCCACGTCTTTGAACGTCACCGTATCGTGCCCCTCGCTGAGCAGCTTGGCCTTCGACTTGCCAAACGTCATGGCCTTGCCGCCGCCGGCCTGGAGCTGACGCATGAAGAAAAAGAACAGAAGCACTAGGAGCAGAATCGGCAGCCACGAGATGAGCAACGACGGCCAGATGCTCTCCTTCTTTTCTGCAAGGTCGTAGGAAACACCGGCCTTGTCCAACTTGTCCAGGAGCTCGGGGCTCAGCAGGCCATGCGTCTTGAACTTGTGACCGGAGATGCAGCACCCATGCACATCATTGCCTTCGAACTTCAAAGACTTGATCGATTTTGGGTTCGTCGCGACGGTCTTCGTCAAAGTTGAAAACTTGACCTTCTTTGCCTCGTCCGGGGTCGTCCGAAACAGATAATATACGGCAACGAAGATGCCGATGAGGACCACCCATAACACGAGGGTCTTGTGCGATTGCTTCACTGGTTCCACCAACCTACCGCCGGAATGTATCCAGCACTGTCAGGGGCCACGTCATCCGACTCAATGGCCCATTCCTCATACCACTTTCCATTTTGGACCGGTCCGTACCTCCGGTCAACTCGTCTTTGACGAGCCGGGCGTTTTTGTGGCATACCGAGGAGCGACAGACAAGTCAAAAAACTCTTGTTCTCGATGATCCCAGTCAAAGAGTGCCGCCAAAACAGCCTCCAACGACCCTATCTCCGCCCACAAGGTCACCTTTTCGTTCTCGCCGTGGAGATCCGGCACCCAGGCCACGAGACCATGATCGTCCGCGAGCAGGGGCAGCCGATCCCTCAAAGGAGCCGGCACCCCCCGGTCCACGAACAGATCCTGCACCTTTTTGTGATGATGGCCCAGCATAATCTGATCCCCCGGGTGCCGCGTCCGAAAAAACTGCCGCTGCGAGACCATTCGGCGACTCGCATCCTCCCCCACCACCACGACCCACCCTGTGGTGCCCAGTCGCCATCTGCCTGTCTTCGCCACGGCCCAGGGGCCCACGGCCGGATCGTCCAACCAATCCCCGGGCACCACGGTCAGGCCCCACCCTCCCTGCAGTGCCATCACCCCACCGGGAACCATGAATCGCCGCGACCGCCCATCGAAACCGCGGGCAAGTCCTTCGAACAAATCCATGAGATGCACCCGCTCGAGTTGCCCGACCGACGGGCGCCCCATCGTCGCCCTTGCGTGCGCCTTGCGGACCGCCCACCAAAGCCCTCCTGGGCCGAGTTTCTCCCAGAGTTCCGGCAAAATCCTGCTCCCGATCCGGCCGTCCGGCCCCACCTCCTCGACGACCCAGTGCTTGGAGACGATTTCCATGGCCGCATCGAACGCATCCAGGTCTGCTCGTACGTTTCGAGCAAGCCCGGCAAGACTTTCAACGATTGCAGGATTTTCTCCACGCATCCAGGGAAGCATCTCCGCGCGAACACGATTCCGAAAAAAATCGGAAGACACGTTGGTCGCATCCTCCACGAACCGCGTCCCCGAATCGGCCAGGGCAGCCTCTATTTCGTCTCGCCGCAAATCCAACAAGGGCCGCACGAAACGGCCACGTCTCGACGCCATGGCGGCCAACCCCCGAAAACCCGTCCCACGGATCATCCGCATCAAAATCGTCTCGGCCTGGTCGTCGGCATGATGACCCAACGCCACCACATCGGCTCCGACCCGATCCGCGAGTCTCTCCAGTGCAGACAGTCTGGCGTTCCGGGCCGCCTCTTCCCCCGCCCCCTCCACCGCAACCCGCTCGACGAGGCACTCCAACCCCAAACCGCGGGCGAACTCGCGCACCCACTGAGCGTCCTTCCCCGAGTCGGAACGCAGTCCATGGTCCACGTGAGCCACGACACAGGTCAACCCCATGTGTTGGGCCAGTCGTTGCATAACGAGGGTCAAAAATGTGGAATCCGCCCCGCCCGAGCAGGCCACCAGGACCGTCTGCCCGGCCGACAGCAGGCCGTCACTCCGGATCCTGCGCCACACCCGAACTTCCAGACGGTCGAAGACCGTTTTCGTCTCGCTAGAAATCGAGTTCATCCTGAATCAGCGCCACAGCCTCGCCCGGCGTGCGAACAGCATAGATTTGGTCCTGGCGACGTTCGTCGAGTTTCTGTCCCCCGAGGCGTTCGGCCCAGCCATTCGAGGTCACCAAAGCGACCACGGTCTTGCCGAACTGCCAGGCAAAGGCGGCCTCGGACAGGGTCCCGCTTCCACCTTCCACCAACACGACCGCGTCCGCCGAACGCACCACAATCGAGTTTCTGGCAATCCCCATTCCAGTCGGAATGACCACGTTGCAATAAGAATTCGCCTCGACCAGGCTATCTCCGGGTAGGACGCCGATAACGACCCCTTCGCCTTCACCTGCGAGGCGCGCATGAAAGGCACCTCTGCTGGCTGCTTCCATGACGCCGCCCATTCCTCCGGTCACAAGGCTCATGCCATTGCGGATGATCGCCGCGCCCAATTCCTCGGCCATGGCCTCCACCCCCATCGAATGAATGACCGCCGAGCCGCAGACGGCAACCGTAGGTAAGCGTTTCATATCGACATTCCCCCTTTCCTGCCCTTCTACCAGGTCCCAGCCCGCAGCGCCGACCCAATGTCGCGAATCACGTCGCCCGTCAGGTCATGCATCCGCGAAAGAGCCCCCCCGCAGACGCCCGCTGGCGGCTTTCGCGTTCCTTTGAAAATGAGCACGCTTCGGTGCTTGCCGTCACAGACGACCTCGCAGGTCCCGCGCTCAAACGCTTCCGTGAGAACGCGGCGCAACGCGCCCCGAACGACACGATTGAGCGCCAGATCCAAACGCTGCGCCTTGGCGGCCAACTGCCCCTGAAGCCGTTGAGCCTGCATCGCTATCTTTTTGTACTCCAGCAGCGCAGTCTGCTTGCGCACCCGATAGGCCAGGGTGTTTTCACTCTGTTCCTCGACCGCCTGCTTCAACGCAACATCCTGCGCCAGTTTCGAATCCAGCGCCGCCAGCCGCTTTCGATACGTGTCCTCTGAAATCACAGCGCCACGGAGACGGGCGAGCTTCGCCTTCTTCTTGAGAAAACGGGCGGCGCGGATATCCAGATCGAATCGCCTCCGATAGGCACGCACGAGATGGTTCAGGTCCCGCTGCATCTGAAGTTTGAGGCGAATCAACTTCTGACGACGTTGCACATAAGCATTGCTCTTCAGAATCGTCCCTCTGAAAGGCGCGGACTGCACCTGACACACCCCCATGGAAGCAGCGGCTTTTCGAGAACTGGGCATGGAGGCGCTGCAGGAATCGAAAACAAACATCAGCACGAGGAGAAACGACAGCATGCCGATCCGTAAAGTCTCCATGGTCGGTTCCTCCCGCTGTTCTCACCACGTCCAGGTGATCCGACGGGCTATCGAAAACCCGCCGGTCGACCTGTCGGTGTCATTTCCTGCGGCGACCGTTGCTGCCGCCACCCCTCGCACCACCATCGAGGCCACGCACATACTCAATGAAGCTCGCGCGATCCTCCATAATATTGAGGTACTTGGATTTGTCCATCCGGTCGTGACGCCCGCGACGCCGATTGTCCCGGTGGTCGCCACCACCCTGTCTACCCCGAGACATGCCGGCCAGAGTTCCCAGCGCTCGCCGTTCGAGACCGGCAGCCAGGATTTCTGTCACGAGCTGAGCCACCGGGACGTCTTCCACCGTGGACTGCCAGACCAGCTCGCGATGCAAATCAGGCGAAACCATCACCTCCAGGTTCCCGGAAAACTCCCGACGATCCAACGCCTCGGGAGGCTCCTGGCCCTGTTCGGCCATGGCGACCAGGCGTGCATCGAGAGCCTCGACCAGACTCTCTACCGCTTCTGGCCGAGTCTGTCCAACCGCTTCGACCCCTGGCAGCTCAGGGACGGACGCGCGAAACGCGCCCACGTCGGGTTCATGTGTCACAACAATACGATAGGCATTCGAGTCCATCAAACTCCTCCTTGAAACTTGGTGCGAAACACCTCACCTGAAACGACCGGAAAAATCGCCCGTCCGAGTAGGACTCGGGTCGCGGTCATAGAGCGGGTGCGCTCACTCCTTTTACTGCAACAAAACCTTGGCGCAAGCAAAAAAGTGGGGTATACGGCCACAGATCGGATCGGTACGGATGCACCGAAGCAACCAACTCGGGGCCGCTCGACTCTCCCTACATTTTCGTTGGTACGGTGCCGGCTGGATGCATCGAAATCTCAAGTCGTTTCATTGGGAGAAACCGTCATGGAATTGTTCGACAATTACGAAAATAAGGGTGAGGTCATGGCCATCCTGGTCGGAGGTGGTCCCGCTCCAGGTATCAACGGCGTCATCCGCGCCGCTGCCATCGAGGCCATCAACTCCGGGCTGCGGGTCATCGGCATCCTGGATGGCTTCCATTGGCTCTCCAGGGGAGATAACTCGAAGATCGTGGACCTGCGGATCCAGGACGTGTCCCGCATCCACTTTCAGGGTGGCTCGATCCTGCGTACCTCGCGGGCCAATCCCACCAAGGATTCCCAGTCTATGTCCAATACGCTGCGTGCCCTGCGTAATCTGGACGTGGACTATCTCCTGTCCATCGGAGGAGACGACACGGCCTACTCGGCGCTCAGCGTGGCTGAAGCCACCGGCCACAAGGTCCGGGTGGCGCACGTGCCCAAAACCATCGACAACGATCTCCCCCTGCCCGGCCGGCTGTCCACCTTCGGGTACCAGACGGCACGGCACGTGGGGGTCGAACTCGTCCATTATATCATGGTGGACGCGCAGACCACGAGCCGCTGGTACTTCCTGGTGTCCATGGGCCGCAAGGCCGGCCACCTGGCCCTGGGAATCTCAAGAGCGGCAAGCGCCACTTTGGCCGTGCTCGCCGAGGAGTTCAAAGAAAGAAAAATTCGTCTCTGCGAGTTGGCCGACATCCTGGAAAGTTCGATCATCAAGCGACGTGCCATGGGAAGAAACTACGGCGTCGCCATCCTGGCCGAAGGCATCGTCGAACACATCGAAGAGGAAGACCTCCTACGTCTCGACGACGTGGAACGAGACGCCCACGGCCATATCCGATACGCGGAGATTCCGTTCGGGGACATCATCAAAAACGAGGTGCGCAGGCGCCTCGTCTCCCGTGGTCTGGACATCACGGTCGTGTCCAAAAACATCGGCTACGAGTTGCGCTGCGCCGATCCCATTCCGTTCGACTGTGAATACACCCAAGATCTGGGCAACGCGGCCGTCCATTACCTCTTGGACGGCGGGTCGGGCGCCATGATCACGGTCCAGGGCGGCCACGTCGTTCCCATGCCGCTTCGGGAACTGCTCGACCCGGAAACGAAACGGATGCAGGTGCGCCTGGTGGACGTGGACAGCGACTCCTACGAGATCGCTCGCAAATACATGATTCGCTTGGTCTCAGAGGATTTCTCGGACCCAAACCGCCTCATCCGCCTGGCACGCGCCGGGTACATGACTCCCGACGAATTCAAAGAACGATTCGCCTACCTGGTCTGAATCCCCCTTGTTTGCTATGATGAGCATTGAGGCGTCCCTCTCGAGCACAGCGAAACTCTGGCAGTGACTTTCGGAGATGACGCCCGAAGACCAACGTTTGTGAAGGTCCACCCACAGAGGAGGCAAGCCGTGAAAACCGGATCCATAATCACTACGACGACAGGCAAAACCCTCCCATGGTCGAACTCATGGTCAAAACCGTCCTGGTTCTGCACTGCGCTGCTCATTGCCGCCTGCGGTCCCAATGCCAAGCCCAATCACGACCATGATGCAGGCGAAGACGCCGCCTGGGACGCCACGATCGACGCTGTCGTGGATTCCGCCGTGGACAAGGATGGGCCCACGAATGCCGACAGCGGTCTGGACGCTGCTCCCAATCCATGCGGCAACGGCGTGAAGGACGAAGGAGAGATCTGCGACGACGGCAACAACGAAAGCGGCGACGGCTGCAACAGCACCTGCACGCAACAGGACGACCAGGATCTGCAGGCCAATGCCTACACCCATGGCTCCCAGACCCAGGTCCGAGCCGCGGGAAACGCGAATCTCGTGCTCGCCGTCTGGACGGACGACGGTCTTGACGCGGATCGTGAGATCCAGCTTCGTCTTTTCGGAATAGACGGTGCCCCCCAGACGACCAGCCAGGGCAACACCCTCGAGTTGGTGGCAAACAGCACCACGGCAGGCGATCAAACAATGCCTGATGTGTCGGTCGCGCCCGATGGCAACTTCGTGGTGGTCTGGGTCGATGCAAGCGCCGCATCGACCCAAGGCCTCGACATCCGAGCCAGGCTGTTTTCCCCCGACGGGTCCCCGAGAACCAATGCAGTCACCAGCGACACAAACGACTTCCTGGTTTCCGCCTCGCCCGCCGGCGACCAGACGACGCCACGGGTCGCCATGGCGGACAACGGCGGCTTCATGATCGTCTGGACCGACCTGTCCGGTGCGGACGGCAGCGGCACTGGTGTCTTCGGGCGCATCTTCGATGCGCAAGGAACGCCAGTCACCAATCCGACCACCACCACGGACAGTGAGTTTCCCATCCCGAGCGGCGCAACGGGAGACCAGACGACACCCGACGTCGACGTCCTGCCGAACGGCAACTGGGTGGTCGCCTGGACCGACGGGAGCGGCCTGTTCGATTCCGACGGCACAGGTATCGTGGCAACCATTTTGGGGGCGTCCGGCAGCACGACGCTGGCAGACTTTTTGGTCCCCACCACGACCCAGGGAAATCAGTCACAACCGGCCGTCGTGGCCGAAAAAGGCGGCCTCTTCGGGGTCCTGTGGACGGACGCGAGCGGTCAGGACGACATGTCCTTTTCCGGCATCCGCGCGCGCTTCTTCGATGGGAACGGCACAGCCCAGACCAACCCGGACCAGGGCGACGCCAACGACTTCCTGGTCAACACGGTCACTGCGGGCCGACAGGAAACGCCCTGTGCCGTATCGGCCGGAATCAACGGTCAGATCCTGGCGGTTTGGCAAGATGGCAGCGCCACGGACGGAAGCTTCGCGGGCATTCGAGGCCGATTGATGGACGCTACGGGAGCTGCTGCCACGAACCCGGTCACGGAAACCACCGACGACTTCCAGGTCAACAGCACGACCGCCGAAGCGCAACTCGCCCCAAGTGCCGGCATTGCCGGCCCGGTGGGCCTCATCTTCTGGCAGGATGAGAGCGGTCAGGGCGACGACCAGTCGGAAACCGGCATCCGCTTCCGCGTCCTGTGGCTGGACTGGTAATCCCACATCCCAACGTCGTCTTCATTGGGACGGAGTGCCCCCACACCTCCCCGACGACGCTCGCCACGTGACAGGAGGACGGCGTTGAGACGCCACTTCCTGCCCCGTACGGACCACTCATTCGACCTCACGGTCTCGAATCAACCGCTCGAGTTCCTCTTCGCTGTAGCAGCGCCACCCGTGATCCATTGCCAGAGCGGCGAACACGCCCCTTCCCTCGACCAACGAGCCAGACACGTCTACCTGATGGAGTCCGCAGGAAGGGCTGCGCTCCTTGAGCAACGCCCAACGGGCGTCTACCTCCCTCGCCATGGTCTCGGCACGCCCGGCTCCATTCGTCATGGCCTCCGTGCAGGAGCGACCGTTCCGATCCACCAATGCAGCCGCGCCGTCCAGCATCGCTCGGCCATCGCCCTTCCGAAAAGACATGGGCGGCCGCGGAACCCCCAATTCGGCAAGCATCTCGGGACAGATCGGAACCACCTCGAAATCCAAGCGTTCGAGCAGAGCCTCTATTCCGGCCACCGGCTTGCTCTTCCCGTCGTAGCGACAGGCGATCCCCAAAAGACACGCACTGATCACGAGGCGATCATGCCCTGACCGCCGCAACTCGCGCAGACAGGACAGGACGTGGTCGGGCACCCAGCTCCCTTTGGGCAGATTCTCCTCGCCGCCCGAGATGCCCGGATTCAATGCCCACCCGCACAAAGTCTCGAAACGCTGATGCAGAGCTGAGGTCAAACAGCTCCCTCTTCCTTCGGACTCGTCCCACGCCGCCTCACCAGGACCGATCGACTCACCAGGACCGGCCGCCTCACCGAAGCCCGCCGCTTCATTAGACTCGTCGCGTTTCATGGCCTATTGCTTCTCGAAGGAAACAGCCGGAACTCCTGCCTCGACAGGAACCACCCGCCCCACCTGCCAGACGGTCTCGCCGGCATGTTCCAGCGCGGTGCGCACCGACGCGACGTCTTGGATCCCCACCACGAGCACCATGCCGAGGCCCATGTTGAAGGTTCGCAGCATCTCGGATCGTTCCACCCCGGCCGTGGCGATGAGGTCGAAAATGGGAGGCACCTGCCAGCTCCCCTCGACAAACGAAATGCCGAGCCCATCGGGCAACACCCGCGGCGGGTTGTCGATGAGTCCTCCGCCGGTGATGTGCGCGGCTGCCTTCAACCCGCCAATAGCCATGGCTGCCTTGATGGCGGACACGTAAATGCGGGTCGGCTCGAGCAATTCTTCCCCAAGGGTTCTGTCGAGGCCATCGGGGCGGTCTCCGATGCCCAACCCAAGCTGGTCGAACAGTGCTTTTCTGACCAAGGAATACCCGTTCGAATGCAGGCCCGAGGAGGCCAAACCAAGGACCACATCCCCTGCCTGCACCGTCCTGCCGTCCAGGATCCGGCCCTTTTCCACCACGCCCACGGCAAATCCGCTCAGGTCGTACTCGCCGTCCGGGTAGAACCCGGGCATCTCGGCGGTCTCACCCCCGAGCAACGCGCATCCGGCCAGGCGGCATCCAGCAGCCACCCCGGACACAATCTCGGCCATCTGGGCCGGCTCCACGTGGCCGGTGGCCAAATAGTCTAAGAAAAAAAGGACCTCCGCCCCGGTCACCGCCACGTCATTCGCACACATCGCCACGAGATCGATGCCCACCGTGTCGTGCCTGCCAGCCGCAAAGGCCACCTTGAGCTTGGTGCCCACGCCATCGGCACCGCTCACGAGCACCGGCTGCTCGTAGCCTGCTGGCACCTGGAACAGGCCGGCGAACCCGCCCACGTCGGACAGCACCTCGGGACGCCTCGTTCCGGCCACCACCGACCTGATCCGCTCCACCACCTCCATGCCGGCGTCTACGTCCACGCCTGCCTCGCGGTAGGTCAAAGCCCTGTCCCGGCCATCCTTTTCCGGTCGCTTGTCCTCCAACGCGCACCTCCCACTCAAAACGTCCGAGGCGGCTCCTGCCGCCATGTAAAACGAAAACACTCCGCGCAGACGAGCCATCGTACGGCCACGCGTGGACGCATGGGCACATCTATGGCCAAATTCGCTCGTCCGTCAAGCGAAGGTGCTCTTTTCACATGACTCCTACTTGATAATGTACCCATACTGTCACATCGATAGGATGGATCGGCGTTGCAGATGGCAGATTTGTTCTGACCAGCCTCCTAATTGCAGGCGAAGACCTGCCATTCGACAATGGCCGGATTGCTTCCCTGGCCAGCGGTGCCCGAAAGGAGATTGTAGACCCGGATTCGATTCGTCTGCACGGAACTTGGGAACGTGAAGGTCCAGTCGTCGTGCTGGCCACTCACCGACCCGGCGGTCTGCCAACTGGAACCGTTGTACCACTGGACCGTTCCACCGGCGAGATTTCGTCCTTGTGCCATCGCACAGGCCGTCGAGTATTCGTTGACCGTGTCGATGTGGATCCGCGCGACGGTCACGGACGAAGGCCATTGCAACTGGATCCAAGTCGGCGGCGTGCTGCTGTCCACCCAGTGGAACTTGTACGTTCCACACTCGTTTTCCAGGTGTCCGTCGATCATCCTATCCGGGCCATAGCCGGTCGAGGTCGTCCCGCCGCCGCTGCTGCTCGCCGTCACCCCCGCATGACGGGCGATGTTGTCGTTCGCGTCGCACTCGTTTTGGCAGGTGGGGCTGCAGCCATCGCCAGCAGTCGTATTCCCGTCGTCGCACTCCTCACCAATGGCGGACTGGACGATCCCATCGCCGCAGTATTCGTTTTGGCACGTCGCATTGCAGCCATCGCCCGAGGAGGTATTCCCGTCGTCGCACTGTTCCCCCAGCCCGGACTGAACCACGTGATCCCCGCAGTACTCGTTCTGGCAGGATGCATTGCAGCCGTCGCCCGAGGTGGTATTCCCATCGTCGCATTGTTCCCCGAGCCCAGACTGAACCATGTGGTCCCCGCAGTACTCGTTCTGGCAGGATGCATTGCAACCGTCGCCCGAGGCGGTATTCCCATCGTCGCATTGTTCCCCCAACCCGGACTGAACCACGTTGTCCCCGCAGTATTCGTTTTGGCAGGATGCATTGCAGCCATCGCCCGAGGAGGTATTCCCGTCATCGCACTGCTCACCAGCCTCCTGGACCCCGTTTCCGCAAACACTTTCGAGCTTGCAGTCCGCGCTGCAGCCGTCCCCAGATATCTGGTTACCGTCGTCGCACTCTTCACCAAGGGCGGACTGGGGCACCCCGTCGCCGCAGTACTCCGCCTTGCAGGTGGCGCTGCAGCCATCGTTCGAGCTTTGATTCCCGTCGTCGCACTCCTCTCCAAGTGTCGCCTGCACCACCCCGTCGCCGCAGACCTCCTCTTTGCAAGCCGCACTACAGCCGTCTCCGGACGTGGTGTTCCCGTCGTCGCATTCTTCACCTTCGTCCACGGCGCCGTTGCCGCAATCCGGTCCGCCCTCCACGGTGCAATCCGCGCTGCAGCCGTCTCCGGACGTGGTGTTCCCATCGTCGCACTCTTCACCCTTTTCGAGCACTCCATTACCACACTCGACCGAAGATTCATCCTTGCAGGTCGCACTGCAGCCATCACCAGACTTCGTGTTCCCGTCGTCGCATTCCTCTCCCTTGTCCACGACTCCATTGCCACACTCGACCGAAGATTCATCCTTGCAGGTTGCACTGCAGCCATCACCAGACTTCGTGTTCCCGTCGTCGCATTCCTCGCTTCCCTCGAGCATCCCATCGCCGCATGTCGCCGCTGCATGGGTCGAGGATCTGGCACAGCCCGATAAGGCAACGACAGGCACCATGACCACGATTGCGAAAAGACCAGCCCACAAGACAGACGACCTGCTACAGAGCTGCTTCCGATTCAATTCCATTCGTCCAACATATTTCATCTCGTGCCTCCTCAAACGCCCTCCGCCTACAAAGACGCAGCCACACCAAATTCTATTATATCGTATCTCGGCCGAGGGGATGACAAAAAATCACAACAAAGCCGCTGACGAAGTCCGTCCTACGGGCATCAAGGTTGTGATCCGGGCCTCAAGGTTGTGATCCGGCCGACAGGCCGTTCGCTACGCCCCAAAATGCGAGGAGCGGACGAGCCCTGCCACGAACGGATTCTCTGAATCGTCCGGGAGACGCTGACCTGAAAACACGATGTGACGATCATCGAGTACGCACAGGTCCGTGACGATACGCATGGCCTCGGCCGGATCGTGGGTCACGTACAGGACCGTGGATCGAGACTCTGCGAATAGCTCCGAAAACTGGGCGAGGAGGTCCTGTTTGAGCACCACGTCCAGGTTGGACAAGGGTTCGTCGAGCAGCACGGCGTCCGGTTCGACAACCAGGGCACGCGCAATGGCGACGCGCTGCCGCTCGCCCCCCGACAACTCGGATGGATGGCGGTCTGCTGCATCCGCCAGGCCGACCCTTCGTAACATGCGCCGAATGCGCTCGCGGCGCTCTTCGGCGGCAATGGACCGTGCCTTTAAGCCGAACTCCAGGTTCCCACGAACGGTCATGTGGGGCCACAGGGCCAGGCTCTGAAAGACCACCGCCAAATTCCGCTTCGTGGGATCGACGATGATGCGACGACCGTCACTCACGATGCTCCCCCGAAGGTCGATCCGGCCGCTGTGCGGCGCGTCGAGGCCCAGCAAAAGCCGAATCACCGTGGACTTACCCGACCCCGAGCGCCCCAGCAGCGCCAACCTCTGCCCCGGACGCACCTGGAAGGACACCTGGTCGAGGACGAGTTCCGCATCGTCGTATCCGAACACCACGTCATGGAACCGAATCACTGGATGTTGCGTTTCGGTCATCATCGACTCCCATCTCCTGCGGACGGCGGTCCATCCGTTCCGTTGCCTGACCGCGGCCCCGACCCAATTCCATTCTGGACCGCTCCGGTCGTAGAACGCCTCCCAGATCTCGCGGTTCTCGATCCGAGTCGTAGGAGGCTCAGGCCTGCCACCAGGATGGCGGCTGTGGTCAGAACCTGGATCAGAGCCAGGCCGGCCACGGCAGCCGGCGGTCCATTCGCCTCCAGCGTAAAAATACGGACCGACAGGGTATCGCCTCCGGGAGGATAGATGATCACAACCGTGGAGAGGTCCCGAAGACAAAAAACCAGGGTCAGGAGCCAGGCCGCCACCAAAGCCCTGCAATGCATGGGGCCCACGATACGAAGAAGCGTCCGCAGGTATCCGCTCCCAGAGGCAGCAGCCGCATCTTCAAAATCCGGCGCCGTGTGGCTCACTGCGGCGGCCACGGTCCTGCTGCCCACGATGGCATAGCGACCAACGAGAGCCACCACGAGCACCGCCGGCCCAGCGTAGACGAACTGGGTCGCTCCGTGATTCCACAAGGCGATGATCCCCACCCCGATGAGCGCCCCTGGGGCGATGAAGCCGAGCATGGCGAGACCATCGGCCAGTCCGGAAAATCGTCTCTTCCTGGCGAGCGCGTGGCCGAGCACGAGACCAATGGTCACCGCCAGGGTAGCTGCCCAAAACGCCACGGTCAGGCTGTTTTCCAGGGCCGGTCCTATCCATTGCTTGGCCTGGCGCAACCCCGACAGGCCCGATCGAGCGGTAATCGCAAAAACGGGCAATGACGGAAGCATGGCCAGCGTCCAGACGGCCACTGTGGCCGGCAGTCGCCATGGACCGAGGCGATGGATACGCAATCCCTTGCCTCCCACGTCAAGAGAGGCAAACGATCGGCGCCCGATCACGCGACGCTCCACGGCAAGCAAAGTCAGCGCCAGCACGAACAGGGGCACCATGAGGGCAATGGCCTCTCCAGGAGCATAATGTACGCCGCCCAGTCGGCTGAACAAAAGCGCTGGATAGGTCTGCACGCGCAGGAAACTCGGCACGCCCAGTTCGCTCACAGACAGGGCAAACACGAGCAACGAGGCCAAGGCCACCGACGGCCAGGCCAAGGGCAGCAAAACAGAAAACAGAACACGGCGGAACGGTGCGGTGACGAGGCCAGCCTCTTCGATGGCACGATCGATGCCCCGCAGGCCCAACAGGGTCAGCCCCGTCACTGCGGGCGCGTAGACCAGGCCGAGAACCAAAACCATACCCAAAGGCGAAAACAAAACGTTGCCGTGCCAGGAACCTGCCGGCGTCCCAGGCGGCACGAGCAGATAGAACCAACCGAGAGCGGAGAAAAACGGCGGCAAAAAGAGAGGAAACAGGTGTGCAACGAGACAGACACCTCGACCCAACACGTCGGATGTCGCCAGAAACAGGGCCAGGCTCACTCCGACCATGAGCGCCACGATGGTCACCGAAACGCCCAGAACCACCGTCTTGCCCAGCAGGCTCCAGACGCGCCCTCCACCGATCAGAGACGACAGCATCGAGGTCCAAGCGGGCGTTCGAAGCAGACCCACGACCAGCGCCAGAAACGGCATGAGACACAACCCGACAACGACGCTCACCATCAGCCCCATGACCAACGATCGTTCGGTCTTGCGCCAGCCCATCATGGCACGCCTGCCCCTGATCGAATTTCCAGGAGACACCCGTTCGAACGCACATTTCTCGACGGCATCGGCACGCTACAGGCCCGACCATTTCCGCAGAAACGACTGCATGTGCTCCAACGCGTCGGCTGCCTTTTCGTAATCCACGTTCGTGCGCTTCAACGATGCGGGCCAGGAAACTCCCCGTTTCGACTTCGGCACCTTCACATCGGGTCGCAAAGGCAGATAGGACCCCGTGTCAACGAGCCGACGCTCCACGTCTTTGGACACAAGACATTCGAGGAGTTTCCGTGCCAGTTTGGCGTGAGGCGCCCCCTTGATCAACACGACAGTCGATGGCATGACCACGGTGCCCATGCCCTGCTGGTCTGGAAACACGACCGCCACGTTGGCACGATCACGGACCGCCTCGGCGGCGTCCTCGGTATCCGTCAGGCCGAAGGCCACCTGGCCTGCGACCACGAGCCGTTTGACTTCCCCGTTCGATCCAACGATTTTGACGCCGTTGTCCTTGATCCTGTCCATGAAGGTCCGGGTCTTGGCCTCGCCCCATATGGAAGCGAGGGCAGCCACGTGCATGGTCGTCGTACCATACAACGGACTGGCCATGGCCACCTTGCCCTTCCATTTTGGATCGACCATGTCCAAAATCGACGTGGGCATCTGATCCGCCGGCACCAGTGCTTTGTTGACCAACAGGATCCTGGCCCTGGCCGCAACGCCCGTCCAGGTGCCGTCGCCAGCGCGAAACACACCAGGCAGATCCGACGCCGCTTTGGGTCGATAAGCCACCACGAGCCCCCGCCGCACGAGCAACGCCGACCGCACCGGATCACCAGACCAGAATAGGTCCGCCTGGGGATGATTCCGCTCCGCGATGAGCCGATTGAGCACCCCGGTACTCTTGGTCTCTTCCGTGTCGTACAGGCCGCGAACCTCAATCCCTGTCTTCTTCGAGCAGTAGCGGAAAATCGGCTGGGCATCCACCTGATCGACCGAGGTGTAGACCACCACAACCTTGTGCTGGACACAGCCGCGGCACCCAACGTCCGTTACGGACAGCAAACTCAGCGCGACCATGAGGATTGACAACGAACCAAAGCGCCGCGAGATCCTGCCTCTCAAATCTCCCACGCATGACGTCCCGCCACGTGGAAATCCTGTCCATCGTCGTGCCTGTCGATTCATGAAGCAATGCCTCCAATTCTGTTCCATTCGGCCTGCAGCAGCTCGTGAGATACCGCCGAACTACGGATGATAGAAGGGCCACAAACCGATATTGACCGTCTGGGCCCCGGAATACACCGACGTGTCGCCAGCGTCGATCGACGGAGACCCAGACTTGGGCCGATTCTGATCGTCACCGTCAGTCCGCCGCCACCGGCGCTCGATCGTCACCGTCAGTCCGCCGCCACCGGCGCTCGATCGTCACCGTCAGTCCGTGTTCAACAAGGCAATTTCAAGGTCGCCCTGCCGGAGGCCCGGTTTTTGTACCCCATCTCTTTTAGCAAGTTATCTATTTTGGTTCATTTTTTTTCGAAACTTCTAGGCAAGAGGCCGGCCGGCATGGAATATGGAAAACGAATCACCTCCATACGCGAATGCAGCGACACCCGCCGCTCTCGTCTGAGGCGGACGCACTGCGACGCCGGCAGGTCCTGACTGCCGCAGCCTGCTCGGCGGCCGCCGTGCGAATCATACGTGGAGGGACAAGGCGCGCGAGGGTCCATGGGACTGCAGCACATCAAAATGCAGATTCTCGAAATGGGGCTGCTCATCCTCGCGGCGTACTCAGGGGGTAAGCTCGCCCAAAAACTGAAGATTGGCGAGGTCGTGGGCCAAATCCTCGGTGGCGTGATCGTGGGCCCACACTTTCTCGAACTGATCCACAAGATCCTCGTGCATTACGACTGGCTCCAACGCTACGTGGTGTTCAGGCCAATCTATCACTTCTATGACACGCAGTTTCCCGAATACGCCCGAGTGCTGGAAGGCTATCATTTCTTCGTATTCCTGTTCCTGGGCATCATCGCCTTCTCCATCGGCGAAGAACTCCACCGAGATCGTCTCAGACAGGTGGGAATCGCGGCCACGATGATCTGCGTCCTGCAGGCTCTCCTCACGTTTCTCCTCGGCTTTCTCGGATTTTGGCTCATCTTCAGGTTCTCGGTCATCAATGCGCTGCTCATGGGCGCCATCGGCATCGCCACAGCCCCAGCCCTCACGTTCGTCCTCATGAACAAATTGAAGGTCGAAGGACAGCTCAAAAGCATTTTGGCAAACATCGTGGTCCTCGATGACATCATCGAGGTCGTTTTCTTCTCGGTCATCCTCGGCATCGCCCTGGCGCTCCAGCGCGGAGGCAGCATCTCCTCCACGCATCTCGCCATCGAAGTCATCAAAGAACTCCTCTTCGCAGCGGGAATCGGCGCTCTCATCTTCTTGCTCCTCAAGGTCTTCATCCGAAAGAAAATGCCCACGGAAGATGAAGTCGCAGCCGAGCCCAATTTTCTCTCCATGGTCATGTCGGAACACCCGACTCCGTCGCTCGAAATCCTCGTCGTGATCACGGGCATCGTGGCCGTCGGCCTCGCCGTCGCCATCGAATTCAATCTCCCTTTCCTCATCACAGCCGTGGTCGCCGGCTTCCTGGTTTCGAATTTCCATTCCCATGCCCTGTTCGATTCCCTGAAAATCGAAAACGTGATGCCTCTGTTCAACCTGATGTTCTTTGCGATCATCGGTTCGAGCGTCCGGGTGGAAAGCCTATCGAGCGGCGTGCTCGTCTACGTCATTGGCTACTTGGTTTTCCGGACCGTTGGAAAGCTGGTGGGAAACTGGGCCGGATGTCGACTGACGGCCCAGGACCCGAAGATCACGGCCTGCCTGCCGAAACTCATGCTGCCTCAGGCCGGCATGGCGGCTGTGGAAACCATTCTCGTGGCAACGGTCCTGAAACAATCGGGCGGGATGAAGCTTTTCAATACCATCATTCCCGCCCTGGTCGTGTTCGAACTCGTGGGGGCCTGGTTGTCGGAAAAGACCCTCCTGAAATGGAAGAGCTGGACCGTTGGCGAACGCGAAGCGCTCGACGCGCCCCACGTTGCGGGAAGCGGATTCTCTCTCCACGAACTGATCGGACAACGGATCTGCAGATTGATGGCACAGACCAGGGATGATGCCATCTTTGAACTCGGAACATTTTGCGTCAGCCAACGAATCATCCCTGAGGTCGGTATTCTAACCAACCCGGTACGGGAACGGGAAAAGCTCGCATCCACGGCCATTGGTGACGGCATCGCCCTGCCCCACTTCCGAACGGGCCTGCTCAAGCGAACCGTCGTCGTATGCGGCCTATTGCAGCATCCCGTGGACTGGAATGCGCCGGACCACCAGCCGGTGGATCTGGTTTTTCTCCTCATCAGCCCGGAACAATACCCCGAAGAGCACCTGGAAGCGATCCGCGCCATCGGTCTGGCCTTGCGGAAGCCCGACTTCCGAGACGGCCTGACACAGGCCGTCGCAGACGGCACGACCGCAGCCTATCTCAAGAGTTTCACGGAAGCGAAAAAAGACGCCCCAACCGCCGACTTCACGGGGCAAACTGCTCAAACGTGAGTAGAGGCTCGCCCGCACGAACACACCTTCAACGATCGAGCATGGAGGCAGGGAACATGAGCGACGACGTGATCCGTTCAGTGCCTGACCGGCGAGCGGGGCCTCGATGCCCCTCTCGCACCGGAGCGTACGCCGGAACGCGCCGCTGACCGCGCAGCAGGCCTCGCTCCTCCTCGCGCCGTTGACCGCGCAGCAGGCATCGCTCCTCCTCGCGCCCCTGCCTGTGCCGCAGACAGTGATCCACTCGGTGCCGTCTTCGCATCGACAGGTGACGCCATAAAATGGTCGAAGTTGGTCCTCGCATCCGACTTGGTCCACAGTCCGACTTTGCCCGGCGCCATGAAGGTCTTGTCGAACAGGTCGAGGAGCTTCTTTCCGTCCAGATAGCACTGGATGTGAGCACCGGTCATCACGGCGCGGACCTGATGCCACCCCTTGTGGGGTCGCTTCGTCCTGGCCGATCCCAACATCGTACGCACACCGCCCTTCACGTGGTAGACGCGAAAGTTGTCTTCGAGTGGATTGTAGCGCACCACATAATAATTCTTGCCGTCCTTGGCTCGCCAGGCAACACCACCGCCCTGATCGATCCGCCCCTTGACCGTCTTGAGCTTCACGGACAGGTCCACGTCGCCCGTCACTGGGCTGGTCGAAAGCACCACGTTGTATCGGCTGTCCGGTCCAACCCCCTGCTGCGCCAACACCTTGGGCCCCGACGGAGCCGTCCGATCCGCCACCACGGCCCACTTCCCAGAGGTCACCAGGAACCCCTTGGGCAAAGCACCCAGGGCCGCCTTCTCGAAATCCCAGGTCACCGGAGCCGTCAACCCCGGCTCAGCCGCCGCTGTCCCGCCCGCCGTTGGCACCTTCTTTGGCATTCGCGGCAGATTCGGTTTCGGACTCGACATCCCGGCCGGCCGCGCCGACGTCTTCGCCTGCTTGCTCGCCCCGGACTTTTCGACCCTACTCTTGTGGCCACAGCCGGTCCCGGCAAACACCATGCCTGCCACGCTGAACAGAACCGCAACCTCCTTCATTGCACCGATCCCCACCTCTGTTGCCTGTCTGAATCGTCTCGTCATGATCGTTTCTCCCTCGGCCGACTGGCCAGGCCCTCTCGTCCCTGCCGACGAGCCTTCGAAACAATGGACCACCCGATACCAACTGCGCCCCGCACGCATCGTCCCTATTTGTATGTCGGTTCGGCGGATGGTGGAAGCAGAATTTCTTCAGACGAACGCCATGCTACTCCGTCCGGACCCGAGCAAGGACACACAACTTCTGTTTTCGAGGGATCCGAACATTCGTTCACCGACAACGGGTACCGATACTTCGCCGTGGTCACCAACATGGACGGCGACGGCACCCAGATTATCCGCTGGCATTGGGCCAAACACGGCAGCACCGAAAACGGCCACGAAGTCGCAAAAAATCAACTTGGCGCCGCCGTGCTGCCACGAGCAGATTCTGTTTACCCGATTACCCGACAACCCGACGATTGAGGGCCAATACCGGTCTTGCGAACCATCTCTTGGTGATCTAGTCTTCGGCTCGTCTTCGACTCGGTCATTGGCATCGATCTCGGCCAAAAGACCGATAGGAAGACCTCGTCGGAAACGGACAGGCCAACGCGGCAAAAAAGCCACTGCAACGCCACGCGGACATGCAACAGCACACTCAGAAAACGCAGAAAATGGTGAACCTACAGTGACACGAAAAAAGAAGCGACAGTCGTCAGGCGTGAAGCACTGGCTCACGGAAACCAAGGCAGGAAACGTAACCTGGCGAATCGGAGCGGCGCTGCTGTCGGGCTCCATGTGGTTTTTGGCCTGCGCCGACTTCGACATCTGGCCTCTGGCCTGGATTGCCATGGTTCCCACCCTTTGGGCGATTCGGGGCCAGAAGGCGAAACCCGCCTTCTGGTATGCCTACCTGGCGGGCATCGTGGCCAACGCCGGAGGCTTCTATTGGATCGTCGGTTTGCTGGAGCGATTCGGCAACATGCCGACCATTGCCGCCCTGCCCATCTTCCTTCTGATGGCGGCCTACCAAGGAATCGAGTTCGGTCTCTTCGGCTGGTGGATTTCTGTGCTGGAGCGCCGCACCCATTCGGGAGCAACCTGGTTCGCCCCGGTGCTCATGGTGGCCATCGAGCTGGTGACGCCACTCATTTTCCCATGGTACCTGGCGATCACGCAGGCCTGGGTGGTCCCGGTGATCCAGGTGGCGGACCTGGCGGGCCCGTTGGGCGTGACCTTCTTGTTGCTCGTGGCCAACGGGGCGGTCTACGACCTGCTGGATGCGGCAGCGGCACACAAAAAAATCCCGTGGCGCAGAGCGTCCATTGCGGCCGGAGTGCTCGTCGCAGCCCTTGTCTATGGTCAGATTCGTCTCCACCAGGTGCGCTCGACCATGAAGCAGGCCGAACACATCAAGATCGGAGTGGTCCAAGGCAACTTCGGAATCAATCTGAAGGGACAAAAAGGCTACCTTGCAAAACAACTCCAGGTGCACCAAGCCGTGAGCCATTTTCTCAAGGAACAGGGAGCCAAGTTAATCGTCTGGCCCGAATCGTCCTACCCCTATCCCATCGATCGAAACATCACCTCGGCGTCGGAGCTTCCTCCGGCCATCCAGTTTGCACCTGATCTGGGCATTCCGATGATCATCGGTGCCATCACTGTGAAATGGAGCAAACAGAACCGCCCAAACAAGGTGTTCAACTCAGCCTTGATGGTCGATGCCCAGGGACGCGTCACAGGCGTCTACGACAAGATGTACCTGCTTATTTTCGGCGAGTACATCCCGTTCCACGATGAACTGAGCTTCATGAAAAAGTTCTTCGAACATCACCGCATGTCCCATTTCGACCGGGGAAAGAAAGTGACCACCTTCCCCCTCGAATACAAGGACAACAGCTACCGAATCGGGCCGTTGATCTGCTACGAGGACATCATCACGTCATTCGGCAGGGCCCTGGCGGACCACAAGCCAAACCTTTTGGTGAACATCACGAACGACGCCTGGTTCGGCAACACGTCCGAGCCGTATGAGCACCTCGCCCTGGCTGTCTATCGAAGCGTGGAGCACCGCCTCGCCCTGGTCCGCGCCGTCAACACTGGCGTGTCCACCATCGTGCTTCCCACTGGAAAACTCGGCCAGGAAACGCCGACGACCGGATCCAAAACTCCTCCCGGCAACGCTTTGGACCCGGCCATCGCCATGGAGACAGCGGGGTTCAAGCGACTATCCAAGGGTCTCTACCAAGCCAGGTCCTGGCCCCACCCGCATGCGCTCCTGGTTACGGCCCCCCTCATGCCAGCCCACGAAACGGTCTACGCCAAGGTGGGCGACATCTTCGGATACGCCAACCTGCTGCTGACCATTTACCTGCTCGTGTTCTTCAAACGCAAGACCTGGCGTAAACTCTTCAAGCGACAGTATGTACGATCGACAAGCGGCACTGAAACGCAGGACGAGAAAAGCAGCAAACAGGGTGGAACGAAGGCGAAAGCAGCTCTGAAAACGCCACAGAAAGGGAAAAGAAAAAAACAAACCAAAGCCCCGAAGTCATCGAAGAAGACGGGGAGGCAATCTTCCTGATGGGTCACTTCTCGAGGGTCGCATCCAACGAGAACGAGGCACATCCAACCCATGGAGAAAATACAACAGACAGGCCGCATGGATAAGGCGGAACAAGAGGCATAGGAGGACATCATGGACATTCGAGACAAAGTCGTGGTCGTGACCGGCGGAGCCCAAGGCATCGGGTTCGCCATCGCAGAACGGTTCGCCAAGGCCGGCGCCAAGCTCGTCCTGGGAGACATCAAACAGGACGTCCTCGACGAGGCAAAGCAGAAACTGTCGGCCACCGGAGCCAAGGTGCATGCCGTGGTCTGCAACGTGTCCAAGGAAGAAGACGCCGAGCGCCTCATGCAGGCCGCGGTGGACGAGTTCGGACGCCTGGACGTGGCCGTGCTCAACGCAGGCATCCTGCGCGACGGTCTCCTCCTCAAACTGGACAAGGAGACAGGCAAGGTCAAGCGCAAGATGAGTCTGGAACAGTGGCAGATGGTCATCGACGTGAACCTGACCGGCGTGTTCCTCACCGGCAGGGAAGCAGCCGTCCGCATGGCTGAGTTGGGCAACGGAGGCGCCATCGTCATGATGTCGAGCATCGCCGCCGAGGGCAACTTCGGCCAGACGAACTACAGCGCCACCAAGGCGGGGGTTCGGGCCATGGCGGTCACCTGGTCTCGGGAACTGGCTCGATACGGCGTGCGCGTCGCCGCCGTCGCGCCAGGCTTCATCGGCACCCCGATGGTCAAGAAAGACATGAAGGCAGAAGCCCTGGAGAAACTACTCAAGATGGTGCCGGCCGGACGTCTGGGAGAGCCGGACGAAGTGGCCCACACCTGCCAGTTCATCGTCGAAAACGACTTCATCACCGGCGTCACCCTCGGCGTGACGGGCGGCATGAAGCTGTAGCCACCGGGCGAAAACGTCATCCACCTGTAGCCCCCCCGGGCAAAAACGTCTTTCTGATTTTCCTCGATGAAGGGCGCGATTCGGCTCTGAGACAGCCTACATGGGCTCCTGAAAGGTGCCGGTCCCAGACGACGTCTGACCTTCCATTCCAGCCGATTCGGTGACCTGACGTTTGAGATTCCTCAGCCGAATGGCCAAAATCGTCACCAAGAACCCTAGAATCAACAGCCCAACCAGGGCGGCAATCGCCACAACCTTGAGGGTTTGGCCAGAAGACTCCACGGGAGTCGCTTCGATCTTGCTGGCTGCAGTTCCCTGCTGGACGAGGACGCTCACGTTCTTGGAATCCAGTCCGGCCACCGATCCTGCTACCAAGGACTGAATGGCTGCAAGCGACGCGGGCGTCTTACCCGCCTCCACCTTGAGATACACCGACGCCTTGGGTTGTGGCTTGGGCGCCTCGGGGTCGGCAAGGGGCGAACGCCGCGGCACCACGAGGTGCACGCGGGCATCGAGAACCCCGTCCATCCGCTTGAGGGTCTTGGACAACTCACCCGACATGGCATAGACCATCTTGATGTGTTCTTCGGTCGAGGTGGGCACGAGGCCCGAACCACCGAACACCTCGCCGACGCCCTTGTCCTTGGGTCTGGGAAGATTCTCGATCAGGAGCACATCAAAGGCCTTGGACGCCTGCTTCACCGGCACGGTGATGGTGAACGCCGGTTTGCGGCCTTTTTCCTTGACCTTGGTCGCCTCGATCCCCGCCTTGCGCAGCTTGAACACGATCAGATTCGCCTGTCGCTCGTCCAGGCCATGTTGGATCTCCGTGCCGCCGCAACCGGCAAACACACCGATGCCGGCAACCATGACCCAAAACGCCAGCCCAATGGGCAGCCAACGATGGAACTTTACGGTCCCAGCAGCGAACAGGCCACGATCGGCCCCGGACTCGGCAGCAATCATCACGACCCTTCTCCTGTCTTGCGCCCTCTTGTCTTGCGCCCTCTCCTGCCACAACGCACCCAAGGCCGATTTCTTAGCGAAAGACCGCACCCCTGGCAAGGACAATAGATGAATCCAACAGATATACCGGTCGTCCGGCTGGCTACCCGCCAACCGGACGGCCGACTGCCGACACGGGTCTCCCGGCCGTCGTTCGGTCGCTACATCCTGGTCTGGAGCAACTGGCGCACGGCCTGATTCGCCCGGTCGATGCTCTTCGAAAACAGGTCCATCTGCTGGGTGTACCGATACACGCTTACCTGGAGAGAAATCACCTGGTTGATGTCCAACGATCCCCGCATGGCCCGCCTGATATAGTGGTCCAGCTTGCGTTCGTCCTTCATCAAGCCTTCGACCTGCCTGCGAAGCAGGCCTGGTCCCTCCGGCTTGTCTGGCTTCGTTGCTCTCTGGGCGGCCTCTGGCCCGGTCGGGCCTTGCTGGGACACGACGCGACCGAACTCGGACTGGGCGCCGCCCTGCTCCGGCCTGATGGGGCCAACGAACCCAGGGCCATCGCCCATGGGCCCTCCTATCCTTTTCTTGGCTGCCACGTTTCCTGCGCCGCCTTGCACAGCACCAATTTTCATGAAACACCTCCGCGTCCTTGAAGAACGACCCCAGGCAACAAACCCGCTCCAGGCCGTTCTCTTTTCAGTTCACGCCCCCGATTGTCGACACGACAACCAAGGTTGTTGCGAAAAATCTGGTGGGAGAGTGAACGCTTCGGAAAAAAACGCGTTTTCTGGAAAAAACGATGCGAGGCGTGGAAATTCGCTCAGGGCGGGAAGGCCTTTCCACATCACAAAGATTGGAACGGATCCCGCGGCTGGCCGAAGGCCACGTCACGAGGTGTTGACGACCTCCTGAAGCATCTTGATGGCACGGCCGTGGAGCCTACTCGCCCAGGACCGACTCAGCCCCATCTCCTTCCCCGCCTCGGCCAACGACTTATCCTTGAAATAGGACAACTCGATGATGCTGCGCTCCGACTCGGGCAGCGACTCGACCGCACGACGGACCACGTCGAACAATTCCACGTCTTCGACCTGGTCATAAACGGATCCAACGGACGCATCGGCGCTCTGTTCCACCGTCTCGGCCGCAAAGGCCAAGACCTCCATGGTCGCCAGGTTCGCCACCCGGTCTGCAAAGTTGGACAATGCATCTTCAAGGGCTCCGCCTGGTTGTCCGCCCTGGCCCTCTGATTCCAGGTATGAATCCACCCGTTCCTCACGCTGGACCTTGTGCACCCTGGTCCGCGCCAGCACGCCCATGGATCGCAATCCGTCAAAAATCGCCCCGCGAATCCGATAGTACGCAAACGTGGAAAATGCGATGCCGCGCCGTGGATCATAGCGTTGAGCGGCAACCACGAGTCCTTGGTTGGCCAGGGCGACGGCCTCGTCGGTCAGGTCCTGATTCAGCCGAAGCATCCTGGCCGTCTTGATCGCAATCGACTTGGCCAGGCCCATGTGGCCCTCTATCAGGCTGTTTGCTCCTGCCGGAAGTCCTGAATCGACCATCGCCATCCCCGAAGGTCCCAAGCCAATGGCTGCACTCTGGCAGCCGGTGGTCACGCACCACAGAGAACTACAATTGCTGTTGTGACCGAAGGGTACCGTTTCCAACTGTCCTGGTCAAGTTGAGGTCCACCTCGAACTTTCGCCCGGGAATAAGCGGCTCGAATGCCAGCACATTGCCCTCAACAGGAACCCTGACGGCATGCTGATCCGCCGCTCGTGCCAAAATCTCTGTTTGCTCTGCCCTCCGCACAGAACCAACCCTGCCCATTCATGCATCGGCCAGGGCATCGAAAATCCGGTCGGATTCCCGGGCAACGGTAGATAGCGGACCGCCACGATCCGATAGGCAGCCAGAACGAGGTCGTTGCGATTCGCCTTGCGCAAGGCAGGGCCGATGACTACATTTGGCATCTCCAAACGGAACCGCCTCACAACATGACTGGGCACGGAATAGGTCGTCCAGGCGACACAAACTCGCAGAGGCGATGAAAATTCTCACGGGATGGAGACGAGATGATGAAGACGAGACACTTCTATGACGTGGTACCGGTGCTCCCGGATCGCATTTGGAAACTTCTCGATCTGGCCAAGAACATATACTGGTCCTGGCATCCAGACGCGTTCCGGCTCTTCGAGCGCGTGGACCGGGCTCTATTCGAGGCCACGGGCCATAACCCTGTCAAGCTCCTGGCGACGGTGTCCCAGGCCAGGGTCGAAACACTCGCCCAGGACGCCGGATTTTGCCACCACATGGACGAGGTGGTCGCACGATTCGAGCGGTACATGGCAGGTCCGGGATGGTATGACCGGCGAGAAGACGGCGAGGGCGCCAAGCTCCTGGTGGCCTACTTCTCGGCGGAATTCGGTCTGGCGCAGTGTCTTCCCGTCTATTCGGGCGGCCTCGGCGTGTTGTCCGGCGATCATCTCAAGGCGGCATCGGATTTGAACCTTCCCCTGGTTGGCCTTGGATTGCTCTATCGAAAAGGCTACTTCCAACAGTATGTGAACCAGGACGGCTGGCAGCAGGAACGGTACCAAAGCGTTGATATCCACAACGCGCCGGCCACGCTGATCCTGGACGGTGGGCAGCCGCTGCAGGTGGAGGTCGCGTATCCGGGAAGGACGGTCTTCGCTCAGGTGTGGCGCGTGGACGTGGGTCGGGTGAAGCTGTACCTGATGGACACGCACGTGCCGGAGAACAACGAAGAGGATCAGGACATCGGAGACTATCTCTATGGCGGAGGCAGCGAGATGCGCCTCAAGCAGGAACTCCTCCTCGGCGTGGGCGGCATGCGGGTCATCGAGGCCCTGGCCCTCCACCCCACGGTGTTCCACATGAACGAGGGGCATTCGGCCTTCCTGGCTCTGGAACGTATCCGTCAGACCATGACGCATCAAAATCTGGACTTCCCTGCAGCTCGGGCTGCCTGCGCCAGAGGAAACGTGTTCACGACGCACACGCCGGTCCCGGCGGGCTTCGACCTCTTCCCAGCCAACCTCCTCGAACGATATCTCGGCCCCCTGACGGAACAGATGGCCATTCCGTTCGATCGCATCGTTGCCATGGGACGAGGTGAGCCGGAAGACGCCGACGAACCCTTCAACATGGCCCTGTTCGCCGCCAGAAATGCAAACTTCGTCAACGGAGTCAGCAAGCTACACGGAGAGGTCACAAAGGAACTGTTCCATCATCTCACCCCGGATACGCCGGTCCACGAAATTCCCGTCACCTCGGTGACCAACGGCGTCCACCACCGGACCTGGTGCTCTCGGGACATGACCGACCTGTTGACGCGGTACCTGGGCGAGGGATGGTTCGACGATCCCACGAACAAGGAGACGTGGCAGCATGTGGCGGCCATCCCAGACGCGGAGCTGTGGCGGGTCCACGAGCGAGGCCGAGCTAAACTGGTCACCGTGGCCCGATCCATGCTGCGCAACCAGCTTTCGGAACGGGGTGCGACCCAACGGGACCTGGCCGTTGCCGACGAAATCCTGGACCCCGAGGTCCTGACCATCGGCTTTGCGAGACGCTTCGCCACCTACAAACGAGCGACGCTCCTGTTCAGGGACGAAAACCGACTCAGGCGACTTCTGTCGCACCCGCGTCGCCCCATCCAAATCGTCTTCGCCGGCAAGGCTCACCCGCGGGACGAAGCGGGCAAGCGACTCATCCAAAAAATCGTGCGATTCTCCCAGGACCCCGATGTCCGCCGCCGGATCGTGTTCCTGGAGAACTACCACATCGGTCTCGCCCGGACCCTGGTCGCGGGAGTGGACGTCTGGCTGAACACGCCCAGGCGTCCCATGGAGGCAAGCGGAACGAGCGGAATGAAGGTGGTCTACAACGGCGGGCTGAACTTCAGCGTGCTCGACGGCTGGTGGTGCGAGGGATACGGCCCGGAAACAGGATGGGCCATTGGGGCTGGCGAGGACTACGACGACAACGAATACCAGGACCAGGTGGAGTCCGAGGCCCTCTATCACACCCTGGAGAACGACATCGTTCCCGCCTTCTACGACCGTGACGAAAGCGATCTTCCCCGGGGATGGGTCTCGAAGATGAAGGCATCCATGGCGCAACTCGGCCCGTTCTTCAACACCCACAGAATGGTGCGCGACTACCACGACGAGTGCTACGCACCAGCAGCCGAAGATTCCCTACGGCTCGCCCAGGACTCGTTCTTCGAGGCCAGGCAGGAAGCTCTCTGGCGAGAACGAATCCGGTCCTCCTGGTCCGGAGTCGAAATCCTGTCGGTGGACGTCCCGACGAACCGACAGAGCCTCCCGGTCGGGTCCTCGCTGCACGTGTCGGCCCGCGTCCGTCTGTCGGACCTTGCCACTGATGACGTATCGGTGGAGGCCTACGTCGGCCCGGTGGACGAGCACCAGCGGATCGAAAAGGGAGAGGCATTCAGCCTCGATCCAGTGGAGCACTTCGACGACGGAACCGTCCGGTACGAAGGAGACGTTCCCTGCAACCATTCGGGCAGCCACGGAATGCGAATTCGCATCCGCCCGCATCGCAGCGGCGTCCGGACCCTCTTCGCCCCGGTCCATTGGGAAAAACTGTAATGACAGATGCCTGCCGCCTGTCAGTGGCCTCCCGTAAGGAGGCCTCGCCGGCCAAGACAAACGGCATCTTCATGCTATGAAAAGAATGGAGCGACCTAAATTTTCCTCGGGATTCGACCATGTAAGCAACCATTCTTGCTCCAGATGGCTCTAAGACAGTAACGATGGCCATCGAATCGACGAAATGCCGAAAAAAGGCTGAATCTTGGACCGAACCTCGTACGTTCGAGGGAGGATTCGAAAACTCGATCGAAAATCGGTCTGAACGTCGAACATGCGAATAGAATTGAACCTGATCCGGCCAGACTGCGGTCCGGCCGGGCAACACACACATTGCGGAGTGTATCATGGCAAAAAGTAAGGCGGCACGAAACGCCTCCAAGAAAAAAAAGAAGAAGAAACCCACGCGGTCTGCCGGAAGTGCTCGTCCAGGTGCAGGGCGAGCGGCTCCTGAGCGACAGAGCGACGGTCCGGTCCACATCAAGTCGGTGGCTCACTTCGAACAGTACCTGGAGCGCCCCGAACCTGCAGTGGTGGACTTCTGGGCGACCTGGTGTGTCCCATGCAAAATGATGGCGCCGATCTTCGAACGCGTATCCAGGCAATTCAAAGGGCAGGCCAATTTCCTCAAGGTGAACACGGAAGAACTCGGAGCCATCTCGAACAGCTTCGGCATCCGGTCCATCCCGACCATGGTCATTTTGGTGAATGGCGACGTGGTGGACAGTCACGTGGGTGTGGTTGCAGACGGCAGCCTCGTCAAGATGACCCAACGGGCCATCGACAAGGCGCAGGGAGTCGGATTCACGGACAAGCTCAAACGATTCTTTGGTAAGGGCAAGACTGCGGATACCACCCAAGAAACGCCCGCTGAAGAAGGCGACTGAACCGCCGACGTCCCGACTTCCGACCTCCAAATTGCACCAAGCCAAAGTGCATCATCAACACGGTCCATCGGGGTCCTACTGGACCGGCAAGCCCGCCCTTTCTCCTTGTGGAAAATGTCGGTCCGTAGCCTACATATCGCCGTAGAACTTCACGCGATTCCGTCCCGTTTCCTTGGCTCGATACAACGCCTGGTCTCCAAGCTCGATGATCTGCTCCTTGCGGGTCCCATGGTCGGGATACGAAGCAACGCCAAAACTCATCGTGCAATGGAAGGGCCCCTGCTCAGAATCGAATTCGAGCTTGGCGACCTCCTCGCGGATGCGTTCAGCCAGTTGGACCGCGCCTTGACCGTCGGTTCCCTCCAGCACGAGAGTAAACTCCTCCCCGCCGTACCGAGCCACCACGTCGATGGTCCGAACCGATGTGGCGAGCACCTGGGACACGCCTTTGAGGACCACGTCCCCGATGGGATGGCCATACGTGTCGTTGACCTTCTTGAAATGGTCGATGTCCGTGAGCACGAACGAAAGCGGCATGCCGGATCGTTTTGCACGAGCCAGCATCTCCGACATACGATCCTGGAAGGTTCGGTGGTTCATGAGCCCGGTCAAGCCGTCGGTCGTGGCCATCTCTTCGAGTTGCTTGAGCATCAGCGCATTCTGGATGGAAACCGCGACCTGGTGTCCAATCACCCGCAACATCTCGCGACGGTTCGGTGTGAAGACCCCCGGATCGCTGCAGGCGAGAACGACGGTTCCAACGGCACGATCGCCGGCAATCAAGGGCATGACGAACATGGACTGCATGCCTTTGAACCGATGCTTCTTGTTGAACACTGGCTGATTCGCCCGAAACCGTCCGCCCACGGGCAGATAATGACGATTCTTGACCACCATGGTCACGAGCGACGAGGTCGCGTCGGTGAACGTCAGGTCAACGATGCCTTCTGGAACCTCTCCATCGACCGCTGCCACCCGATGACGCCGTTCCGCAACGTCGTACAAGGTGATGGCGCCCGCCTGAAAATCCACGATCTGCCTCGCCGCGCGAAAGGCACTCTTCATCACTTGCTCTAGCTTCCAGGCCTGATTGAGCATCTCCGACGCGTGGAAAAAGCGCTCCTGTTCGTACTTGGATCGCTCAACGCCACAAAAAAGCTGCTCGGATTGCACCGTCCGCAAGATCTGATCGGCCGCCCGATCCATCAGGGTCACGTCCATGTCGTCGAACGGGACGGGGACCCGCCTGTCCGCACAGATGACGCCGCGTACAAATCCGCCCTCGAGAACCGGAATTCCCAGAAAGGCCCCGACCTGTTCGGGGCCACGATAGTACGGAAAGGCCGAGGCCGGCTGCCTGACCGGACAGAGATTCAAGGTTGACCTGGTCTTGAGCACTCCACCCACGAGGCCGTGACGAGATGCCGACGATCCCTCGGTGAGCATGTCGCTATCCGACACCACCTCTCGTATCTTGAGTCTCGTTCCCGAGTCATCCAGCCACAACAGGACGCAACTTTGGAGGTTCAGGCTGTTTTTCAACATCTCCAGGATATAGAAAAGACTCTGGTGGATCGCTTCGACCGATCCGCTCCAGAGCTTTTCGAGCTGTTTGGTTCGATCGCCGTCGCTGCCGAGGGAGGCTCCAATGAGCCGAAATTCGGCTGCTTCCACGTGAAACCTTTCGATCTCTTCGTCCAACTTGGACCGAAACTTCCGCCGAAGCCGCAGCGCCTCGGTGCGCAGAAACAGGGCGCCCACCCCGGCAAACAGGACAGCAAAGACCGCGTGGATCAGCCACAGACGTGTGCCCACCGGTTCCACCGTATGGATCACCAAAGCCTCGATGCCCAACGAAGCGGCAATCAGGATGCCGCCGACCACCATCCCGTCGGCAGCCACCACGAAACAGGCGAGCGCATACACAAGCGGATAAAGGGGGGAACGGAGCCCTCCAGCCAACTGGATCAGGGCATGGGTCGTCACCACGAAAAGCAGACCAACTTCCACGTCGCGGGCGGCCCGTACCACTCGTCCTTCCAATGGGGTCTCGCCGGACTGTGGCCCCAGTCCGCCACTCTGTTTCAGTCTGGCCACGACTCGCGCCGCCAGAACCGCACAAAGCGCCGCTGCAACGAGAAAACGCACCGAGTCGGTGCCCGGCCGAGCCAGGTCCACGAAGAAACCCTGAACCACGAGGGCTGCAAAGGCGCCTGCTGCTGCAAAGCCCCACCACGAGGCGATCGAACTGCGGAACTGGAAGATCGCCCGTAGCGCGTGATACCGCAGTCCTTGACTTCCCACGTCCTTCACAATGCCTCCTCGGCCACAAACACTGTGTGTTTCATGACGCCGACCGAATCCGCTGCCGACATGCCCTGGCAGGACGAACGGTCAGGGCTAACCTGCTACCGCCACCTGCCCTGGCGCACCACGAATACGATCTCACCGTCTCGAATCAATCCAAGCTCGTCTCTGGCGACGCGACTAATGGCCGCATCGTTCGACCTCAGGTCCTCGACCTGCCTGGTCAGCACCCGAATCTCGGCTGCTTTGCGTCGATTTCTCTCTTTGATGGTACGCAATTCGCTCTTGAGCCCGAAATATTGCATCAGCCCGTGCCTGCCCACGAATTCGAAGGGAAGCCAGGAAAGTCCCATGGCCAAAACCGCAGCAAGCAGCACCTGAGCAAAGAATCGAAACAGCCCCCCCCTCTTGCGCCTCATCGTGTCTGTTCCAACGTCCTCGTTCACGGCGGTCTCGTTCCTATCTCTGGTCGATGTGGTCCCTGCAGACCATCGCGGAATCGGGTCATCCGTCCAGAGCAATCGTCTGCATGCAACCATTATAGATGGGTCCTTCCTACTGTCCAAAAATCGCCCATCTTCGCGGAACCAAACAGATCTGCTCGCAGTCACCCTCGCCTTGGATCCAAGCTTCCATTCCGTCCCTGACGAACGTCATACCGAAAGAATCACGGCTGAATTTTCCCTTGGCAAAGCCGTCTCACGGCACAAAGCGGTGAAACGTCCCCCCATCGTTTCCACTGTCTCCCCCCATCGTTTCCATTGATCGATGGCGGACCCACTGCCATCGAGTGGTCTATGGCGCTCGCACGACTCCTGTTCCCGCTTCTCCCAAGAGTCCGCACCGATGTTCTGGAGTTTTGGTCCACACCTGCTATCATCCCACCCAGTTTGAAATGCGGCACAGCGTCTGACATAAAGGCGTCGCCAGAGCACGGAGGTATCGAGTGCGGGGACCAAAAAAGGACATGAACGCCAAATGCACAGGGTCGCTGCCGTCTGGTCTGGCCGTCTTCGCCCTCTTCGCCGCCTCGGCGATGGCAACACAGGCATGCGGAAAAAACGTGAGCTGCAACAAGCTCTTCTCACGCAACAAGGAATGCGCCGACGCATTCGAACAGTATGTTCTCGCCCGGTCCGGATCACCAGGAGCAAGGCCTGCTGCCTCGAACCCAACCAAGTCCGGGCCCCCTCGACCAGGAAACAAAGCCAAGGATAGGTCGCAACCTGGAGAACCAACCGGCAAGGCGGCTGCACCGACCCGTTCCGCCGGTCAAACGAAGTTGCCAGCAGCACAGCGCAAGGCACAGCAACGTCGAAAGACTTTTGCGGCTGCGGCAAAACAACTGCGCAGCATCTACACATCGAAGGCCTTTCTTGGCAGATGCAACGATGCCTGGTTCGGCAACCAATCCATGGACCGTCGCTTCAAGAAGGAGGCTGCCCGGTGTCTGGCGATGAAAAGCTGTGATGCCTATGTCCGCTGTATGGTCTCCATCAGGACCCCGCAACCGCACTGAGCCGAAGGAATCTCGTGCGCCCTGTCCAGGTGGCCATGCCATGAATCGACGGCATCCTCCTGCAGTCCAAGGTCACCCCGTCACCTCAGATCCAATTTTCCACGAAAGGAAACAGGACGAGCGTCAATGCATCGAAATGAATGGAAAGGAATGGTGAAATGCAACGGTCTAAGGGTCCGGTTCATCTGAGAGGGAGCATGAAGGTACGTGTGCCGTCGTCGCAGTGGCACGCGCAATACAGCAGCAGTGAACTGTCCTGGCTCGTCGGTGTCGTGATGGACGCCGCATCGGAACTCCTCATTCAATTCGATGGCGCCATCGGCCCCTTCGTCAGACTCGAAGACCTCAAGTTGACCGGCGGGCTGGATGCAGGCGACTACATCATCATCGAATCCGAAATGGTCCGCTGGGGCAAGCAGGAACGCATCATCGCCTGCACGATCCGCCGGACCATTGCCAGGCTCCCTCAGGAGACGCCGGGAGTCAGCATGGTGGCCCAGGTGCTCCCGCATCCAGTGACCGTGGCGACCTGCCGGGTTGCAGCTACGGCCCCGGACGTTGCCACTAAGGGCCAAGGCGAACCAGCACCTCTCATCATATGCGCTGCTCCCACGGGCCATGAGGTCACCAGGCAAGACCACCCCAATGTTCCAATTACGCCCGAGGAAATCGCCGCCGAGGTTGCACGTTGCGCCGTGGAAGGTGCCACCGTGGTCCATCTCCACGTGCGAAACGAACAGGGCAGTCCCACCCACGATCCAGATGTCTTCGCCAAAGCCGTGCGTCAGATTCGTCAACGCTGCGACGTGATCATCCAGGTCTCGACCGAGGGAGACTCGAACATGGACGTGGAGACACGATGTGCCGGTCTACGAGTACCTGGCGTGGACATGGGCTCGGTGGCCACGGGCACGGTCAACCAACACGACCACATCTACTTCAACTCGCGCCCCATCATGGAACGGGTGGGACAGGTCATCCAAGAGCACAACCTTGCCGCTGCCGTAGAAGTCATGGACCTCGGCTTCATCGAAAACGCCAAGACAATGGCCCGAAAAGGACTTCTGAAACTGCCGACCCACTTCACCTTGATCATGGGCACCAGGGGCGGCATGGGCGCACGCTCGTCCTTCTTGGATGTCGCCGTCGACCAAATTCCTCGAGGCTCGACCTGGAGCGTGGCGGGCATCGGACGGCACCAACTCCCGATGGCGGAACAGGCCCTCGCCCTCGGCGGTCATGTGCGTGTGGGTTTCGAAAACGGACTCATCGTCTCTGGAGGAACCAAAGCCCAGGGCAATGCTGCGCTCGTAGCAGCCGTGGCGGACATGGCGCGCCAACGGAACAGAAAAATCGCAACGATCTCTGAAGCCCGCAGCATCCTGGGCCTAGAGCAAAAGCGCTGACCAAGAGGCCCCGAGTCTTTAAACTTTGCTCTAAACTTTGGCAGAAATGCCGGAAAGACTGGACATGTGCCGGAAAGCCCAAAAGAAACAAAATGGATCCGCTCATCAGGCGAAAAATGGTTTTTTGTCCCAAAAAGCGCGCAAAATGGCCAAAAAAGCGCTTTTGGTGGCTTCCAACCTGTTGGTTTTGCCTTGACAGTGCAAAGCATGGTCCTTAGACTGCTCTGTGATGTAGGCCACAAGGGCTCAATCGGGCGCTGGATGCGCCTTTGCGGGACGTAGACAGCGCTGTAGTCAGTACCAACAAAAGGAGGGTAGTACTCATGACGAAAGCTGACTTGATCGACCTGGTACACAAAACTCGCGGGGCCGACCTGACCAAGAAGCAGGTGACCGAAATCGTCGACGGCGTGTTCAAGGAAATGGGCGATTACTTCGTCAAGGCACGCGTCACCAAGAACGCCACCCCGAAGCTCACGTATCCCGGCTTCGGCACCTTCACTAAGAAGAAGCGCAATCGCCGTAAGGGACGCAATCCTCAGACCGGCGCCGAGATGGTCATTCCCGCTTCGACGAGCGTGACGTTCTCCCCTGGCTCTGAAATGAAGCGCCGCCTGAACAAGAAATAGGCGAACGCACCGTACTCCAACTCATTTGCAAGAAGCGCATCTGATTCCCGCATGGGAACTCGCGATGCGCTTTTTGCTTTTTTGGTCTTTCCCCCCCTCGCGCAATTCCTGGTGACCGTCTTCCTGCCACGAAGCGGCCATCAATTCTGTCTGTTTCACTTGCATAAGGGCTGTTTTTCCTTCAAAACAGCCTTCTACTGTGTATGATGACAGGCTAACTTCGTGTGAAACAAACTCTATTTCCAAAAGAGCGTTCATGGAACGGTACGGTCGATTCATCTACAAACATGCCTTTGGAATCGTGGTTGCATTCCTCGCGATATCCGCGGCGACCATTTGGATTGGAGTCAACCCTGGCTCCGAAGACGACGTCCTGCGTTTTCTGCCCAAATCGAACCCTCAGGTCGGATTCTTCTATGACGTGAATCAAAAATTCGGCGCCCTCCACGTCGCCATGGTCGGAATCGAAGCCAAGGATGTGTTCACGAAGGAATTCATCACGCGCCTCGGACGAACGACCCAATACCTTCAAGACGAAGTCAAAGGTGTCCACCGGGTGCTGAGCCTGACCAGTGTGGCGGACTTCAGCCTCATCAAGGGAAAAGAAGGGGGGCTGCAAACCGGCCAACTCATCGACACGCAACACCTCCCCAAAACGCAGGAAGGCTGGAAGGTGCTCCGTACGAGAGTCATGTCCAAGCGACACATCGTCGGCCAATTCGTCAATCGGTCGGGAACCGCCGCGGTCATCTTGTGCTTCCTGTCGCCCAAGGGCAACGTGAACAACATCGTCCAACGAGTCAAGAAGGCGGTGCGAAAAAACTTTCCCAGCTCCAAGATCTATTGGGGGGGCACGCCCTTCATATCGTCCTATATTTTCGCCGTGACGGAAAGGGACCTGCGGCGGCTGACCCCGTGGGCAGTGGCGGTCATCGTGGTCATCACACTCCTCGTCTTCCGGGACCCGGTGGGCGTGCTGCTCGCATTCGTGGCCACCATCTTCGGCGGCCTCGTCGCCTTCTCCGCCATGAAGCTCACTGGCGAAAAACTGAACTTGGTCTTGGGGTCCATGCCGGTCATCCTATTCGCCGTGGGAAGTGCCTACGGCATTCATTATTTGGTGCGCTACTACCACCTTCGCAAGGACCACTCCACCGAGGCAGCCGTGGCAGGAGCCTTCCGCGAAGTCGGCCCGGCGATCCTGGCGGCTGGACTGACCACCATGGCCGGCTTCCTCTCCTTCCTCGCCATGGACGTGGACCCCATGCGCAAATTTGGCATCTTCACGGCCCTGGGGATCGGGGCGGCCCTGCTCGCAGCACTTGCCGTGGTGCCCGCCATCCTCGCTTTGACGGGGCGCACCAGGAAGGAAGTCGATGCGGATAGTTGGCTCAAACACGCCATGGGGTCCGGATCCGCCTGGGCACAACAACACCGATGGCTCGTGATCCTCATCCTCGTAAGCGGTGGCACCGTTGGCTTCTACTATTCCCTTCGGGTCAAGCTGGCCGTCGAGACATCGTCCTTCTTCACAAAAGGAAGTGAGCCGGACCTGGCCGACCACTTCTTTCACGACCAATTCGGCGGATCCATCTACACGCAGCTCTACATCAAGGCCGACCTAGACGACCCCACCGTGCTGCGGGAGATTCGACGCATCTCGGAGATCATCGAGAAACAGAAACTGGTGTCCACGGTCCAAAGCGTGGCCATTCCATACAGCCTGGTCAACGAGGCCATGGTGGAGCTGCACCGCATCCCGGACCAACGCAAGCAGGTGCAGACCCTGGCCTCCTACGTGCTGTCGGATCCCTCGTCGCGGCAGCTCATGACCATGAACCGTAAGGAAGCCCTCGTGCACATCAAGGTGACCACGAGTGAGGCGGAACGGATCAACCGCTTCATCGCGACGGTTCGCCGCATTCTGAAGAAGGAAGTCGCTCCGTTCTACGTGGCAGTGAATCTGACGGCATCCACACCCGTCAAAGAGAAGCGAATTGCGGAAAAGGCGCTGGCAGCGCAGACAACAGACCATCTGTTGGCCATCTTGTTGCGATCGGGCGTGACCCTGCCGGCTGAGGCAAGGACGAACCTGGCCCGAAACCTCAATCGTGCGCTCGCACAGGGCCGCTTCCATGCGACGAAGGCCGATGTCGAGACCGTGGCCAACAAAGTGCGCCGCTATCTCCGGTCGAAGGAGTGCGTGCTCGCTCTGCCTGCCCCAGGCCCCAAAGGCGATCCGGCCAAGGCCCTGGCGGCTGCCTTGGCGAACCTTGGCCCCGCGGCCAAGGACGATGCCAAAGACGATGCAGGCGCCAAGGCCCTGGCGGGCGTGGTGTCCAAGGAGGATGCTTTGACTCTGGTGGCCACAGCGGACCCATACTTGGCGGATGCATGGAAACTCCAGGAAAGCAAGAGCCTGGTCCATGCGGCCCTCCAATCCGTGGGCCTGACCCGGTCACGAATCTCCAAAACCGTGCAGAAACAGATCCGCGTGGCCCTGCTCGATCTCAAAGTACGCCGGGTCGCCGTTCCTGGATCGGTGGCGACCAAGGCCGGCATCATCGGCGAAAAAATTCCCATGCACGTGGTCCTGACGGGCATGCCTGTCCTCTACCAGGGCATGTCGAAATCGGTCCAGGCAAACCAGATCAAGAGCCTGATCATCTCAGGCATCCTGGTGCTCCTCGTGATCGGGCTCGTCTTTCGGTCGGTACGAGCTGCCCTGGTGGGCATCCTGCCCGCAGGCATGACCCTCATGATGCTCTTCGGCTTCATGGGCTTCAAAGGTCTGTATCTGGATATGAGCACCTCGATGATTGCCTCCATCGCCCTAGGGACCGGCATCGACTATGCCATCCATTATCTCGTCTGGTGGAGGCGACATGCGAGGGCATCAGCAGGGAAACCGGTTGCCGCGGCCCTCCAGGACGCTTCGGTGGGCGCATCCCATGAGGCCGGCACCGCCATCCTGGCAAACGCGTTGATGGTGGCGGCTGCTTTCCTCATGCTCACCATGGGAGACGCAGCCCCGCTCAAGACTTTTGGGGCGATGACCGCCACCGCCATGCTCGGAGCGGCCGTTGCCACGTTCCTGGCCGTACCGGCCCTGGCAGGAAGCGATCTGATCCGTCACTGGGCATGGGTGGGACTCGATCGAAAAACAATATCCGGACATGACGACCACGGAAACGGACGCATCGCCTCGGACGACGGGCCTGCGTCGAAAAACGAGTCAAGCAACGAACGACACCGAGACGCCGGTGCTGCAGACCGCAGCACCGATGTGACAAAGGAGACGGAGTCATGAGAAATTCACCGTTCACCATCAAGGCCGGCCTGACCGTGGGTTTGCTGGCCATGCTGCTGGCAGCTGCTCCGGCCAAAGCGAACCCCCAGGGGGAAAAGGTCATCCGACTCGTGGAGCAGGCCTTTTTGTCCTACAAGGACCAGTTCGGCAAATACAAGTATTTGATCAAAAACCGAGGCGGCGACAAGATCATCAAGTTCACCCTATACAACAAGGGAACGAAGCGGCTCATCAAATTCACATACCCAGGAGACGTCCGAGGCCAGATGGTACTCATGCAGAGCAAGGACGAGATGTACATCTACCTGCCCGCCTATCGCCGAGTGCGCCGGCTCGCGGGCCACGTCCGCAACCAGGGATTCATGGGTTCCGACTTAAGCCTCGACGACATGAGCATTGGGAGCTGGTCGAAGGACTACACCACGACCCTGGTCAAGCAGGACGCAAAGTACTGGTATCTCTCCCTGAAAAAGAAGGCGGGCCGCAACCCTCCCTATCCCAGACTCAAGATGCGGGTCCTCAAGAAGATCCACGAAGCCGACAAAATTGAATACATGAGCCGGTCGGGCCGAGCCCTGCGAACCCAGACCTTGACGGGTTGGTACTGCCAGGGCAACAGCATCATGTGTGCCGCCAAGACCATTTTGATGATCGACCATCGCCGGGGCAACCACAAGACCTACCTCTACGAGGTGGAGAGCCGCTTCAACGTGGGTATCTCGAACCGCAAATTCACGATTCGCTACCTCATGCGAGGCGGCTGATTTCGAGAATGGATGAACCAACGACCCGGACCATGGCGGTCGAGTTCCCGATGGAATCACGAACATCGCGAAACCATCTGCCAAGGACAAGGGCGAACAAGGGTCCCATAACTCTGCCATAATCCCCAAACCAACCAGGGAAGGTTCTGCCATGAAATGCAGCACGACAATGTGGACGGCGATCCTGATCGCCTCAATGGCATGGGCGAAAACCGCACAAGCGCAGATTGAAAAGTCCTGGACCGTGTCCATTCAGTCGGACGTGCGCTACGTGGTGCAGGAAAAGTCCACCAAGGAACTGATTCCAGCCGCCGACTTCGTGAAATATCCCTATCTGGCAGGCCACAAATATCGCAAGCTCATCTTGGTGCCCACGGGATTTTCGCGAAACGAAAACATCCTACACGTCCGTCTGAGCGCCGAGACCGACAAACTCAAAGGAGTAGCCGAAGTGGACTTCGTCTGGCTCGGCTACAGCCGGGAAGCGCAGGTCCTCCAAGACCTGACCAAACGGGAAAAGCTCCTGCCGTTCCGGCTGGAATCGAACGCCCTGTATCTCGACGTGAACGGCTTCATCTTCAAAAACCTCGACCTCCGCATCGGCCAACAGGTCATCTCGTGGGGCACGGCGGACCAGTTCAACCCGACCTCCAACCTGAACCCGCTCGATCTGGAAGACCCACTCTTGTTCGGCGAACATATGGGCGTCCCGGCGATCCGCATGGACTACGCCGTCTCGGACGACTGGACGGCGACCCTGGCCTGGGTGCCAATCTTCTTTCCTGACAACCTCCCTGCCACCGCGCCCATCGGTCTGGCCTCGCCCGACCGAATCCCAGTTCTGGACCAGAAGATGCGGTGGCAGTTCGCCGTGGATCGAGGGCTGGGCGAACTCTTGGCGAACGGTCCCACCAGGGTCACCGAGGCCAACCTGGAAAAACCGCCCATGAACATCGGCAACTCCCAGGTGGGATTCCGCATCCGGGGCAAAATCTTCGAGCAGGACATCTCGCTCTCCTATTACTACGGTCGTAGCGGCATGCCCCAACCGTCGGTGTCACGCGCCTTCTTCAGGCAAGATGCGAACTACATCGACACCAGGGTCAACCTCATGTATCCACGGATGCACGTCGCGGGCCTATCTATGGCCGGCCAAATCCCATGGGCCAAGGCATTGATGAAGAAGAACCCAAAGCTCAAACCCGTGGGCTGGTGGTTCGAGGCCGCTGCCTTCTTCCCCCAAAAAATCACCATGGGAATCTACCAAAACGACTTCCCTATCGTGGGCACGGGTGAATACGATTATGAAGGCGACGGCGTCCAGGGAGGCAACCGTCCGACCATCGTGGACACCACGCCATTTTTGAAGTGGACCCTTGGATTCGACTACTCCTTTTCGAACCATTGGTACGCCAATGTCCAATGGGTCCACGGCTTCCCCGACGAATTCGGTGCAGGCGGATGGCTCTCCAACCTGTGGAGCAAACAGAAGGGCATGGTTGTGGGCAAGTCGTATCTCGACTTCGACTACAACGACGACGGCCACAACGACACGGACATCCTGAGTTGCTATGGCTCGGGCCAGCAGGGCCGATGCGTCCACGAAATCGTTCGCCCGAGACTCGGCGACTACATCGTGGGCGGCGTGGACTTCAAGTTCAAGAATCAGTCCATGCTCATGCGCCTCTTCTTCATCTTGGACATGAGCGGCTCCTACGAACAGTACTGGAAGGGCTCTGCCGACGGCTCCACCGGGAAGCGTGTCAGCGTCTGGCATAACCCCTTTAGTGCCAAAGGCTTTTCCGCCATCATCTACCCACAATTTACCTGGGCCGTCGCCGAAGGCGCCGAACTCTCCATCGGCGGTTTCCTCGCTTTGGGCAAGAGCTACAGCCGATTCGGTGACCCTGCCGTGGGCAGTTCGATGGTCTGGACACGAGGCAAGTTCACGTTCTGATCGTTCGTTTCACCAGGGCCACAGGGCCCGTCTACGCACGAGCCAGCATCCGGACAGAAGCCACTTCGGACATCGGGCAACCTCTGGACACCAGCCCCCTTGACGGGCTACTCTCCCCTGGATGGAAATCCTCTCCGGCAAGAAACGCGTGCAACTCGACGAGCCCGGCTTCGCAGAACGGCTCGCACGACACGACGGACTCTGGATCGACCTGGGCTGTGGCGACGCCAAGTTCACCTTCCGCACCGCCATCCAGCATCCGGACATCCTGGTCCTGGGACTCGATGCCGCCCGAGAGCCTATGGTCCCCCAAGCCGTTCGTGCCAGACGTTCCCCAAAAAAAGGCGGCGCCCCGAACCTCATCCTCGCCGCCGCCGCCGTCGAAGACCTGCCGGACATGCTCCGCCATCGCGCCGAAACCGTCTCCATCAACTTCCCGTGGGGCAGTCTGCTCCGCGCCATCGTCATGGCCGAGCAACCGATCCTGGCCTCCATCTGCCAGCTCCTCCGCCCTGCCGGCTCCCTCGACATCCTGCTCAACGACAGCCTTTACGCCCAACCCCACGTATATGAAAAGATGAACCTGGTCCGGATCGACCAGGAGCACCTGGAAACCATCACCGCCCCAGCCCTGACCCAATCCGATCTCGACGTGCAGGCCATCGAGACGATTCCGAACCACGACATCCCCGTCCACACCTCCTGGGGCCGACGTCTGGCCGACTCCCACCCCGACGGGAAGACATGGCATATCAGCGCCCTGCGCCAGCCCTGAAGCCAATGGCCCCATTGCGGTGCGTTCGTATCACGAAGTCTGCTCATCGCGATTGACGATCGAGTATCTGGGACTATAATCGCGAAAACTCGGCAATGAGCGGTCGCCGCGTCGATAAGAATGCTGGCGTCCGAACCGTTCAGCCTGTCGCTTGGTAAGGGATCATGGCGAAGATCGATCGCATACGGAATATTGGCATCGTGGCTCACATCGATGCGGGCAAAACCACGGTGACCGAGCGTTGTCTGTTCTACACGGGCCGTATCCACCGCATCGGAGAGGTGCATGACGGCGAGGCCCAGATGGACTGGATGGTCCAGGAGCAGGAACGCGGCATCACGATCACGGCGGCGGCGACGACCTTTGCCTGGGCCAAGCACGACGTGCACCTCATCGACACGCCTGGACACGTCGATTTCACCATCGAGGTGGAACGAAGCCTTCGGGTCCTGGACGGTGCGGTGGTGGTGTTCTGCGGCCGCGGCGGCGTGGAACCCCAGTCCGAAACGGTCTGGAACCAGGCGGACAAGTTCCGCGTTCCGAGAATCGCCTTCGTGAACAAGATGGACCGGGTGGGTGCGGACTTCGGACGCGTGGTCGGTGAAATCCGAGAACTGCTCGGGGCCAACCCGATACCCATCCAAATTCCCATTGGAGCGGAGGACCACTTCGAGGGCGTCGTGGACCTGCTCACCATGGAGGCATACACCTGGACGGGAAATGACGAGGATCCGCCCGAAAAAATCGATATTCCGGCTGATTTGATGGAGCCGGCCGAACAGGCTCGCGAGGCGATGATCGAAGCGCTGGCCGACCTAGACGACGCCATTGCGGTCAAGTACCTCGAAGGCGAGGACTTGACCGTTGCGGACCTGAAGGCCGCCCTTCGAAAAGTGACCCTGTCCTACACGGCTGTGCCGGTGCTCTGTGGATCGGCGCTCAAGAACAAGGGCATCCAACCCTTGCTGAACGCGGTCATCGACTACCTTCCTGCGCCATCGGACCTTCCTCCGATTCATGGCTACGATCCCGCCACCAACGAGACGATCACCAGGAAGCCCCAGGACAGCGATCCGCTCTGCGCCATGGTCTTCAAGATCGCCATGGACAAGGGCCGCAAGATGGCCTACCTGCGCATCTATTCGGGAAAGGTCACCGAAGGCATGGAGGTCTACAACCCGAGGACCGGCCACAAGAACCGCTTCTCCAGGCTGCTCAAGATGCACGCGAACCGTCGCGAGAAGCTCAAGCAGGCAGGATCAGGCGACATCGTTGCCGGAATGGGGCTCAAGGATTTCGCCACGGGCGATACCCTTTGTGAAGCCGTAGCGCCGATTCTTCTGGAACGAATCGATTCGTACGAGCCGGTCATCTCCCAGGCCATTGAGCCCAGGACCCTGAGCGAAAAAGAAAAACTCGACTTCGCCCTGGCCAAACTCGTCGAAGAAGACCCGACCTTCCAGGTGCGTGAAGACAAAGAAACCGGCCAGACCATCATCCGAGGCATGGGCGAGCTGCACCTGGACATCATCGTGGACCGGCTCCGCAAGGAGCACAGTTTGGAGGTCCGCGTGGGCAAACCCCAGGTCGTGTACCGAGAGACCATTTCGGGCCGGGCCGACGCGGAACACGTTTTCCATCGCAAGACCGACGAGGAAGAACTCTACGCCAAGGTACGCGTCGCCGCGTCTCCGGTCGGCCGCGGCGAAGACAACCGCGTGGAACTGACCGCCGAGCTGCCGGATAACTTTCCTCAGGCCTGCACCGATGCCGCCACCGAGGGCGCCACCACCGCACTCAACGGAGGACCGCTCGGCTTTGCCGTGCGCGACGTGCAGATTGACATCACTGACATGGATCCGGGCGAAGGCACCTGCCACGAAGGAGCCTTCCACGCTGCCTGCAGCCAGGCGGTGCGCCATGCCCTCGAACAGGCGGGCCCCCTGCTCTTGGAGCCCATTATGGATGTCGAGGTCGTCACCCCAGAAGAACTCGTGGGCGAGGTGATGGGCGACCTGAATCAGCGTCGAGGCCGAATCGAAGCATCCGAGTTCCGGGGCGGCAAGCGTATGATCAGAGCCAAGGTTCCACTCAAACGCATGTTCGGCTATTCCACGGAACTGAGATCCCTGACCAAAGGACGCGCCAACTTCACCATGACATTCTGGCAGTTCGACACCCCTGAAGGCAGCTCATCACAAAGGGACATTTGACTCGCTGAAGGCCACGGATGACGTGAAGGCGACGGTCGGCGCCTGTCCTGCGTGCCCGTGCCTGTGGGCAGCCCACCTGGACCTGATTGCGATGGAGACCACGAGCCCAAAAAACGCAACAGGCCGGCATAGGCCGGCCTCTGAGCGGGATACGGGACTTGAACCCGCGACTTTCAGCTTGGGAAGCTGACACTCTACCAACTGAGTTAATCCCGCAAACGAGGTGCTCTATACATTAGGATCGCCTCGAAAGTCAAGCCATTGAGGCGACATCCAAAGCCCGCTGTTCCGACCCTGGATAGGCATCGCATCCTCCAACCATTTCGACATCGAGGAGGCGCGCCGTCGTCCGACCGTCTCGACTTGGAAGAGGCATCGCATCGTCCGGCCATTTCGACCTTGAGTAGGCATCGCGTCGTTGGTATGCAGAAATGAGGCATGTCGATACGGGAGAAGCGAGCTGGGCACCATGGCGAACGGATCGATCCATTCACGAGGAACAAGGAACATATCCTGGCTTGTGGGCAGCCCTATCCGCGGCGCCGCGGCGATCACTTCCAGGCCATCGGTGCCTTTCGTGACCGCTGCATCCCTCATCGTGGTCGGGGCGTCCCTCATCGTGGTCGGGGCCGGACCAGCCCGGGCACAACCGGCGATCAGGGACGATCATTCCCCGGCAGTCCCCCAGGCCACGTCACCCAACCCATCACAGAAGGCGTGCGATCGGCATGCGCGAATTCGTCTCCGGATTCCCGAGCAGACGGCATCTTCATTTTGGACCGGTCGATACGGCTGGCTGGACAACCCCGCGCTCCTGACGAGTCACCTCATGGTGACCGGAGGATTCCTGGCCGGCAGGCGCACGGACAGCTACAAGGGCCTCAGTCTGGATGGTGCGTCCCAGGATGAAAATTCGTCGTCACCGCCGAGTCTGGGAGGCTGGGTTGCGGTGTCGGGCCCAACCGGTCGCCCGGGCCTGACGGGGCTTCGGGCGGGAATCGGATTCTGGGAAATCGGCGACCAGGACGTCGCCTACCAGGGATCCAGTGTGATCTCCCGGTTCCTGCTGTCCCGCCTGAAGCGCCGAGAACATGTCGTCACCGCGGCCCTGGCCTGGGCCGGACGGTCCTTTTCGGTGGGCATCGCGTTCCAGGCGACGCTGGCAGAGCAACAGATGGCCTGGAAGTTGTGGGCCGGCACCGACCCGCAATGGCCCAAGGCGGACGAGACGTTCGACCTGCCCATGCACCTGGACCTTACGGACCGGTTCATTCCAGGGGCTTCGGCTGGTCTGGCTTGGCAGCCCACGAGTCGGCTGCAGTTCCAACTCGGCTTCCGCTGGAGGGGGACCGGGCATCTCCAAGGATCGGTGTCGTCGGGGCTGATTGCCGGTCGGCCGGACATCCCGATTCAGTCGGGTCGGGCGAGCACGCTGGATCCCATGCAGTTTCGTGGCCATCTGGCGGCTCTGCTCCGTTTGGGACGGGTCCGGCTGGACCTCGCCTTTGCCGTGGACAATCTGGCGCGTCGGCAGACAGTCGCCAAACTGGGATTCAAATCCGCGTCGGGCACCTTGGACTCGAATCCTTCAGGATCGGATCCTTCGGGATCGATGAGCATGGACATGCCGAATCAGGCGGTGATTCCAGATGCCGCCATGGGAGGAGGCGTTCGCATCGGAGGGGATACCACGGCCATCGTCTCCATCCTGCCAAACCGGCTCGCTATCGATGTGGGGATTGGCGTACGGGGTCGCGTGACCGGTCAAGACGACCCGCTGGACCGAGCCCACCCCATCGTCAGAGCCGGCCTGGCCATCCTGGTGCACAAAGGTCCGGTGAGCGCGGAACTCGGATACAGCGTTGCCTACGGCCGAATCGATGCAGATGCCGCAAGCTGGACGTCGATCAACCCCACCGGCGGCCCGGACCTGGCCGGGGGACTCGCCGGTCGAACCGCCGTGACCCACGCCGCAGTCATGACCATCAACTGGGTCTTCCCTGAACATCTGGTGAGGTGACTGCGCCCACAGTCGGTGACCGCGATGACGAACGCCGGGCTCGTACGAATGCCGGACTGCGACGATCATCTATGTGAGCGTGGCCTCATCCGAAGGTGGGTCCGCCCCCTGGTTCGGGCCGATCTTCGACCTCTGGTGCGGCCTCTCGTGCGGCCACGGAGCCGTCCCCTGGTCCGTCGGGCGTTTGTCCGACTGTGGCCGGCTCGCGCCTCGCGCTTCTTCCGCTCGGCTTCCATCCGTTGCTTCCGCTTCGCCTTGGCCCGCCCAATCCGCCGATCGAGCCTCCCGAGGGCCGCTTCAATCACATCACCTGCCGGCATGACCACCGGATGGGTGACCGTCATAGAGGCCAACCGTTCCACGAGAGGCACGGTCATGCGACGGAACGCCCCCATCTCCCGAGCAGGAATACCAGGAGCCCGGATCGCCTTGAATTTGAGCGGGTCCACGTACTCGCCGTTCACCTTGATCCCGAAGTGGAGATGCGGCCCGGTTGATCTACCCGTCGAGCCCACGTACCCGATGACCTGCCTCTGACGCACCGTGACGCCCTTCTTGATCCCGCGAGCGAACCGAAGCAGGTGCATGTACACGGTCGTAATGTTGCTCTCGTGCTCGACCACGACCATATTCCCTGCCGCCCGGTTTCTGGCTGCAAAGGCCACTTCACCGTCGGCGGCCGCCCAAACTGGGGTGCCCGATGGCGCAGCAAAGTCCACGCCGAGGTGCGCTCGGTATCGGTGCAGGATCGGATGGAATCGATGCCGGTTGAACTTCGAAGTGATCTTGGTGTAACGAAGCGGGGTCTTGATGATATTGCGCCGAAGGGAACGTCCACGCTGGTCGAAATATCCCGTTCTCCCCGATGCGGTCTGGTACCAAACTGCCGTGCTCCGCTTCGTCTTCCCCTCGTACCTGGCGGCAAGGAGACGTCCGTACCGGTAGAAGGAACCGTCGAGATACTCTTTCTCCAACACGAGTTTGATGATGTCGCCCTTGTGGAGATCCGTGTAGAAGTTAAGGTCCCAGGACAGAGCGCGGATGATGAGGCCGGCGACCGTGGGCTTTTCCCCAGATTTGCGCACCGAGGCATACAACGGCCCGGTGACCGGAACCCCCACGAGCACGATGCGACGCTCGATGGGCTTCGCCGACCGCTCGGCCACAAGCCGGTCGCCCACGCGACGGACGAGATACACCACGGCCGGAGCCGCCCGAAACTCAAACTCGAACACGTGCTTGCCGTCACCGCTGACACGAACAGTGAAGGTCTGCCCGGGGCGAGCCCTTCTGAAATTATAAAGAGGAGCCAAGGTGCCGACGATCCGGTCGGTCAGGTGTCGGGTCAGACCAAGTCGCTTGAACGCCGTGTACAGATTGTCGCCACGCCGGATCTTGCCGGACAGGACGCGGCTGTCCATGTCCGATAGGTCGCCATCCACATGGCTCGTCCCATGCTGTGCCCCGCCCACGAGTGCGGCGGGAACGTCCAGATCCACCGGCGACTTTCCGCGTTTACGAAACCGCGCCGCCGCCCCGGCGTGTTTCACCGACCCGACGACCGCTCTCTTACGGACCTTGACGAATGACTTCCGCCCCCAGACGAACACCCAGAGATTCACCAACACGAGCACCGAAAACACACCAACCACGATGAGCTTGACGCGCGTATTCCGAGCCGTCTTACCACGGGTTTTCGGAATCTTCGGTAGTCTGAGTCGGCCATGCCGTCGTGCTGTTCGCCGATTGTACTTCATGTCTCTTACGAGACTACATCATAATGGCTGAGCGTCAATTTTACGAATGGCCGCGGAAAAATCATTCGGGAAGACGCCTCTTCGTCACCCTGCATTCAGACTCTCGACCGCTGCCTCGACCCCTTCGATCAGGGCCTGCTTGAGCAGGGGACTGGGCAGGCGCAAAATGCCAGCCGGCAATTCCGATGCAGCCTCACTATCCAGGCCGCCAAGCAACACCTTGGCTTCCGGGTTTCGGCTCAAGACCCCTTCGACGAAACTCCGATAGTCAGAAAGGTCCGTGCTGGCCACCACCACGTCCACGTCATCCTGCAGGGTCTCAAAAGCACTCATGGCATCCTGAGAGCTTCCGGCTCCCACGACGGCGTAGCCTTTTTCCCTCAGCCAGCCCACGGATCGCTGTCTGGCGTCCTCGTCCGCATCCGCCACCAGGACCCACTTCCGCTCCACGGTCAGGTCCTCGACTTCATCGTTGTCCACGAGGGGCATGTGCAGGGTCCTGACAACCCGTTCACCCGAATCCTCTCGAACGAATGACTCCCCTTCCGAGAAGGGCAGATACACGATGAATCGACTGCCGACTCCGATACGACTGTCCACCTCCACCCATCCTCGATGCTGTTCCACGATCCCATACACGGTGGACAGTCCGAGCCCGGTGCCCTTGCCGGCCTCCTTGGTCGTGTAGAAGGGCTCGAAAATGTGTTTCACGTTCTCGGGGTCGATGCCCTCGCCCGAGTCCTCCACCACCAAAACGGCGAACTCACCGACCCTGGCCTGAATGACCCGGTCCGCATGATCGTCATCCACGTCGCGACGCCCCACCACGATACGCACCGAACCGCCCCCCGGCATGGCATCCCGCGCATTCAGCACGAGATTCAAGATCACCTGTTCAATCTGGCCGCGGTCCGCAGAGACGGACAACCCTGGTTCTTCGACGTCCACCTGCACCTGCACCTGGTCGCCCACGAGTCGCGTCATGAGGCCCATCAAGCCATCGACCACGTCGTCCAGATCCAGCTCGGACGTCGTCATGGCCTGTCGGCGGCTGAACGCTAAAAGCTGCCGCGTCAGCTTCGCCGCCCGCTCGGCATCCTCCTGAATGCCGCCGATCGCCTTTCGTACTCCGGAATCCTCGATCCGACCGGGCCGAAGCAGCAATTCACAATAGCCCAGGATCCCGGTCATCACGTTGTTGAAATCATGGGCCACACCTCCGGCCAGCCTCCCAACCACCTCGATCGTGTGGAGCCGTTGGAGATGCTGCTGCGTCTTCTTGAGGGCCTCGGCAGCCTGTTTCCTCTGGGAAATGTCCCGAGCCATCACGCAGGCCACCTGCTTTTCGCCATATTCGACCAAACTCGTGGACACGTCCACGTCCAGGAAGGACCCATCCCGTCGCCGGTATCGCCGCTCCCCCACGAAGGACGAATGAGCACGAACCGCCAGGTCCAATTCGTCCTGGTCCGCATCCGAATCGACCACCACGAAATCATCCAAGCTCAGGTCCGACAGGTCATCACTGTCGTACCCCAGCATGCGACGCCAGGTCTGATTGGCCTCCAAAATCTGATGCGATTCCAAATCCACCAAAAAGATCCCATCGGCACTCTGGGTCACGACCGCGCGATACTTCTCCTCACTGAGTTTGAGCGCCCGCTCGGCTGCCTCCTCTTCGGTCACATCTCGCACAATGCCGAAGGCCCCGGAAAACTCCCCGCTCTCATCCATCCAGGGAGTCGCCGTGACCTGGAGTCTGCGAACTTCTCCATTGGGGCGACAGACCGTGATCCGGTAGGTCGACCGTTCCCCGTGGCGTCTCTTTTCCGTCTCTTGCTTCAGCCGATCGAAGTCTTCCTTCTCGACGAAATCATCCAGACAACGCCCCTGCAGTTCATTCACCGACACGCCGAACATCTCGGCGGTGATCCGATTGCACAGCAACACCTTCTCATCGGGTCCCACCAGCGCGAGCCCCTCACCCTGCCGCTCGATGAGCGCCCGATAACGCTCATCGATCTGGTCGAGCGCCTGCTCGGCCCGTTTCTGCTCGGTGATGTCCTCGACGCTGCCCTCGAAAACCATGGGCTGCCCCGACACTCCGAAAACGACACGACAGGTCTCACGTACCCACAGAATCGAGCCATCACGACGCCGCAGGCGGACCTCGTGCTCACGAATGATGCCTCTTTGAAGCAACAGCTCCTTCCAGCGTCGGCGGTCATCGACGTCCCAATAGAACTGATCGGACCGAGCGCCCACCAGGGCCTCCGCTCGATCCCAGCCCAGCATGTCCGCCAACGTCTGATTGACCCCGACGAATCGCCCATCCACCGTACTGCGATACAGCCCGATGGGCAGGTTCTGAAAGAAGTCCCGGTACATCAGCTCCGAAGGCAACCACCCACGGCGCTGCAGCCCTTCGTGGATCCGCCCCACGGAATGCTTGATCGCCGTTGCCCACTTCTTGCGAGCCCCCGTCCATGTCCCCTCTTCGGACCGCTGCGTCGAATCATACCCCCCCTTTTCCTTCGACGCCGGTTTCTTTCCGTTCTTCTCCGTCATGTTTGCTCCAACCGATTCGGTCTCATGCGGCCCGTGCCTCACCACCACCACAAAACTACGACCCAGAACGACCTTTCAGGTTCCGCAAGAGGGCCTCCACGGATGACCGATCTGCATCTGTTCGCCCCCCCAGCAAGCGCATGTAGGTTTCCAAAAAACGCTTGGATCGCTGTCGCTCACGCAGCCTCAAAGCCGCCAATCCAGCCCATTTCCATGGCTCCGGCTCATTCGGCGCACGGCGCGATGCCTTCTTCGCGGCACGAAGCGCCAAAGCTGCATTCTTGTATTGCTTGATGAGGACCGCCGCCAGGAACACGTTGCCGTAGTAGTTGTTCGGCCGCTGCTTCAGCACCGCCCTGGCCCGCTGTTCCACCGCGCCAAACCGACCTGCAATCAGCAGGGCCCTGGTCCCTTTCAAAACCTTGGGCAGTCGCCCCTTGCCCACCGCCGCACGTGGTACCGTCCTGCGAACCAAGGGAAGCAACCGGACCGGACGGGCGCCAGCCCTTGCCCTGCTGGGACGGCGAGACTTGACCACAGAAGGCACCCATCCGGATCCGCCTCGACTCGCAGCTGCCGGCTTCCTGACACTCAGGCCCAACAGACTCGGCCGGCCTGACCGACCCCGTCCGCTCTTGCGGACGTGGACCATGGCGGGGAGCCGGGCCTCGACCTGCTTCGCACGAACGAGCAGTTTCGCCGCCTCATCGGGCTTTCCCATGCTCTTGAGCAACGAAGCTCCGATCCGCAGGGACTTCGCACTCAACCGTCCATCCAAAGCGATATGGAGATGGAAGGCCGCGTCCTCACGTCGCCCCCGGTTCCACAAAAGAGATGCCAGGTGCATTCGTCCATCGTTGAATCGCTCCACACGCCGCAAGCCGAGCTTGAGCACCATCTGTGCTCCTGCAAGGTCCCCTGCCCTCTCGAGCACCTCGCTGAGCACCAGATAAGGCAAACCGACCCGAGGCCAGGAGCCCATGGTCTTGCGGAGCATCCGTTCCGCCCGCGCGCGGTCTCCGTTGTCGAGCACAGACAGCGCTGCAGCAACCGCCTTTCTGACCACAGCCACACCCGACGGCTCCCTGGCTTTCCCGACCGAACTTCGGGGACCTGTCCGCCTCGCCTTCAGCGCCTTTTCGAGCAGAGCCAGCCGAGTCCCTGCTCTCACAACCCACTGTCTGGCCCAGGATCGTCGCTCCAAGCTCACGTATCGGGACAGAGCCTCGGCCGCCTTGGCGTCCTTGCCAAGCGCCTGGTAGGACAAACCGAGGCCAAAAAGTGGACTCGGGTCCGTGGGGGCCAACCGAAGCGCCCGACGCGCCGCAACAATCGAAGCACCGTGCTTGCCCTGGCCACGCAGGGCCGTGGCCAGGCAGTACCAGTACCACGCCCGTTTCGGATACTTCCTAACCATCTTCGCGTAGAAAACCTCGGCCTTGCGATGCTGGTTGAGATGAAAATAGAGAGGCCCGATTCGAACGGCAGCCCACTGGGGGTCGACCGCAGCCACCCTCTCGTAGGCCCGAACGGCGCGAGAAAAATCCTGTTTGAGCAGGGCTGCTTTGGCTTCCTGTTTCCAATTTTGGACGGGAGGAACTTTCGCAGCAGAACGCGCACGTTCATGCTTGGGCGCATCTGCAGCCAAGGCGGACGTCGGGCCCGTCGCCATCACCCACGCCGCGACGACGAACCAAACGGCACAGGATGTCACCTGTCGATTGAACCTCATTCTGCTCCATCCATGCACCTTCATGTCCCACGCTCTCCTGACATTCTGGGCATATCATAAATACATCGATCCGGGAACGGATTCCATGAAATGTCGCAAAGGCGACCTGCTCCGCCTGTTTTCGAAGACTTGGTTCTGAGCCCGCTTGGGGTATACTGCAGGACAAATCATCATTGCCGTCAGACCTCCTGGGACAGCATCGGAGCACGAGACTGACGGACAACCAGCAGGAACCGACCATGAACCATGGCAGATCCACGGCAGGTCGCCGGGCCCGATTGACCAACTGGCTGCTTGCCACATCGAAGCCGTGGCTCATGCGCAGCCCAGCCATCGTGCTCACCTCCGTGCTCGCTGCCTGTTGGAGCCACAAGCCGCTGTACGAAAGCACAAAAGCGCACCCGACGACGCCAGCATCCAAGGAGATGCACAAACAAATCCGTCCGGTCCAAATCGTCATGCCTTTGCCCCCCGTCACCCTCTGCGGCGTCCTACCCCGTCCGGTCCAATTCGCCCTGCCGTTGGCCCCATGGTTCCATGGCCGTCGTTCCACGATCATGGCCAAAGCCCTGGCGAATTTTCAACGACTGGGAGGAAGGCGTCTGCTGAGACCTGCGTCGCACGCGCCATCGGCCCACACGAAACCTCCCACTGCTTTGCCGACAGACAGGCGCTTCATGCAAGCCGCCGAGGTTCTGACTTGGGTCCTGCTCAACCACGCTAGAATCGATGCCCCGCTGCCCGGAGATGCCCTTCGATCTGGTCTCTTGAAGGTGCTCGAACGCGTCGCCCTTAGGCCTCGATCGCCGGCCTCCATGACCGGCGCCATGGCGGAACTGGCCGATCGAATGGGCGACCAGGTCACAGCAACACATCTGTATCGAATCTACCTCGAAAAGACCAACGTCCCGGCCAGACCGTCCCAGAAGGGACGTCGGTCGCCGTACTCATGGCACGGAAACCGGGTCCCGCAAAAAGGCCACCTGACGAAGAGCCAACGCAGGGCACGAGACATCGAGCAGGGTCGAACCGTCGCACGTTTGTGGCTCGCCCAGTACTTTTTGGCCCACGGTCGTACGGCCGATGCACAGGCATTACTGAAAACGACGCAGGCCGCGCTCTCTCCAAGAACGACGCCCAGTCGCACGGACCTCATCACGAAAGTCCTCATGGCCTGGACCACCCTGTCGTCCGACCGATTCGTCCGAGCGCTCCATCAGATGTGGCGCGTCTATCGTCTTCAGGCAAAACATCCCGGACTGCTCGACGAAAACGACCGCCTGGCGCTTCTTCAATCCATGGTCGTGGCCTACTCGTTGTCGGCACGGGCGGATCGTGCACGTGCCTTTTTTCAGAAAACGCTGCGGTCTGCGGACCAACCTCTCCTTGGACGGCTCCTGTGGTCCCTGCTGGAACGGTATGAGCAGCGGGGGTGCTTCGACCGGGTGATCCAACTCGGAGACCTGACCAAACTCCCGCCGGCAAAAAGAATCGGAATCAATCCAGATCATATCCTCTTGGCGCGAGCGGAGGCATTTCTCAACCTGGCCCGCTGGCCAGACGCAATCACGTCCATCGGTCGACTCACCAACAAGTCCATGAAATCGGCGCAACGGCTCATCTGGAGTTGGGCCGTCCTCCTCCACCAGACATTCGTCGGCAGCCTCGCGTTGCCCCAGGCCAAGGCTGCCGATGACCTGTACCGTATCTACCAACAGACTTCCGGTCTCTCCCAGAAGGAGCAGGATCGAGTTCTCAAGTATCGAGCCGCACTGACGCTCTTCAGGAAACAGGTTCGGCTAGCAGCAGCGTCGCATGAACGTCAGCCGGCCCCTCGCCCCCAAGGGGCGCTGCCGAAGAGGACCGTCGAAGCAATGCTGACCGCACGGCTCCTGCAGGCCGCCCACTGCCACGCAGTTTGGAAAAGATCTCACGCGGACGGCCCCATCTCGCTCTTGGTGGAAATGGGCATCGACCCGACCGGAACGGTCATCAGGAGCCGGATCACGGAGAAGTCCGGTCCGAATCATGCCACAAGGGCCTGCAGCCCGGAGCATACGTCCCTGTGTCATTGCATCCAGCGACGCATCCTAGGATGGCGATTTCCCTCCTATCGAGCCGCAAATGGTTCCTTGATCGTACGGATCCCTCTGCATTTCTGCCGGACCAGGCGACACGACACGAATTCGGATGGCCAAGGGAATCATCTGCAAACCACATCTCTCCGTCAGGGGAGGATCCCGTGATCCCACCCGAAGACAGGCGTACCGACTCCCCAGAGACTCGAGCCGAACCGACCCGCCCGCCGATTCTTGGTTTCCGTCGGGTCCTGAGAACCTATCACGTGGGTCTCCTGGTGCTGGCAAGCTACCTGCTGACACGGTTCCTTGCTCGTTTCGCCAAACCCACCCGGGCGGTGGGAATGTGGCAAAAGGCGCACGAACGAAACGCCCGTCGCATCCACCGGGCTATCTTGGATCTCCAAGGGTTGTTCATCAAAGTCGGACAACTCATCAGCATCCTGGCCAACGTCCTACCCGAAGGATTTCGTTCGCGACTGGAAAGCCTGCAGGACCGGGTTCCCCCGCATCCCTACGAAGACGTGGAACGCCGCATCCTGGAAGAATTCGGCCAGAAGCCCGATGCCATCTTCACCGAATTCGACCGCACCCCCCTTGCCGCCGCGTCCATCGGCCAGGTGCACAAGGCACGCCTCGAAGACGGAACCCTCGTGGCCGTCAAAATTCAGTATCCGGAAATCGACCACGTGGCGCGAGGAGACCTCAAGTTCCTGCGCAGGCTCGTGGGCTGGATGGAACGGATCTTCCCGGAACATGGCTTTCCTGCCGTGTACAACGAAATTCGGGCTATGGTCCTGGCGGAACTCGACTTCCGCCAGGAAGCGGACAACCTGACACGCATCGCCAAAAACCTGACCGAAGAACCAAACGTGGCATTCCCGGTGGTCATCGAACGGCTCACCACCAAGACCGTCCTGACCACCACGTTCCAGGACGGCTTCAAGGTCTCCGATCACCAGGCGCTCGACGAGGCCGGTATCGACCGGACCAAACTCGCCAAACAGATCATCCATGCCTACTGCGAACAAATCTTCGTGCACGGCCTCTACCATGCGGACCCCCATCCGGGAAACCTGATCGTCCGACCCAACGACGATGGCTCCCAAACCGTCGTCTTTCTAGACTTCGGCGCCGTGGCGACCATCTCCCAAAACATGAAGGAAGGCATCGTCTCCCTCATCATGGGCGCACTCGCCCACGACTCGACGAAAGTCGCGTCCGCCCTGAAGACCATGGGGTTCATGGCCCGATCAGCCGACCCGGAAACCTATCACCGCATCATCGACTTTTTCCATCGGAAGCTGCATCAGGAAATCCGGGTGGAAAGTTTCAGTTTCAAGGACATCACGTTCAATCGGGAACGAGGTCTCGAAGACCTCGCGGATCTGAGGAGCATGGATATCACGCTCCAGGACCTCGCCCGCCAGTTTCACGTTCCCAAGGAATGGATCCTACTCGAACGCACTCTGCTGCTGCTCACGGGCCTATGCACCGAATTGGATCCGAACCTGAACCCATCATCGGTGGTTCTGCCTTATGTGAAGCAGAGCGTTCTCGGCGAAAAAGACACCACGACCTTCATGCTCGAAGCGGCCAAGGAGGTCGTTCTGTCCCTGGCGGCCCTGCCTGGAGAACTGCGTCAGGCCATTGCAATGCTCGAACAGGGCAAGATTTCCATGCGGTTCTCGAACCTGGAACGAAACGTCCAGGACATCCAGACCCTGGGCAGACAGTTTCTCTTCGGATTTCTCGGCCTGTCCGCCGCAGCCTTCTCCCTCGCCTTCGAGGACCGGGGCATGCACGAACAGTTCGTCTGGTCCCTGTGGCTCTCGGGTGGGTTCTTCGGCATCATGCTCGTGTCCATCCTCGGCTCCTGGCGCAGACGATAGCCATCGGACGAACACGCATACAGGGCCCTATTCAACGACACTGAAGATGGGGGTCGAAGCGTCGGTGGCATTTAAGACAGGTCCGCCGATTCCTCTTCACGAGCATGCGGCAACGACGCGAATGGGCGAATCCAGGCCCGTGGGGGTTCCATCCATAGCCGCCCACGCCTCGACTCGCATGACACCGGATACAGGTGGACTGCCGGTGACAGCTCACACAGGAACCGAGATTTCGACGGGCATGGATGGCATGCCGGTTGTGCGCCAGACTCCGACTGGCAGCCGAAGCCCAATTCGGTGGATGGAAATGAGCACGACGTCGGAATCGGTCGGCAGGGTGATCCGAGGTCACGTGCATTCTCCGGTGGCAGTCCAAACAGAAGCGCTGCTTGGTGTGACAGGCCTGGCACCTGCCGGGATGCGCCCGGGCATCCGACCCGTGGCGCAGCACATAGTTCCCCGGATGGATGCTCAGGACCTTGCGCTGCCCGGCGTGACACTTGAGGCAGGTGCTCTGCTCGTGGCAGGACTGACAGGTCCGCTGGCGACTGCGGGCCGCTGCCCCATGGTGGCGCCGGAAGGTCGGTCCATGCTCGAGGAGGCCCAGACTGGCACCGGGCTTGAGGGTCCCGCGAGAAAAGTGCACACGTAAATGTCGACTATCGCGGCGTTCGTGGCAGGTGGTGCATTCGCTGGCCACCCGCCGCCTACGGTGACAACTCACGCAAGTCGCCATCTTGGGAACATGCCGCCCGCCCAGGCGGGTTTGGCCGGCCACTCCCCCATGACAGGTCGTACAGGACGCCCCGCTTTGCGTCACGTGCAAGTGATGTGGGAAGCGAATATGCGATTTCGGGTATAGGGTGGGTCTAGGAAAACCATTGGCATAATAGGACTGATGACACTTGGAACAAGTCTTGTGGCTGCGATGCCCGGCCCTGCCGAATCCTTTGGGGATCACGGCCTCGGCATGACAGGTCGTGCAGGACGCCATCGAAACGGTCATCCGACCCGCCTTCTCCTTGTGACAGCGCGTGCAGGCGAGGTGCATCGTGCCCACATGCAGGGCATGGTTGAATCGCAGACGGATCGTCGGCCTGGGAAACACGATGGGCGACGGGACGGCCCTGCCCCGTCTCGATGACGGGCGAGCCGGCCTGCGAGCCCACCGCAAGGCAGATCGCCGATCCCGCCGCACGACCGCTGTCGAAGCACCTCGATTCGGGCTCTTGCGCCGAGCAGGCGCAGAGGCGGGACCGGACAGGGCCACCATGGACACGAACGACAGCCCAACGACGAATGTCGGCGCCAACCACCACAGCGTCCGAGACGACCTCGGTGCCATCGAGATGCTCACCACAGCCATCCTTTCCCACAGGTTCCCGTGCTGCACCAGTTCATCTGGAACATGGCGTAGAGACGCACGTCCGCCTTGTAAAACTCGCCGAAATTGTCCTCCACGATGAATCGGACCGAAAACCTCGGATGGAACCTCCAAAGGGCACCGGTGGCCACGCCGGCGGTGACCCCGTGCAACTGCTCCGACAGGTCGTCCGCCCAATGGATCACGGTGAGTCTCCCCTGCCAACTCAATCGGGGTCCCAAAATCTGATACTGCCAGGCCATATCCACGCCCAGGGTCCTGCCCCCGTAACCCTCTTGCCAGTACCAGTCGACCCGCCCAGACAGGCTGTGGCCCCAATACTGGACACCGAGTCCGCCGCCCGGACTCGGCTGCACCTTCTTGCGCTCAGCCGCACTATAGCCCTGATCGTCACCACCCTGAAACAGGCGCAGAGACGCACGCGCGTAGCCGCTCCAGGATTTTGCGATGCGCAGTTCATACCACAGCCGCGCTTCGGAGAAAGGCTGCACGTTGAACACATTGAAAATGGAATTTCCATCGAAGTCCGGTTCGTGCCGTGCGTATTCGGCCGATATGGAATGTCGGCCCAAAATCACCTTCACCCCGGCCAGCGTCCTGGCCAGCCTGTCCGTCATGACACTGTAGGCCAACCCCAGATACGGAGTCACCCGATCGTTCCACAAACGGGCCGACAGCCAACCGGTGACCCGCTCTTCGGCCGTCGCCGTCTCGTCCAACAAACCATTGGGCTGATTCCCGTCGGGCCATGTGTAGATGGGGGCCGTGGGTGCCCGGTTTCTGAGCACGGAAAAGGACCGTCGGTAGGCCACGCGTCCATTCAGATACTTCCAATCCGAAAACAGACCCACGCCGAACATCGGCTGCCACGAAGCTGGCTCCTGCACGGTATCCGTCCCGTCCAACAAATAAATGGGCGCATCGATGGGCAGCGCTCCATCCACCCGACGGCCCCCGAACAGGTTGATCCCCACGTGGTACGGACTCTTGATGCGTACGTCGATGCCGTCATACTGATACGCGTCCATGGCGCTCCATCGAAACTGACGGCCCAACTTGAGTTCGAGCCAGCCACCCATGAGCCCGGTCACGCCCAAGTATCCGTACAGAAGCTGGAACACCGGGCCGGCATCCAAGTCCTGGGTGAGCAGGAACGGGTCCTTGCCCGACGAGGAAAAATTTCCAAGATCCGCATCCAGCCGAAAGGCCACCGACAGGTACATCTGCGGGTGCACCTTCCGCCTGGCCACCGGGTCCTTCGGCTCGGGCAGGATGTCGTACACATAAAGTTGGAAAAAGGTCTCGACCCTGCGCCGATTGAGCAAGCGACCATCCAGATCACGAAGCTGATACCCCTGCCCAGTCAGGTCCGCAGACACGAACGCCTCGTAGGCCGACGCCGACTCAGACCAACCCATTGCCGCCACGCCTCCGGCAAGGATCAGAGCCCATCCGGGCGCACTCTGTCGCCCGAGCGCCCTGCCCGACGAAAACACATCCGACCCGCTCCTATCGATGCGTTCGGAAAACCACCGAAAGCGACGACGAAGAGACAAAACCGCACGCAGGGCTCGTCGAACCAAGGAGGCGAACCTGTGACCGGCGCATTGCATGACCGAAGTGTGAGTCAAGCGGACAGAAGCTGTCAAGCTTCGAAGGAACCGATGAAGGCGCGCAATCACGGCCTGGACAAAACACCAGTCTGCGACTACAACCCTCAAGGCCTCGCGCCAATGTGATAGGAAGCAGCAAGGCGAGCAATCGATTTTGTGAGGACCATGGTCGAACGCGCAAAAACCAATCAACTTCCCGTGCGGATCCTGGAAAATGGAAGACAGGCCTTCGACCGGATCCTGGAGCATATCAATCAGGCAAAACACAGCATCGACATGCAGTGTTTCGTGTGGCGTGACGACAAAACCGGAAACCTCATGGCGCGCCGCATCCTGGATGCGGCGGACCGCGGCGTCCAGGTGACCATCCGGAAGGACCGAGTCGGAGCGGTGTACGAGCACTTCGACCCGAACGGATACAGCTTCTTCCACAAGCGTCTCAGACCGGTGGAGCGATTCAACGTCGAATTCCTCCTTTTTGCCTACCGTCGCGGGCGCACGGTCAAAAAGCAGTACCCGAACCCGCTGGCCCAGCGGATGGTCGACCACCCGAACATCACGCTCCACATCGACCGACAGCTCTTCGACCACTCCAAGTTCTTCATCTTCGACGATACGACCATGATCATCGGCGGCATGGGCATCGGCGATGATTTCCGCAGCAAATGGATGGACCTCATGGTCGAACTCCCGGGGGCCGAGCACATCCATCGGTTCGAATCGCACCGTACGGACCCGAGGCCGCCCAGTGACCACCGCCCCATCGACTTCGTGGTGAATGCCGTTCTCCCCGATGGAACGAAACGATTCGATGTCTTGCGCCGACGACAGGAACAATTCGCCCGGACACGAAAGTCACTCGTCATCGAAATGGCCTACCTGGGCGACCCAAGGATGACCGATATCCTCGTGGCTCTGCTCCGGCGCGGGGTCCAGATCACTGTGCTCCTCTCGACCCATGCAAACATCCTCCACGACCAAAACATCTGGGTCCTCGACGAGCTGTATCGACGCAGCGGCGCCCCGGATCGGCTGGAGGTCTACTTGTATCCGAACATGGTCCACACGAAGCTCCTCATTTGGGATGAAACGGTGGCCCAAATCGGTTCAAGCAACCTGACCCGCCTGTCCCACCACGGCTATGAGGAGACGGACCTGTGGATCACGGACCAGGCCACGGTGAGCCGACTTTCGGCGCTGATCATAGAACACAAGAAAACCTGTGTCCAGGTCAGCTACCCGATAGCGTACAGTCCGTTCAATTGCCTGGTGGAACGCATCCTCCAATTTCGGCACAGCAACACACCGATGGATCACCGACCTTCCGAAGCTCCCCAGGCACTCGACGTGCAAGCGCCCTCGGAAACAAACCAAGAATCGCAAACACCGACTTTCTGAAACGATACGAAGCACACACGGGGTCTGCTACTATCCAGCCGGAGAAAGGCGGTAGGAACCTTGCAAACAGCCATCCCATGAGATAGCCTTTCATGACGCGGCAGGAGACCTTCGTGCGACAGGTGGTATTGCGCACGGTGGCTCCCTGCTCGGGCCAGGCATGTAGCACGTCCGCCCGAGCTGCAGCATCGAACCCCAGGAGAGGTCATGGACCGTGTGCTCATGTCCCGCTATCGACTGGTCGAGGAAATCGGCCAGGGAGGCATGGCGGTGGTCTATCGAGCCGAAGACCTGACCCTGAACAGGGAAGTTGCGGTCAAGATCCTCCATTCCTACCTGTCGGACAAAGAAGAAGCCCGCCGCCGGTTCCAGCGCGAGGCCAAAGTGGTGGCCCGCCTGCGCCACGAAAACATCCTGGAAATCTTCGATTACTCGGGATTAGACTCGAACGAGAGCTTCATCGTCACTGAGTTCATCCACGGACAGACGCTCAGTAAACTCGTCGACGAAAACCCCATCACGGTACCCGAGGCTGGAGCCCTCATCGTGGCGGAGGTCTGCAAGGCGGTCGCCCACGCCCATCGACTCGGCGTCATCCATCGCGACATCAAGCCGGAAAACATCATGGTTCGAGCCGACGGGGTTTTGAAGCTCACTGATTTCGGCATCGCCCAAATCGTGGACACCCAAAAGTTGACCCTCACAGGCCAACTGCTGGGATCGCCCGCTTTCATGGCTCCTGAAATGGTGACGGGCGCCCCGCTCGATTTTCGGACGGACGTATTCAGCTTGGGCGTGCTCCTTTATCGGCTAGCCACGGGCGTCCTGCCCTTTTCCGGAAAGAATCCCCACGAGGTCCTCAAGAAAATTGCCGATGGCGACCACCGACTACCATCGGTCCAATACCCAGCCGTGTCGGTGGACCTGGAACGCATCATCGAACGGGCGCTCGCCACGAACCCTGATGATCGGTTCCAATCGGTCGAAGACCTGCGCCAGGCAATCGGCGCCATCCTCAATGATTTGAGCCGTGGAGATACGGCCGAGGAGGTCAAACAGCTCTGTCGAACATCGGAGGACTATCAGCAGACCATGCGCGCCCAAATCTGCGACCATCTCCTGACTGAGGCGAGACGGAACACCAAGGCTGGCCGTCTGTCGACCGCGTTGCGCAATCTGAACCGAGTTCTCTCCCTGCAGGAGGACAACGAAGAGGTCCCCAAGCTTCTCCGACAGGTGGAACGACGCCAGGCCTTCAGAGACGCCATGAAGTTGGTGGCCCAGGTGGCGGTCGTGCTCGGGCTGATCGGGCTCGGCGCCCTGGGCGTATGGTCCATGAGCAAAAGCACCGAGGCACAGTCGAGCGGGTCATCGTCGAATGCCCAAGCCATCGGCCGGGCCACACAAGACAGCATGGATGCAGCTGTGGCTGTGGACGGAACGAGACGAACCGAGTCTCCCGACGCAGCCCAATCACCGCCCCCCGAGGATGGTCAGGTCCGCGTGGTGCACCGCGGCCGCCCGCGTGCCGGCCGCCAGGGACACGGCGCGCATCCCAGAAACGGTCGGCATCCGCCCACGGTTCCTCAGCAGCCTCTTGGGCCGAGGCAGTTTACCTTGTTGCCGTATCCCACCGCGGTCAAGGTGTCCGTCGATCGAGGGCCGTCTCGGGACTACGGACCCGATCTACGCCGACTGCCCCTGGCACCGGGACCTCATCGCATTCGGCTGTCGAGTCGGTACTGTTATCCAAAGACGATCACCATCACCAAGGACCAGCCTGGAGGCATCCTGCGCCCGCATCTGACGTGGCGCTGGGCCAGCCTCAAAGTCGTCACGAATGCCTCGGCCGATGTCCAAGCGGGCCCCAGCGTAGGCAGCAGCGGTCAGGCGATTCGAATTCCCATCCCCAAGGACAGCCTCGACGGGAGCAGAAAAGTACTGGTCAAGGTCAGCGCTTCCGGCTACCATACGCTCCAACGTGAAGTGACGTTGCAGGCTGGGACGCATCGCGTCCTCAAGGTTCACTTGAATCCATTGTGATTCCAGCGTCCTACAGTCTGCACGTCGAACTGCGGGTTCCGCGCAAGAACAGGGTACCGTGCCATCAGGTATGCTGGCGGATATGACCTCCGGTGGACAAGAGGGTGCGACTGTGCGAGCATCCACGACCATGGGAATCCACGGTAGTGACCGCCGCAGGGAGCCCTCGGTCTTGCGGGAACCGCTCTCGATGGGCAGGTGACCAAACTTACGATGGGAAGCACCCTGTTGTCATCGAACCGGCGAACCGGCTTCTTGCTCTGCGGGCTCATCCTCCTGCTCGGACGGTCCGTTGCAGCCCACCCAGACCTGGATCGCGCCAAAAATCAGTACATCGCCCAAAACTATGCCAAAGTGATCCAACTCGTACGTCCGCTCGTAGAGCCGAGGAGCGTGCTGGCCACCGAGGACGAAGAAGCCAAGGCATACGAACTCCTTGGGCTCTCCTACTGGTGGCTCAAGAAATACAAAGCGTCCGAAGCAGCCTTCTTGGTGCTCCTCAGCATGAGGCCGAGGCACCGTCTCAACCCTGCAATCCACCCGGCCAAACTCATCCGATTCTTCGCTTGGATGCGAAAGAGAATCAAACGAAAGCCCCTCAAAATCCACCGCCGACAGCTCAAGGAACTGCGGCTCTGCCGCACCAACCTCGGCAAGGCGCACCGACGGCTTGCACGCACCAGAAAGCGTTGTGTCCACAAGGTCGTGATCAAACGGCACCTCTGGCCGAATTTTTTGCCCTTCGGCATCGGCCAATTCAACAACGGTGACCGGATCAAGGGATGGATCTTTTTCTCGACCGAACTGGCGCTCCTGCTGGCCAATGCCGGTTCCTACATCATGGCCGAAACGAGTTGGGTCCGAAACGGGCCGAATGGGACCGTTCGCAATGACGCGACATCGATCAAGCGGGCCAGAACCGTCCAAATTCTTGAAATCACGACGGGCAGCCTGTTGGCTTCACTGGCCATCGCCGGAATCATCGAGGCGCTGGTCATGTACAAAGGGACGACGATCCGAACGGAGCCGGTCGAATGGAATACCGGACGGCTCCACCTTTCGATGGAGCCGCACAACCCACTGAAACTCACGTGGGATTTTCGCTAAGGAGGGTACGGATGGCCTCGTTACGAGTCTTGGTTCCTGGTCAGACCCCAAAGGTCTATCACCTCTACAAGAAGATCACGACCTTGGGAAAAATCGACGAAAACGACATCATCCTGCCGGACCCGCTCATCGGAGACACCCACGCACACATCCATTTCGACGGCAAGCAATACAACATCGCCCCCCTGTCTCGGCAGACCCCAATCTACGTCAACGGTCGCAAACGCCGCAAGTATCGTATCAAGGAGGGCGATCGCATCCGCATCGGCGGCATCGAGATGGAGTTCTATCTCAATGACGTGCCGGTGCCCGAAGAAGAAGGCGCCCCGACCATGCTCGAGGTCAATGCCTATCAGAAAATCTTCGAGTTTTCCCAGGAACTCCTCCAGGCCTATGAACTGGACAGTCTCCTGAACAGCCTGATGGATCGGGTCATCGAAATCACGAATGCAGACAAGGGATTCCTCATCCTCATGGAAGGAGAAGACCCCATCATCAAAGTGGCCCGCAATCTGCGCAGAGAGAACATCGCCGACGCCGTCCGGCAACTTTCGGACAGCATCATCGCCAAGGTCGTCCGCACGAAGAAGCCACTCATCATCTCGGACGCCCTGTCGAACGAAGAATTTTCCAATTCGCTGTCGGTCATGAATCTGAAACTCTCTTCGGTCATGTGCGTCCCACTGCTGGACCGGGGGAGTCTGATGGGCATCGTCTACGTAGGCAACGACAACATCGTGGACCTGTTCGAGGAGGACAGCATCGAGGTGCTCACGATCCTGGCCGCTCAGGCGTCCCTCCTGATTCGCAATGCACTGCTCGTCAACGAGTTGCAACTCGACAACAAACTCCTGTCCGGACGGCTGGAGAAAATGGTCTTCGGCGAGATCATCGGAGCCTGCCCCGCCATGCAGGAAATCTACCGCAAGGTGGACAAAATCGCCGGGACGGACATCTCCGTCCTGATCACGGGTGAAACAGGAACCGGCAAGGAACTCATCGCCTCCGAGATCCACCGACGATCAAACCGATCTGATGGCCCGTTCGTGACCATCAACTGCGGGGCCATCCCCGAAAATCTCCTCGAATCCGAACTGTTCGGTCACGTCAAGGGAGCCTTCACAGGTGCGGTCGCCACGAAACAGGGGCGCTTCCAGCAGGCCAACGGAGGAACCCTGTTTCTGGATGAAATCGGGGAACTCCCACTCAACCTCCAGGTCAAACTCCTCAGGGCCCTCCAGGAGCACGTGGTCACGAAAGTGGGTGAAAACCGGGCTGAGAAGGTGGATATTCGCGTCATCGCGGCGACCAATCGAGACCTGGAGGAGGAAATCGGGAAAGGCGCTTTCCGAGAGGACCTTTACTACCGACTCAACGTGGTCAATATTTTCCTGCCACCTCTTCGGGAGCGAGGCGAGGACATCGTCCTCATTGCCAAGTATCTCCTGGAAAAATACGTGGAAGAATTGGGCAGCAAATCCCGAGGATTTTCCCCCAACGCGATCATCGCAATGAAGAAGTTTCCCTGGCCCGGCAACATCCGTCAGCTCGAAAACCACATCAAGAAGGCGGTCGTCCTCTCGGACAAAGCATTACTGTCGGCCGAAGATCTCGGACTGACCTCGGAGGTCCTGGCGGACATCCTCCCCCTGGCACAGGCCAAAGAAGAATTCGCTCGTCGGTATATCAACGAAATCCTAGCACGGAACAATGGCAATCGAACCAAGACGGCCCGCGACCTGGGAGTGGATCCCCGAACGATCTTTCGGCACCTGGAGAAGGAAGAGCAGCTCAAACAGGAAGAAACCGATCGCTGGTAGACGCGAACTCGAAGAGCAGTATGGGCCGACAATGACTCGCATGATGACGAAAGCCGATGACACCATGCAGGACGAAAACGGGCAGTGTCTTGTGAAAATATTTCAGTAGCCCAGATCACGTCGTGACACCTTTGTCATACTTGGTGGGCAACGAATGACAGACCGGCAAGGCAAAGTCCTTGTCATTTTTCAGGAATCCTGGACATGAAACTCTGGCGCGCCTCTTGCTTGTATTTCCTGTTGGTACCCGTGTTGGGCGGGTCTTGTGTATGGCCGACGAGGTTGGATGTGGAACCGGACAGCAAGGACCACGAACCTCGGATCGTCAGGAGCCTGACGGAACCGATGTTCGAGGCCAGCCTCCCGGTTCCCGGCCAAGACGAGCCCTCACCGGAACTGGACGTGTCCCTCTGCGTCTCGGAAGTCGACTTGGAGGACATCGTCAAACTCCGGGTGTACGTGGACTACAGCCTGTCGCATCCAACCAAGCATGTTCAGGAAATGGACATCACTCCTGACGATGCCATGACCCGCGACCCAACCATCCGCTGCGTCACGGTCCGGCAGTCCGGTATCTGCACGGACACGACCCCGCCCAATACGGTGCGAATGGTGGACCTGGTCGTCGCATCCGACTGGGACAAGGACTCGGCTCCTCCGACTTATCGGGCGGCTCTGACCGGACACAGCGACTTGGTTCGCATCGAAGTAACATGCGAATAATGCATTCGCAGATTGAAGAGTACGTACGTGACTGGATTTATTTTCGGACGAACTGACAAAACGATGCAGAACAAAGCCACAGACTCCCGAACGCTTCACGGACGGCAAACCGTTCGATGGCAGGGACCGGCGGGGATCCTCTTGGCCTGCCTGGCCACCGTCCTTGGCGGCTGCCCCGCTGGACCAACCTACCAAAGGCCGACCCCGACCTGCACGACCGCCACCGACTGTCCGAACCACCAGGTCTGCTCCTTGGACGGATACTGCTATGAACAGATTCCTTCGGACATGAAAATCGCCGTGGAATTGGTCCCCAAGCAGACGGTCAAAGACGGGGGCGATACCCTCGTCCAGGTCGAGTTTCCCCCGGCCACGGTCACGCCCGACACAGACGGCACCGTCACGATGGTCTACCCCGACCCGATCCAACTCACAGGATCCGTCACGGTGACAGCCACAGCCATCAAACAATTCGATTTTGTGTCCTTCGAAGCAAAGGTCACACTCTGGCGCCCATCCCGCATCCCGGGTCGGCCCAGGGTCTCCTACACGGCCACCTTGGGCTTCGATGTGGCGAATCCGACGACAAGCCCCGACCAGAACGTCTCGTTCCAGATTGCGGTCCCACCTGGAACCGGGTACTCAGCCCGCATCAGCCCCCTGGGCTACTTCGAAGACGTGTTTCCACCGATGCTCCTAACGGGACTCTCGCTCGCCAAGGATGGCCAACTCTCGGTCACGTTCGGACAACAAAACCAATTCCGTGAAGTAACCGGCCAGGCCGTCGATGCCATGGGACAACCCACCGCGGGCGTTCTCGCGTATCTCGTGGACGCAGACGGCAACAGGGTCTCGACCCAAAGCGCCCCAACATCGACCAATGGACGGTTCTCCTTCACCACAACAAACAAGTCAGGCACCTTCACCTTGATCCTGGAATCGGCGACCGAAGACACGGTGATCCCCAAACTCTCCTTCCCTGTGGAACTGCTCATGGAGGACGAATCCGAAACCGAACTGGGAATCTTCTCCTACCCCGTGCTGCGAACCCCCTGTCAGTATCGATATCGTGTGATGGGTGCATCTCCATCGGGCACCCAGGAATCCGTGGCAGGCGCCATCGCACGATTCCAGACTGATATCACCATGGAACAGGGCCAGGCCACCTACGAAACTATGGCCACGGCGGACACCAACGGAACCCTGACCGCAAAACTCTTTCCAGGAACGAGCACGGAAAGCATCACCTATAAGGTCACCATCCTGCCCCCTGTCGATTCTCCTTATGGGCTCTCAAGCAAGGACCTCGAAGTCTCCCAATGCAGCGGAGTGGGGCCCGATCTCGTGCTAGAACCTCGAATCTCCATCACCGGCACCGTATACTCCGATCTGGGCGGCACCACCCCGAACGTGCAGGTCAACGCCCGTCCCAGTCTCGATATCTCTCCGGAACTCGCCGTTTTTCTCGACTCACAGGGATACTCCATCTCCACGACGACCTCGTCCGACGGTCAGTTCAATCTCAACCTCGACCCAGGAACCTATGACCTGGAACTCACTCCGCCCAAGGGCGCCCATCTCCCAAAGTGGATCGTCACCAACCTGAATGTGGACAGTGGCAACGCCCCCCACTCCATGAATGTCACCATCCCGACGCCCACGATCTTCATGGGTCGGGTGGTCACCTCGACATCCAAGCCCCTGCACGATATGTCGGTTCGCGTGTATCTCGTCAAAGACGAATGTTCAGGCTCTCGAGACGACTGCACGGACCAGACCGCGTACCTCCTGGGCCAGTCCGACCTGGACCAAGACGGCTTCTTCCAGGTCCTCCTGCCTCGCCCCTGATACCAGTCCTCCGTCCGGCCCCCAGCCTAGGAGGCTGGTCAGAATAAATCTGCCATCTGGAACGCCGCTCCATCCCTCCTGGCTTTGTCCCTCCTCAGTTGCGTACTCTACTCCACGTATTCTTCCAGCTCGTCCGAGTCCTCGTGGCTGCGCATTTTCATCAAGCCTCTCACTTCGAGCTGCCGGATTCGCTCTCGGGTCAGATTCAGAATCTCGCCCACCTCTTCGAGTGTGACCCCGCCGCGTTCCGCAACGTCCAGCGCGCAGGTCTCCTCCAGCTCCCACACATCCAAATCCGGGAAGTTCAACTTGATCGCTCCGGATTCCTTCACATCCAAGTACAGGTGGTACTTGCAGCTCACAAAGGGACAGGGCCGCAGACCGTGCCGGCACTCGCTCCGAGTCGTGGGCTTCTCGTACTCGAAATCCTTGAGTTCCTCCTTGCGTCGGATCTCCTCCCTGGTCAGACGCCGCAGCGCTATCGTCCTGGAACGGGCCCTCGTCCGCTTCCGGCTGCGCGTCAATTTTCGAGTAACAGTACCCTGCTCGCTGTTGCTTTGCCTCTTCATGGCCTGACTCCCTGCTTCGTGGTGAGACATCAAAAAAAGCGGCGCGAGGCCCGTGCCGCATACAACTCATCCTCATCCGACGCCGCCGCTGGCCTCGTTTCCACGAGCCTCTTCTCGACCCCCTCCAACCGGCGGATCAGCTCCTTGGCGGTCTTTCGTGCGTCCCGTAATTCGCGCGAGGCACTCTTCTTCGTCCCCGAATCGAATCTGGGGCCGTTCAATTCCTTCCCAAACTCCCCAAACAGGTCCTCCAACGACCGCTCAACATCGTCGATCCGACCGCGGAACCGCATGACCCCCCTTTGAATCTCCTCGATCGTGTAGCCCTCCTCCATCAGCACCCGAATACTCCAGACCCGCTCCAAAATCCGATGCGGATAGATACCCTTGGACCCCTTGTGTCGGCCCTTCTGTCCCACCCGACGGCTCCTGGGCAACAAGCCGAGCTGAACGTACTTTCGGAAGGTGGACTCACTGACTTTGATGCCGTGATCCTTGAAGAATCGAATGACCTGCTGCGATGTCAAACCGTCAGGATTCAGTTCGACGATCTTCTGGAAATCTCTTTGAATTGAAGGTGTCACGATTCATCACCTCTGCGTTGCAATCGTACAGTCTCTACCCACTGTCTGCATCTGATAACCTTATTATCAGATGAATCTACTCAATGTTTGTCTCGAATATATTCCACTTAGTATATTCTCCACAAGGTTTTCTTCCCCTCGTATTTCCATCAACACCTGAACAGATGTCCTGGGTCTACGACATCTTGGGGCGCTCCGTCCCTAGACGCCCAACGAAGAGTGTTCCTCCCCACCAAAATAAAATTGCTGTCTTGCAGTGAAAAAGTTGGATCAACGGGTGCAAAGCACCTTACTTGGGGTCGAAAAGTCGGATCAAAGGCTCACAAGGATGCCCGTATCTCGGCCATATATGCGCATTTCCGGACATCCTGCAAATATTTTACGATCTGACGCGGATCAGTTTTGCTGGCTCAGGAGTGCTCCAAACCATCCACAGGAGCGGCGGAGGGCTCATCGTTCTGCTGTGAAATCAAGGTCTTGACGCGGTCGAGCACACCGTTCACAAACGCAGCGGAACGATCCTGGCCGTACCGTCCGGCCAAGGAAACCGCCTCATCCATCACCACTGCAACGGGAACGCCCTGCTCGTACAGCAGCTCGTAGGCCCCCATCCGAAGGATGTTCAGGTCGATGGCCGCCATCCGGGCCGTTCTCCACTCCGAGGATGCCTCCTCGATGACTTCATCCAACTCTTCGATGTGCTCCAGAATTCCGGCCACGAGGTGCTCCGTGTAGCGGTGGTCTTCTTTGGTTTGCCGCGTCTCGGCATCCGGATCGTCCAAATCGGGAAAATGACGACGAACGAGTTCCAGCGAGGAAGGTTCGCCCGTTCCGCCCAGGTGTCCAGCGAAAAGCATCTGGAGCGCTCTCTGCCTCGCTCTCGTCCTGCTGGATACGGACGTTCCCATAGGGTTCACACGGACAACTGCGCGTAGAGGTCAACGAGTTCCATGGCCGCCATGGCGGCGTCCCATCCCTTGTTTCCGGCTTTTGTTCCTGCCCGTTCGATTGCCTGCTCGATGGTATCCGTGGTCAGGACCCCGAAGGTAACCGGTATCTTCGAGTCGGCCGCCAGGGCGGCGACGCCCTTGGAGACCTCGGCGGATACGTACTGAAAATGAGGAGTCGCGCCCCGAATCACCGCTCCCAAACAAACCACCGCATCGAACTTGTCGGAGGACACGGCACGACGCGCTACCGCGGGGATCTCGAAGGCGCCCGGTGTTCTGATGACGGTCAGGCCATCGTCGTCCGCGCCGGACCGACGTAGTGCGTCGAGGGCCCCTTCGAGGAGCCTCTCGGTAATGAAACTATTGAACCGAGACACGATGAGCGCAAAGCGCTTCTGCTTTGCCCCGAGCTTACCTTCAATAAACTGCGCCATTATCTTCCTTCCTCCTTGTATCCGAGGCTTTCTTCGATTCCTCACCCTGAACCGCCCCAGGGCCGTCGGATCCGACCTGGTGCTCGCCCCTTTGTCGCTTTCGATTCAGGTAGGCCAGGTTGTGTCTCGTCTCAGGCACGGGCACGGCCACCCGCTCCACCAACTCCAGGCCGTAGCCCGCCAGCCCCACCAATCGCTTTGGATTGTTCGTCATGAGTCGGATCCGCTTGACCCCAAGGTCCATGAGAATCTGGGCCCCGAGCCCGAACCCGCGAAGCGGGTTCATCCAGTCCTGCTCTGTGTGTCTGCCGTCGTCCCGATGCAGCACATGGCCATTGAATTGCTGGGCCAAACGGATCCGATGCGGCAAGATGTACAGGAGGACCCCCTTGCCCTCATCATTGATCATCTTCAAGGAACGACGGAGCAGCGTGCCGCAATCGCATCGCTGCGAATTGAACACATCGCCGATGCAGGCCGAGTGGACCCGAACCAGGACCGACTCCTCCGGATCCCAATTTCCCAACACGAGCGCCATAAACTCGGAATTTCCCACGACCGACCGATATACATAGGCATGGAATTCTTCGGTCAGGCCTTCGAAGCCGGGCATGTATGGGCCGTCGGCGGCCCGCTCGACGAGCGATTCCCTCTGGAGCCGATACTCGATGAGGTCGGCGATGCTCACGATAAGCACGCCATGCTCGCGGGAAAACACTTCCAGATCGGGCATCCTGGCCATGGTGCCGTCGTCCCGCATCACCTCACAGATCACCCCGGCCGGTTCGAGCCCCGCCAGTCTGGCTAGATCCACCGAACCTTCGGTTTGCCCCGTACGAACGAGCACGCCGCCCCTTTCCGCCTTCAAAGGAAAGACGTGGCCAGGGGTGACCAGGTCGTCGGATGTTGCATCCGGAGCCACGGCCGTTCGGATCGTAGTAGCGCGGTCCGCCGCACTAATTCCGGTGCTGACGCCCCGACGCCCCTCGATGGACACGGTAAATGCCGTGCCGAAACGACTCGTGTTCCTTCCGGTCATCATGGGAAGCTGAAGCCGTTCGCATCGATCGCCGGTCATGCTCAGGCAGATGAGGCCTCTGCCGTACTTGGCCATGAAATTGATGTCCTCGGCCCGCACCTTTTCGGCGGCCATGCAGAGGTCGCCCTCGTTCTCCCGATCCTCGTCGTCCACGAGGATGACCATCTCACCTTTGGCAATGGCCTCGATCGCCTGTTCCACTTTTGCGATGGCAGAATCCACGGGCACCTCCTATTGGGCCCCAAAGCCGAATCGACTTAGGGTTTCTCTATCGACTCCTGAAGATGAGTCTGCTGTGCCCCGCTCCCCCACCAATCCTTCCACGTACTTTGCAATGACGTCCGCTTCGATGTTCACCTCGCGCCCCACGTCCAGGCGTTCCAGGGTCGTGGCCTTCAAAGTGTGTGGCACGAGGCTGACGGTGAAACTGGTCGCCGTGACACCCGCCACGGTCAGGCTCACCCCATCGACGGCGACCGACCCCTTTTCCACGATGTAGCGACGCAATGAGGCAGGCACCTCGACCTCGACCAGGACCGCCGGGCCCACGCGCCGTCCCGAACGAACACGGCCCACCCCATCCACGTGCCCCTGCACGAGATGGCCGTCGATCCGGTCTCCGACCCGCAATGGTCGCTCCAGGTTCACGCGCCCACCGACGGGCAGCCTCCCGAGCACCGTGCGGGACAGGGTCTCCGAGACGACCTCCAGGCTGACGCGCCCATGGGTGACGTCCACTGCCGTCAGGCAGACACCGTTCACGGCGAGGCTGTCTCCGACCTTCATGGTCTCTTCGGCCAGAACGGTCGAAAGGGTCAAGGTGGCGAAGTCTCCCGCCCGACTCAGGGACAAAACCTGACCCACGTCTTGGATCAACCCGGTAAACATGACACGTTCCATCTCATCGAAATGGCCTCGCCCGGCACGTCGTTCAACAAAACGCCTTACCGCGACGCTCGTCCTTCACGGACGACACGAGCCCGAAACTCGCTCAGCTTGTACCATCGGTACCGCGACCACGCAAGGCCGACAGGCCGGTCCGATTTCCCAAAGCGGTCTGTCACTCTGCATCGTCCCACCTGGGCACCCCTTGTATCACCACGTCTCTGCCGAAACGACGCACTTCCACCTCGTCCAGGTCCCTTGCCTCCTGCATGTTCTCGGCCCCGAGACCGCCGATGGCGGGCTTCGCATCCTGGCCTCCAATCACGCGAGGCGCCACGGCCACGATCAAACGATCCACGAGGCGCGCGTCCCAAAAAGCACCATGGACCGAAGCCCCGCCCTCCACGAGGAGACGAAGCACGTCTTCCTCCCCCAATTTCCGGGTCAACGCATCGAGGTCCACCTTGCCGTTCCGCCCAGGCAGACGCCACACTTCCGCCCCCAAACCCTCGACTGCAGCCACCCTGCTCTGGGCAACCTCGTCGGTCGTGGCGACCACCACGCGGGGAACACCATCGTCCGATCGCCGAAACAATCGAGCATCGGCTGGCAGGTCCAACGAACCACTCAACACGACCCGCATGGGGTCGCGTCCGCCCCGCCTGCGACAGGTCAATCTCGGATCGTCGGTCCGAACCGTACCGGCTCCCACCAGCACGGCGTCACATTGATCTCTGAGACGATGCGCCTCGGCCAGGAATTTTGGGCCCGAGATCCAACTACTGTGACCGGTTTTGGTGGCAATGCGCCCGTCGATGGACATGGCGATCTTCGACGTCACGTGACATCGCCCCTCGGTGATCCTTCGGGCAAAGCCCTCGATCACCCTGATGCACCGGCCCTCGGCCACGCCCGAGACCACTTCGATCCCGGCGTCCCGCAGCCGACGCAGGCCCCGGCCGGAAACCTGTGGATTCGGGTCCTGAGTGCCCACAACCACGCGTCGGATCCCCGAAGCAATGATGGCTCTCGTACAAGGAGGCGTCCGCCCTTGATGGTCACAGGGTTCGAGGGTCACGAAGAGTTCGGCGTCCCTGGCCCGCTCGCCCGCTTGCCTGAGTGCCAGCACCTCGGCATGGGGCTCTCCTGCCCGATGATGATATCCACGTCCAAGAATCTCGTCGCCACGCACCACGAGGGCACCGACGGGAGGATTTGGGCTCGTCCTGCCCAGGCCACGGCGGGCGAGCCTCAACGCCTCCATCATCAGACGTTGATCCCGAAGAGCCTGTTGCGACTGCCTACCAGCCATGCTGCTCCTCGCATGCCCTGTCACCCGACGCGATTGGGCGAGGCTATGGCTGCCCCGGGCCTTCTCGCCTGGCCAGCAGAGCCTCGAGTTCGTTGACGAATTGCGTGACATCTCGAAAAGACCGATACACAGAGGCGAAGCGCACGTACGCCACCTCGTCCATGTCCCGCAAGCGCTCCATGATCCGTTCCCCGAGGAACACCGCCGTTACTTCGCGATCGCCGGCCTCGGCAACCTCTCGGGCCACCTCGTCCACCAGTTCCTCGATCTCGGTGACGGACACGGGACGCTTCTGGAAGGCCTTCTTCAGGCCATCAACGATCTTCTCGCGCAGAAACGGCTCCCGACGGCCATCCTTTTTGATGACCATGGGCATCTGCTCCTCGATGCGTTCATAAGTCGTGAATCGCCTGCCACAGGCCAGGCACTCGCGACGGCGACGAATGGCCGCGCCGTTCTTGCTCAGTCTGGAATCGATGACCTTGTCCTGCAGGTCACCGCATGCGGGACATTTCATGGATCGTACTCACTCTCTGTGGACGAACCTTCCGCCGCAGGCCTTCGGCCGACTCAGGGCACCTGGTCCACCGCGGGCGTTCGTCATCGTGGAAAACATTCGCCAGAGGCACCCTACGAGAAACGTAGGGGTCGCGGGAAGGGCGCGTCACGGAAGCGACCCGCATTCGGCCGCGGCGATCAGATCGAGCCGCCGCTGGTGACGACCGCCCTCGAATTCGGTTTCCAGGAAGGCCGACAAGGTGGACCAGCCCAGTTCTGGCCCGACCACCCGGCCTCCCATGCACAGCACATTGGCGTCGTTGTGCCGTCTGGCCATGGTGGAACTGTAGGGTTCACTGCAGACCGTGGCTCGAATGCCCGGCACCTTGTTCGCGGCAACGGACATGCCCAGACCGGTTCCACAGATCAGCAGGCCAAGAGCGTTCGGGTCCGCCACGATCCGCTTGGCCACTTCGAATGCATATGTGGGATAGTCCACGGAGCGTTCGGTCTCGACTCCGACGTCTTCGACGTCCCAGCCATCTTCACGCAACCGCGCCACGAGCGCCGCTTTGAGGGCATAGCCTCCGTGGTCGCTTCCTGCAATCACCTTGCGTTTCATGTCCGCCTCGACCAGAAACCGTCAGGTTCCGCCATGGCCCAGTCGACAGGCGTCACTGGTCTTTGCACCGACACCCGTTCGAGGAACACATTGCACCACAGGCAGAGCCGACCGCGAATCGTTCGACTCTCCACGCAGCCACATCAGCCTTCGGACTCGATTTCCTCGATGCGACGGTCGCCGTAGTAGCCGCAGGACGGACAAATCCGGTGTGGCATGTGCCACTCGTCGCAGTTGGGACAACGGACCAGGCCCGGGGCCGCAATCCTGTCGTGTTGCGCACGCCTCTTGTCGCGACGCGCCTTGGAGGTTCTTTTCTTTGGGACTGCCATCTTCCTACTCTCTTCTCTGTATCTGTTTCGCTCTCGATTCTACGATTTCGTTCCAAACCCGACCGACCATCCGGCACAGGTCTTCGTTGCTACTGTCCACGCTCCTTGAGGGCAGCAAGGGGCGCCCATCGTGGATCCACGACAGCTTCGGTGCCATTTCGCTCATCGTCCATCTGTGCTTCCGCCTCGATCGTAATCCGGTCACCGAACCACTCGGGCCAGCAATCGGGGCGACACAAGGGCTTCAACGGAACCGCAAGCGCAAGCTGCTCCCGAATGTAGGGAGCCAGGTCCACTTCCTGATCCGAATCATAGTAACTTACTGCCATGTCTTCTGGTTCGAGTTCCACGTCACGAGCAAGAGAGCGTGCCGCGGGACGCTTGACCAAGACGAACGACACGTAGGTGTCCACGTCCACGGAAGCCGGCCCGAGGCAGCGGCTGCACTCCACGTCGAACGATCCCACGACGCGACCATAAATCGTTACCGTCGTACCAGACAGGGCCGCCTCGACCTCGACATAGCCCTCGCTGCGACCGTTGGCCATGATGATGCCATGCAACTCCGACTCCATCCAGGCCGTGCTCAGGTCGAAACGAACGGACACGGGAGCCCGAGACATCTCGGACAGCCGTACTATCATGTTCGTCTTGCTCACGAAAAACCTATTCTTCTTCTCTCTCGTCGCCGAGCGGCCCACAAAGCCCCTCGGTCCAAGAGCGGCCATCGGGGGTGAACCGGACACCTTCCTACACAGGCGTTTGGTGTTTACCAAAAAACACTTTCCTGTCAAGCACTTGTTTCACGATTTCCAGCATACCCGACCGCCCGGGCCCGAAATGTGGGGCCCTGTCGGCAAAAAGACCACCAACGCACCCAAATCCAAGGCCACGACCAGCACAGCAGCCTGACGCGCCGTCCGGAAGGACGCCGAAAACTACCGCTTTTTGAACAGGTCTTCGAAGGGACGATTTCCAAAACCGTCGTCCCTGTTCACGCCCTGCTTTCCCGACTGTCCATGGCTGCCGCGCCCATTGCGGGCGTCTCGGTTGCTTCGGCCATCGCCGCCGCCCGGTTGCCCGCCTCCTCGGCGCCGATCCCGTCCGTCCGACCGATCCCCGCGGCGTTCAGATCTCTGACTCCCTCCCCCGTTCCTGGACCGACGCACCTGCCCGGAAGCAGACCGCTCGCCCGATTGGTCTCCGGCCGCATGCCGATCCACCGGTTCGGCGGTCCTGGCGGTCAGGCCGATCCGATTTCGCTCCTGGTCCACGTCCAAGACCCGAACCTTGACCCGATCGCCCACCCGCACCACCTCGTGCGGGTCGCGGACGAACTGGTCGGAGAGCTGGCTGATGTGCACGAGCCCGTCCTGATGCACACCGATGTCCACGAACGCGCCGAAATTCGTCACGTTCGTGACCACCCCATCGAGGAGCATCCCGACCTCCAGGTCATTGATGGTCTGGACGTCGTCTCGAAACTGCACCGGATCGAAGCTGGCCCGAGGATCACGGCCTGGCTTGGCCAATTCCGTCATGATGTCTTTCAGAGTGGGTTCCCCGACGTCGGGACTCATGTATGTGCGCCAGTCGATCTTCTTGACGAGCGTCTCGTTACCGACCAGTTCGTCGAGGGCCACCCCGAGGTCCGCCGCCATGCGCTCCACCAGCCCGTAGCGCTCGGGATGCACGGCCGAATGGTCCAAAGGATTCGAACTCTCGCGCACGCGCAAGAAACCCGCCGCCTGCTCATAGGCTTTCGGTCCGATGCCCTTGACCTTGAGCAGGGCTTTCCGACTCGGAAACGGTCCGTGAGCCTCACGATGGGCAACGATGTTCCTCGCGACCGAAGAGCCGACCCCGGCCACGTGCTGAAGCAGGAACGCGCTGGCCGTGCTCAGTTCCACGCCCACCCTGTTCACGCAGCTCTCGATCACCTCGCCGAGCTTCCGATCGAGCAGCTTCTGGTCCACGTCATGCTGGTACTGGCCAACGCCAATCGACTTAGGCTCAATCTTGACCAGCTCAGCCAACGGATCCTGAAGCCGCCGAGCAATGGAGATGGCGCCTCGCACCGTCACATCGAGATCCGGAAATTCCTGACGCGCCACGTCGGACGCACTATAGACCGACGCTCCCGCCTCGTTGACCGACACGGTGACTACGGTCTTCAACCCAGCATCGGCCAGGGCCGACTTCACAAGAGCCAGCGTCTCGCGGCCGGCGGTCCCGTTTCCGACCGCCACAGCAAAAGGATCGTGCTTGCGGCAGAACGCCACGAAATCCTCGGCCGCCTTGCTCCGCGCCTCCTTCCCCCGAGACGGATAGATGGTGATGTTCGACAGGAACCGTCCGGTTCCATCCACGGCCACGCACTTACATCCGGTCCGCAATCCTGGATCCACACCGACCACGGGACGCGCACCAAGAGGCGGCTCCAAGAGTCGATTTTCGAGATTCTTGGCAAAGACGTCCACGGCTTCGCGATCGGCCCGGATCTTGAGTTCCACGCGAACATCCGTCTGGATGCTCGGAGACAGACGCTTTGTGAAAGCCTGCTTCACCGAGTGACGAAAACGCTCGGCCATGGGTGATTCCTCGTTCAGGCCCATCTTGTGCTCGATCCAACCGCACTGCCGCTCCTCGTCCACCTCGATGCGCGTGGCGAGCACCCCCTCGGCCTCCCCGCGACGGATCGCCAGGTAGCGATGCGAAGGAACCTTCGCCACCGGCTCGCTGTGGTCGTAGTAGTCTTCGAACTTGGTCCGCTTGCCATCCTCGACCAGGGACCAGGTTCTCAGGACGCCCTGCTCGCCGAACACGCGACGCATCTCGGCGCGCACATCCGCGTTCTCCACCACCGTTTCCACCACGATGTCGCAGGCACCGTTGAGCGCTTCTTCTGGCGAAGCCACTCCTTTTTCCTGATCCACGAACGCCTGGGCCTCCGACTCCACGTCCACGTCCAGCGGTTGCTCCAAAATCCGAAGAGCCAGCGGTTCGAGGCCTCGCTCCCGGGCAATGGAGGCTTTGGTCCTCCGTTTGGGCTTGTAGGGCAAATACAGGTCTTCTAGTTCGTTCTTCGTGGTGCAGGCCTCGATCTTGGCCCGCAGGTCGTCGGAGAGCTTCCCCTGCTCCTCGATCGTCCGCAGCACGACCTGCCGCCGACCATCCAACTCGGCAAGATACTCGGACCGCTCCTCGACCGCACGAATCTGCACCTCATCCAGTCCGCCCGTCGCCTCCTTGCGATACCTGGCAATGAACGGAACACTCGCGCCTCCGTAAAGCAAATCGAGCGTGGCCTTGATGGATCGACGTGGCAGAGACAACTCTTTGGCCAGGAGGGCCGACGAATCGAATGAGGCTGCCTGCAGCAGGCCTGTCTTCGAACCTTCCGCACGACCCTCCGTCGAGCCCAGAGCTTCTGCTTCCTGCATGTCCTCCACTTGTTGCACGTCCTGTACGCCCTGAGCTTCCTGAACATCCTGCATCGAACAAACCTCCACACAATCCGACTGCTGACAGGACCAAGCTCCTGCCGCGCCCTCGCCGGCTGGATCGCGAACCGACCATGAACCGACATGAAGCTACAGGCAGAGATCGGTACCACTACCTCGCCACGGCTCCAAGAAGAAATCGGGAGTAGGCAGGGCTCTTGCCCCGCTCACCCCCTCGACTTGCTCAACCCGTTGCCCTGCTCAAACCCTCGACTTACTCAACCTATTGGCCCGATCAGTCTATGAGTCTGCCTATGAGTCTGCGGATGCCTGCCCTATGCAAAGGTCCACGAGCATTCCAGGTGCCGAAACACGATGCGGGTGATACGCAACCGAGAATCGACAAAGCCAGGCGGGATGGATCGGCGTTCCAGATGGCAGATTTATTCTGACCAGCCTCCTATGGGTCCAGACGCACCACCGTCCTGCCATACGCCTCGATGGTCAGGCTGAACTGCCCGTCTGTCACGGTTCCCAAATCGTCCCCGGAAAAGAAATCCACCACCTTGGTTACCTGGTAGGCCAACCCGGAAATGTGGCACGTCATGGTGACCTCGTCCTGCGACGCATTCGCGGCGATCACGTATCCGCGACAGTCCATGGTCCTGGTTCCGACCGTCACGTCAGGACCGCCGTCACAGGTCAACGACCAGTCCGTCCAATGCGGCGTTCGGATGAGCGGCAACATGGCGTCGATGTCGCGCCGAATCTGGGGCAACTGAGACCACCAGGCCCGTCCCTCGACGGGATCCGTGCCGTACCGATCGCGCCAATGGCCCATTCCCCTCGCACCCACGGCAATCGCGGCGAACAGACTCGGGCGGAAACGCTCGCCGATGCCGAGTTGGATCTGCGCAATCGACGGCGGAACCGACTGGGCGCCCACCATGTCCTGCACCTGAAAGCCATCCACCGAACGAGACATGTACGTGCCCGTTACATCGATGAGCGTCTGTCGAGAAGACTGATAGATGCGGGTCAGGCCGAAATTCCCGTTCAAGGCATAGATCGGATGCATCCGATTCCCGTTGCCGTCTTGGTCTTCGTCTATGATGGTCGATGTCACCGCCACGGGCACGTCCCAATCGCCATAAACGTGCTCGTTGTCCCAGTACCAAAACAGAAGCGAGCCCATCAGCCCCTGATCCTTAACTTCTTGGATCTTGCTCCGCAGATCGACCAGATCGTTGTATGCCCACCCATCGTGGCCGATGTACTGAGCAATCTGGAAACCGGACACCATGCCGTCTGGATTGAAGGCGGACGTTGCCTCCTTGGCCCTGCGGATCCCAGAGGCGGACGATGTCCACATGTTGCAGTTGAAGCCCTGTTCCGAATACACGGACCAGTCCGGTCGGCTGCCATCGGCATAGATGCACAGAGGGAAAAACGGCACCCACTGACCGTCGCGAAGCAACTCGATATTGCCCAGGTCATCCACCCTCGTCATGGTGCCATCGAAAGGCGTCTTGGCCGAGGGTGGCTCTGCAAAGCTCTTGCCCTCTCCAAAGTAGACGTCGTCGATCCAAATCACATGGTTCGGGTCCCCATCCAACGAATCTCCTCCTTGAATGGAAGGCTGAGCAAAGGCATCGCCCGGCTCGGGATAGAAAAAACCCACGACCTCCTGCCACTCACCCACTTCGCTGACGCCCCATCGTCCCCCGCCTCGTCCATTGTGGGTCCAGTGACCATCCTCATCGCGATAACCAACGCCGATATACAACCGAGGTGGCGGCCAGGACTCGATCTTGGCATACAGCGACAGGGTGTACACCTTGCCTGGTTCCACGGGGATCCCATGCGCGGCGACCTTGTCGGAATCGCCATTTTCCAAATCCTCGTAGGCAAGACGAATGGATCCCGACCCTGGAGTCCTCGATGTAGACGGGTCGAAAAGCGGCTGCTGGCCCGATTGATACTCCCCGTGCACGTAATGGTACCACGGAGTCGCATCCTCGAAATGGGGATCTGCAATCAGGTTCGGATTCGTCCTGGACCACGCGACCCTCGCGGGCCGCGGGTCTGGACATGCCTCGGCGTCCACGGCACCATCCACGACCCCGCCTTCCCCTGTCTGCCCATCGAAACCGGGCCCCACATCCTGCAGCGCAGCGGCGTCCACCGACGCATCGACCCCGTTGTGCTGTGCGCTGTCATCCGAGCAGCCCGACGCTGCCGCAATGAGCAAACAGCCCGCTATCGTGGCCAGCACCCGTCCCGAAACGATGGTCCGGTCGAAATGAGACATCCAGTCAGCGAGTGCATGGTGTTTCCGGCCTGTTCGTCTGATGTTCATGGTCCTTCCTCCTGGTTCTTGTCCGACTCGATTGGAGCCGATTTGTTTCAAGACGCTTGTTGCATGTCTAAACCGCGGCACCCGTTGCAAAATCAAACATTCGTCACGGGGCTTCGATATTGCTTCCTGCCAAGCCAAAATGCGGCGATGCCGGCGTAGACACCACTCCTTTCAGAATCTTTTGCTTCGGATTGGCCGTAAAACGCTCATAGGTGAACGTGTCGTCTGCCATCACCGCTTCGGCCGCGCTGTCGAAATGATGCTCATTGGATCCTGGCAGCGTTTCAGTCGCATGATAGAACCAGTTGTTGTCAAAAACGTGGCCGGTAAAATCGCCTCCAGTTCTCAAGGTATCGATAAACAGATTATTGAGGAACTGGTCGTCGTCTGCCAATTGGTGCACATTCAGGGCCTGACCCGACCCTGACGAGTTGAGTGCATTTCTGACCAACGTGTTGTTTTCGAGAACAATCCTCTGATTCTCAGAAATATAGAGCATGCTCATGTGACCGGTATCTGCGGGATTGACGAAATTGGTATCGCAAAAGATGTTGTTCGTGATCTCCCAATCGTACGACCCCATCACTGCCATGGCTCCGCCACTGTCAAAGATGATGTTGCTCGCAAAAATCACGTTACGGACGCCGAAGTGGGAGACGAATGCCGTACCTGTCCTATTTTGGGCATCAAAAGGCGATGTGCGATAGCCCCACATGATGTTGTTCGTGATGATCATGGGATTGGATGGGTTTTCGGATCCGGCCTTCAAATCGAGACCGTTTTCAGCAATCTGATATTCCCCGTCTGGGTCATAGTTTCCTTCACTATCCGTATAGACATCGTTGTCCACCCACATGCGATTCGAATCAATGATGGTTCCTTCGAAATTGACCTTGTCAGACCCGTTTTCCGTCATTCTCGTCGTCTGTATGGAATCCGTCGCATTGCGGATGTCGTTGTTGATGAATTTCGTTCCAATGACCGATGCATACTGGTCGCCATGGGCATGGATATCGAGTCCGATACAGTCGTATTCCTGTCCGAGTTTCACCATCTGGTCGATATAGCTATTTTGGATCGTGTTGTTGTTGCAGTCAGGACCGATCGCAACGCCGTAGAGGAACCAGCGCAGATGCCACCGGTTGACAATGTTATGGCTTGCCCCGTTTCGGAAGGACATACTTGGATTGATTCCCCTGTCCAGATTGGCGATCCTGTCCAGCACCCAGTAACTCGCACCGTCACTGAAGTGAACCACACAGTTTGCAACCTGATCATCGGAAAGCGCTGCAGGATGCACGTCGTCGCCATTATAGAGGCTCAACGTGCGCCTGTCACCTTCCGTTCCACTCACTGTCAGGGTGATGGCTGGATCATAGGCACCCGGCTCGATGTAGAAATGTTTGTATGAAGGATTGTTCAGAACGGCACTGTCCCACTTCCCGTTGGTTTCCGTTATCAAAACATGAGTCGGGTCGGTCTCGTCGTAGGTGGGAATCTCGACAGGCTCCAGATACGGATTCACGGCGTCGGCAATGCATGTGAGTTGATCCGCATGATACCCGGCCTCGCATGTACACGTCGCCTCCCCCGCAATAATCGTGCAAGTTCCGTGTCCCGAGCAGTCGATTCCGTCACATGGGTTACCTTGTGCGTCTGCACCGGTGCCAGTATCATCGACCACCGCATCATCGTCGGACGCAGCGGCGTCCACCGATGCATCGACCCCGTTGTGCTGTGCGCTGTCATCCGAGCAACCCGACGCTGCCGCAATGAGCAAACAGCCCGCTATCGTGGCCAGCACCCGTCCCGAAACGATGGTCCGGTCGAAATGAGACATCCAGTCAGCGAGTGCATGGTGGTTCCGGCCTGTTCGTCTGATGTTCATGGTCCTTCCTCCCGGGTCTTGTCCGATTCGGTTGGAGCCGTTCCGTGACCCGCCGCTTCTTCGAGAAGCGCTCCGGCCCGGGTCAGGTTCGCATCCACGTCCTCTTTCGCATTCATCTGGACCACTGCTGCACGAAGGATTCGAAAGTCCATGGCTCCGCACACCTCCCATTCTTTAGACGTTGTGACTATGCGGCATTTGGTGCAACTTCGCGAGTGGAATCTTCAGCGGACAGGCTCGTACGAATCGATGACCCGGAAACCAAGCATGACCCATCTTGGCACGAACCCGACCATTCCAAGACTGACATCCATCCGGCGCTGGGCTATACTCGATCGCATGGGCGGCGGCTATGCCGCTCAAAGCTTTCAGGAGGGATCCGTCATGTCACTAAGAACCAGTATCACGGTCTTTGCTTCCTTGTTTCTCGTTTCCATGCTCGGCGTCCAGGCAGGCTGCCCCTCCAAGAAGAGCGGGGATCGGGACGCAACGGTCCAGGATGGCGGCGACGGCGGAGGCCCGGTCGAGAACACGAACGCCCTGTGCCAAGATGGGCTGGACAACGACGGCGACGGGCTGACCGATTGTGCCGACGACGACTGCCTCGGCAACCCGGACATCACCGTCTGTGACGCGGATGCGGACGGTATCGCGGACAGCGACGACAACTGCCCAAACACGGCCAACCCCGATCAGGCAGACTACGACCACGACGGCCAAGGTGATGTGTGCGACCCGGATGCGGACAACGACGGCTACGCGGCTGCCGACGGAGACTGCGACGACCTCGACGAAGCAGTACATCCCGGGGCTCAAGAAATCGCCGACGGCAAGGACAACGACTGCAACGCTCAGATCGACGATGGCACCGCCTTCGTGGTGTACCAGGTGCCGGCCATCTCCGACAACGGCATCCTTCCCGATACGGACCTCCCAAGTGACGCCACCGGGTACGAGACTTCGCTACGGGCCACACCAGGCGAATTCGAGCCAGCCTCCTTCGTGGTCCGGGCCAAGGAAGACGTGTCGTCGCTGACCCTCGAACTCGATGACCTCTCGGGACCGTCAGGCGTCATTTCTGCCGACGCCGTGGACATTCGCGTGGTGAAGGTCTGGTACCAGGCTGGGTTCAGCATCGGCGACCAAAGCCACAAGCACCTCACCCCGGAGTTGCTCCTCAAGGACGACAGCCTCGTCAAGGTTGAGAATCAGGACAACTTCGTGAAGGTCGGGCCCGGCCAGTACGTGAAAATCAGCGATCCGTCGGGAGTCCCTGGTATCTCCAACAGACCCACGAACGAGGAGTTTCCGGTCCATGACAGCACCGACCTGCAGCCCGTAGACATCCCGACAAACACGAACAAGCAGTTCTGGATCACGGTGCGGGTTCCCGATGATGCCGTGGCCGGAACGTACCAAACCAAACTTCGCATCAAGGACCCGAACAAACTCCTGGGGCAGATCGATCTCCAAGTAGAGGTTCTGCCCTTCACCCTGCCGTCCCCCATGGTGGGTGTCAGTCTCTACTACTCGTCCCGCATCGCCGACCAGGGGACCATTTCGAACACGAGCCGAAACGAGGAACAGATCCGCGCCGAACTGAAGAACCTCGTAGACCACGGGGTCACAAATCCGACGGTCTATGCGCAGGGTGGAACCGACCATCTCCTCCAGATGCTCGCCATGCGCGACGATGCCGGAATGTCGAACGGCAGACTCTATTACCTGGATCTCCAGTTCATGCAGGCACCCACCACAGCGGATGTGCAGAACCGAGTGCAGAACATGCTGACGACCCTGGCTCCAGCGGGCGTCTCCGACCTGTACGTGTATGCACCGGACGAACAGAACCTGGACACCCCCGACATGCGGGCGCGCATCACCGCGGTCCACGACGGCGGGGCCAAGGTGCTCGACGCCCAGCGCACGAGCTATGCCATCGCCATGGCCGACATCTTGGACCTGGCCATCGTGAGCCACGTTCCAGACCCGGCCATTGCAGACCTGTATCACCAAAGCGGCCATCTCGTAGGCTCCTACGCGAACCCACAGGTGGGCGAAGAAAAGCCGGCGAAATACCGAAAAAACTACGGACTCCTGCTCTGGCAGAAGGGATACGACATCTCGATGGACTTCGCCTATGACTGGTCCATGAACAACATCTGGGACGACTTCGACCACACCGTGTACCGTGACCACAACTTCGTGTATCCCACCACGAATGGGGTCATCGACACCATCCAATGGGAAGGATTCCGAGAGGGCGTAGACGACATGCGGTATCTGACCTTGCTGTTGAACCTGCTCGACGAACGGGGTGAATGCTGCGAGGATCATCCCCTGTCCGACTGCTGCCCCGCGCCTGTCTATTCGGCGTACATTTACGTCCAAAGCCTCAAGACGGACGGCCTGGATCCAGAAAACCTGGACACGGTCCGGGCGCGGCTCATCGACTTCATTCTCTGGCTCGTGGGCAAGGGACCGGCCCCGATCTTCTGCGGCAACGGCGTCATCGAGCAAGGAGAAGAATGCGATGGCAACGATTTCGGGGGAAAAACATGCGCGGACTTCGGCTATGCGACCGGCCATTTATCATGCAAGGCCTGCACCACGAGCCTATCGGACTGCATCCCGGCCACCGCATCCATCCGATTCGTCGACCCGACCCCAACCGACGGAGCCACGGTCACACAGGACCACTTCACGATCGCGGTCCATGCAGAAAGCGTCGCTTACTCGGTGGTGGACATCGCCTTCCAGGGAGACGACGGCCTGGTGGCCCATTGGGCCTTCGACGAAACCAGCGGCACTCAAGTGTCAGACGATTCGCCTCACGGAAACGATGGCGCCCTCGACCAGGGCGAATACGAGACAGCAGATACGGGCACCACGGCGAGCAGCATCCATGAGACGAGTCGATACAGCCTGAGTTATCACGATGGAACCTACAATGGATGGTTCGTCAAAGCCTTGGACGGTGCAGCGGCGAACGCCGTGGCAACGGTGTCCAATTTCGTGGTCAGCGACATTCAAAACGACAAGACCATCCAGTTGGCCTCGGCGCTTTCCGGCTTTGCGGCGGGCGATGCCTATCATCTCTATGCAAACACACAGATGCCGACGTTCGCCACGGGCAAATATCACGGAGCCGTCTGGTTGGACGGTGCGGACGACTACGTCCAACTCGGGTCGGGCGCGCCCAGTCTGTCCCAGCTCACAGGAGACGGGCTCACCATCGCCGCCTGGATCGACCCGGCAAGCCCGGCATCGCATCAGCGGATCATCACCAAGAACGGTCCATTCTCCCTGGGCCTGTCGGCCAACATGCTCGTGGGCAGCGTCTATGCCAACCAAATCTGGGCCCACGTCACAGGCCACACGCCCATCACGGCAGACCAGTGGGTGCACGTGGCCCTCGTCTACGATGGACAGAACGTCATCCTGTACGTGAACGGCATCCCAGATGGGTCTACGCCCCTGACCGGCGACCTCGAAGGAGGAGGATGCGTCCAGATCGGACGGGGAAACAATGGAGGCTGCTACGGCGATCCAGGCCAGCACTTCGAAGGCGGAATCGACGACCTGTTCATCTACAACAGAGGCCTATCCGCCTCCGAGGTGACGGCAATCGCCCGGTCACACGTGCACGATGTCACGCGCGACATCACGGGCCTAGGCGCTGGAACCTACACGATCTCCGCCTCCAGCAAAGACATCGACGGTCACCTCGTCCAAACCGAGGTCCGAACGGTTCACGTCAGCCCATAGAAAAACCGCCTCCCGTGTCGTTCGAGCAGCAGCTTTCTCCGTCGGTCGATGACATCAGCCGACCTCGTGGGGCACCGGCCGGATCCAGCGACACGGACCGCCCGCCGATGCCAATCGTCCGCGTCAGTCACCCACCGATGACACAGCCTCTGTGCTTCAACTTCCGAGTCAGCCGTTCAAAGGCCGCATCCGAAAGCCCGGGCAGGACACCTCCGTCCAACGCAAGCTTCTTCAGGTGGCGCATATGCAACAGATACGGCACGGCGCCGTCGTCGAGCTGCCCATACCCCAAGGTGAGCAACCAGAGCTGAGGCAGCTTCGCCAGGTAGGACACACCCTTGGTGGAGATATCCGTTTGGGCGAGCGCCAATTCGCGCAGTTGCTTCATGTTCGCCACCACCTTCATGGCGGTCCCGCCGATCCGGTCATCGTGCAGAGACAGCACATGGAGATGGGTCAAGGGCGCGAGCAAGACCAGCCCTTTGTCCGTGATCCCGAAGTGGGCGTGGGAGAGGTCCAACGCCCTGAGCTGCGTCAGGACAGCCAGATGTTTGAGTCCCGCGTTCTTTCTGGCTCTGACAGGCAGCACGAGATACTCCAACCGTGTCAGTCCTTTCAGACTTGCAAGCCCACCGGCCGTCACATGCGTCTTGTACAGATCCAAAAACCGCAACTTCGTCAAACCCGCAATCTCCGCCAGACCGGCGTCCGCCGTCTTGGTACGTTCCAACGTGAGCTGCCGCAGGTCTACCAAGGTTTTCAGTTGCGCCAGCCCAACAGACGTCACCTTCGTCCTGTCCAGGTATAGGACCCGCAGCTTGGTCAGCCCGGCGAGCTGCGCCAGACCGTTGTCTGCCACTTTGGTGCGTTCCAACGTGAGCTGTCGCAAATCTGCCAGGGATTTCAGATGCGCCAGCCCAGCAGACGTCACCTTCGTCCGGTCCAGCTTCAAGACATGGAGCTTCGTCAGTCCAGCCAACGAGGCAAGACCGGCGTCCCCAACGCGCGTCCCGCGCAGATCAAGCACCTGGAGATTCTTCAAGAAAGTAAGCTGCGCCAGACCGGAGTCTGTCACCTTGGTCCCGCCGAGTTTGAGGCTGCGCAGCCGACTGAGCCCTGCCAAGGAAGTCAAGCCGCCCGATGACGTGCGCGTGCCAGCGAGGTCCAACTTCTCCAGACGAACCAGACCGACAAGGTACTTCAACCCTCCGTCTCCCACGTGCGTGCCGCTGAGATCGAGATGACGCAGTTGCTTCAAACCGGCGACATGGACCAGCCCTTTGTCCGTCACTTTGGCCCTGTGCAGACCGAGTTCTTTAATGCCATGCAGGCCGTCCAAAACGGCCAAGGCCTTGTCCGTGGACGCCTTGCCCGAAAGGCGAAGGCGCCGCATTGCCTTGAGTTTTCCAAGGACCCCGATCCCGGATTCGGACAGCCTCGTCCCCGTCAGGTCGAGGTTCGTCAGCTTGGTCAAAGGCGCGAGCGCGGCCAATCCTTTGTCGTGAATACGAACTTGAGCCAAATTCAACCGCTCCAGCTTGCGCAGACCCGCGAGAGACGCAAGACCCTTGTCGGTGACCCGCGTTCGAGCCAAATCCAGCGCCCTGAGCCCGGTCAGGGAGGCGACCTGCGCCAGCCCCTTGTTTCGAAGTCGCGTGCGTGACAGGTCCAGATCCCAAAGGTTCGAAAGGCCGACAAGGCCGGCCAGGCCCTGCCCACGAACCGATGTCCCCGCCAGACTCAGGTGACGCAGTTCCTTGAGTTTCGTCAGAGACACGAGGCCCTTGTCCGTCACATCCGTGTCCGACAGGTCGAGCCACCGCAGATGGGACAGGCCGGAAAAACGCTGCAACCCGGCGTTCGTCACCCGACCATCACCAAGGCCCAAAAACACGAGTCTGTCGCCAAGGTCCGCCAGACGAATGAGGTCTGTCTGCGGACCGACGTATCGCTCCAGAGACAGGGCGAGGACACCGGCCGATGCTCGCTTGATGGCCGCCACCAGCGTGGTCGGCAAAGCAACCGCCTCTCGTAAGACCACCGTGGTCACATCGTGATGCTTGGCTAGGAGGCGCACGGCTGCATCCACAGCCAATCCCGACAGGTCCAATCCAACGACCCGCCCATTGACCAGGATCTGCCTGTCCAGCTCGCCATATTGAATAGCCGTCGTTTTTCGCTGCCGCAAAAATGGAATACGAGACCGGTCCTGACAGGCAACCGTTACCTGATCCACGGTTAAATGCGCGCTGCAGACCCTCTTTTCTAGGAAAATGACGGCTTGACCGGCTGTCAGGTGCTCGATGCGAGTGATGCCGTCGGGTCCTTCGACCTCGACATCAACGGGCGCAGTGGCCGACTCCAGACCAAAACGAGCACCCCGGGCACTGGGGCGACCGGGCTTTGTCCGTTTTGAAGAATGCGTCGTTCCAGACGCAACGTCCGATGGCGTATTTCCCTTCCCCCCGGTTTTCGCGTTGGACGCACTGGATTTTTGAGAAGCATGGTTGTGCGTCTTGCCACAATCCAGGGTCCAAAAAGCCGACAAAACGACCGCCGTGAGCACCAGGATTCGACTCAGCCGCAGCGAACCACCCAAAAGGCGCGAAAAAAAACAGATTTTTCCACCAAGACATGTTTCATCAGGGCAGGATTCCTCGACATGGATAGAATTGTGCGTCACGTTCCGACCTCCTGTTGCTTGAGTAGACTTCGTCGGCTGGCCGAAGCGACACCGGACAGCGTCCCGGGCAACGATATGGTTGCAGACGACAGTATTGGGCCAAAATCGTACCGGTCAAGCTGAAACATCGCACCCAAAATG
>JAGGXR010000057.1 GCA_021162935.1 Deltaproteobacteria bacterium
AGCTTCAATTTCTCCAATCACCTGCAGGTTCTTAGGAATCTGACACCGGGCAGGACGTATCACTACCGTGTCCATGGTTGGGATGGGAACGGGAACGAGGTGGTGTCGGGGGACCACCAGTTCACCACCCTGAGTAGTGGCAGTGCTCTAGACATTCTATCCGTGGAAGCCACAGACATAACGGACACCACGGGGTCGATACACTTCGTATTCAATCAGAAGGCCCAGGGACAGGTCGAGTACGGGGTGAGCCAGAGCTACGGGCAGTGGAGCACCAAGGAAGAGAGCTTCAATTTCTCCAATCACCTGCAGGTTCTTAGGAATCTGACACCGGGCAGGACGTATCACTACCGTGTCCATGGTTGGGATGGGAACGGGAACGAGGTGGTGTCGGAGGACCACCAGTTCATCACTCTGAGTAGTGGCAGTGCCCTAGACATTCTATCCGTGGAAGCCACAGACATAACGGACACCACGGCGTCGATACACTTCGTATTCAATCAGAAGGCCCAGGGACAGGTCGAGTACGGGGTGAGGCAGAGCTACGGTCAATGGAGCGTCAAGGAAGAGAGCTTCAATTTTTCCGATCACCTGCAGGTTCTTAGGAATCTGACACCGGGCACGACGTATCACTACCTTGTCCATGGTTGGGATGCGAACGGCAACGAGGTGGTGTCGGAGGACCACCAGTTCACCTCCCTGAGTCGTGGCGGTACTCTAGTATCCGTGGGAGCCACAGACAAAGACCGCACGAATGATTCCACGGGCTGCGGGTGTCAGGCAGCTTCACGGTCAGGGGATGGGTTGGTCGGCCTGCTGCTGGTACTGTTCGGGTTGGTTCTCGCGGTGCGCCTTCGGGGTCGAAAGCCGGAGGACCACACGTTGAATCGATGACTTCCCCCATTGCCTCATCATGAAATGTTACCAGGTCAGGAGTCTGTCCTCTGGGACCATCAGGGCGCCATGGAAACTGTGAGAGAAACCGTGAGAGCCCATGCGCGTCCGGATAAGCGAGGGACGAAGAATCGCTCATGATTGCGATCGGTTGCACAACAGGATCGACATTTGGTGCTGAATCGCCGATCCTCGGCGGCATGATGAGCAGCAAATCGAAGAAGACGTCGGCACGTGGACGCAACAACCGCAGGAGGGCAAGGCTGTCATCGCGCTGTCGGTGCTGCGGCTTATGGCTTACAACACCGCGCAACTCCCACGCCGGCGCCGATTGCGCGAGAAGAATGAAAATGGTGTCTGGAAGTCCCCGGTGAGCTGGCGCTCTCTTTTCAAAGACATCGAGAGCGCGCTGAAACTGGAAACGGAGTTTGCTCCCGCTGGCGCCTGAACTTGGCCCTTCCTCGCCGCGTGAGCAATAGCCGTACTTCTCGAACGACCCGCGGTCGGCGGAAAGGCCGTGGTCTCGCCGACCTGTGGTCAGAGGAGCACGGACTCAATCCCGACCCGCTCAAACACCAAGCGACCGACTGCATATTTGCATCTCCTTGCGAACAGAGATCAAGCCTGGTTCAGCAGAACTGAACTTCTTGACTCGAAGTCGCGGAGGCTGTCAACATGGACTCGTGGCCGAAACGATGACCGAGGCCACTCGATATGAAATGAAGGAGGGTTGTCATGTATATAAATTGGGTGAAGTCGTTGGTTTTCTTGGTGGCCATTTCGGTTTTCGGTCTATTTGGGTGCAGTAACAAAGAAAATACTGGCGGCTCAGGCGATAATTTCACCATTGCTTTTGTCGCTCCGACCGATCCTGATGACGCAACTGTAGATCGCGATTGGACCGAGGTCGCGGTCTCGATTGGTTCGGCTTTGCCGACGAGCAGTTTTATCGACTTTGACCACAGCCTTTTAGCCTACTTGAATTTCAATGGGGTGGCCGGTAGTAACGCAGCAGATCTGTCGAGCTACGGCAACGCGGGCACAGTCGAAGGAGGACCGCAGTGGGTCTCTGGAAAATTCGGTTCTGCCTTGTCCTTTGACGGTATTGACGACAGGGTGGTCCTTTCCAATAACTCCAGTCTGAACACACCTGGCCCCATGACCATCGAGACGTGGATCAAGCCGTCCATTGCTCAAGAAGAATGCGACGACCCCCATCTCCGTAACCACGGCATTATATCAAAGACTGACGCAAATGGTGCGACCAGCTGGCAACTTCGGTACGGAGCACCGGACACTTGTTACTTGGGCTTTCTTGTTCAAGCAGAGCCGGAAGGATACACCTGGGTCACCGTTGGCCAAGACCTTTCCCCCGGGGAGTGGCATCACGTTTTGGCGGCCTTTGACGGTAGCAGCGTTCGAATGTATCTCAATGGCGTCGAGGCCGACAGTGCTGCCATTTCAGGTATCGCCAGTTGTGATGCGCCCGTGCTGGTCGGCGAAGATGGTTGGGGGAACTTTTTTCAGGGCGACATTGACGAGCTTAGGATTCACAACCGAGCCTTGTCTGTAGCTGAAATTTTGGCATCATACGACAGTAGCAGCCACAACCTGACACGCCGTTTTGAAGGGCTTGGTGCCGGAGAGCACAGTTATTATGCGCGCGCAACGAACACGGAGGGCACACAGGTTGTCACCGAAACACGGGATTTGTTAACACAATCTTCTGGGGAGGACACAACCGCTCCCGTCATTACCTTACTGGGAGATAACCCCATGTCGCTGGAAGTGGGTAGCACGTACGTAGAGCCTGGCGCGACAGCGACAGACGACGTGGACGGCGACATCAGTGCAGATATCATTATTGCGGGCGACACGGTCGATTCGAGTTCAATTGGCAGTTACACGGTTACTTATAACGTGTCTGATGCTGTGGGGAATGCGGCACAACAGGTGACAAGAACGGTGCTTGTATCAGCAGCTGGATCAGGAACACCTATTCCCATAGGAGGCGATGACGGTCTTTGGGAAGGCACATCTGACACGGTTGCTATACATAATAGTGCTGTTCTCAATGAAGCTTTTTCGGGAAGTCTTGGTACGCTTGATTTAATAATCCCAATAAATACGGGTGAATCACCCGTAGACTTTGATGGAAGAACATTAACAGGGTATTGGATGACATATATAAGAATTGAGGTACGCGAAAACACTACAGTAGAGTTCCAAGGTGGTATTATGCAGTCTCCAAATACTCCAGGTGATCAAGAGGGACCGGATTGGAAAAAGTATTTTGTAACTCTTAATATAATCGGAGGAAATGTCACCTTAAAGAACCCCTTGATAAGTCAAGGCGGTTTCCTTAGAACAGCACGTTCAGGAACGCATACAACACTTGCTATTTATGGTTCTCGTAATACAGGAAATATAACCATTAACGGTGGAATTATTGAGGGTGGTGCATCTAATTGTTTCCAAGGCGGTAGAAACAACACAGTATTCAATAATACTATATTCAAAAATGCAAGAGAACACCCAATCTATGCTAACGGTATAAACGGTGATGGAACAAATAGTAACCCAAGCGGAGATAATCCATTACACAATGCTAATGGTCTTACTTTTAACTATTGCCAAATAATGAATCCAGGTGTTAATTTCATATACGGTCAATATGGGGGCCATCACGAAGCAAACCACGTGCAACTAAGACACTATAACAATGTGACGCTTAATCACTGTACAATAAGTGGAGAACCTTCTACTATTGATGGTCAGTATGGCTTACTTGGCACCGATATAGATGGACTAATAGTAAGAGATTGCACTTTTAGGGATTATGTATATCCTGTTTACTCAGGAAGCGATATCACAGAATCAAAAAATTGGACATTCACAAATACGAACTTTATTACGACAAAAAATAGCTATCTTGCAAAAAATGTATCGGGGAATACCATGCTATTTACAAACTGTGAATGGACAAAGCCAACGAGCTCATATGGTGCGAATACGTACGATGGATGTACATTCCATTTTGGAAATTACAGGATAATTCTAAAAGAGGGTTCAAATACAACCTTTAACAGCACCACTTGGGATTTGGGTAGTGCAACCACAACAAATCCATTTGAAGACCAGAGTGGTGGCGCCTATATCTTTACGGGGACGACAACAAGAATTTGTCCCAGTGATCAACATGCCGTTGATTGGGGACCAATACCGGGAAGCTGTCCGTAAAGAGAGGAGCGAGAAAACGGGCCAGACCCTGCCACTACACACGTAATTTATAGAACACTCGGTTTTTGGATGCATGAAGGATGGATTCGATACGGTAGGCGTCTTAGCCGGTCACAGATGGGAGCGCCCCCATTCCTTGCTTACGTCCCTCAGGGCTGCTTGGACGCTACGTTTCGGGCCTCTTGAGGCGTCGCTGTCCAGATGAGACCCGCGAAGCTCCGCTGAACCCGGGCCCGATGGATCCCGAAAAACCTCACAGCGCAAAAAGCTCCCCCAGAGGGCGGATTTTTTGACTCGTCAATCTGTGGTATGATGGCGCATTGGAGATTCTTTTCGATAGCCTTCATGTTCGCGGGGCCATCGAATGGACACGTTTGGGGTCTGGAGGTTGCCATCGATGACGAGACGGCATCCGACCACAGAAAAGGGATCTGGTGGAACAGCAACGGAGGCGGGATGAACGACCCGGATGGATGGAGTGAGGTGACGCCTTCGCACCAGGCGGACCACAGAGGCGACAAGGACGACGGAAGCGACGAAAACGACAAGGACGACGGAAGCGACGAAAACGACAAGGACGACGGAAGCGACGAAAACGATGAGGACGATGATGACGAAAACGATGAGGACGATGATGGCGAAAACGATGAGGACGATGATGACGAAAACGATGAGGACAGGCGGCCGTTCGGTCCGTTCGACCATGCGGTGTTTTTCGAGTCTGGGTTTGGCGCTGCTTGTGGCCGGGACGGTCGGGGCACTCGGTTGCCACGGCGACCGTCCACATGGTCCGCCGCAAGGCAGTCTCGGCGGGCTCTGTTACGAGGATGGAACCTGTGACGAGGGCCTGGCCTGCAACGACGACGGTCATTGTGTCCGAGCGGACTCCTGCGAAGGGGTCGACTGTTCGGGGCACGGCACATGCGAGGTCCAGGACGGGGCGGCCCAATGTCAGTGCGAGTCCGGGTACCACGCCGATGGGTTGTCCTGCATCGAAAACGAGGACCAGACTCCGCCGGTGATCAGCGACTTTCAGGCCAAGGCCGTGGGCTCTGCGCTCATCGAGGTGACCTGGATGACCGATGAGGCTGCGACCTCGCAGGTGGACTATGGAGAAGGCGCCACGGACCGGACCATGGGGGACGATGAGTTGGTCACCGATCATCGGGTGGTCCTGTCCGGGCTGGCCACTGAGACGACCTATCAGGTTCGGGCTCGTTCCGCAGACGAATGGGGCAACGAGGCGGTCACAGACGCGACCGATGTCAGCACGAACGGCATCGATGCCCTGTTGGTGCGCACGGGCCATCCTATCATGTTCATCGACGACCAGGTGCTTGCGCAGGTCCAACAGAAGACCGACGACCTGGCTTCCTTCCATGACCGAGTGCTGTCCCATTACATGGCGGACACGGACGATCCGTTGGATACCCTGACCATCCGTCAGGCGATGGACCAGGTGACGGGCTACGACCCTCGGAACGTGGCGCCGTACTATGCCATGGACGGACATCTGAACCAGGATCCGTTGGCCAAGGCTTATGGAAAGCAACTCGTGCTGTCCCTCATCGAGCGGGAGATGACCTTTGCCAACGGGGACGAGGAAGTACGTACGAGCCTGTTCGCCCTCGGGTTCCTCTACGACTGGCTTTACGACGAGTTGGACGACAGCCTCAGGGCGCGCGTTCGGTCGAGAATCGTCGACACGCTCGATTTCATCCAGGAAAACAGGTCGCGTCTGCTCGACCCCAATTTCGATCTCCACAACCGGCTCGCCAACGTCTGTGCCCTCCTTGGCTTGCTGCCCCTGTTCCACGACATCCAGGCCGATGGAGCCGATGTCGTGGCACGCTACATGGCCTGGCTCAATGTCATCGTGGACAACTTTCGAAGGTACATCCTGCCCGACCAGGCCTGGGCCACCGAAGGGGGCATGAACGAAATGGGCTGGGCGTATGCGGCATCCTACTCCGGCTTGGAGCCCTACCTGGCCTGGGATTTTGCCGTGGACGAGGAGCCCTGGTTGTCCGACTGGCAGGGCGATTTCTTCTACGGATTCCTGTACGGCATGAGGAACGACAAGATCCACTGGGACGCCAAGCACTGGGACACATTCCCATACTGGGGAGACGTGTGGAACACGCAGTACTACGTGCCGTTCCAGCCCAACCTCGTGGGCCTGGCCGCCTCGGGCATGTTTTATGACAACGACGTGGCGAAGTGGTTCTACACCCAGGCGTTGCCCGTTTCGAGCACCTACATGGCTATGACCGACCTTCTCTATCGGGATTTCGGCCCGGATGCTGGCACCTCGCCCGAGTCCGTGTCCCTGCCCATGTCCAGGCTGTTTCCCCATTCGGGCTACGTGCTCATGCGGGATCGCTGGGACGACCTGAACGCGAACACCTTGATGGCGTTCCGATCCGGTTCCTTCTACGCGTTCAACCACAACCATCGGGACATGAACGCGTTCACCATCTTCTATAAGGGGCCGCTCGCCATCGACTCGGGCGGGTACAACGTCTGCGGGCAGTGGGGATCGAGCCACTGGTGGAACTACTACACACGAACCGTGGCCCACAACTCGATGCTCGTCTACGACCCGAACGAGGTCTTCAAACACGGAAGCACCGTGTTGGCCAACGACGGCGGACAGAAGATGTTCGAAATATCTTCACCCCACCTCGAAGATATGCTGCCGGGCGGGGCGAACCATCTCGATGGCGTCCTGCGGTACGAAGACGGTGGTGACTACGCCTATGTCTTGGGAGATGCCACCAAGGCCTACTCGGCGGACAAACTCTCCCTGTTCCAACGGTCAGTGGCCTATGTGCGAAACATGTCGTACGACCATCCGGCCATGATCATCTACGATCACGTCGTGGCCACCCAGGCCGACTTTGCAAAGGCCTACCTGCTCCATTCCATAGAGGAGCCCACCGTGGACGGCGACCAGGTGCTCATCCACATCGATACGGGCGACGACCCGAACGACCAAGGTCTTCTCTACCAGACCACGCTTCTGCCCGAGCAGCACCAGTTGCGTGTCGTCGGCGGTTCGGGTCAGGAATTTTACGTGGACGACGATGGCACGGGCAGTCCCCATAACTACATCGAAGACTGCACCGGCACCGGCTACGTTCCCACCGAGCGACAGAAGGGCGCCTGGCGTGTCGAGGTTCAGCCCACCGAGTCCTCGGCCGAGGACTTCTTCCTCCACGTCCTGTCTATTGCCGACGAGGCGGATCACAGCGACCCGGTCGAGGCCACCCTGGTCCAGTCTGCGCACCTGCGCGGCGCATTGCTTCAGGATCCGGACGGCACCGACAGCATCCTCGTCTTATTCGCCGAAGGAAACACCGACCTGGCGGACAGCCTGTCCCTGCCCACGGGCCAGACCTTTGCGCACATCTTGGTCGTGGGTCTGGACCCGAACACCCACTACAGCCTCGACCTCGACCTGGGCCACGACCAACTCACCTTGACCCGGGACGACTCGGGCACCCTGTTGGCTTCGGACCAGGGTACCCTCTACGAACAGGTCCAGTAGCTGGCTAGGAGGGACGTCCGACCTGGGGGGCCTGTACGGACAACCCGAATAGGCTGAATCGGAGGGCCGCTCGGCGGATCAGCCTTTTGGGTACGATTGAATCGAACCATCCGAACGGCTGGTGCCGTCGTAGAGCACGGTGTTGTGGTAGATCTTCCAGGGGTCGCCATTGCCTGGTCCGGTGCCGTTGTGCGTGGGGAAGGGAACCAGTCCCTATTCATGTGCCGGTCCTGAAAAGCAGTAGTCTCACGGGTATTGTGATGGTGGAGCAGGTCAAGTCGATCGACTTTCGTGCCCGGCGAGCAAAGCGCATCGAACGGGCCCCTGATGAATTCCTGTCGGACGTGCTTGCCATCTTGGACGCCTGCATTTATTGATCCCGATGTGGGTATCCATCCGCCTTGCGATGAGCGCCTTGCGACGAGCGCCTCGTGGAGGGTATCAGTGAGCGATTGAAGGATGGGAGACTTTGCATGATCGCTGAGACGGGCGGGACCAAGGGTGTGTCCCTCAAAACGGTGTTTCGTTTCTTGGGACCCGGGTTCCTGATCACGGTGGGATTCATCGATCCGGGAAACTGGGCCACGAACATCGAAGGCGGGTCCGAGTTCGGCTACGAGTTGCTGTGGGTCGTGACGGTGAGCACGGCGATGCTCATCGTGATCCAGCACATGGCGGCCAAGCTGGACATCGCCACTGGAAAGTCGCTCGCCGTGAACATCCGCGAGTATTTTTCCGGACCTGTGTCGGCGTTGCTGGGCGTGACGATTGTGCTGGCCTGCGTGGCGACGGACGTGGCGGAGTTGCTCGGCGGGGCGATCGGATTCAATCTGCTTTTCGGCATGCCGTTGTGGATGGGGGCGCTCGTGACCGTGTTGTTCGAGGTGTTCCTCATCGTGAGCCAGCGATACCATCGACTCGAAGCGATCATCATTGGATTCTTGGGCATCATCAGCGTCTGCTACCTCATCGAGCTTGGACTCGTGGGGCCGGATTGGCAGACGCTCGCACCGGCCGTCGTGGTGCCCAGGGTGAATCGAAGCAGTATCTACATTGCTATGGCGATTTTGGGCGCCGTGGTGATGCCCCATAACATTTTCCTCCATTCGAACGTGATCCACAGCAGAAAGTGGGGCCTGACCGAGCAGGAGAAGATGGACCACCTTCGATACGAGAAGATCGATACGACCGCGGCGATGATTCTAGGCTGGGTGATAAACTCCGCCATGATCGTGGTGGCGGCCGCGGTGTTCGCGAGGCATCATGTGGCGGTGACCAGCATCGAACAGGCAGCCGCAACGCTCAAGCCGCTGGCCGGGCCCCTAGCCGGTCTGCTGTTCGCGATTGCGCTGGTTTTTGCAGGCGTCGGGTCGTCGGTGACGTCTTCCATGGCTGAGGTGAACGTGATCACTGGATTTTTGGGCAAACCCGAAGATTCCAGGACCTGGCTCTATCGAATCTCCACATTCGTCACGGCGATTCCTTCGTTTCTTATCATCGTGTCGAGCATGGACACGTTTCGGATCCTGATTTTCAGCCAGGTGGTGCTCAGCGTTCAGCTTCCGTTCACCCTGATTCCTTTGCTCATTCTGAGTCGAGACAAGAAACTCATGGGACGGTTTCGCAGTGGAACCGTGGAGTTTGTGGCCGCGTTGGCCATTTCGGCCGTGGTGATTGGCCTGAACGGGTATCTTTTTTATTCGACCATTGCCGGGGAGGGCTGATATGACAGGGGATACTGTGATGCATGTGTACAGAAAAATTTTGGTAACAATCGACTGTTCATCAGCCGATTCTGCGATCCTGGAGCACGTGACAGCCCTGGCCAGGCAGAACGAGGCGCAGGTGGTGCTCTTTCACGTGGTGCACTCCCACACGGTCGACCAGGATCGCGCACTGAAAGCATCGGCGGAAGAGATGCTCGGGCGTTACCGCGAAGAGATGACGAGCAAGGGGGTCAACGTTCACGTGCTGCTCCGGGGCGGGGAACCCGGTGACGAGATTCTTACAGAGCTTGAAGATGGCGACTACGATTTGGTGGCCATGGGGACCCATGGCCATCGGTTCTTCGGCGATCTGCTATTCGGCAGCGTGTCCGACACGCTCAAGCACAGGATACGGATTCCGCTGCTGCTGCTGCGATCGTAGGAGGGGAGAGAACTGATGAAACGGGGATTGTTCGTTCGTTTGGCTTTCATGGGGTTGGCATTCGTGGTGGCGTTTGCGGCGCTGTCGGGCCAGACCGGGTGCGGCGATGATTCAGGTGGGGCGTCGGACGGCGGTCTGGATGGCACGACCGGCGATGGAGGCGTGGAGCCGGTCCTGAGTTGGGACGAGCCGGACTATCCGTACCGGCGTCTTCTCGTAGTGAATCCGCATCCGGAGCGGGATCGAGCAGACATGCCAGTGCTCACGACCCTGTCGGCGGCGGGTTCGTTCGTGGCACGAGACGTTCGGGTGTACGATCTCGGAGTCGACGGGCATGGGGAACCTTCGCTCGTGGAGTCGGGGGCCTGGTCCCAGCCGGACGGGACGGTGCTCGAGGTGGGGTTTACCGCCTCGGGCGTGATCCCGGCGGGAAAGACCCGTTCGTTTCTCATCTACTATCACACGAAGGATACGCCCGACGCATGGACCGAGACCACGCCCGATTGGGCCCACAAGACCAATGTGGATTCGGACGACAACGGGACGGTCGATGGGTACCGACTGGCGTCGGACAAGGTGGCGATTGGTCGGGCCGTCCGTGAGTCGGACGGTTCGTTGGTTCGCGGTCGGGATACGAGCGGACAGACGGAGCTGTCGCTGCCGCCTGAGTCCTGGACCGTGGTGGATGGTTTTCTGAATGCGTTCCAGCTCGAAACGAGCAGCCAGACGTTCGATGTGGAGAACGTGGAGTCGGGCGCGGTGACAGCGGTTCACGCAGACGGAGACACAGATGGGCTCAGCGCGGCACTTGGTTTCACCTGGGAGGGCCGAACGGATCCAATGGCCCATGACGTATTTTTGACCTATCGCCTGTTTCGCGATTGGCCTTTGGCGGAGCAGGTGCTGTCCGTATCCGTGCAGGAGCAGGACGCGTCGGACACGGTGTTCTCCAGTGATTCGTACAGTGGCAGAACCCTGTATCTGCCTGACTCCTACGACCGGATGCAGTCGGACACGAGAGGCGACGAGGCGTTCGACAAGGTGTGGGACACATCGATGCGCTGGCTCGTGGCCTATGACAGCAACACGAATCGAGGTGTGGGCTGGTTCCTGACGGCCCCGGGCGTGGTCCGGGCCGGCCACAGCGACGGTAAGCCGATTTTGTATGATTCGTACGGGTACAGCGCTGGCCATAGCACCCAGTACCGGTACCTGTGGATGGCGTCTTCGAATGCGGACGACATCGTGTCCCTGTTCGACGCCATGGTGCCGGGTGTGACCCTTGGCGCCACGGAGCGGCGGGACATCAACATCGTGGCGCCCAAAGAGGAGGACTTTTTCTTTCCCGAGGATCAACTCGTCGTGGTGGTGACCACGCCTGGACAGAACGCGGCCGTGACGGCGACCGTGACCCTGACGGACCAGACCGAGATCCCCATCGAGATGGTGCGCACGGACGATCCGTTGCGATGGCAGTCCAAGGACCCGCTTCCATTGACCGCGGACCAGCCTCCCGGCCATTGGACGGTCACGGCGGACGCAGGCGATGCGGACGCACAGGTAGGGTTCGAATTTCGGATCCCCAATCATCCACATCTCTTTTTCGGGGCCGAGGATCTGGTGAGCCTTCGGGCGCGGGTTACGAATCCGGCCTATGCGGCGATCTGGGAGGATATGCTTCACCAGGCGTCGGGCTACGACGATCCCATTCCGGATCCGGGGCCGGGCAAGGACATTCGGTCCTACGCGGATCGGCTCATGAACCTGGCGCTCATCCAACTGATGGATCCGAGTCAACCTTACGACGAGAAGCTTTGGACCTATTTCTTCACCATGCTGCGGTATCCTAACTGGGACGAGGGCGGGGTCCCGTTCAATAACCTAGATCTGACCGTGGGGCATTTTCTGACCGCCCTGGCGGTCACCTACGACTGGCACTACGACCATCTCACGCCCGACGAGCGCAAGGAGGTGCGGAATCGTCTGGACACGGTGGCCGGCGACTGGGTGAACACGAGTCACATGCGGGTCTATCGCGACATCGACTGGCACCATTACGGCAGCGTCACGAACAACCACTATTGGATCAATAACGAGGGCGTCGCGGCGGCGGCGTACGTGCTCGCGGACGAGATTCCCGAGTCGCGGCGGCGGGCATGGGTCGATCGGACCGAGGAGAATCTGGCGAACATCCTGACCATCCTGGAGCCGGACGGCACGAGCAACGAAGGAGTTGCCTACCACAGCTATGGCCAGATCAACCTGTTTCGCTGGCTGGACATGCGGGACCGCGCCCTGGGAGGCAACACGGCGCAGGAAAATGCCTGGTTTGACAGGTCGGTCCTGTGGGATCTCTATTCGATCCTTCCGGGGGGAGACGACAACTACGGCGGGGTGGCCAACTTCGGCGATTGTCCCACCCGCCATTACCAACCGCCTCGGACCATCCAGGCCTGGCTCGCCGCACGGCTAGGCGACGGGGTGGCCCAGTGGACCGCTGAGAACCTGGACTGGCCCCGCCTGACGGCTATGTCGTTTCTGTGGTACGATTCGAGCGTGACGGCCGTCGCGCCGAGCAGCCTGCCCACCTGGCGCATGTTCGACTTCAAGGGCATCTTCGCTTGGCGTTCTTCGTGGGACGCCGCCGCCACCTACTTTAGTCTCAAGAGCGGCGCATATTATGGCGGCCATGAACAGCCCGACGCCGGCCACTTCATTCTGCATCGAGCCGGCGTGCCCTACGTGACCGATCTGGGCTACTCCTATTTCAAGACGGCTGACGAGCATAACGTGGTGCTCATCGACGACGTCGGTCAGTACGGCGGCCAGCGTCAGTGGATGGCGTCGGTGGATCCGGCCCATTGGGCCCATGCCGAGGCCGTGATCGCCGACACGTCCTACTTCGACCTGCTCGCCGACCCGACCCACATGGTCAAATCCGACGCCCTGTCGTCCTGGATCCGAGAGGTCGTGTGCATCGCTCCGGACCTGTTTTTCGTACGCGACACGGTGGACGCCACGGCGCAGGTGACCATGGGTTGGCTCCTGCATAGCTATCGATCCGATCCGCCGACTTCGGAAACCCGTACCTACAGCTACAAGCAGCGACGCACCGAAAACCCGTTTGCCACCGTGGACGGACGCCACTACACGATCACGCCCCAGGACAGCGCGTCGTCGCTGCACGTGGCCGACGTTTCCTATCAGGACTGGAACGACACGGTCGAAGAGAGTCGGTTCGTGCCCGAGCAGAAACCCGACGGCGGATACAACGAGAACAAGGATTCGTTCCAGTTCGGCTACCGCCTGCATCGGACCGTGGTCGGTGACTCGGGGCGTTCCCTTGTGCTCCTTTCCTTCGGCGAGAACCTGACCGTCACGTCCTGGTCCACGGCCCAGGCCGATGCAGCCCAGGTCGCAGACGGTTCTGGTGGCACGGTCGTGGCGTTGTGGCCCAATGCGTCCGGAACCACCCTGTCGAACTTTCATGGATACGACCTGAACGGCGACATGGCCGGTCGCGTCCAGGGCACGCCTGTGCCGGCCCTGTTCGGTCGAGGCATCACCCGATTCGCCCAGTCCGGCCAGGTGCTCGTTCAGGCCGACGGCCCGGTGGACGTCTTTTCCCGGCTCGAACACAGCCCCACGTCGGACAACCCGACTTTTGCCCTCGTGCGCGCGACAGCCTCGACCACCGTGACCCTGCGCTGCACCGTTTCACCCAGCACCGTGCTCCTGGACGGCAACACGGTGACGTACACCTGGAATGCGTCCGAACTGACCGTCACCGTGGGGCCAGGCAGTCACCGCATCGACGTGCAGTGAGGTCGCTGTTCTCTCCGTCTGAGGCCAAATGAGTCAGAGCATTTCCTTGTTGCGTTCAAATGAATTCTCGGAGATGGTATTCGTCTGTTGAAATCGAAGAGAAGAAAGGTCCAAGACCGAATGTGCAGCAGGCGCTTGTGGCCTTCCTCGTACCTGTTGAGGAACGTTTGTCACCCCACACGGAGGGAAATTCCATGAAAGCGGTACAAAAATTGGGCTGGTTGGTGGCGGCCATTATAGCGGGAACTACCTTATGGACAGGCTGCTATCCCATTGGTGGGACGACGCAGCCGCCTCCTGCGACGGGAACGGTGACTGGAACTGCTGGGGCGGGTTGTATTGGCGGCATGGTCCTTCAGGGCGGGAAATGTGCCTGCCCGCAGGGGACGACGTACAATCCGAAGTTCCAGCAGTGCCAGATGAACCAGTCATCGGCGCAGTGCCCGGCCGGTATGGTGGCCAACAATGGCCGGTGCCAATGTGCGGCCGGAACGGTGTGGAACGGGGTGAGCCGTCATTGCGTCGCCCCACAGCCGACCGTTCAGTGCCCGGCTGGCATGGTTGCCTCGGGCGGTACCTGCGCCTGCGCGTCTGGGACTCATTGGAGTCCCGTCAGTCAGACTTGCGTCGAGAACTGTACGGGGGGCCGTATTTTGATCGGGAGTCAGTGCGTCTGTCCCAACGGCCTTCGCTGGAATCAAAGCGGGAACCAATGCGAACAGGTTTGTACGGGCGGCAGTTACCTATCCGGCGATCGTTGCGTTTGCCCGACGGGCACTCGTTGGAGCGTTGCCTCGGGCGGTTGCGTGAAGAGTTGCGTGGGTGGGAGCTATTTGTTGAGTGGGCGTTGCGTGTGTGCTTCGGGACGTCGCTGGAGCTTTGTCTTGAATCGTTGCGTGAATTCCTGCAAGGGCGGGACGGTTCTTGTTGGTGGTCGTTGCGTTTGCCCTGCGGGCCGGCAGTGGAGCAGTGCGGTGGGACAATGCGTGGCTCGATGCAGTGGCGGAAGCTATCTGAGCAACGGCCGGTGCGTCTGTCCCGCAGGTCGTCAGTGGAACTTCTTCCAGAGACGCTGCGTGACTCGCTGCAGTGGGGGGAGCGTTTTTCAGTTCGGTCGCTGCGTGTGTCCTGCTGGTCAGCGGTGGAGTGCGTCGAGACACCAGTGTATGACTCGGTGTACGGGAGGCACCCTGCTTCGTGGTGGTCGTTGCGTTTGTCAGGCCGGGACCCGATGGAATTCCTATTTTCATCGATGTGTCCGTCGATGTCGCGGCGGTACGATTCTGAGTGGCGGTCGCTGCGTGTGTCCGCAGGGCAGGCGCTGGGACTTTGGCCGGCGTCGTTGCGTGACGGCCTGTCGGGGGGGGCAGGTTTACCTCAATGGTCGGTGCTCTTGCCCGTCGAGGACCGTGTGGAACGCGGCGCACCGACGTTGTGAATCGTGTGGTGGCGGCAGGATCGTGGTGGGGAACCAATGTCGCTGTCCCGGTGGGTTGGTTTGGAATGCAGCGACGGCGCGTTGCCGTCGTCCTGTTCGCTGTCGCGGAGGCCAGGTGAGGATCGGCAGTCGCTGTCAGTGTCCGTCGGGAACGACTTGGAATTGGCGGGCACGTCGTTGTGCGTCTTGTCCTCCGGGAGCGCGTTTGGCTGGCGGACGCTGTTCGTGCCGGCCTGGTTATGTGTGGAACGGCACTGCTTGGCGTTGCGTTGCCAACCGCTGTCCCGGCAATCAGATTCGGGCGGGCGGCCGTTGTGTCTGTCCTGCGCGTACGGTATGGAATCGGGCCCGACGTCGTTGTACCGTGTGCGGTCGGGGGCAGATCGTGATGGGGAACCGTTGCATGTGTCCGTCTGGGACTAAGTGGAATGTGCGGGATCGGCGTTGCATGGCGGTGCTTTCCTGTCGCGGGGGGCAGGTTCAAGTGGGGCGCAGGTGCCAGTGCCCGCGTAGAACAGTTTGGAATTCTATTGCCCAGCGCTGCGTGAGATGTCCTGCCGGAGCTCGCCTTTCGGGCGGTCGTTGTACATGTCGCCACGGGCGCGTGTGGAATGCCCGCGCATGGCGTTGCGAGCGGCCCCTTCGCTGCACGGGCGGCAAGGTCCGGGCGGGCAACCGATGCGTATGTCCTACGGGCACGACGTGGAACCTGAGGGCTCGGCGTTGTGTGAGGCCGACCGTGGTGGGGCATCACTGCCGGCCGGGGTCGGTGTGGAATGCGCGGTCACGGCGTTGCCAGGAAGTGCTGCGCTGTACGGGCGGCAAGGTCCGGGCGGGCAACCGATGCGTGTGTCCTGCCGGCACGACGTGGAACCTGAGGTATCGGCGTTGTGTGAGGCCGACCGTGGTGGGGCATCACTGCCGGCCGGGGTCGGTGTGGAACGCGCGGTCTCGACGTTGCCAGAAAGTGCTGGTCTGTACGGGCGGCAAGGTCCGGGCGGGCAACCGAT
>JAGGXR010000053.1 GCA_021162935.1 Deltaproteobacteria bacterium
CCTCTTCGACCGCGGGCTCAGGCTTTGCCTTCGCAGCCTCCTCTTCGACCGCGGGCTCAGGCTTTGCCTTCGCAGCCTTCGCTTCGACCGCGGGCTCAGACTTTGCCTTCGCAGCCTTCGCTTCGACCGCCTCTTCTGAGGCAGCAGCTTCAGACGATGAGCCCTTGGCCTCGTCGGATTCGGGTTCCACTCCCTCTTGACGATGGCGGATAAACTCCCGGCCGACCCACACGAGAATGAGAGCCAAGCAGACGACGAAGACCATGAAGAGAATGTCGGTCAAATTGTGCATGGGCTTGCTTATAGAAAAACGAACGCCCTCCGTCAACGATCCTAAACTCCACTGAACCGGAAAAGAAAAGGGCGAAAAGCAAGGCCCTTTTCCTCGGCTACGCCACGGCAGGAGCGGACAACATCCATCGTCAATCCAGCAGCACGTGATGGTTGACAGTTCGTGTTTCTATGAAAAACTCGGCCTCACGAAAAATTCGACCAACGAATCTCGCGCTTCACGAACACAAGGAGAACATGAACGCCATGGACGAACGATCCGCCGCTTCAAACCAGAAGAAGGGATTCGCCCTGATGGCTGAGGCCGCCAGAGCGCCATTTCTGACCGCATCCGCCCTGTCCGCACTGGTGGCCCTGGCCTGGACCTGGCTGCGTCATCCAGCCCTGCTGGATTGGGGCTGCGCAGCAGCAGCCCTGACCGGCGTACTCTTCTTGCACCTTGCCGGCAACACCATCAACGACTACTACGACTGGGACAGCAGCGATGCGGATAACGAACACGCAGGGCCCTTCTCAGGAGGAAGCCGGCATCGAGTGGAATCGGCCCTTTCCAAGAAGACCTTCTTGTGGTTGACCGTCCTCTTTCTCTTGGTTGCAGGGACGGCCGGAGCGTACCTGGTCCTTCGGGGACGCATCCATGTCTTGACCCTCGGGGCCATCGGAGCACTGGGAGGAATCCTCTATTCCGCCCGCCCCTTCGAATTGATGAGCCACGGTCTGGGCGAACTGGACATCCTGGCCATGTTCGGTCCCCTGACCACCTTCGGCATGGGCTATGCCATTGAGGGACGATTCGGGGGAGAATACCTGGCAGTCGGGCTACCCGTCGGCATCCTGGTCACCGCCATCATCTGGATCAACGAGTTTCCGGACGTGGATGCAGACGAACGGGCAGGCAAGAGAAATCTCGTGGTCCGTCTCGGGCGCCGTCAGGCGAGGTGGGGCCTGGTGGCCCTCATGGCGGCCTACGTCACCACCCTCCCCATCCTCTACCTTGCCGGGATCTTCCCCCTCACGGTTCTCCTGGCACTCGCCGCTTCTCCGCTTGGCGGGAAAGCCATCGTGGGTCTGTGGCGTCATTATGACGAACCAGAGGCTCTCGTCCCGTATCAGGGCATGATCATCAAGCATCAAGCCCTCGCCGGTCTGTTGATGATCGTGGGGCTCACGGTCGACAAGTTTCTGTGATCGTCGTCTCCCAGGATCCCGCCACGGGAGACATCACGAAAAACACGAAGAAATGGTCGGGCCCACACGACGAACCGGCGGGAACGCGCGCTACAAAAGTCGCACGAACCACCCTTTTCCAGTATAAACGACGTATTGATTCGATGGAGGCAGGAGAAAAATGGACAAGCTTGCAACCCTGCTCAAAAAAAGTGGCGTGGTGACCGAGGCGCAACTCCACCTCGTCATGCAAAAGCAACGGGTCCTGGGCGGCCCACTGGAACTGTACCTCATCACAGAGGGACTCCTGTCCGAATCGGTCCTGCAGGCCTTCTTGGCACAGGTCTATGGCAACCCCGGAGGCCAGGTGTTCAATCAAGAGCCAGACCCGGAAGCCCTGGGACTGTTGGACCGAGACCGGGCTGCACGCCTGCGGATCATCCCTCTGCGCCAAGATGGAGAGAAACTCCGGGTCCTGGCGGTGGACCCTTCTGATACAGAAGCCCTGCACGAGTTGTCGAAGCGCACCGGAACAGATCGGATCCTACCCAGCGTGATCAACCAGATTCGATTCGCCTGGCTCCTGGATCGCTGGTACGGTATTGCCTGTTCCGACCAGGTCCGACAAGCCATGACCATGATGGAAGCTGCAGCGCAGAGCCAGGAATCGGACACCGACGAGGACGTGCTCATCTACGACCCGATGGCCGGAGCGGAGACAGGAGCGCTCGACCCGCAACTGCTTGCTCAAACAGCAATGCTGACTGACGACGGCGAAACCCTGACCGTGGAAGAGGTCATCCCGATCCTCGAAGAGGAACTCCCGCTGCTCATCGTAGAAACAGAAGAGAACGACAAGCTGCGACAACAGGGCACCGAAACCAGCCAAAAAATTGGCCACGGTCTGCCCGTCCTCGAACCACAGGATTTCGAATCCACCTTCAAAGCGGCCGATAGCCTCGATGCCCTGTTCGACGCATTTGGTCGATTCGGTGTCAAACACTTCACCGCCCTGGCTGCATTCAAGATCCAGGGAGCGCAGGCCAAGGGATGGCGCTGTGAGGGGCAAGACGCGGACCTGGACGCCATTCGGTCGTTCGAGTCGGAGCTCGCTGCATCGACGATCCTGTCGGTCGATCCGAGCGGAGTTCCCCGAGTCACCACCACAATGGAATCGGATCAGGATGGACGCATCGCCACGGCCATGGGGTGCAAAAACGGTGCGCCTATCATCAGCGTCGGCGTTCAAATCAAGGGCCGGCTGGTGCTGCTGCTCTGCGGATGCATGCCGGCCAACAGGGACCCCAACACGATTCTGGGCAATCTCACCGTCCTGGCCAGCCTCGCTTCAGCTGCTGTCGTACGCATGATTCTCAACAAGAAAAAAGCGCGCAAACCGGCGACGAAACCGTCTACGAAGAAGCCGGAACCTGCAAAGAAAACGCCGGCCAAGAAGACAAAGCCGTCAGTAAAGAAAAAAGAACCTGGAAAGAAAAAAGAAACCGCAAAGAAGAAAGCCACGGCCCGAAAGAAAAAGCCCGTGGAGCCGAAATCAGATCCATCAAATCCATGAGTTGTTCATCAACTCTCCAAATCCACCACCTCCGGGGATGATGTAGCCGTGCTCATTGAGCCCTGTTTCCTCGTCCCATCTCGCACCGAGGCGTTCGGCGAGAACATCTGCATGGCTCATCCCTCGATCCAGCCGTAGTGCGTAGACGGTGACCTCCGGGTGGTCCGAAAGGATCCGCTTCAAAAACTGGGGGGTCACGATCAGATTCAAAGTAATGAGCTTTCTGGGCTTTCCACCAAACGTATCCTTATAATATTGGATCGCCGTGGACAGAGAACTCCCCGTCGCTCCCATGGGATCCGGGAACAACATCATGCGGCCATCGACGGGCCCGCCAATCTTCTCACCGGAAATCCGGGCTCCCACCACGCGATCCGAGGCATCGACCGCCCGACTGACGATGAGATGGTCCTGGCGCACCACGTCCGGATCCAGGACCTGGTTGAGGGTCCTATAGCAGACCTGACTGGGCAGGATCCCCGCGCGGGCGATGTCCACCGTGACCGCCTTGATGGTCGCATCGAGCAGATTGGCCTCGATGACGGCCTTGGCGGGATCCTGTCCGTCCTTGCGCAGCACATCTGCCATCCGGGTCTCCACTTCTGCCGACGCAAGATCGAACTCGTTATTGATCACCTCGACCACCAGTTGACGGTAGAGTTCACCAATCACATCGTTGAGGACCGGCTGACGTGTCTTTGGGGAACAAACCCTGGCCAGCAGCGTCAGGGACACGGGATTCGACAGGATGTGCACCGACGGGCCATATTCGTGTACCACCTCACTGAGCACAAAACTCCTGCTTGCGTACTGTACGTCGTACATGGCATAAGACCTCCCAACATGGTCGTCCTGATGGGTGAGCCGACCAACACTCGGCAGGACACAATCGATACCAAACGTCTCGTATCTGCGAAATGGATCGCCCTTTTATGGCCGGTCCGGCTCAAGAGATCAAGCACGGAAAGCGCCACCGAGCAGAGCAACAATCCATGCAATGTTTCCTCCTTGGCACCGGCGGCATGATGCCCATGCCCCATCGTCGTCTTTCCTCGGTTCTCGTACGCACGGAACTCCAGGACTACCTTCTGGATGCAGGCGAAGGCATCCAGGTTTCGTTCAAGGAACTGGGACTGGGGATCAAGCGCCTCGCCGTCGTGGCCATTACCCACCTGCATGCCGACCACTGTCTCGGTCTGCCCGGCATCTTGATGCTGAGGTCGCAGGTCGAACAGGCATCGGGTCTGACCATCGTGGGACCGGTGGGCATCAAACGTTTTGTCGAACACGTCCGATCGGACCTCCGCAGCCGCATCACCTTCCCAATCCGATACGTGGAGTTGCGCCCGAACGAAAACACGGCGGTAGCGTTAAAAAATGACGACATCACCCTGAGCTGGGCCAAGCTCAACCACTCGGTGGACTGCGTCGGATACCGCCTCCAGGAACCATCGCGGCCAGGCCGTTTCCACCCCGAACGGGCGAGCGCCCTGGGCGTCCCACAGGGACCATTGTGGGGCAGACTCCAGCACGGAGACGACGTCGAAACCCAGGACGGACGCATCATACGGCCGAACGACGTCATGGGACATACTCGGCGAGGCCGCAGCCTGGCCTTTGCCACGGACACGAGGCCCTGCCCGGGCCTGGACCAAACCATCTGGCAGGCGGACCTGGCTTTTGTCGAAGGGATGTTTATGGCCTCGGACAAGGCCCTGGCCAAAGAAAAGTATCACATGACTGTGATCGAAGCCGCCACGGCAGCCAAGCGAGCACAGGTCCGTCGACTCGTCCTGACCCACATCAGCCCCCGATACGCGAACGCTGAGCGCAGAACCCTCCAGGACCAGGCCCGCACGGTCTTTCCCGGAGCCATCGTGGGACGGGACCTCCAGGACTTCGTCATCCCGATGCCCGAAGATTGATCAGTGAGAAGAGGAACCGTCCGTCGAGGACGGACGACGCGAATCGAATCAGAGATACTTCTGGCAGGTGTCGCACCAGTATCGCTGGTACTGGGCGATGTATCGGCCCTGGCCACCACAGGTGGGACAGGCCACGCCCTGCTGCTGCCCGGCGACGGGCTGAGGCGAAGCGGGCGCAGCCGCTGCCTGCTGGGGAGCCGCAGCTGCCGGAGCTGCGCCCATGTCTGCTGCCGGCTGCCCCCCATTCTGCGCCATCTGATCGAACCCGCTCGCCGCTGCAGACATGCCGGCGCCAGCCTGGTCACCCCAGGCCTGGACCTGGGAACCGCCAAGCGCCAGGAGGCCACCGGCCAACGCGCCCGAGGGGCCCTCTGCCGACCCGAACAGACTCTGATAGAGCAGCACCGTGGCGAAACCAGCAGGCAGGTACACGAGCGCCAGGGTCAACGGCACATGGAACGCCGCGCCGGATGCCCAACTCACCAGGGAAGAAAGGAACCAAATCAAGCCACCCGCCCCGTAGAGGAGGCTGATAACCATGTTGACCCCATAGAAAAACTTACGAGGCAACCACTTCTCGCTGGTGTTGCTCTTCCCAAGGAGCACCTCGATACCAAAGAGCACGCCGCCACCTCCGATAATGGCGCCGATGCCACCAAGCATGGCGTCTTTGCTCAATGCCTCGCTGCCGATCTTGCCGAAGACGAAATCCAGGATCAAAAACAGGCCGAACACCGCCGCCTGAAATCCGAGAACCTCGATGGCGTACAGAGCCGACTTGAACCCGAGTTGCACGTCCCGATCCGCCTCGTCCTTGTCGTGATCCTGCCACTTGAGCACGATGTAGCCCACGACCAGGGCCAGCAGGAGCACACTCGACATGGACCCCACGAACCTGCCCACGTCCCCACGAACGAACGGGGCCATTGGCAGCAATCCTCCACCGAATCCAAACATCCCACGCATGTTTCCTCCTCCTTCGTGAGCGAGTCAGCAATCACCCTGACGCGACCCAACCGCTGACCCACGAACTGGGCACAAAGCCCAAACCAAAACTCAGATGTGACATTCCAAAAGCAAGGCGGTGATATTGTCGACACCACCTGCTCGATTCGCTTCGTCCACGAGCGCATTCACCGCCGCTTCGAGATCCTTGGCGCTCCTAACCGTTTCGAGAATCTTTGGGTCCGGCACCATGCCCGACAGGCCGTCCGAACACAACAAGAACGCATCACCGTCTTCGATCTTGGAACTCTGAATGTCCACCTGGACGGTTTCCCGCATCCCGAGTGCCCGGGTGATCACGTTCTTGTGAGGAAAATTACGCTCCTCTTCCTCGGTCATGTCCGGCTTTGCATTCTTGTAGTCTTCGAGCAGGGAATGGTCCCTGGTGAGCTGCTCCATCTGGTCCCCGCGAAGCCGATACACGCGGCTGTCCCCCACGTGCGCCACGTACACGTGATCCCCTTGGATCAAGGTTGTGACCACGGTGGTTCCCATGCCTTTGAATCGGATCTCCGAGGCTGCGGCGTGAAAAATACGATAGTTTGCCAGCTTGACACCGCACACGAGTCGATTCTCGGTGTAGTTCAATTGGCGATCCATCTTGTACGGCCAAGTCGCTTCCTCGTCCTTGGTTCTCTGGTAGAACTCACTGATGGCCTCGGCTGCCATCTTGGAGGCGACTTCACCAGAAGCGTGGCCCCCCATGCCGTCTGCCACGATGAAAAGCTGCTCGTCTTCCATGAGGGAAAAGTAGTCCTCGTTGTGGCCTCTTTTCATGCCCACGTCTGTTTTAGCTGCGTAGCGAATCTTCATGAGATGCCCTTTTGATTCGAAATGTCATCCAGTAAGACGCGATAACAGGAACTGCGTCCATATTTTCCAGACGCCCGCAATCTAGACAGTTTTGGTACCTCTTGTCAACTGGAACACCGCGACTTCTGGAAGAACGCCGAGGCGGATGGGGGGACCCGTGACGCCAACCCCGGAAGAGACGTACATTTTCGTCCGACGGCGTCGGTACCACCCATAAGGATAGTCCGTGAAGAAACCTGCAAAACTCACCGGGCCGAGTCGCACCTGACCACCGTGCGTATGGCCGGCCAGGACCAAATCCACCTGGGCCGAAACCGCTTGATTGAACACGTCTGGACGATGCGACAGGAGCACGACTGGCTCGCCAGCGAGACGTCCGGCCAGAGCCACGTCCAGATTCGGATGGTGTTTCCAGTCATCGATGCCCGCCACGTACAGCCGCCCCGTACCGCGGCGCAAAACCTGGGCGTCGTTCCGCAAAACGGTCCATCCGGCTCCCTGCATGGCCGCGATGACTAGGTCGGCCCCGGCTCGATAGTCATGGTTTCCCAAAATGCCGATCACGCCCAGCGGTGCCCGCAGCCCGGACAGCCCCTGAACCATGTCCCGGACAAAGGCCGGATGGAATCCATGCACCTGGTCCCCGGTCAGGACCACGAGGTCGGGTCTGAGCGACTGCACCAGCCCAGTGAGCCGTCTCAGACGGGCGAGATCGAAAAAATACCCTGTGTGGATGTCCGTGATCTGGACGATCCGAACGCGCTCGAACGCAGGATCGAGCCCAGGCATCTGCACAGCAACCGACCGAACCTTCGGTGGCCCGGCGGCCAGGCCCAGTCCTCGACTGGAAAGCACCACCGACCCGGTGGCCACCAGCCCAGTGCCGGCCAAGAGAACGGTCCTTCGTCCCGAATCCGTGGAGCGGATCGTCTCGTGACGAACTCGTGCCACAATCCACAAACCAGCCAACGTGAGCCCCACGACCAGGGCCACCAAAATGGAGGTCACCTGCCAGACCATGAAGGGCAAGACGATCGCTCGATACAGGCCAGGGGCCAGGTGCCAATTGGCCACCCAATCCACGAAAACGAAGGCAAACGGAAGGTTGGCCAAAACAAACAGGCTCCACAGCCCTATGCGGACACGTCGACTGAGCAAAACCCGACGGGCGAACAGGAGAAGCCAAATCTGCACCCCGAAGGCAACGAGAAACACCAGGGCTCTGCGCAGCAAGAAAGACGCGAGACCGACGTGACTCATGTGCCCCTCCAACCATGCCGGTCGTCCGAGCCATGATCGACGCTGGAGCAGGAGATCTGACCCCGAGGCCGTTGAAACGCCAAGGTCCCTATGCTATTGTCCGCTCGCGCCTGAAGCGACGCAGCCGACTCAAGGAGACAGACCATGGAGCTCGAATCCGTACGCATCGAATTTCCCGAAGGGGCCAACATCATCTTGGGCCAATCCCATTTCCTCAAGACCATCGAGGACCTCTATGAAATCGTGGTCTCATCCGCTCCGAGCGTCAAGTTCGGAATCGCCTTCTGTGAGGCGTCCGGGCCACGACTCGTTCGCGTCGAAGGCAACGACCATGAACTCGAATCCATTGCAGCGGACAACGCCATGAAGCTGGGGGCCGGCCACAGCTTCCTCATCGTCATCAAGGATGCCTTTCCCATCAACATGCTCAATGCCATCAAACAATGTCCCGAAGTGTGCGGGATCTTCTGCGCAACGGCCAACCCCGTCGAGGCCGTGGTCGCCCGGACCGAACAGGGACGAGGCGTCCTTGGAGTGATCGACGGACAGCCTCCCCTGGGCATCGAACAGGCCGATGACGTCACCCAACGTCGGGGATTCCTGCGAACCATCGGGTACAAGAGATAGCACGACCGCCTGCTTCCCCGTCCCGAAACAACCCGAGATTAGGGGTGGGCTGGGTGATTCACCGGAACCCCCTGTCGTCTCCTGGGTCATCGCCCATGGATCACGCGAAACATCAATAGACAGGAAGGCGCTCCACAGGAAATTCGACCGGCCTGCCCGACGGTGCCTCGGCCGCACGAAACTGGTCCGTCCACAACTGCCGTAGATAGGACACCACCTCGGGAATGAGCACAGCTTTCTGGCGAAACACCTTCGATGGCATGAAGAGCATCCAACACTTGCTCGAAGCCGTCACGCTCGCCAAGGCTTCTTGCCCGGAAAGCAGGGCCGTCTCGCCCACAACATCACCGGTGCCCAATTCAGCCAGGATCCGGCTCACGGCACCTTTGACCACGGAAATGCGAACCGTGCCGCTCAAAATCAAGAACAGTCCGGGGATCGGCTTACCCTGTTTGATGAACCGAACGCCGGGATCCACTTCCAAGAACTTGAACTCGCGAACGAGGCCGGCCCGAAGGGCATCGTCCAGAGTGGCAAACAACGGCGACGTCTTGAGGAAATTTTGCACCATGCGCCGTCGAAAAAACTTGAGTAGGACCGCAACGGTCTCGGGATACTCCTGGATCAGATCCACCACCAGGTCCCGATCGATCTCCAGCAGGGTCGTCTCCGTCACAGCCTGAACCGTCGCCTGTCTGGGCAACTCCGTGACCAGAGCAATCTCCCCAAAAAAATCTCCCGCCCGCAGCGTACTCAGAATCACTCTCGGCGGCCCCTCTCGAACCACCTGCATCACCCCGTCCGTCACCACGAACAGCTCACCGCCGGGATCTCCCTCACGAACCACGACGATTCCAGGTTGCACGCGCCGCAGTTTCATGCGCTGCACGAGCCTGTCTAGAGCCTCTGGAGACAACTCACCAAACAGAGGCGTCCGCTTCAAAGCCCCGCCACCGGGCCTCTTTGCCATGCTGGACAGGCCCCGATCCGCATGCCGACCCGCCAAGGCATCCTGCTCGGCGAACATGCCGTCATGCACCCCGGAATCCATGATGGGAACCTCGAAGGCGCTGACCGCCCGAACCATGGATACCTCAGTGCGCGCGTGTTCCACGGCATCGATCCGCTCCTGGGGCGTCGACAGGATCGGCTCGTCCCCAACCGCTGGGAGTTCCTGGGACGACCCGACCACATCGCGCAGTTTCAATCCGTCCAGGGTGTCACCGGAATGGAGTTTGACCTGTTGTCGCATCTCGCCCTTGGACCTCGGCCGAACGCGGGGCGGAGCCCCTGGCCCGCGTCCCTGGGGGACGGCGTGAAACACGTCACTCGGAAGGGGAGGCGGCCCCGAACGCCTCGGCTCCGTACCCGAGGCATGAGGCCCCGCCGGGGCGGCTTCAAGATCAGAGCCGGACTGCGAATCCGAAGAAAACGGCGCCCCCTGTCTATCCTGCAGGCCGAAACCGGACTGAGCCCCTCCGCCATACGGCGCTGCCTGTGGAAAACGAGGGTCCGAAGACGTCCCGGTTGCCGCTGGGCGCTCCAACCCTGAACGGGATGCGCCGCCAAACAGCCCCGCTGCACCCAATGACGGCGCACCACCTTGATCCTCAAAGCCTTCGGGCAATTCCAGGGACGCCAACTGAGCGACCCGTGGCTGCTGGGATTCTGAAAGCCGACGCAGGAATTCGGTCGGCGCCGTGCTGGCCCCATCGTTGTCCATGGCCATTTTTGCCAACGCCACGGCCTGCACACCAAACCCCTGCTCGTAGTACTTTTCGGCAGCCTGCATAAAGGACTGAGCCGCCTTGGTTTTCTCACCTAGACGCTGCAACAACTCGCCAATTTGGTGTGGCCAACGCGCATTGGCAGGATCGAGGCGAACCAGATCTCGGTAGACATCAAGAGCTTTTTGCCACTGGCCCTTTTGCCGCAGTTTCTCAACCTGATCTCGAAGTTTTCTGATTGCCTTGTCACTCATGGTGCCGTCACGTGCCCCTATCAGACCGGGGCAATGCCTGTTACCCGACTGATCGCCTGGACGCCATTTGACAACAATGAGACCAGGGCGTCAATGAATATACCGCAATCTTATAGCCCGGCTGTCGAGGCTCCGCCAAGGTTTTTTCCGCAAAACGAATCGCAATGACCGTTGGTTTCTCGTGTGGCTCTGTGCACAGGAACAAGGCACGTTGGAAAATCGTGGATGGTTTTTTATCGCGTGTGTGCATGTGCGTACAGGTGGGGCTGATTTTCCATTGCGATAGCAAAGACAGGCTGGTAGCATGCTGCCATGGTGATCAAAGGGGTCGCATCCAGCGGCCCTCGACCTTCGAGCAAGGCTGCCACTCAATGCCTGAGGCCATACGTCTCGGTCGATACCAACTCTTGAACCAAATCGCTTTCGGCGGGATGGCCGAGATCTACCGGGCCAAAACCTTCACCGAGGACGGCAGGGCGGTGGACGTCGCCATCAAGCGAGTTCTGAGCCATTTGGTCGAAGATGAAGCATTCATCCTCATGCTCGCCGATGAAGCCCGAATCGCCGGTCTCCTCCATCACAAAGGGATTGCTCAGGTCTACGAATTCTGTCGGGTCGGAGACGAATGCTTCATCGCCATGGAATACGTCGATGGCAAAGACGTTCGGACCATCCTTGAAAAATGTCGGGCCGAAGGCAGATGGTTTCCTTCCGAAATGGCGGCTCTCATCATGATTCAGGCCCTCGAAGGGCTCCACGCCGCCCACGAACTCACCGACGAGCACGGACAATCTCTCCACCTCATCCACCGCGACGTCAGCCCGTCGAATATCTTATGTTCATACGACGGAAATGTAAAACTCTGTGACTTCGGTATCGCCAAGGCAACCCTGAGCCGCGTCAAAACCAGAGCGGGCATCATCAAAGGGAAAGTCAAGTACATGAGCCCCGAGCAGGCGCTCGGTCGTAAGCTGGACCAGCGTTCGGATCTGTTCTCGGCGGGCAGCGTGCTGTACGAAATGCTGACGCGCGTGCCGCCCTTCCTCGCGAAAAACGAAATCCAACTCATCCTCAAAGTCCGCGAAGCCAAATACGTTCCCATTCGTGAGCGCAATCCGGCAATCCCGCCGGCACTCGAAGTCATCGTAGACAGAGCCATGAGCAGAAGCCGTTCGAAGCGCTTCCAGACAGCGCTCGAATTCGCCGATGCGCTCAGGACGTTCATATCCGAACATGCACGCGGTCTGAACGAGTCCCATCTGTCGCGCTACCTCAAAAACATGTTCCGAAACGAGATCGAAGAGGAACATCAGACGGCGGCAGCCTACGACCTGGACATCCAGGGAGCCTTGGACGTGGGCGTCAACCTCATTGCCGACGCGTTGGGGCCGCAGGCGGTCTTCTCGGCTTTTACCGCCCTGCCGACCGGGTCACACATAACCGAAGCCGCAGATGTTCCGGCGCGCCCTTCCTCCCGGTCCGTCAAGAAACCGAGAACTCCAAGGGCGGCATCACGGCAACCCGGTGGCAAGCAGGGTTACCGGGAACGCACCACAGTTCCGGACCGTCACGATGAGGCTCCTCTCCCCGACAGCCCTCAACGTAGCCCTCGGGAAAATGCCCAATCGCACCGGCAATATGCGCCTCGCATCGCCGTGGACCACGAAGCCGAAACCGTGTTGCTCCATCTATCCGACCTTATCGAGCAGGCCAACCAGGTGGAGCAGCAGCAAGGATCCCAGGCAGGTGAAAAGCGACCAAGCTTTCGCAGCGCAAACATTGGAGCACCCGCCCCCATGCCTGCGCCTACCTTCGATCCACCGCCTCCCCCACCTCCTCTGCCGCCCGAGGGCCCGGCTTCTCCATCCGGGCCAGTGATTCCGAGGGGGCTCGCGACTGCCCCGTCTTCTGCTCATCCCGACTTCGGCCCGCTACCCGACACGAACCGTGATGCTGTCGAACCCGCGCTGCCTCCTCCACCGCCGCCGCCGAACACCTCATTCGGCCGAGCCGCCTCGGCGGGCCCGACCACGACCCCGTCTCCTGCTCATCGCGACTTCGGCCCGCTACCCGACACGAACCGTGATCCTGCTGGACCGCCTCCTCCTCCCGTCCAAGCTGGAGGTGCATCTGTTCGGCGCGGGCCGGTCGAACATCGAAAGTTCTTCGACGACAGGGACGACCTCCACGAAATGCCCACCTACATTTTAAGATTAGGTGAGAGCGGCGTGGCGGAGTTGCTCAATCCCGATCAGCAGACGCAGGCCCCGTCTGAGTCCGAATCACTCGATGATCCTGATGACACGGAGACAGGCCGGTTGCGGCGGAAGGATCTCGGGCAAAGAAAACCCTAGACGGGCGCTCGCTCGCTGCTTCAGGAACGCAACGGACGGAAGGTGGGGCTGTGGAATGCGCGTGGTCCGGACTGTGGGATGCGCGTGGTCCGGACTGTGGGATGC
>JAGGXR010000043.1 GCA_021162935.1 Deltaproteobacteria bacterium
AACCAGGCTGGGGATGCCTCGGTTACCGATGCCGCCGCCCCATGGGATGCAGAGGTTACCGATGACGCCGCCCCATGGGATGCAGAGGCCGACGCCGCCCTGCCTCCGCCCCTCGCCCTGCTGGAGATCTATGCCCTGGACATCTGGGCCCAGCCGCTGCCCCAGGGCGAGGCGACCTTGACGGTCACCAGGAACAGCGCCCCGGTGGCCACCACGGGCTGGCCCGTGGCCACGGTGGCCCTGCGGGACGCCGGCACCTACGCCGTGTCCCTGGAAGCGCCCGATCACGATCCTCTGTCAGTGGATGCGGTGTGGAGCGGCGGCACTGGGCTCGCCGACCTGTCCGTCACCCCTGGCACGGGCACGACAGGGCACGGTTTTTCCCTGACCCGGCAGACCCGCGACGTGGGCGGAGAGTTCATCCCGGTCTACACCCTTTACCTGGGGCTGCGGCACCAGTGGTTCTCGGCAGAGGGGCGACCGGCCCGACGCGGCAACCAGGTGGACTTCCTCATGGACGGGGAGGAGGCCTGGGGGCAGGTCTACACCGACCTCACCGCAGCCACGCACGATGTGATGATCTCCACCTGGTGGTGGGTCTCCAGCTTCGAGCTCTATCGGGATCCGGTGAACCATCATCAGCAGACCGCCACCGAGCGCTGGCCCTACACCATGCTCGGGGTGCTCGAGAACCTCACTGCCGTGCGACGCGTCCTGGTGGGCGAGTTCTGGGGATCCCACGATATTGTGGACTTCATGACCTCGGATGCGGACCTGAAGGCCTACGCCGAGACCGCCAACGACGACTTTGAAATCATGGGGCAGGGCAACCCGACCTTTGGTGTCTTCCAGTTCGAGGTGACGCCCTTCCAGTTCGGAGAGCGGGTACGCCAGACCTTCGCCGAGACCGCGGGCCGCACCTTCGACCCGGAGGACGACATCCAATCCACGGTGCCGGCACGCCAGGTGGACCTCACCCAGTGGCCCGTGTCCGTGGAGGTCCAGATCGCGTCCTACCACCAGAAGTTCGCGGTAATCGACGGCCAGGTGGCCTTCATCGGTGGCATGAACGTGAAGGGCACCGACTGGGACACGAGCGACCACCGGGTCTTCGAGGAACGCCGCATGGAATTTGACGCCACCCAGGCAGAGCGCGACGACGTGATCAACAAGGACGCAGACTCCGAGTTCGGCCCGCGCAAGGACTACATGGTGCGCCTGGAGGGCCCGTCGGTACAGGACGCGGCCGACGTGTTCCACGAGCGCTGGGCCTACCAGATCTCCGAGGGAGTGCCCTACTCCCAGAACAGCACCGACTTCACGGTGCCGAGGGACCAGCCCGCCCAGCCTGGCGGCCTCCAGGTGCAGGTCACCGCCACCCTGCCTCAGCCCTTCTGGGAGCACGCCATCGCCGAGACCTGGTACAACGCCGTGGCCCACGCGGAGCAGTACATCTACATCGAGGATCAGTACTGGCGCATCCCCATGCTGGTGGACGCCATCCTGGACCGGATGACCCAGGTGCCCACGCTCCGCCTGGTGGTCATCACCAAACCCGTGGACGAGTGGACCGACCCGGGCTGCGAGTGGACCCACGCCACCCATCAGCAACTCCTTGCGGCCTTCCCGAACCGCTACCGCACCTATCAGCTCCGCGCCTTCGACATCGTGGACGTGGGCTGGGGAATCGACGAGACCGACAGCAAGTTCATGGACATGGACACCCACTCCAAGCTCCTCATCGTGGACGACAAGTTCCTCTCCGTGGGCTCCTGCAACAAGAACAACCGGGGCATCGTGTACGAAGGCGAGCTCAACGTAGCCGTGCTAGACCCGACCTGGGTCCGAGACGTGCGCCGCCGCATCTTCGCCAACATCCTGCCGGACGGCACGCCGGCCACCGACGACGTGGCCACCTGGTGGCAGCAGCTTGAAGACGCGGCCACCTGGAACGACAACGTGTATGATAACTGGGACGCCGAAGGCTGGGACATCGATCTCGGCGACGGCACCGACCCCCTGCCCGCCGCCTACACCCCCCAAGGCTTCATTTACTCCCTGGGCTTCCGCACGGTGAACGACTGCTTCATCGAAGGCGTGGGCCCAGACATGACCTGAGCACGCGCGCCCCCTCCGCAAGGCGCACGATTTGACACGCCTCCTGCCCTCGACCTAGGCTGGTTGCCTGGGAGATCGGGCGCCCGCATCGCGCCGAGACCGCCTGACGCAATACTCTCTGCCCGCTGTGGGACCGACACCCTGCGAGCTGCCTTCTCTTGCCGGAAGACGCCATGTTTTCGACGACATCCATGGATTGGTTCAGCACGGGACAGTGGCTATGCCTCTGGATCCTCGCCGGATCGGTGGTTGCCCTCGAAGCCGGGGGGACCGCCTGCGGCGGCGGTGGAGACGCTGACAACGAGAACCTGAACGGAAACCATTGAATTATCACCATTTCAGCCCGTTTCTCCGGGGGAGGATCGGTTGAGTCATCAGGATTTCAGCCCGTTTCTTCGGGGCAACATCCGCTTCGATGCTCCGAATTCCTCGTGCACAGGCGAATACCGTGGAGTCATTCGGACCGCATGGCCTCGATCTCCTGGGCGAGTCGGCTCATGGCGGCGCTGGCCCGATCCTGGAGAAACAGGTCGGTGATCTGGTCCGTATAGTTCGACCGGGACACGTTGACCTCAATGATGCGACAGCCCGCCTGCTTGGCCAAAAACGGCACCATGGATGCAGGCATGACCTCGCCTGTGGTGCCGATCACCAGAAAGACATCGGATCGCTGCGCCTCTTCGAATGAAGCATCACGTACCGACTCGGGAATCGGCTCACCAAAGAACACGAAGTCTGGTTTGAGGACCTCGTTGCAGGTAGGACAACGCGGCGGTAGATTGTTGAGATCCACCTTGGACACGTGGATCCGGGCGCTGCAGCCCTCGCAGACGAGATACTGAGCGGTCCCGTGGAACTCGTGGACCACCCTGCTGCCCGCCTCCTGGTGCAGGTTGTCGATGTTCTGGGTCACAACCGCCTGAAGGAGGCTGGCAGATTCGAGGTCCGCCAGCACATGATGGGCTGCATTGGGTTTTGCCTGGCCAAAAAAATCGTAAAAAATCTCTCGAATGAGCGCCCAGGACTCGGCTGGGTGACGATGGAAATACCCGATTTCCAGAAAGCCCGGGTCGTACTTGCTCCACAGGCCATCCTTTCCGCGAAACGGCGGAATACCGCTTTCTACTGAAATGCCCGCACCAGTAAACGCCACGCTCCGCTTCGAGGCCAACAGGAGTTCGGCCGCCTCGCGGTAGAGTCGATTCCCATCCAAATGTCTGTCACCCTGTTCCATGATGCACCTTTCTGCCATCCATCGAGATCCATGGAGGTCCATGGATGTCCCACGAGCATGAGACCAGCCGGCATGCCTTGTTCAGAACGCATGACGCGATCACCGCCTACCGGTCCAAGCCCCTTAGCAGTATCGTCAGGATGCACAGGTCCTGTCAAACCGATTCTCACAGATGAGAGGAATCGTGCATCGATCGGAAAAGTGGCCGTTGCATCTTGGCGAAAAAACGACGCAGTCCGTTCCAATCAAACAGCGGTCCAGGGTCCAGCTTGCGGCGCACGAAAAGGTCCGACCGGTCCTGGGCCGGCTGGAGGGTCTGATCCAGGTCACTGTGTCGAACGAGATGAAGACGTCTGGTCAGAGAACGTGACAGGATGTCCAACAAGCAGGCAAGCGACTCGTATTGAGCGTCGGTATAAGGCTGAGTCATCTCCTGACTGCGCGAGTCGTACCAATTTGGATACCGGCCCTGGTTGACCATTTCGATGCCCACGCTACCCCGATTATGGCCCCGAACATGATGGGCGACCCGGTCCAAGGCGACGTATTGCACGACGGTTCCATCCCGATCGATGTAGAAGTGCCCGCTGTTCCCTGTCCCTGACGGATAGAGGATGCGCTCGGCATACTGACGGGCCATGGCAAGGTCCGGCAGTTCAGTGCAATGAATGACCACGAGTCCGATTCTGGCCAGGGAACGGCGGTCGAGACGGTCCTGGTAAGGAAGCGGAGCATCGGCCACAAGGCAATCTCGTGCAGGCAGGTGAAGCACCGAAGCGACTACTTGACGGTGGAAACTTGAGTGGACTTCCGGATGAAGGCCGGGACGTCGAGATCGTCCATGTTGTCGTCCATTCCAAGGTCCTCCATGCCGCCTCGGACCTGGGACTCCATGGTGGATTCGGCCTGGCGCGCCATGCGCTGGCGGCGCACGTGCGTCGGCACGTCGCGATTCTGGGTGTCGCCCATGTACAGGGGCATCTGAGTTGCCCGACGCCCGGTCGCCAGATGGCTCGAATCCACGGCGGCCTGAATCCGGCCGTTGAACCCAGTGGCGATGACCGTGATGGACATTTCCTTCTGGATCGTGGAGTCGATGACCGAACCGAAGATGATGTTCGCCTCGGGATGGGCCTTTTCCTGAATCAGGCTGGCGGCCTCGGTGATCTCGGCCAGGGTCAGGTCCGGACCCGACGTGATATTGATCAGGATACCCATCGCACCGTCGATGGACATATCTTCGAGCAGCGGGCTGGAAATGGCCTGCGTGGCGGCGTCCGAGGCACGACGCTCTCCTTCGGCCCGGCCGGTCCCCATCAGGGCCTTGCCCTTTTCCCTCATCACGGTGCGCACATCGGCAAAGTCCACGTTGATGTAGCCGGATTGCGTGATCAGGTCCGCAATGCCCTTGACCGCATTGAGGAGCACGTTGTCCGCCTTGCGGAAGGCCTCGATCAGGGTCACGTGCCCGGCCATGTTCACGAGACGATCGTTGGGAATCGTGATGAGCGTATCGACCGACTCCTGAAGCTCCTTGATCCCCTGGCTCGCCTGCTGACCGCGACGCCGACCCTCGAACGTAAAGGGCCTGGTGACCACGCCGACCGTCAGGGCGCCGATTTCTCGCGCCGCCTTCGCGATGACCGGAGCGCCGCCCGTTCCGGTGCCGCCGCCCATGCCGGCAGTGACGAAGACCATATCGGCCCCGGTCAGAACTTCTTGGATTTTCTTGAGGTCCTCTTCAGCGGCCCTGCGGCCCACCTCGGGGTCGGCGCCCGCGCCAAGCCCTCTGGTAATATTCAGACCGAGTTGGATCTTCTCAGCCGCTTGGTTGGCATCCAATGCCTGTTTGTCCGTGTTCGCGGCGACGAACTCGACCCCGTGCAGCTTGGCGTCAATCATTGTGTTGACGGCATTGCCTCCACCGCCACCGACACCGATAACCTTGATTTTCGCCTGGCTCTCGATGGTATCGTCCAGTTCCATATACGTCATCCGACTCCTCCTTACCGCGACCGACAGGCCTGTGTTCAAAAGACTTCCCGCCACCAATCCCGCATTCTTCGCATCATCCGGCTGTACGGTTTGTCATCACTGTTGAGAACACGAAAATGCGTTTCTTGATCGTTCTCTGCTCCATATTTTACCAAACCGACGCCTGTGGCAAATTTTGGACTATTTATGACTCCGACGAGGCCTTTTACGTCCTTGGGCAGACCGACGCGAACCGGCATGTCCAAAATATGTTCCGCCAGTTGGGCCATTCCGGGCAGGCTCGCCGATCCTCCAGTAATCACGACGCCAGCTCCGAGCAAATCCGCATAATTCGCCTTGTCCAGCTCTCGATAGACGAGTCGAAAGATCTCCTCGACCCGAGGCTCGATGATGCTCGCCAGCAGTCTCCTCGGCACGATCCGAGGCTCCCTGCCGCCGGTACTGGGAACTTCCACCGTTTCTTCCTCGCCAACGGAATTTACCAGAGCATAGCCCCACTGCTGCTTGATCCGCTCGGCCTCCGCCCTGGGCGTCCGCAGCCCCACGGCCACGTCCGACGTGAGGTGATCGCCGCCGATGGTCAAAATCGAGGTATGCACCACGGAACCGTCAAGGAAAATAGCGATGTCGGTGGTTCCGCCACCGATATCCACCAGGGCGACCCCAAGCTCCTTTTCGTCCTCGTCCAGGGTCGAAAGGGCCGACGCAAGGGGTTCGAGCACGATGTCTGCTACGTCCAAATCGGCCATGTTGCAGCACTTGATGATATTTTGTGCCGAGGTCACCGCCGCCGTCACCAGATGCACCTGGGCCTCGAGCCGCACACCTCTCATGCCCACCGGGTCCTTGATACCGTCCTGATCATCAACCACGAAGTTCTTGGGCAGGACATGGATGATCTCCCGGTCCATCGGCATGGCAACGGCGCTAGCCGCATCGATCACGCGCTCCACGTCCTGCTGGGTCACCTCCCGATCCTTGATGCCGACCACGCCCGGACTGTTCACACTGCTGATGTGCCCACCGGCAATCCCGGCGTACACCGTGGCAATCTCGCAGCCCGCCATGAGCCCTGCTTCTGCTATCGCCTCCCGGATGGAGTTTACCGTCGCATCGATGTTCACCACCACACCCTTGCGCAACCCTGTCGAAGGATGGGTCCCCACACCCAAAACAGTCAACGAGCCGTCCACGTCCGCCTCGCCGACGACCGCAGCGATCTTCGTGGTTCCAATGTCCAGACCAACGACCACTTCCCTGTCTTCTGACATGCCTTCGTCCCTTTCTGTCCACCAGGCTCTGTGCTGGCCTCACTCCGTCGCGTACCACTTTGGTCCTAACAGTCGTTCCGTTCGTCTGCCTCATCCAGGCGCCGATCCAGCCGGCCCCCATGATCCGGCGCCACCGCCCCACCGCCCCGCTCCGCCGACCGGCACGCCTCCCACGCCTCTCGACACCATGGTCGACAGTCCTACCGACCATCTTGTGGCCAATTCCATGCTTTGCGCAAATTTCTGACGTGAATCCGCCTATCGATCCACCTGGGCCAGTCGCACCGTGACCCGCTCGGGTCGCACCTTGTTGTCCAAGCGCACCACACCCACCCTGGCCGCGTCCTTGCCCAAAGCCGTCAGGACGCTGTCCAATCGATTCAACTTGGCCGCAATGGCGCCCTGTCCAAGGCGAATCTGTATCCCGGTCTTTCGCGTGTAGAGGGTCACGTCTCCGTCCCGATCCCGATGCAACTCGCCCACCGCCGGTCGGTCCCCGCGACGATCGTAATTCTCGACGATTGCAATCATCTCGCGAATCCAGGCCTCCGTTCCCTTGCGCCGACGATCGTATTGCGACCGATCGATGCCCGTGACAAAGGGCAGATTTGTCACTTCTTCAGGTTTGGCCCGCTTGAAGATCACGCCTCGGTCGTTCGCCAGATAAAGGCCGGACATCACCACCACCACGATCGGTTTCTGCTCCGTTACATGAATCTCGATGGTATCGGGCAGCTTCCTCGTGGCCTGAGCCGAGGCAATCCATGGGTGGGCGGCCACCCGAGATGCCACTTTCTTGAGGTCCAACGTGAACACGTTCGCATGCGTCCCAATCCCAGCAATCGACCGCAACTCGGCGGCGGAAACGTGCTCGGTTGGACTAAAGACCACATGGTGCACTTCGAAATGGGCGGACCTCGTCACGAACCGATAGGCCTCGTAGCCTCCGCCCACCAAAAGAAGGACCGCTGCGGTCACAGCCAGGAAACGGACGAGCGAGGCACTGACGGACCACCGGTCGGCCGCGCCGGTGATCCGATGCAGGAACGACCCGTCCTCGAGCGCCACCTTCCAGGATGCAGAAGACGGCGCGACCACCTGCCGATTGCCCGTGGTCTTTCGGTTCCTGCGCTGCGACCTGCGCGTCTTCTTCGCGCCGCTGCCTTGTTTGGCCCTGGAGGCACGCCCCCATCGACTCTGCGAATCGGCGGCCTTCCATTCACCCGTGCTGGCAAGGCGAAAGGTACCCGTCGCAGTTCGCTGCGACCGCCCACGATCGGCCTGTTTCCTGCCTGCATGAGCCCTGTCGGCCTTGCGGAACGAACCGGTCGTGCCCGTGCGCCACTGTCCGCTCGTGGGCCCCGTCATGATGCTCCTCCCTGATCGTCGAATCGAACGAGGAGGTCTCGACCCACCTTCCAGACATCACCGGCCCCCAAGGTGATGACCAGATCCTGGTCCGCCGCCCAAGATGAAAGATACTCCACGGCCGCATCGAGGCTCCCCACGTACTCGACCCCCTTATGACCGAAACGCGCAATGGCCTCGGCGAGCCCCTTTGCATCCACACCCTCGATGGGCGACTCACCCGCAGGATAGATATCCGTGACTAAGACGACGTCTGCCTGATTAAACGCGGTGGAAAACTCATTCCAGAGACGCTCCACCCTGCTGTAGCGATGTGGCTGAAACACAGCGGCGATTCGATGATTTGGATAGCTCAGTCTGGCCCCCGAAAGGGTCGTCATGATCTCGGCGGGATGGTGTCCGTAGTCATCCACCACCACGACACCGTCACGCTCACCACGAACCGTGAATCGTCGCTGCACGCCTTGAAACCCGGCCAGTGCCTTTTGAACCACGGAAAACTCGATGCCAAGCTCGTCGGCGATGGCGACCACCGACAGGGCATTGAGCACGTTGTGTCGCCCCGGCATCTGCAGGGTCAGATGCCCTAATCGCTTCCCGAACCGATACACGTCGAACCGGGACGTCAAGCCATCGAACTGGACATCGTCGGCCCGAAAATCCGCCTGGGCGGAAAAGCCGTAGGTCAAACAACGTTTGTGCATCCTGGGAATGAGGTTCTGCACCCGCGGGTGGTCCAGGCAGGCCGCCACGGCTCCGTAGAAGGGCACCTTGTTGGCGAACCGGACAAACGCTTCTTCGAGTTTTTCGACCGTGCCGTAGTGGTCCAGATGTTCTGGATCGATGTTCGTAATCACCGACAGAACAGGCGACAGGAGCAAAAACGATCCGTCGGACTCGTCTGCCTCGGCCACGAGGTAGTCGCTCTGGCCCAATCGCGCATTGGACCCAAGACTGTTCAACTTGCCTCCGATGACGACCGTGGGGTCCATGCCCGCTTCGGACAAGACCGTGGCGAGCAAAGACGTGGTGCTCGTTTTGCCGTGGGTGCCGGCCACGGCGATTCCATACTTGAGGCGCATCAACTCCGCGAGCATCTCCGCCCTGGGAATCACGGGAATCTTGTGCCGATGTGCCTCGACCACTTCAGGATTGTCGTGTTTGACCGCACTCGAAATCACCACCACGTCGGCCCCTTGCACCTGTTCGGCCCTGTGCCCCTTGTACATGACCCCGCCCAGGCCGACGAGCCGTTGGGTCGAATCATTGGAGCGCAGATCGCTGCCCGAGACGTGATATCCCAAATTCAAAAGGACCTCAGCAATGCCGCTCATCCCGATTCCACCGGCCCCAACGAAGTGAATGTGACGCACTCGTTTGTTGAACATCACGCCTCCGCTCTCAGCCCAACCAACTCGTGACAGAGCGTCACCACGCAGGCTGCAGCATCGGGTTTTCCAAGAAGCTTCGCTGCATGCCCCATCCGTTCCAGCAGACGCCCGTCTCCACGGAAGCGAGCAAGCTCCGCCTCGATTCGGGGCACGGTCAGCTCTCGTTGCGGTACGAGAACTGCGGCACCGGCGTCCGCCAAAACCGCCGCGTTGGCGTTCTGATGGTCATCCGCCGCATAGGGAAACGGCACGAGCAGCGACGGCAGGCCGGCCACAGTCAACTCGGCAATGGTGGTCGCTCCCGCTCGACACAGGACCAGATCCGTCTGCTCGTAGACACTCGCCATGTCTTCGATGAACGGCAGCACCTCGGCAGCTACGTCCCATTTCCGATAGGCGGCCTGGACCCAATCGAAATCCGCTCGCCCTGTCTGGTGGCGGATTTCCATGTCGTACCGACCCAGCACAGGTGTCAACTTCACCATGACGTCGTTGAGAGCCCGAGCCCCTTGACTGCCGCCCAAAATCAAGAGGCGCGTCCGATCGGACGGTCGCCTCGGCACTGAGAGACGCTCGACCAGCGCCGGACGAACGGGATTTCCACAGGCGACGGCCTTGGACTCTGGCAGCCGCTCGGTGGCCCTATCGAATGCAATGACCACCTTCGTGGCCAGACGCGCCAAATGGCGATTCGTGGCGCCGGCAATGGCATTCTGTTCCAGCAGGATCACAGGAATCCTCCTGATCCAAGCCGCCACCACAATGGGCGCAGCCACGTACCCACCGGCTCCAACCACCACGTCAGGTGCGACCTTCGTCACCATCTGAATGGCGCGGCTGACGGCTGACGGCAAGAGCGCCAAGGACCTCAGACGCGCTGTGAGGCTCATCCGCTTCAACTTCCCGACCGTGAGGTACTCCATGGAGAATCCGGCACGCGCCACGAGATCCGCCTCCATGCCGTCTCTGGTTCCTGCGAAGGTAACGTCGTGACCGGCCGAAGCCAACTCCTGTCCCACGGCCAAGCCTGGAAAAATATGCCCACCGGTGCCGCCCGCAGCCACCAACACGTGGATGGTCCTGGTCATCGCGTCACCTCCCTGGCGAGCCCGGCGTCCGGCTGTCGTGCCGGCACGCGCCTGTTGCCTCCCGACGAGGTCCGCCGCCTGCCATGCTTCATTTTGACCCTGACGCCTGCCGGACGTCTCGATGAAATCCTGAGGAGCACTCCGACTGAAAACATGGTCATCACGAGCGAGGAGCCTCCAAAGCTCACAAAGGGCAGCGTCAGACCCTTGGTCGGCAACAACCCCATGACCACGCCCATGTTCACCAGGGCCTGCATCCCAATGAGCGTGGTGATGGCAAAGGCCAGGTACATCCCGAACAGATCCGAAGCGCGCAAAGCAGCCCGGAGCCCTCGCCACAGGAACAGGGCAAGCAGACCAATGACCAACACGAGTCCGATGAGGCCGAGTTCTTGGCCAATCACAGGAAAAATGAAGTCCGTATGGCCCTCAGGCAAAAAGAAAAGCTTCTGTCTGCCCTGGCCCAACCCCAAGCCGGACCAGCCGCCAGACCCAAGAGTGACCATGGATTCGAACACCTGGTAACCGGCCCCGCGTCGGTGGGCTTCGGGGGCGAAGAAGGCAAGCAAACGCCGCATCCGCCACTGACTACCCACGATGGCATACCAGGCAACGGGGGTTGCCGCCATGACCGCTGTAACGATATAGACGAGCTTGGTGCCCGCCGCGAACAGGACCACCATGGTCATGCTCATGAGCAACACCGAAGTCCCAAGGTCTGGCTGTGCCAACACGAGCACCACCATGAGGGACGCAACGAGCATGTGGGGCAGAAACCCAACCGCAAACCGGTCGATCTTTCCTGCCTTGGCCGCTGCGGAGGCACTCAAATACGCTGCCAATACGAACTTGGCCAGCTCAGATGGCTGGAAGGACAGTCCGCCCAGTCGAAACCACCGCCTGGCGCCGCCCACCTTGCGGCCAACACCAGGAATGAGCACCAAAAGGAGCAACACGAACGTGAACAACAACAAACGATAGACCTGACGTCGGTACAGATCATGATCGATCCTGTACCCCATCCACATGGCCACCAGCCCCACCAACGCATAGCCCACCTGACGCTTGGCCAAAAACAGGTCCGAGCCGAATCGGCTGAAACTCATCACAGCAGACGCGCTGTAGACCATCACGAGCCCAATGCCCGTCAGGCCCAAGACGGATCCCAAAAGCCACAGGTCCACCGACTCGTCCAATCCAACTGAGGAAAACTGACCGGAAGCCGACCCAGTCGCAGACTCGTCCTTCGAGGTCGATGGACCGCCTCCGAAGGATCCGGATGTACCCTCATGCTTCCACCAGGTCTTGACCCTGCCCGTGACGCTCACGGCACCCTCCTATACTCGTCGGTTCCTGCTCGACCCTGCACGGCCGCCACAGCATCTCGAAACGCCTGACCCCTGGCCCTGTAGTCCACAAACATATCGTAACTCGAACAGGCCGGCGACAGGACCACGGCTTCTCCCGGCACGGCCAGAGACGATGCCAACACAACCGCCTCGTCCATGGTTTCCGCCCGATGCAGAGGCACAGTACCAGCGAGTTCTTCGGCCATGATGGGCGCCGCCTCACCGAGCAGCACCACGGCCCGCGCCCGGTTTGCCAGCACGCGCGCCAGGGCTTCGTACGAGCCTCCCTTGTGTCGACCGCCGGCGATGAGCACGAATTGCTGCTCCAATCCCGACAGAGACCCCACAGCCGACCCCACGTTCGTGGCCTTGGAATCGTTGTAGAAGTCCAACCCCATAAACGACCCCACGTGTTCCATCCGGTGGGGGAGCCCGGTAAATACTGACAGGACCGCGGCGACCTCGCGTAGGTCCACGCCCAACAAACCGGCCGCCACGAGCGCCGCCAGGGCGTTGGCCACGTTATGGCGGCCGGGAATCCGAAGCAGACTCCTATCGAGACGAACCTCGTCCTGGCCGGGCAGGACCAAACGCATCACGTCTCCGTCCAGATAGCCTCCGGGAGAAACCGAAGATTCGACACTGAACCAGGCCACCTGGGCCCGCAGGTCATTCGCCATGGCGCGGCACAATGGATCGTCGGCGTTGAGCACGGCAAAGTCTGTTTCATTTTGATTCGCAAAAATCCGTTTCTTGGCAGCCACGTACTCGTCCATGTCTGCGTGACGATCGAGGTGGTCCTGCGACAGATTCAGGAACAGCGCCACCTTGGGATGGAGTTGCTGGGTCCGTTGGAGCTGGAAGCTGGACAGTTCTGCCACCACCACGCCGTTTGGACCTGCAGCTTCGGTTTCGAGACAGTCACAGAGGGCCGAACCCAAATTCCCCCCCACGAACAGGGGCCGCCCCAGGGTCTCTATGAGCTTGCCCAAAAGGACCGTGGTGGTGGACTTGCCATTCGTTCCCGTCACACCGAGCAGAGTCCCTTCGATGAAACGAGAGGCAAGTTCCGCCTCGTCCATGACTGGGACCCCGTGACGAACTGCTTCGTTCAGTTCCCGGATGGGGGGCACGCCAGGGCTGGTCACCACCAGATCCGCCTCAACGAAGGTGGCGAGCCGGTGCTCGCCCAACTCTATGGTCACGCCCTTGGGCAGACCTGCAAGCACATCCGCCAGGTCATCGGCCCTGCGTCGGTCGGTCGCCACCACCTGGGCGCCCCGACCGGAAAGGAACCGGACCGCAGCCCCCCCGGCACGACCCAGGCCCACGACGACGACGCGACGACGAGCCAGGTCCGTGGTGACAGACGGCTTTGAAGACGGTCTATGGTCCACAGGCTCCATCATCGCATCTTGAGCGTGGCGAGGCCCACCAAGGCAAGCATGATGGACACGATCCAGAATCGCACAATGACCTTCGGCTCAGCCCAGCCCTTCTTCTCGAAGTGGTGATGCAGAGGCGCCATCAAGAAGATCCTCTTGTGCGTGAGTTTGAAGTAGCCGACCTGGACAATCACGGACACGGCCTCCACGACGAACAGGCCGCCCACCATCACCAGGACCAATTCCGTCTTGGTCGCCACTGCAATCGCCCCGAGTCCAGCGCCCAAGGACAAGGACCCCACGTCCCCCATGAACACCGAAGCAGGGTACGTGTTGAACCACAAGAACCCGATGCCCGCTCCGATGAGAGAACCGCAGTAGATGGAGAGTTCCTCGGTACCCACCAGGTGCGGCACCAAAAGGTACTTGGCCAGCACCACCGCATCGAACTTGTTCGTGTAGACGATGATGGAACTTCCGATGATGTAGGCGAAGAGCAGATACACGAAGGCATCGATGATCACGGGGCCGATGGCCAGACCGTCGAGGCCGTCAGTCAGGTTCACAGCGTTCGAAGTGCCCACCACCACGATCGTGGCGAACAGAATGTAGACCACCAGGGGCAGCGAGGCGGAGTGGCTGTAAAAATTCATAAATGGGATGTCCAACCGAAGACGCACCGAAGGGTCGAAGAGATTGGATCGAAACAGATAAATCGAAGCCAACAGCGCAATCAGGGTCTGGAGTCCAATCTTGACGATAGCGGGCAGCCCCTTAGAATTTTTCTTCGAGATCTTGAGTGAATCGTCCGCAAACCCGATCATGCCGAACCCGACCGTCACCGTGAGCACGAGCCACACGAAGCCGTTGGTCAGGTTCGACCACAACAGGGTCGCAATGACGAGAGAAAAGAGAATGAGGCTGCCGCCCATGGTCGGAGTCCCGGCCTTGACGAAGTGGGTTTCCGGACCGTCCTCTCGAATGGGCTGTCCCACTTGACGATCCCGAAGCCGCTTGATGAACCAAGGGCTCAATAGAAAGGTAAGCACCATGGCCGTCAGGGCTGCCGCCAAAATCCTCGTGGTCGTGTATCGAAATACGTTCACACCGGACACGTACTGGGTCAGCCATTCAAAAAAATGAAACAGCATCAGCGACCTTCCTCGCCCGAGCACCAACGATCCAGCGCCCGCTCCAACCCTGTCACCCTCGACGCCTTGACCAGCACACGCCACTGGTCGCCAAACCGATCCCGCGCCAGGTTTCCCGCCTCCTGCGCGGACTCGACGACATCAACCTTTCTTGTTCCCACGAGATCCAGGTCCACAGCAGCACGTTGCATCAAGGGACCCACCAAAATGAGGCGGTCCAATCCCGCCTGCAGTGCTGCCCCGATCACGTCTCGGTGCAGCCTCGCAGCTCCGGGTCCAAGTTCAGCCATGTCTCCAAGAATCGCCCCCCTGCGTCCAGCCCCCGGAAGCGTAGCGAGCGCCTCGATTCCGGCCACCATGGACGTGGGATTCGCGTTGTAACAATCATCGAGCACCCAGGCCCCACGGCACCGTCGCACCACGGATCGATGGGGCGCAGAAACGAAACGCTCCAGGCCGTCGTGAATCGCCTCGCCCATCACATGGAGAGCAACTGCGGCGCCGGCTGCCGCCGCGGCGTTAAATGCATTGTGCACCCCCGCCACCTGGAGGGTCGCCTCGACCACATTTTCATCGATGCGGAGCTCGACCGAAAGTGCCCCCGTGGATGCACTCCGTGCCGAGATCACCTGCACGCGACAGTCCTGCTCGGAACCGAACCGAATCTGCTTGGCTACGTGGCCACTAGCGTCCTCCAGAATGGGTTGTCCGTCGGGGAATACGGCACAACCTGCCTCGGGCAGCGCCTGGAACAGTTCCGCCTTGGCCCTGGCCACCTGCTCGATACCACCAAGACCTTCGAGGTGGGCATGGCCGATGCTCGTGATGACCCCAACGACGGGCCGCACGAGGCCGGCCAACTCAGCGATCTCGCCCGGATGGTTCATGCCCATTTCGATCACCGCGTACCGATGCTGCCCATTGAGCCTCGTCAGGGTCAACGGCACACCGAGGTGATTGTTGAAGTTGAGTCGATTCCGAAGCACCGCGTCCTGGCCTGCCGCCACGGCAAGAATGGACGAAAGCATCTCCTTGACCGTGGTCTTGCCGTTCGAACCCGTGACCCCGATGACGCGTGGGCTGCGCTGACTGCGGGCCCATTGAGCATAGGCCCACAACCCATCCTGGACGTCTTGGACCTCGACGAGCGCCAGGCCCTCGGGCACCTCGAAACCCTCGGCCGCAAAGCCGCGACGCACGAGCGCCGCACCGACTCCGATAGCCTTTGCCTGAGGCAGGAATTGATGCCCGTCCACGCGCTCACCGGGCAACGCCACGAACAGCTCCCCCGGCTGCATGATTCTCGTGTCGATGGAGGCCGGACCCACCAGAGCCTGCGGATCTCCAACAAGCAATGTTCCCCCCACGATCCGCGCGAATTCTTCCAGCCGAATGCCTTCTGTAGACCCTATCACCGGTCGCCTCCAGCCTTCCTGCTTTCCAACGCCTCCAACAGGGCCAGCGCCTGTTCCCGATCATCGAAGTGGATCCGGTCGTGACCCAAAATCTGGTAGTCTTCATGCCCCTTGCCCGCAATGAGCACCACGTCACCGTCGCGCGCCGCCTCGATCGCGAGCGTGATGGCGCTGCCGCGATCCGGTTGGACCACGTACCCTGTGTCCGCCTGGCCGAACCGCTCTGCGTCGAGGTGCTCCATGCCCGTGGCGACCACGCCTTCAAGAGCCATGTCGATGATGGCCCCGGGGTCTTCGGTTCTGGGATTGTCGGAGGTGACCACCACAAGGTCTGCCCCCTTGGCCGCGGCCTTCCCCATCAAAGGACGCTTTGTCTGATCCCGATCTCCGCCACAACCGAACACGATCATCAACCGCCCCTTGGTCAAGGGACGTAGAGTAGCGAGCACCTTTTCAATGGCGTCGGGCGTATGGGCGTAGTCCACCAGCACCGTGGGCCGACCGGGCTGAACATGATGCACCGGCTCCAGCCGACCCGGAACCCGGTCGCACCGGGACAGACCGGGCCCAATCACGTCGGGCGGAATCCCGAGTCCAAGGGCCAGACCCACCGCCACGAGGCTATTCGCTACGTTCGTCCGGCCAAGCATCTTAGACTGCACCTCGATGGCACCCCTTGGGGTGACCACCCGGGCTGAAAATCCGGACAGGCTCTCTTTGAGGGTCTCCACGTGGATGTCGGCCTGTCGGTCCGTCGCCGAACAACACAGGCTCATCCCAGAAAAGGCACCGACCATCTGTGCAGCCATTGGATCATCCGCCCAGGCCACAGCCACGCCGTCCGGGTCGAGATGGTCGCGAAACAGCGTCTGCTTCGCAGCGAAATAGGCGTCCATGGTGCCGTGCAGGTCGAGATGATCCTGAGTCAGATTCGTAAACGCGGCCACGTCGAAGGTCAGCCCTTCGACCCGGCCCATATCGAGCGCATGGGACGACACCTCCATGATCCCATGGGTACAGCCTGCCTCGACCATCTTCGCCAGCATGGAATGGAGCAACCAGGCAGTGGGCGTTGTGTAGGGCGCCGGCTCGACTCGACCGCAGTAGCGGTAGCTCACCGTTCCAATCACGCCCGGCCTTGCCCCTTGCTCCGTCAAAATGGATTCGAGCAGGGAACAGGTCGTGGTCTTGCCGTTCGTCCCCGTCACCGCCACCATGGTCAAGGACTCGGCGGGATGGCCCCAAAAGGCTGCCGCCAGCGGTCCCACCGACCGAGCCGCATCCGCCACGACGATTACGGGCACCCCCAAATCCAACCAACGCTCTGCGACCACGGCAGCCGCGCCTCGAGAGACAGCCTCTTGGGCGAAGTCGTGCCCGTCCACGGTACGCCCTCTGGCCGCCACGAACAGGTCTGCCTGCTGCACCTTCCTGGAGTCCTCGGCAAGGCCTGTCACGGCCAGATCCTCGCCCTCCAGTCTCGCCCCGGGGACCGCCTCCGCCAGCTCGCTCAACATGATCGTTCTCTGTCCATTCATCGAATCACCATTGCGCTCACCTTGGAGCGGAAAACGACACACGGCACTCCACATCAGCCGGGGCGGATCCAGGAGGTGGCGATTGATTGACAGCGACTCCGCTGCCCTCCAAACGACAGGTCAAGCCTGCCTTGCGCGCTGCTTCGACGACCTGACACATGGTCAGGCCCGAAAAATCAGGAACGTGCCGCGATGGCCCCTGGGGCGTTGCGGCCGGCAGAGCGGGCGCGGCCGGCACCATCGACGCCAAAGATACAGACCGCGACTGGTTTCGCAACGCTGCCTTTTTGTGCACCTTGGTTCGAGACCCGCCAGGGCGCCTGGACACTGCAAGCACATCGAGGGCAGCCCGTGCCACTCGCTTGAACACAGGAGCCGCCACATCGCCGCCGTAATGTTCGGTCTGTGGTTCATCCACCATGACCACGATGGCCAGGGCAGGATCGTCCGCAGGGACGACGCCCATGAACGAAGCGATCCATCGATCGTTCGAATACCTACCTGTTTCCGGATCCACCTTCTGGGCCGTCCCCGTCTTGCCTGCCACCGGATAGTCCTCCATGGCCGCCTGCACGCCTGTTCCGCCAGGCTGCACCACAGTCCGCATCACATCGATGACCTTATGGGCCACCCACCGAGCCACGACCCTACGCCCCCTGGGTCGGGTCACCAAAGTCACGTTCCCATCGGCGTCGCGCACGGATCGCAAGATCCTGGGCGGGTAGAGGGTCCCTCCGTTGGCAAGGGCGGACAGCCCGGCGCCAAGCTGCACCGCGGTGGCTGTGAATCCCTGACCAAACGAAATGTTCGCCAGAGCAGCCCGGGACCACCTTCGCCACGGGCGCAGCCTTCCCCGCCGCTCACCGGGCAGACGGATCCCGGTGCGCTGTCCAAAGCCGAAGCTGCGCAGATAATCATATAGCCTCTTGCGTCCCAATCGCTCGGCCAGTTTGAAGGTACAAATATTCGACGACTTCTTGATGCACTGGGTCACGGTGAGCCACTTATGAGCATGTGAATCCCGGATGACGTGGTCATCGACCGTGATCCGACCATTTTCGCAGTACACGTGATCGTCGACCGTGGCCACCCTCGTTTCCAGCGTGGCGGCCAACGTGAATACCTTGGTCACCGAACCTGGCTCGAAGGTATCGGTCACCGCCCGATCCCGCCATTGCCTCGGCTTCGACCCCTGGGGCATGTTCGGGTCGAAGCCCGGCGCGTTGGCCAACGCCAAGATCTCGCCCGTTTTGGGATTCATCACCACCAGGGTGCCGCCCTTGGCCTCGGTCTTGGTCACTGCTTCTTCGAGCGCCTTCTGCGCTTCGAATTGAATCGTCTTGTCCAGGGTCAGCACCACCGTGTGTCCCGATGCAGGTCCCAAATCAGGCAGCCCATTGACGAACACGGCTCGGCCAAGCGCATCCTTGAGCCCGATGACCTTGGAACGAGACCCGGTCAGCCACTGATTGAACTCCAGCTCGCTCCCTTCGAGGCCCTTGTTATCCGACCCCACGAACCCGATCACCTGGCCGGCCAACCGCCCATTGGGATAAAATCGCCGCATCTCCTTCTTGAAATAGATGCCCTTGATGTGGAGCGATCGCACCCGTTGCAGGACGTCGGGCCCCACTCGGCGTTGGATCCAGACAAAATACCGATTGGACCGGAACCGCTCTGTCAACAAATAGGGGTCCGCACCGATCGCCTCCGCCAATATTTGGGCGTTCTCCTCTGCATGCCCCTTCATCTCCTTGGGATTCGCGTAGATGGATGAAACCTCCACGCTGACGGCAAGCGCGCTTCCGTTCCGGTCCAGGATGGAGCCACGTACCCCGGGAAGCTGCACCGTTCGCATGTACTGAGCCTCGGCAAGATGCTTCATCTTGGCGTGCTGAACGACGGTCAGAGCAAAGGCTCGATAGAGGGCCACGCCAAACAGGGCCGACAACACGACGGCCGTCACGATCATCCTGACCCTGATGCCCCGCATGCTGCGTACGCTCAAAACGTCAGCCATCACATCTGCCTCATTGTCTGGCATCCACGCCGAACAGGGGTGCCGCCCTGTTGATCTCGTGCACCTCTTCGGGCCGAGGAGGCCTCAATCCCAACCTCTTTGCGGCGATCTGCTTGATCCGTTCGGGACTGCGCAGCAGCGCCTGCTCCACGGACAACTTCTGATAAACCCGCGACAGTCGCGCCGTCTGGGTCGTCTGGCGCGACAATTCGTACCCAATCTTGACGATCCTGAGCCGCACCCAGACCTGCGCCATACCTGCCACGATCAACGCAACAGCCACCACCAGCATCAACACGACTTTGCGCCTCGTGGACATCCCAGCCCGAACCGGTGCCACCTTCTCGGCGACCGAGTTGGTCCGCCTGGCAGTATCCAGAATCGATTCCTCCCCCTCCAGCAACTCGCCATTGCCTGCTGCAAACGACATCTGCTCGACCGCCGTGGTCACACAGGCCTCCTTTCCAACACCCGCAACTTAGCGCTCCGACTCCTCGAGTTTGCCGCCTCTTCCTGGCCAGATGGCCGGACCGCCTTGCGGGTCACCAAGCGAAATTCGCCCTGCCCCAGTTGGTCCGCCGTCACCGGCAGGTCCGGCGGAACCTCGGCCGCCGGGTCGGCCAGCGACCGAAACGCCTGCTTGACCTTGCGGTCTTCGAGCGAATGAAACGAAATCACCGCCAGCCGACCACCAGGGGCCAACCACGAGGGTGCTCGCTCCAGAATTCGATCGAGTTCGCTCAATTCGTCGTTGACCGCGATCCGCAGCGCCATGAACACCTTGGTGGCCACGTGCACCCGCGCCTTGGCTGTCCGGGCCGGCCCCGCCGCCCGCTCGATCACCGCGGCCAGGTCCCGAGCCGATCCGAGACTCCCAGCATTCACTGCAGCCTTGATGGCCGACGCATAGCGCCGAGCCAACGGCTCCTCACCGAACCGACGCAGCACGTCGGCTAGCTCCGCCTCGGTCCATCGTTCCAAGAGGTCAAGGCCAGAACGACCCCGCCCCTGGTCCATCCGCATGTCGATCCGGCCCGAATCGAAGGAAAAGCCCCGTCGGTCCCTGTCCATCTGGAAACTCGAAGGTCCCAGATCCGCCAGCACCCCATCCACATGCTTCCAGCCCAGGTCGAAGAGCACCTGGCCCGCCTGACTTGCCCGACAATGGACGAGATGCACCCGGTCCCCAAAGGAGGCCAGCCGCATCCGGGCCAACTCGATCGCCTCGGCGTCCCGGTCCAGGCCGAGCAGTTCGGCTCCAGGTCCGCCCGCCTCCAACAGGGCCTGGGCATGGCCGCCCATCCCTAGGGTCAGATCCAGATATCGCGCGCCTGGACGCCCGAGCAGGCGCACCACGTCCGCCAGCAGCACGGGCTCATGGAGACGCGCCGCCTCGTCGGCCCCGCCAGGACCGATGAACCCGATATCGACGCGGTCGGCATCGCCAAAGCCAGGCGCTTCGTGACCAGCGCCCTGACGACCAGCACCGTCGTGACCACCGTCACCAGACCCAGCGCCCTCACGGCCGGCCATCATGGCGGCCAAACCGCGTTCAATATGTGAAGACATCCGGCTCATCCGTTCATCCAATCAGAACATGCACAAGACTCTTGCTGTCCTCCAAATGCTGGCACGTTCCCAAAAGCGCTGAAAAAACTCGCCTTTTCATCATCGAAACGGTCCGTTGTGCCACCAACCAAGCCTGACGATCCCGCACCTGCCACTTCTTCCCACCCTACGTCTATACGATGATTCATGGGGCCCCTGATCTGTCAAGTTTTCGCCCCGCCGGATTTTCACAAAAACCATGTAATTTCAAGTAGTCAGCAACACTACACAAACATATATACACCTACACATATTATCCTGCTCAGCAGCACAGAATCGGGACAAAACTCAAACCATAGGCCGGAGGGACGGACCGACTCGTCAGTGACGGATGAACGTCAAGCGGACAGGTTCAGTGATCGACGAAGGCGGTCACTGAGCTGAACAAAACCCGGCCACCACGCCGAGATAGACACATCAACTCGCGGGCCAGGATTCGCTCGAAGTTCTCCTTCGGGAAAACAAAGCTCCCCCATTCACCAATTTTGCGATCCTCGTGTCGCCCAAAAAACTGGGCATAGCAGTAGGTACAGCCAAACGTACAACCCACGTATGGGTTGATGGTCCAGTCCATGCTCGGCACGTGCGACGCATTCATGATCGTGCGCACACGAACCCCAGCACTCGTCTGATTCGGAAACAGGTCCATCTGGCGTTCAAACTTCGACATCGGACGGCTCCAGAAACCCACGGCACAACAACCTCCATGCCACGCATTTGTGCACAATGCCACGCTTTCCGATAGGGTTCCCTTTCCCCCCACACGGCAGCATGCGCCCGATACGCAGCAGGTTTCCCCCAACACGCCACAGCATGCTCACATCAAAACCACTCGTTGAAGTCCTCGATCTGGGTGGCGCGCAGCCGGTCGCGGTCTGGACGCTGAAACCAGGCGAGTTCCTCGCCCCCTCCCGGGGCAAAGACGGCGGCACTGCGGCAGGCAATTCCTGGATACGCATGGTCCCATGCGCGCTGTCCGATGGGCTGACACCTGGCATGGCCCACGTCTTTGTTGTGCTCGTCTTTGGGATACGTTGCAGGCAATCCGGCAGCCATGCAGCCTTCATCGGTGACCACATCGACGTACTCGTCGTAGGCGACCTCGGTCGAGACCAGGACAGGACCTGGGTCCAGGTCACCAAACGTCCATGGGGCACCGTCGAAGCTGCGCTGCACCTGCGCACGAGCCACCTCCACGGTCGCGTTCAGGTAGACCACGGGAAACGAACCGCGGGCGTTCCATCGACCGCCGCGGCGCATGGAAAAGCTGCCGTCGAGCGGGTCTGCCCAGTCAGAGTCCGCGACGCGATAGAAGAGGCCTCCCCGCCGTATCGTCCGCATGACGACCTTCATGCGGTCGCACTCCAGTCGAACGACGCGCGGATCCGATCCAACACGGCATCATGACGATCATCCGATATCATCTCGACGATACTCTTGCCGGCGAACCAGCCCGCTGGCTTACGCACGATCCCGGGAATTCGATCGGGCTTCAGATTGCGCAGGAGGACCTCGGCGATTTGAAGCGTCGTCACAACCTTCGCGCGGCGATCGCCTGGCACATTCCCAGTGCGAAGCCACTTTTGAACGGCCTGACGCGTGATCCCAAAAAGCCGTGCCAGCTCAGTGTCGTTCAAATCGAATACCTCGGCGATGATGTGGAGCGGCGTCTGACGACGGGCGGTCCGCAGTTCTCTGACCACGTAGCGACGAAACCGCTCGAAACGAACGGCATCCACTTCTTCGAGCGAGAACACGAACCCGTCCCTGCTCGCCAAGGTGGGCGTCAGCCCATGCACTTCCTGCAGATACGGAGGCTCGACAGCCCGACGGATTCGTTCCACGAGAGCAACCGCCACCCCAGCGCCCGGCCCGAACCGTTGGACCCAATTGCTCACCAGAAGATTGGGTGCCTCTGTCAAAGCAATGCTTGCTGCAAGGCGGCTCGTCCGCGCACCGAAGGACTCGATCATGCGATTGAGCAAAGACTCATAGGCCCGTGCATACGATCGGCTGGCCCGCGGCCTGCCACGGAGCGCATCCTTGGCAACCAGATCGATCGTGTCGAGTTCGGCGGAACAGAGGTCCTGACATGTCGAAATGATATCGGAGGGCTCTCCGGACATCAGAACCGTGATTGCGTCAGGCAGCATGGCGACCTCCCATCGAGGCGACCTCCCATCGAGGCGACCTCCTGGCTCGTTCATTTCAAGAATAGCGCAACCAAAAGGCAACCGCAACCAAAAAGCAACCCAACGGCGCAACCGCAACCAGAAGGCAATCAGTCAAGAAACGGTGCAACCCGGGGCAAAGCCGTGATCACCAACGAATTGGAGCCTCATCAGCAATCAAGGAACCCCGGCCCACCCTATGGGTCACCCTAAAATTTCATCACCATTACAATGGGAATGGAAAAGGCAACGACACCCCAAACGAGGATGAGCAGACCCGAGATGAGCAGGAGTGAAAGCTCGACCAGATACATGAGACCGAGCTTGAGGATACTCTTTCGCGACTATTGGCAACCGCCCGGCTACTGGCAGCTTCCCAGGTTCCTCCAGGCCAACACGAGGTTGCGACCCGACGTGATGTATCCATAGCGCCGTCCGAGCCAGTAGGCTTCTGTCAGGTCGAGGCCTGGGGACTGTTCCTGGCCTTGAACCGAGTACTGCACGCCGATCTCGAATGGATTGCGCTGCCACAAAAAGTCGGTCCAGGGCCGGTACCGCATGGGCAGGGCGTCGCGAGCCTGGGCCTGGGCGCAGCCATCCGACAACTGGCACTCGCCTGGCGCGCCGGTGCATTCGGATGTGATAGGCTTGCCGGGAATGCGCACCCCGAACACCTTGAATCCGTCCTCGCAAAAGGCGCGCTCGTCCTCGGTGGGACAGATCGGTTCATTGCCATCGGGGAGGTGGGCCAGGAGCCACTGACGGTCGATGTCATAGGTACGACGCGGGTCGTCGAGCACACCGCCATTGCCACCCAAGGTCTCGACCGCCCGGATGGCCTCGGCAACGGCCTGGGCCTTGGCGGTGGCGATGTCGTCGGGCACCGTACCGGCATACATGAAGTCGAACTTGGCGTTGTCCAGGTTATACATATCCTTCTGTTCCAGCTCCACGTCCATGACCTTGGCCAATTCGGTCCGCAACGGGCTGTCGTCGAGGAGTTCGAGCAAGCTCCAAAAAGGACTGAACGTGATGTGCGACCCGTAGAAAGAACGACACCAACGGGGCGTGCGCAGGGAACTCATGAGATTGGCCACTTGGAGGGCATGCAGGTTCCCGATGAGCTCGTCGTAGAGGAATTTTCGATACACCTCACGACCAGTGAAGTAATAGGCCATGGCCGCCAGATGGATCATGTGCATGGCGTCGCCGCCCCGGACGGACACCACGTAAATATGGTCGATGCTTTCCGGTGTGGTCTCCTTGTCGCCTTGAAGGTCCTTCGCCAGAGTCAGAAGGTCCAAGATAAAATCGTCCGACGTGGCGTCCAGTACCCGATAGGGTTTGAGCGCCGGTGCATCGGGGCAACTCCGATCGAACGTATCTTCGTTCGTCGAATTGATGCTTCGGTTGGCGTAGGCCACCACCGTATCGAGCGTGCTCAGGTCCATATCTCCCGGGTCGAGTCGAAGGAGCCCGCGGGAAAAGAAGTCTCGAACCGCGTCGAGCGCCTCCTGATTCTGCTGCAAATTTCGAATCTCAATGCGGCCAAGCCGGTTCAGGTAGCAGGTCATCTCGTGTGTGATCCGGTCCTTGGTATCCTGGTCCTCGTCCCTGAGCAGGCCGAATACGAGGGGAAAGGCGGTCATGGGGCCCGAATACTGGTCGATGGACGGGTGGCCATGCCAATAAGGCGTGCCGTCCCAGGTTTTTCCCTGACCATCGATGATGCCGTCTCGATAGACATCGGGCAGGCCCGGCGCATTGACCGGATCGAAATAATGGTCGTTGTCATCGAAAAAGTCGGCGTTGTATCGGACGATGTGCTCGTCCGTCTTGGGCGCCCCCGGCGCCACGATCAACCCATGGTACCTGGCCACATACCCTGGAATCCCGGTCACATCGAACAGGATCAGAAGCTGCTTCGTCTTGGTCACCATACGCTCGTAGTCCGCCTCGGTCCCGGTCACCAGATAACGAAGCGCATAGGCGTTCAAAGCCGCGCCGGTCCAGATGGCCGAGTCGCCCACGCCATCATAGGCGGCGAAGTGGTCCAAGGCCCCCCACTCGGCCTCGGGCGTTCCAGCGGGCGTAGGACCGGTAAAGACCCGATTGGCGGTCTGGCCGTCGGGCTGGTGATACCGATCGTACCAGCGCTCGAAGAGAAACACACGACGCACGAGCGGGTCGATCGTAGAGGGAAACTTGTGCGCCTTCACATCGTACAGGTCGCATTCGCTCAGCACACCGTTTCTGCACTGCTCGTCCAGAAACACGGCGCAGCTCTCCATGTCCGTGCCGGCCAATGGGTCTGTGGGTGTCGCCCCGCCCGGATCGTGCACCAGCAAGGCAGGAACCGGATCACCACGAGTGCTCCCACAAGCCCCAAGCGCCAAGACGCCAAGGATTGCCATGAACAGGCCTCCGGCCAGCGGCGCCGTCCGACCGCACGCTGACGCATGCATCCAACGAGCCCCTCCCCTGTCTGCAACACGATGTCCCTTCACGATTCCACGTCCCCTTTTCCTCGTCTCGTTCTGCTTCCCTATCGTACCAGCAATTTCCCATCGTACCGTCGACGCGCATGGCCCCGTGCGCCCAGCCCTCAATGAACGAGCGTCAAAGGAGATGGCAGCATGGGCAGTCGAGTCGGATGATCCGTTCGAGGCGTCACACTCGCCCGAGGCAGTACGAAATTGCGGCACCGGATACTGATGCCGCGGCCCATTCCCAACCACACGTTATGAACCTGCTCCGGCCCACCGAACAGGACGATGTCCTTGAGGTCAGCCGCCTGAATCGGATCCAACCGCACGCCACGAACCAAGGTCCGTTTCCCATTGAGGTCCACCCGATACACGAGTTGGGGGCTTGGCAGCGTCACCATCTGCCCCCGGGACCGACCAATCCCAAAAAGACTCGGACGTCGAACACGAGTCACCACGTAGCCGTGGTCCAGGCCGGCATGACGGACAGCGGCCAGGTATCGTCGCATCAGGCCCGACCGAGACAACGACCTTCGCACCCGAACCACCAGATTCGTGGGTGCCGCCACAATCGACAACGACCTCGTCAGCGCCCGACCATGGCCGTTCGACCGTTTCACGTCCACCGAAGGACGCCGACTCGACAGGAAGGTCATGAGCCTACCTGCCTTGACCAGGACCACACGCTTCGACACAATTCCTTCGTCGTCGAGCGTCTGGTGTCCGGCAAGCATTTTGCCCTTGTAGCGACTCAGACCCGGGTCGTCGATCACGGACACCGAGCGCGCTAGAATGGGGCGACCGAGCATCTTTTCGAACAGGGATCGGCGATTCCAGGTCACGGGCGGCGGATTGGACGAAAGATGCACACCGAGCACACCAAGAAGCGTCATCCCTGCTCCCTGATCCTCGAACAGGACCGGGCCCGTGTAGTTCTCCTTCACCTTCGGAGCTACGGCGAGCCGTTCGACGAGTTCGGCCAGACGTTTGGCGCGTTCCACCGCCTTGCTCCGGTCCAAGACCTGACCAGGGACCAGGCGCTGATCATCGGACATCCCAACGTTCCTTCCGTCTGTCGCCTGCGTCAACGCTCTCAACTTGAGATGCCCCTCCCGGCCGACTCGGCCGAGCCGCACACCCTCGCTCGTGCGCGTCAGTTGCTCGGTCTTGATCACGTACAACGAAACCGAGGACTGCTGGATCTTGGGATGAGACCGAAACACGGCCGAAGCGGCGAGCACGGCGGCTTTGCCCCCTTGCACCGCAAAAGGACCAATCGCGCCCGACACTGACTGGGAACGCCCCTTCTCCTTGGTCCAGTCCGCCGTTTTCTGAGCACCTGGATGGTTACGCAGATACGCCTGCTTGGCGGCGTAGTACCCAATCGCCCGGCGATACGCGCTGTCGAAGGCCAGATGAAGCCCGCGACGAATGGCCAATCCATTGACCTCGAAGGGCACGGCCCGCACTGACAGAGCAGGTCCAAAATGTCCATAGTAATTGGTGTTGTCCCGGTCCATGCTCCCAACCCGGACCGCCGAGTACACCCTGGCCATTCGCCTCGTCTTGTCCGGACTCATCAAATGGCCCAGGGTCGCATAGAGTCCCCAAATCGTGTTTCGCACCCAGGCAACCGCCAAAAAATACGGGGCCGGCTCGCCGGCAATCCGCAGCCCCCTCACGTTGCGCGTCAACTCCTGACGCAAGGCGCCGTCCACCCGAGGATCGATGGCCGAATGGCCAGCCGTACGGATCATCCTGGGATGGCGCCCAACCATCGCAGGCACCCGACGAGCCATGGCCCGACCCATTCCATTTGCATGCCGGCGACTCCTGGTTTTGGGCCTGGCCGACGCCTCCATCGTCCATGTGAGACAAACGGCAAGTAGGACCGTTGTGACCATTTTCATCGTGCACCTCCCTGGCCGTGGGACGCCTCGGTTGCCTGATGGTGGAACGTCGCGCCAGTCCGTCCGGCAGACGACGATCCTAGTGATTGCTCCACGGGCACCGGCAAGATGGGCGGTCGATTCTTGCCAGCCGGCTTCTTTTGGGTCTCCACTTTTGAGATGAGCAAGGAAGGCGACGTAGCCGACACGGGCACCCAGCCCGATTCGGCACCGCACATACCGTTGAACACGGACACGTCGTTTCCCGCGGCCACGATGCGTCGCAACGCCAACAGCGGCGTTCCCACCATGTCCACCCCGCGAATGAGCTCATCGCGGCGCCCGTCCAGGTACATGCGATACACCTTGACGGGCATCACCTTGAAGGCTTGAGGCATGCTCCTCTGTGTCAAGGTGAATCCGCCGGACACGTCCTCGAAGATGAGGCCATACGGCTTGTGCTGCCGACGCAAAGCCGCTTTGAGCATTGCACGAAGCATCTCGTACGTGACGAAACGATGGGGCTCCACCACGAGGTTCGCCTGCCTGGGAACCGCCAACCGACCGAATTGGCGACGGCCGTGGCCGTTGGACCGATTGATGCCGGGAATGGGAATCCGCGACATCAAGAACCCCTTGAGCACGCCATGATCCACGAGGGTCGCCCGCTGGGCGGTCATCCCTTCGTTGTCCACCAGATAATGCCCGTTGGCGAATCGACCGTTGATATCCACGATCCTCGGGTCGTCGAACACGGACAGAAACGACGGCATGATCTGCTGCCCCAGCTTGGCTCTGAAGGTCTGGCCAGACCGCCGCAACTTCTGGCGATGTCCCTCCATCCTGTGGCCGAACACCTCGTGAAAAAAAACGCCGGCCGCCCTGCCGCGAAAAATAGCAGGCCCCTCGTAGGGATCTGCCACAGGCGCCTTACGCAGGACCTCCAGGTCAGAAATCATCGTTTGGGTCAGTCTGGTCAGCTCGGCCAGGCTGGGCAGCCCATCCTGGTTGCTGGCCACCCGAATTTCGTTGCGGGCAAGGGGCATACCATCGGGAGCCAGGGTCGCCGCCTGAACCACAACGATATAGCGCGCTCCGGGCACCTGGATCGAGGTTCCCTCGCTGCTGACCATGTACGAGCCACCTGCCACCCCCGAAATCTGGACCGCACTGGACAGAATATCTGGATGGCCGGAAAACAGATTGGACAGCTTCCTGGCGACCGTCTCCCACTTGGGCCTGTCGAAGACGAGATGCGTGGTCTGACAATGCAGGACGAGGTGCTCGGGCGACGAAAAATCGTCGGATGGTTTGGCTGGTTTGGGCGTTGTCTTGGCCCTGGCCTGCTGGGCCGCATAGGTGCGACAGGCGTTGCGGTACGCCCCGTCGGTGGCCTTCCACAGGGCCATTCGCACCGCCGCCTCGTCATCGTCCAGTGGCAACGTTGCAACCGTGGTCCAGGATCGATCCAGAAAATGCGTGTTGTCGAAATGCCGATTCCCCACCCGAAGGTCCACGTTGACCGAACGAGCACGAATGGTGGCCGACACGGTCAGGCTCCCCAGGCTGGCCGCCACATCGGCCCGTTCCTCGTCCCGCCCTTCGTAGGCGACGAAGTAGGGGGCCGGGCAGCCGCCCGAAGCACGGAACCCCTTCATGGTTCGGTCGATTTCCTTCTGAAACAGACCGAGCAGCGGCGACGCCTGGGTCTTTCGACAGGTGGATTCGAGCTTGAGGTTCCAACGCAGCGACGCCATCGGCTCGTGCGGACGGACCCTCGGCATGCGCTCGACCGGATGCGCCGCTCCCTTGCCCGCCGCCGACCCGCCGCAGCCACCCTGCACCACGCACAACGCGGTCCCCAGGGAAACCACCCCCAAGATGATTCCTGCCCAATTGTGTCCTTGTTTCATCGATGACTCCTTGTACGCGTCACGGTCCTGTATCCCGTCTTCGCTATGCGGCCACCATACGCCGATCCCATACGAATCGACCCGCCTTTGTCGTGTCCTCTATTCCCCTGACGCCTCACCGAGATCGTCGGCTAGTCGCACCCCGAGGTGAGGCAGAATGAGCGTCAGATCCTCCTCGTCGATCACCACCCGGGCCAGCCGCCTCAACTCGTCGGACTTGGGACGGAAGGCAATGGGAAGACCCGCGATGCCCGCGGCCGACAGGTCGTTATCGTTGTCTCCCACAAAGGCACAACGATCCAGGGGAATCTGGAGACGACGGCTGATCTCTTCGATCCCATGCGCCTTGCGATCCAAATCGAAGGGCGTGTGACGCCCCCCAGCGATCCGACCGGTCTCATCGAAAAAAATCCGGTTCAGGAACACCACGTCGAACAGGCTCTCGTCGAAGAACGTGGTGAGGACCAGGTCCAGGCTGCCCGATAGGACGGCGATCTTCTTTCCCGCTTCCTTGAGCCGCTCCAACGTGGTCTGCGCCCCGTTCGTGGGCACGATCTTCTCGGCAAACATGGCCTGCATGGTCTGCCGGGTCACACCCCGTTCGTCGAGGAGTTCCAGGTCGTGTTCGAACCATTCCCGGTAGGAAATACGCCCTTCGAAAAACGCCTGACGCGCCAGAACCCGCCGCGCAGCATCCGTTTTGAAATGGTCGTGGAGCGAATTCCAGATAAAGACCGTACCCTGAACGAGGGTCCCGTCCAGGTCGAAACACACCACCTCATAGTCTGACACCGTGTCACCTCGACTGCCGCGCAATCCCCGACAGGGCCATCACAGAGCCGTCAGAGCCGACCACGCGTGCTGATTCGTGGATGTCACAGATCCTGGGTTCGGTCAACCCCGGGCGTCCTGGCCGACACGCCGAGAAATCCGTGTCATGGACCAATCGCGCCACGTGACCCGCGCGGCCTCACGAAAACCGTTGTGGACTCCGGCGTCACTAGAAGCATCCAACCCGACCACAGACGGCCCATTGTCCGATGCAATGGCGATGCGTGAACAAGGCTTTCTCACCACTTTGTCGATCGAGTTGAAAAACACGTTGACAGCCCTGACCAGATATCCCTAGATTTAGTGGTTGCGATGGGATGGAACGATCACCTGCAGTGGACAGAGTGCGATGCAGCCATCCCATCGAAAATGGGACGAAAAACAAACGAGCCACACAAACAAAGGTAGAGCGGTCAACCGCCCACCACAAGGAGGTCTTGAAATGCGACGTACATTTTTGGCAATCACATTATTGGCGGGAGCCACGTGGCTCGTGGCATCCTGCAGCGATGACTCGTCAGGTCCGTCCTGCGGAAACGGCATCTGCGAGGATGGTGAAACACCCGATTCCTGCGCCGACGACTGCGGCTGCGGAAACGCCATCCTGAACACGGGCGAAGACTGTGACGGCACCCAGTTCGGTAACGCCACGTGCCAGGATCTGGGCTTTTCGGGCGGCACCTTGAACTGCTCGGCCACCTGTCAGTTCGATACGTCGTCCTGCACGAACGAATCCAAGTGCGGCAACGGCACCATCGACAACGGCGAAGACTGCGATGGCACGAACCTGGACAACCAGACCTGCCAGACCCAGGGCTTCGGAGGCGGCACCCTGGCCTGCTCCGACACCTGTCAGTTCGTCACATCCGGCTGCTGCGCCAGCACCTGCACGAGCGCTGGCGACACCCAATGCAACGGCGACACCGTACAAACATGCCAGACCGGCACCAGCGGTTGCCTCGAATGGATTGACACCACCGACTGCACCGCCACCAATCAGGTCTGCCACATGGACCAGGGAACGGCGAGTTGCCAAAACACCTGCACAAACCAATGCAACCAGGCCGGCGACACCCAATGCAACGGCGACACCGTACAAACATGCCAGACCGGCACCAGCGGTTGCCTCGAATGGATCGACACCACCAACTGCACCACCACCAATCAGTTGTGCATCGTAAACGAAGGCATCGCGCAATGCGAAAATCCTCCCACGGGCGACGACTGCGGATCCGCCATTCCCATCAGTTCCACGCCGTTCACCATAGACGGGACCGACATCACCGCCGACGCCACCGACGACTACGACTTTTCCTCGAACACCGACTGTGGCACCGCGCATGGCGTGGACATATTCTTCACCATCGACCTGAACGCAGGCGACACCCTGCACATGGCTGAGACTGGAGGCATGGATGCGGTCATCCGCGTGCTCGACACCTGCGATGCCACGTCAGCCTGTCTGTTCAGCGCAGACTACGGGGAAAACGACCTAAGCTTCGTGGCGCCTGCCGACGGCACCTACTTCATCGTGCTGGAAGCCTACTACGCATCACCATCGTCAGTAGACTATCACTTCGTGGTGGACGTGTATCCGGCCGAATCCGCGTGCGGCGACGGCATCGACAACGACCATGACGGCGACACCGACTGCGAAGACAGCGATTGTGCCGGCCAAGGATCTTGTGAAACCACCGAAACCACCTGCAACGACAGCTTCGACAACGACGGCGACGGCGACACCGACTGCGAAGATACGGACTGCTTCGGTCAGACCGGCTGCACCACCGAGACGATTTGCGGTGACGGCGAGGACAACGACAATGACGGCGACACCGACTGTGCCGACTCCGACTGCCAGACCACGGTGGCCTGCCAGCCTCTCAAGGGCATCTGGCAGGAGTTCGGCAACGACGACCCCGTGGACATTGTGGGAAAAACCATCACCTTCACCCCGGACGCCACGGACGTAAACGGCTACACATGGGCGGTCACCGGGGACGCCACAACCTACCCGATCGTGCCCGGAAGCGGCACGACGAGCGCCACCATGGACCTGGGCGACGACGATTCTCAGGCCTACGCGCTGACGACCATGACGGGTGGTTTTCCGTTCTACGGCACCACGTACAGCCAGATATACGTGGGTTCGAATGGCTACATCGCCCTGGGTGAGGCTGATACCTCGGTCACATATGACGCAACGGACTTCCTGGCATCCGGGCCCAAAATCGCAGGATTCTCGGATGACCTGGCGCCAGACGACGGCGGAACCATCACCATCGACGAGTTCGCCCATAGCGTCGTGGTGACCTACGATCAGGTACCAGAATACTGGAGCGGCGATCTGGAATCCTTCCAGATCGAACTGCTCGACGACGGCGTGATCAAGGTCCACTACCTCCAAAGTCAACTCACCGACGAAGGCATCGTGGGCATCACGGCTGGGGTGGGCATTGCTCCATATCCAGCCGAGACCGACTTCGTGCTGCCGCCTCCGCCGGTGATCAACGAGGTCCTCTATGATGATGACAGTGGTGACGACATGGAGTTCGTCGAGATCAAGGCGCCTTCGGGCACGGACCTGTCCGCCTACACGCTCGTGCATTACAACGGCAACGGAGGCAGTGTCATCTGGAGCATTCCGCTGACGGGATATGCTGCAAACACGAACGGTCTGTTCCTCATCGGATCAAGCCATTGGCCAAACGCGGACATCCACTGGGCAGACGTTAGCATATCCGACACGAATGCGCTGCAAAATGGCGCCGACTCCCTGGTGCTCTACAAGGACTATGGTTTGGGCACCGAGGCTGAGGTGGACGCTGTTGAGTGGGAAACCGGCGCAAGCGTTTCCCACGCCGAGGGCAGCCCGGCCGCCGGCACTCCTTTTGGAAGCTGGAACACGTCCTTCGGCCGGTATCCCGACGGAACGGATACGGACGACAACTCGGCCGACTTTTTCACGGAATGGTGGCCAACGCCAGGCGAGCCCAACAACGGACCCAGCCCGGACGACACGTACAATCGCATCACCGGTTCGACCCAGTCCGACTATGCGGACAGCTTCCCCATCGCCATCCCGGACAACGATGCCACGGGCATCACCGTCACCTTCGACACATCCACATGGGACTGGGTCCCTGCCACGGTGGGCGACATCGAGGTGGGCATCAACATCTCGCATTCATATATTGGCGATCTGGAGGTCACCCTGACCGCGCCGGACGGCACCACGACCGTTGTGCTGCATGACGAAACAGGCGGTGGCGACGACGACATCAATGGCGTCTACGACCTGACCCTGACCCCGGACGACGGCACCAACAACATGGACAGCTTCAATGGCCTGAACGCCCAGGGCACCTGGACCCTCCATATCTCCGACAACGGATTTGGGGACATGGGCCAGCTCAACGAATGGATCCTGTGGATCAAGTAACGAGTCTGTCCTGACCGGAAAATCCGGCCCGCTGCCAGCGGGCCGGATTGGCACCTTCTCTATTCGGCGCTCGCCCGCGGCATACCTGGGCCCGCCGAGCCCCCGCGATTCAATCCCCAACGTCCATGCTCCCAACGCGCATCCCTTTTCATGCGACATCCTGCCTGGACGGAGCCAAAACTCGTAAAAACACAGCGTCTGGACCGCTCGGCCCTGCCTCAAAAAGGCGCCATTGGGCAACAAATCCACCCGACTCAAAAAAAAGCCGTTGACCCGGCCTGCGAATCCTGACTAAGAACAAACAGTCATAACGATCGGGCGGGACGAACAAAAAACAACGAGAAACATAGAGAAACGACCATGGTGAAGGAGGTTCGATAATGAAACGACTATTTTTGGCAATCACATTCTTGGCGGGTGCCACGTGGCTCGTGGCATCCTGCAGTGACGACTCCCACTCGGGGCCCAAATGCGGGGACGGAGTCTGCGATTCTGGCGAAACAGCGGCCGACTGTCCAGCCGACTGCGGCTGCGGAAACGGTGTGGTGAACCAAGGTGAGCAGTGCGACGGTCAGGACATGGGCGATACCCCGACCTGCCAAGACCAAGGATTCGAGGGCGGCACCCTGAGCTGCAACGGCACGTGCCATTACGACACGACCCAATGCACTGGTGGGTCCCAATGCGGCAACGGAACCAAGGAAGGGACCGAACAATGTGACAAAACCGACCTTGGTGACCAGACCTGCCAGGATAAGGGCTTCGACGGCGGCGAACTGGGCTGCGACCAGAACTGCCACCTGGATATCTCGGGCTGTTGCAATGACTCCTGCGACACGGACGGCGCCAAAAAGTGCCTGGGCGAGGTGCTGCAAGCCTGCCAGACGGGGGGCACCGGCTGCCTCGCCTGGATCAACAACACCGACTGCTCCACGGCAGGCGGCCACTGCGTGACGGACGACTCGGGCGCCCATTGTGAAATCCCCTGCACGAATCACTGCCAAACCGATGGTGAACTGCGGTGCCACGGCGACATCCTGCAAGTCTGCAGCATGCAGGGCGACTGCCTGGACTGGGCGGATCAAACCGACTGTACGACCACTCAGCAGTTTTGTTCTACCGATGGGGGCACGGCCCATTGCGACACGGCGCCACAAGGGGACCGATGCGCGAATCCGATCATGGTGACCTCGACGCCCTTTACCATGGATGGCACTGACATCACGGACGACTACACGGACGCGTACGACTTCTCGGGAACAGACTGCGGCACGGGACACGGCGCAGAGGCGATCTTCAGCATCGACCTGACCTCGGGGCAGGTCCTGCACATGGCTGAGACTGGAAGCATGGATGCGGTCATCCGCGTGCTCGACACCTGCGACGCCACGGCAGCCTGCCTGTTCAGCGAAGACTACGGCGAAACCGATCTGAGCTTTGTCGCTCCCGCAGACGGAACCTATTTCGTGATTCTGGAAGCGTATTTTTCCACTTCCACGAGCGTGGACTATCATTTCACCATCGATGTGCCGCCGCCCGAGTCACAGTGCGGCGATGGCGTGGATAACGACTTCGACGGTGACACCGACTGCGAAGACAGCGATTGTGCCGGCCAAGGCTCTTGTGAAGCCACCGAGGCCACCTGCAACGACAGTTTCGATAACGATGGCGATGGCGACACCGACTGCGCCGACAGCGATTGTGCCGGCCAAGGCTCTTGTGAAGTCACCGAGGCCACGTGCAATGACTCATTCGACAACGATGGCGACGGCGACATCGACTGCGCCGATACCGACTGTTTCGGCCAAACCGGCTGCACCACCGAGGCGCTGTGCGACGATGGGGCGGACAACGACGGCGACGGCGTCACCGACTGCGCCGACTCCGACTGCCAGACCCTGGTGGCCTGCCAGCCTCTCAAGGCCATCTATCAGGATTTCGACAGCGACGATCCCATGGACCTGGTGGCCCACAGCATCACCTTCACGCGCGACACGAACAACATCAACGGCTACACCTGGGCGGTCACCCAAGACGCCACAACCTACCCGATCACACCCGGAAGCGGCACGACGAGCGCCACCATGGACCTGGGCGACGACGAATCTCAGGCCTACGCGTTTGCGACCATGACGGGCGGCTTTCCGTTCTACGGCACCACGTATCACAGCATGTTCGTGGCCTCAAACGGATACATCGCCCTGGGCGTCGATGACCACTCTCTCCACCCTTCGGCTGCCAGCTTCCTGCCGAACGGACCCAAGGTCGGCGGCTACTCCGTGGACCTGGCGCCAAACCACGGCGGAACCATCACCATCGACGAGTTCGCTCACAGCGTCGTGGTGACCTACGACCAGGTGCCCCGATACTCCAGCGGCGAGCTGGAATCCTTCCAGATCGAGATGCTCGATGACGGCACCATCAAGTTCCACTACATCCACAGTGAATTGACGGATGAGGGCGTCGTGGGTATCACCTCCGGAGTCGGGATCACGCCCTATCCGCCTGAAACAGACTTCGTGCCTTTTGCTCCGGCAGACACGGTGCTGATCAACGAAGTGTCCTACGACAATCCAACGACCGTCGATGCAAACGAATTCGTCGAATTGGTCGGGGCCCCAACCATGCGGAGCCTCGACGGCTACACCCTCGTGCACCACGACGGTGACACGGGAGCGGTCATCTGGGCCCTGCCCCTGGACGGCCTCCGCACGAGCGATGCGAGCGAAATTCTCATCGGCCCGTCCACCATGGCCGGAATCGACATCAGTTGGGCCCAACTCGGACTGCCCAACGAAACGGACGTCCTGGACGACGGTCCGGACTCGCTGGTGATCTACGCCAACTGGGATGGATCGAGTGGCGACCCAGTGGACGCGGTGGAATGGGAAACCGGCGCCTCACATTCTCATGCCGAGACTGCGGCCTGCAAGGGGGTCGAAGATTCGGACTGGAACACGTCCATCGGCCGGTACCCGGCCGGTCACGACACGGATGACAACTCGTCCGACTTCTTCGTGCAGTGGTGGCCCACGCCCGGCGAGCCCAACAACCAGCCCGGACCGGACAGCACCTACTTCCGCCTGACCGCCTCGACCCAGTCGGACGAAGCGGCCCAGTTCCCCGTCGCCATCCCCGACAACGACGCTTCGGGCATCTCGGTGCACCTCAACACGAATAACGTCACGGGATTCAATCTCACCTCAATCACTGACATCCAGGTGGGGATCAAGATCTCGCATACATGGATTGGCGATCTGATCGTGACGCTGACAGACCCGACGGGGATGATGCGCGAACTGCGCCACCGCTCCGGAAGCTCTACGGAGAACATCATGACCGTGTTCGACATGGTCGACACGACCGATGGAAGCGACTTGGACGACTTCAACGGAGACGACCCCAGGGGCGAGTGGATCCTGAACGTTTCGGACAACGCTGGCATCGATACGGGCGACCTGGAAGAATGGGTCCTGTGGGTGAAGTAGTGCTGGTTCTGGGCGAGCCAGGGTCAGCTGAGGCCCGGATCGACGAAAGAGTCCTACCAATCGATTGAAGACACAATTTTCCTCTGTCGAGACACCGCCCAAAAGCATGCACATCGATGCTACTTGAGCACTGGAACCCCCTCCAATGCCGAAGTCAAAAAGAGCCGATAGTCTCTCATGGCCGACGCCACGTCGAACACCACGAAATGACCGTCGTCGCCGTCCTGCGCGTTGTACTGCACGAACACACCCGTGGCCGCACCGTCCGCCAGGTTCCCACTCACGGGACGAGCCGTTGCCTTGGATTGACCCGCAAGGGCAAAACCGACAAGAGGCTGTACCTCCGGGCCGGTCCAGGTCAGCCCAAGGGACACGCCCAATGCTTCGAGGAGATCCGGTGGTACGTAGTGGTCCACGTACCCTTGGCTCTGAAAGACCGACTTGACCTGGTAGTCGAACGGCGGTTCGGCCGTGATGAGCCGGGCGTAGTTCGTGGGATCCGACGGGTCCGTGTAGGTCTGGATGAGCGTCAGGGCTGGATGAAACCGGTCGATTGTTTCCTCGTCGAGCATCAAGGCCACCAAGGCCGGGATGTCATAGGGTTCGGTCTTTTCCGTCAGGGACAGGATCATGTTCCCTCCGGCCCCTGACAGCACAGCCGCCTTGACGTCCGGCTCGAAAGCCAAGAACGGGGGCCCAGTGATCCCACCCTGGGAATGTCCCATGAAAAAGATGTTGTGCGGATCGAACCGAATGGGGGTGCCAGTTCCAGGAGCCGAAGCCACGGCGAAGGCCTCGACGAGTCGGATGAGTTGAAAATCGTCGCAGGCCGCCTGGCGAACGTTGTCGAGTCCAGCGGCTGGATTCTGGTAGTTGAAAAACATTGTTTCCGAATCGCATTGCTGCCCGCCGCACCTCGTTCCATGGAGCACCTGATCGATCCCCACCACAGCAAATCCTGCCACCACGGATGCCCCATCTTTGACCGCGGCCAGGTTGTCTGCCACGCCGGCCCGCACAAACGTCATGTAGTCACCGCCCGTCCCGTGCGCATAGAGCACCACGGGCCAGCCAGCCGCCGGCATGGTTCCCTTGGGAACGCTCAACGCAAAACGCAGCGACTCGGTACGCACCAACTTCGGCATCCCATCCTGGTCCAGATCGATCTGCCCTCCGCTGTGCAGGTACGGCGGATCGCCCTGTTGATAGTTCGGACTGTCGTAGGTGCCCTCATACAAATCGAAATGGTCGTAGCTCGACCGGTGCGAAAAGGCCGTCGGATCCGGAGCATCGGGCATGTCGCGATAGACCGCCTCCCGCAGCTTCCCCATCAGGCTGACAGGATCCTGGGTCGTAAACAGGGCCGCGCTTACCACATGGCTCGTGGCGATATCCTGATCGGCTAGATACTGCCTCAAAGGCGCATAAGCCTGCCAGGCCCGATGGCGGACATCGCTACCTCCCGGGTCGCTGCTGGCCAAGACCACCTTGAGATCCTGGCCGGGACGAACCGGTTTGCCGTCCTCACCCAGAATCGCATCCGTCACAATGGCTGCATAGGTGGTCTGCGGCCGGAGCACAAAGCCAGGGTGGGGCAACAGGGCCAACGTGTTCGTACCGACGTAGGATCGATCCAGCGAGTCATCCACATCCACTGGCACCCGCTCGCCATAATCGGGCGAATCCGCATCCACCGACACGAGGAAGCAGCCGGATCCCGCTTCGAGCGTATCAGCCGCTGCACTCGGCAACGAACTCGCATCCACCGGTCCGGTGAAACGAAAATAGATGGCACCCTGAGTGGAGAAGCCATGGATCGCCCCATCGAACAGCTTGATGTAGTCGTCCGTCATGGCCGTATGCGACGGAAACAGGGTCAGATCCAGCGTGCCGTCATCGTGACGGCGCACGTCGTTGGGCCAAGGCAGATCAAAATAGGTCTCCTGGCTGTCGGGCTGCTGCAACAAGAACACCGCCTGGGTCTGGGACAGCGCATTTGGATGGTCCGAGCAGGCTGCGACCAAAAACAGCGCACCAACGACGGCCAGAACAAACAAAAGCGGCGGCCCGACCCGCCGCCCGGTCTTCGACATCGAGGCCGGCCCTCGGCATCCATTCTTGAATCCGTCAGTCATACCATTCTCCACCATTGATTCGACTCCTCGTGGAACATCCCACGACAGTGGTGAGCCCCTTGAGCCCACGACCCAAAATCAGGTCCTGTTGGGATTCGGTCTCTCACCGTCCTCCCCTATCCGCCTGGAGGATCGACGGTCGGAAGGGAGCCTACGATCCTCGATAAACGGCCGGATCGATCCCGAACTTTCGAAGCTTATTGTACACGGTTCCACGGCTCACGCCCAGGGCGTCGGCCACATCCGGAATTGAACCCTGATGCTCCACCATGGCAGCGACGAGCAGCTCCTTTTCCGCTTCTTCCAGATTCAAACTCGAAGCACGCACCTGCTTTTGGACGGGAATCCCGGTCAGGGTCCCCCCCGCCGGCACCAGGTGAAAACCTCGATGGGATCTCCGCCCGCTTCCATGCGATCGGCACGGGTCTGGTGACTTGGTCCCATGCCCCTCCTTCCCGGCTATCACCTGCGACCATGACGAGCAATAACGCCACAGGAGAAGCTGCAGCCGCCACAGTTCTTGCGAACGTGCTTCGTACCGATTTCCTTTCTGTAATGCAAATGGCTGATTTGCGGAGGCTGGTCAGAATACATCTGCCATCTGGAACGCCGATCCATCCCGCCTGGCTTTGTCGCTCCTCGCTTGCGTTCCTTACGGTCCAATTCGTACAATCACGGTCCGTGCCAGATCCGATATCTCAGAAGCGCCCTCGCCGGTGAAGCATCCGCGCCTGAAATTTTCAGGGGAAGCGCCACCAGGTCATACCAGCCGCCGACCGCCAATCTAAGATCGAGCGTCTCCAGAATCCAAATCGGCGGCTCTTCTCTGAGCAGAATGTGGTGCACAGGAAAACCAGAACCCTGTCCGGATTCAACAGACAGGGCATCGATACCCACGAGACGGACGTCGGTTTCGCCCCTCAGGTATCGAGCCGCATCCTCGGTCAGGAAGGCTGCACTCGACCCCGAACCCGCCGATCCAGGTCCGCCGGCTCGACCAACGCCATCCGATGAGGTCCCATCCCTTCCGTTCGGCTGTGCCACTGTCTTGATCAGCAGCCTTGTCACGCCACGCAGGTCGAACCGAGCCAGTGCGGTTCCAGAAATCCGATCCGAATCTGCACTGAGATCCAAAAGAAGGGCTGGGCCCATGAGCAAGCTCACCGGTGCTGCATCCACCCCAAGGGCACCACCAAAATGGGCAGGCGCGTCCAGGTGTGTTCCGCTGTGCGTCCCCATCTCGATACGACTCAAGCTGTAGCTCTTTGGTTCGGTCGCAATCCAACGACTCACTGGCTCCATGCGAAAAACCGGATCGCCTTCGTAGCAAGGCGTGGCCGGGCCGAGCGCCACGCTCACGTCGATCCATGCCTCGCCGTCCCCATCGTTTCGCACTGCCGACGATCCAGGATCCGCCCTGTTCCCTGCTCCCGAAGGAAGAACCAGGCCATCGAGAACCCCACGATCGAACATATCGCACCTCCGCGTCGTCAGAAAATGCGGTGGCTGAATCGGTGATCACGACAAGGGTGCCCGGTCGAGCCGCCGTCGGAAATACCGGGAATACATCGATCTGCCGCACATGATTCATGCTATACTGGGCAAACAATCCATGGGCAAGAGGCATCAGACACGGAGCGCCATCATGGCTCACAAGAAAACGGCTGCAATCCCCAAGAAACGGATCGATTCCGAACAGCATGCCAAAGATGTCGCGAGCAGCCAGCGTGAAGAGTCGCCGTTGCAAGATGATGGCCCTATCGAAATCCGAAAGTATTCGAATCGACGGCTCTACGACACATCATCGAGCAGTCCGGTCACCCTGGCGGACCTTGCTTCTATGATCCGGAACGGCACGGAAATCCGAGTGGTGGATGCATCCACGGGAGAGGATCTCACCAGGACCATCTTGCTGCAAATCATCTTGGAAAACGAACAGGATGCGAGCCTGCTTCCCGTCTCTTTCTTGAGACGCGTGATCGAAACGGGCAGCGAAGCAGCAGCGGATTCCTTCCGAACCATGTTCGTCTCCACCATGGAACTGTTCAGTCAACTCGTGGAGGAATTCCAGGATCAGGTCTCGGACATGACCCAGATAGGATCGACCTTTCCCCTTCCCTTTCAATGGATGGCGTTTCTGAACCGGGCCATGGAGCAAATACCTGGCAGGGACGACCGGGAAGCCACGCCAGACGAGGGGAAAAAGCCCGTCTGGCCGCCTCCACTGTAGGTCACACCTGCTGTTTCTGGCAGGGACCGGCGTCCCTACGAAAACAGGCGTCCCTACCAGGAGGTCATCTTTTCCAGAACCGTATAATGGGGCAAAATGTCCACGGGGATGCCCTTCAAACGCTTGAGGGCATCGGCCAGGACCGGAGACATGACCCCGTACTTGGTGACGAATCGTTTGGCGGCCTTGTAGTCGCCACGCGCCTCGAGGGTCAAGAGATCATGCGCCAGATCGCGCACCGCCTGCTTGATCTTGGAAAAATCGAGCTGGAACCGATGCGTTGCCTTGTCGTATAGGATGGCGCCCTTATCCGTCAGGTAATTGAAGGAAATCAGGTTTGCGCGGCCATGCGCCTCGGTGGCTCCGAATCGAATGGCCCGGAAAAAGCCAGCCAGATACGACGCGTAGACACGACGGTCCAGATCCTTGGGCAGCACGCCCTTGCCGATGAGATACGACGACAGGTAGAGGCCGGTGATATCCGCCTTGCCTTCTTCGATGGTCGAATACAGATCCAACAGTTGGTGGTTCACATCTGTCTTGACCTTCTTGCCGTTGCGCTCCACCACGATCTGGCCCGGGCCCTGACCGTGGGCCGTCTCATGCATGAGCGTATTCGTGAAAAAGGCATCGAAGTTTACTAACTTGAGCTGCTCGGGATCCATGAGTCGCCGGGCGATGGGCATCAAGATGGCGTTGAACTTGGCATGTCCCACGTTCTTGAGGAGCACGAGCTTGTACCCCTTCTTCTGCCGAACCACCTCGTCGTTGGGCAGGTTGAAGGCCAAGGTCTGGACACCGACCTTCGTGTCGCCTGCCGTGAACAACTCGTCCACCACCGTGATAGGCAGGCTGCCTCCCCGCTTGAAGTTCTTGTCCTTGTCGGCAATGGGCAGCGCATTCTCCATGTCCTTTTTGTACTTGGCGATCTTCTGGAGTCTGGCGCTGTAGACTGGATCCCTGAGACACACAAACGATTCGAACGAGGCCTTGTACCCAAACAGTCCATCTTCATAGACTTCGTACGGACCGATGACCACCTCGATCGTGCCGTCTCCGAAATCGAGCCACGCCATATCCGAAGGACGATAGTCGTTCGTGGAAAAAGCCTTGGCTCGAAGCTCCAGGTACTTCTTGAGCCTGGCATCCTTGGTAAGCGCCGCTGCCTCTCGCAGATATTTCGCTGCCCGCTGCAGGAAGGGCCGATAGGCCGTCGAGTAAGGAATCGCCACGAGTTCCTTTCCCTTCCTCTGGATGACCGTAAAGTAGGATTTGAATGCTTTCGCCTTGTCCGGATGCGCCTTCACAAAAGTCTCGAACTCTTTTTTGGTCATATCGGTCGGATAGAACCCGGCACCAAGCGGCTTCTTCCGCCTGCCGTAAAACGGCTTGTCGTGATCGAGGCGATCCCACGGGCCAGACATCATGTCGAAATAGGCGAGCACGTCCTTGAGCTTCGGATCGGCTGCGAGCTTCTCCCGGAGCTTCGGATTCTTCGGGTCCACCTGTATCAGAAACAGGTCATCCATGACCTCGGCCGCCTGGACGAGTTTTTTGATCACCTTCTTGTCCGTTGCCGACAGCCCCTTGGTATCGAAGTTCAGCGACGTGGGCACGAACTTGGCCAACTTGGCACGCACCGAAGCCGTGCGATCCTGAGCACGAGCCGCCGACCGGACCGCCGTTCCCTGAGCCGCAGTCTTGGTCTTGGCAGACTGTGTCCCCGCCGCCTGCTTCGTCTCGTCCCCTGCGTTCTTCTTGCCACAGCCCATCATCAAACCTCCAAGCAACAAACCCAACAACACTTTCTTCATCACCATCTCTCCCTTCTGCTCCATGGACAGCGCCTCGGCGTCACCATGGTCGGCAGATGTCAGGACATCGAGCTTTACGACAGGCGGCCTGGACCAAGCCATTCCTTCTCGGTGAAAAACCACCCTTCGCTGCCACCGCCAGGAAACTATCAGATCCAGCGATTTTCAAAAAGGCTGAATCCGTCCCTGTCCGGTCCCGGAAGTCGGTCCGACTCGAAACAGCAATCTCCTGTGGAACCACGAACAGTCGATGAAGCACATCCAAAACCGTGACGGTACGAGGTTCTGTTGACACAACACAACCGACCAACTACGATCCTGTTTGTCATATGTTGGTTGGCTTAAGGAGGTCCCCGTGGCATTCTTGCGACGTAGCCACATGCCCATTGCAGTCGTCTTTTTCATTCTGCCGTTTCTGGTGATCGACTGTGGAAACAAGGCCTCCCACGACAATGCGGACGCTCAGGCCAACAACCACAGCGATGCGACCATGGCCGAAGCTGGATCGGACGCGACTGTTCCCGATGCACAAATTTCTGTTGATGCGGATCTGGATGGCGGCGTCGATTCAGGTGCCACTACTACATTCACTCCCTATTTCTACGACGACTTCGAAAGCTACTCGACCGGTGAATCTCTGACCGGGTTTCATCCGTTCGACGCGTCTGGACGAACCACGGCATCCACCGAACAGGCCCACCGTGGACAGAAAAGTGCACGCATGGAAATCGATGCAGGAGACAAAGGTGGATTCGGACGCTGGGGCGGTATCCTTCCCATCGACCCGGCCCTACCAAAGGGCTCCGAAGTTTGGGTCCGTCTGTGGGTGTACTGGCCGTCCAGCTTCCAGTTCACCGCCTCGCCTTGGATGAAGTTCCTCCGGCTGCACAACCGCACGGGCTCCGGCGATAACGGAGGCTACAACGACCTGTACGTGGACAACGCCGACGGCACGACATCAGTCCTGCGGACCATCAAGGAATTCGACGACGTCTGGGCGGTCTACGACGGCCCCAAACTCCCGCGAGACACCTGGGAGCGCTACGAAATGTACCTGTTCATCGACGACAAATCCGTGGACGACGGCGGTCAGGGGCGGGTGCGGATCTGGCGCAACGACGAACTGATCTTCAACCGCACGGACGTGCCCACCATCACCGAAGCCCAGGGCACCATCAACTCGTTCTACCTGTTTACGTACTGGAACAATGAAAATCCTCCCAACAACCACCTGTACGTGGACGATTTGGTCGTCGCCACGAGCGCCAACCCACCTCCGAACACAGACAGCCACGGCAACGTATGCATCGGAAACTGGCCACAATAACTCGTTGAGGCAAGCAGCCCATCTTCGGCGGCGGGTTGATTCTCCACCGTACCGCATGGCAGGTATCGGGTCGGATCCTCACGACCCGACGGGCGCTGTTGCAAAAATCCAATCCATGCAGGATAACTACTTTTGCAGGTACTTCCGTATGGGTCCAACACGAAAGACGAGCGTTCCAGAAAAACGAGCTTTCATAAGGAATGGTTCGTGGAAGATCCATTCGAATGAATGATCAGCGGGGCCCGACGGCTTCGAATGAGAAAGAACACTCACATGAAAGAACACATACGGTCACGTGGATGGTTGGCGTCGGGACTGATCCTGTCGGGCCTCGTCGTAGTATCCGGCTGCACCCCAAAGGGGACCAACGCAAACACAGACGCATCCACATCGAATGATACATTGACCATGACCGATGCCTCCGTGGCGCCTGATCGGTCCGATTTGACCGACGGGTCGACCCAAAGACGCGACGGAAGCGCCTACCACCTCGACGCAGATGTGGACCTGGACGGGTGTCCCACCTCCATGCAACATCCCTGTCCGAACCCATTGCCAGACGGCTGCGGCCCCCAGGAGCTGTGCGGCAACGGCCTGGACGATGACTGCAACGGACAGGTGGACGAAGGCTGTAGCTGCACCGTGGGCGACGTACAGCCCTGCTTCCTGGGACCGCCGAGTTACGTGAGCACCGGGGCCTGCACGAGCGGCACGCAGACCTGCCAAGGAAGCGGCGAATTCGCCACCTGGGGTCCTTGCGAGGGAGGCATCTGGCCAAGTCCAGAAGTGTGTGACGACCTGGACAACGACTGCAACGGATGCGCCGACGACGGTCTGTGTTGCGAACCTCCCCTGTCCTGTCCAGATCCGGAAGACATTGCGGATGCCCAGCCCTTCGTTCCCTATCAACTCGACGGCACCCAATGGTATTCCGGCCCGGCCAACTCCTGGAAGTGGGAAATCGAAGGCGGTCCTTGTGACCAACTCCTAGGCAACACAAGCTACGAAATCACGGCGGACAACACGTCTCATCCGACCATCACCTTCACCCTGTCGGGCGACTACACGGTTACCATGACCGTCACCACCGACTCGGAAACGTACACCTGCACCTTCATCGTCCATGTAGTGGGCCCCGGCCTGCGCGTGGAACTCTGCTGGGAAGGGACCGGAAGCAGAGACATCGACCTCCATCTGCTGCGCTCCGATTTCCACGCGGACTGGTGCGCCAGCAATGATTGCTTCTTCGATGACTGCAAGGCCACGAACTGGGACATGGGATCTTGGGGCTATCAAGACGGCCCCATTGCTGAATGCGCCGGGACGCCCATGGGCAGCGATTGGCAATCTCGTGGGTCCTGCGCCAATCCTCGTTTGGACATCGACAACATTGATGATGTTGGTATTCCGGAAAACATCAATGTGGACACACCGGGTGAGGGACAGAGCTTCCGCGTGATGGTGCATTACTTCGGCGGCCAGGGAGGCGAAGCGCACCCCCTCGTCAACATCTACTGTGACGGCCACCGCATCGCCACCTACGGACAGACGCCCAACCAGGTGACCGGCTTCACCACGCCAGGAGCTTGGGATTGCCAGGGTGACTCCTGGCGGGTGGCCGACGTGGTCACCCACGACAACAATGGGCACACGACCTGCAACGTAACGGCCCTGCACCCGAACAACCAAACCGCTGGCTACCGGGTTCTCCGTGACGACACGTCATATTGATGCATGAGGCTCCGGGCCGAAATCAACGAAAGGCTGCCATGCCCCCACCACTGACACAGGTCCAAGGACCATTACTCCAAGTCGAGCATCTCGTGGCCGGCTACGGCGACCACGTGGTGGTCCAAGACGTATCTTTCACCGTGATGCCAGGCGAAACGGTGGCCCTCGTTGGGTCCAGCGGCTGCGGAAAATCCACCATCCTGCGCTGTCTCGTTGGCCTACTCGAACCCATGGCGGGCATGGTGCGCCTCTTCGGCACGGAACTGTGGTCCCTGTCCGTCACGGACCGCGCTCCGCTGCTCCTTCAGGTCGGCCTCGTATTCCAACAAGGAGGCCTGCTCGGCTCACTGACCGTACGCGACAATCTGGCCCTCCCCCTCGAACTCCACCGCAACCTGTCCGACGCGGTGGTGGATCGAATCGTGGCTGCGCGTCTCGCTCAAGTCGGGTTGAGCGAGGCGGCCTGGCTCAAGCCGTCCGAATTGTCGGGAGGCATGCGCAAACGCGTCGCCGTGGCCCGCGCTGTCATCACGGATCCAAAGCTCCTACTCGCCGACGAGCCCACGTCCGGACTCGACCCCGTAGTGGCAGCGGGTATCGACGAAGTTCTGGCAGGCGTCCGTGACGCCCAGCAGACGAGCATGCTCATGGTCTCCCACGACATGGCCTCGGTCCATCGCCTGGCGGACCATATCTTGATGATGGCCGACGGCACACTCGTGGCCCAAGGTTCCTACGACGACCTTTCCCGATCGCCAGACCCGAAGGTCCAGGATTTTCTCGCTCGACGCCCGTCGCCCGAAGGTCAGGCCGGGTCGAACCTGACACACCTCTTCGACGGTGGGCCACCCCAAAACATCCCGGGCATCCCAAACCAATAGGAATGTATCAACCGATGCGCCCCAATCTCAGGGACGATTTCCCCATTTCGGACTCATGGTCGACGTCCATGATCTGCAGGACACGCAGGACAGCCGACCCAATCCGTGAACGAGCAGCCCTCCAACAGGCCACAGAGGCTCTGTTCATCCCATCGGACGGCGCAACCGAGCAACCGAGGCCCACACAGATCCCATCAGCCGGACATTTTCCTTCAAAATCCTTTGAACACCTTCCATGGTTCGGCTAATATCCCGCCAGGCATAATCTTACAACACGAAGCACAGATGATGACGCTGTCAAAGGCCGAGCAGGCCTCGGTTGGCATTTGTGTCGTTGGAGAGACGGTTCAAGGATGAGGGCAAAAACCATCGGCTCGGCCGAGCACCACCTTCTCGAAATCGTGGTCCAATGCCACGAGGCAGGTTGTAAGCCCACGATCAAAGATGTGGCCGAAATGCTCGGCGAAGACATCGCACTGGTCACCGATCGGGTCGAAGCTTTGAAACAGGCGAAACTCATCGCCACCAGAGGCCGGGTTCGTGTTCTGCACGTCACTCAAAAAGGCCGAAATCTCGTTCAATCGGAAGAAGCCCGGCTGCCCGCCCTCGGTCTCGATGCCATAGACGGTCTGGCAGCCTCCCTCGATGTGCTCAGACCGCACCTGCGGGCCCGGCACTTCGATGTCAACGAGTTTCTGTGGCGCGAGGGCCAACACGCCGGCATGCTCGTGCTCATCCAGAAAGGCCGCGTCCAGGCGTACCGCGAGCCGCCCGATGGCCGAGGCCCGCTGCTCTATACGTTTGGACCCAAGGACGTCTTCGGATTCCTTCCTCTGCTCGACGGCGAACCCTACCCGGCGACGTGCGAGGCCATCGAGCCCACCGACGCCCTGGTGATGACACGAAACGGCCTTTCCCGCGCCGTGGCCGAAGATCCACAGGTGGCCATTATCCTGCTGTCGGCTCTGGGCAAACGGTTGCGTCAGGCCTTTTCGCGAGTCCAACGTTTGACCGCCAAGAGCGCCCTGGCCCGGGTCGCCGCCGAGCTGGTGGACCTGACAGGTGGCCATTTCGAAGCCGGAGGCCTCACCGTGGTGGACCTGCCCAGGTCCCATCGCCAGTTTGCCGAGCACATCGGGCTGACTGCCGAAACCCTGTCTCGAACCATCACCCATCTCGTCCAGCAAAAGATCATCCACCGAATCGGCCCGGGGCAACTCCAAATCCTCGACCCGGATGGTCTCAAGCTCGTGGCCCAACACCCGCCCATGTAAGAATGAATTGCTGCAGAAAGCGAAAAGTCGCACCCATCGCCTCTTTGCGGTGATGGGGCCGCCATGGACTTTCAAATCCAAGAAAATCTTTGCGTCACCGGGCCATCCTTGCTTCGAATCAATGTACTCCATCGAAACAAGAGGCATATTCCATTCGTCGATACGGAAAAGACAGTATCCAAATCGACCAACGAATCTCAGGAACGATTGGCGCAATGAGGTGCTAATCAATATGTGGTGGGCAAGCCATGGGCGCAGGGCGCTCAACAACGGACCGGTTCGTTGCCGGTCATCCAGCAGTCGGAGTAGGAATGACCATTACTAGCCACCCCCTCCACAGATCCCAGCGAGCGGAGTTACCGCACTGGGCTCCTCCCTCGGGTAGTGACGATCAGACGCTGTTCGGGATAGGGGTGGAAAATCC
>JAGGXR010000159.1 GCA_021162935.1 Deltaproteobacteria bacterium
GAGGCAGGAGCGTACTGGTTGCACCGGGCACGGCTGTACCGACGACAGCTCGACGAGAAGGTCTTCGGCACCCAGGCCGAAATCGCCCGGCATGAAGGGGTGTCGCGAGCGCGGATGAGCCAGATCACGATGCTGCTTCGTCTCGACGAGAGGCTGCAGCAGGACGTGCTGGCAGGCAGCTACGGCATCATCGCCGACCGGACGCTGCGGGAGATCGTTCGGCTGCGCAAGGCGAAGCGTCCCATGACCGCGCCGGCTTGCTTCGAGCAACTCGCCTCGGGCCACCTGAACATGGTGCTCACGGGCCCCGACGACCAACCCGCTTACATCGCCACCGAGCCCGACGCCGAGCAGCGCGACCTGCTCGAAAGGCTGCGCTTGTCGTACCTCGTCGACGAGGCCGAGATTGCATCGCGCATCCAACCCCGCCCCGCCGCCTGACACAGGCCGGGCCTCTTCCTCCTTCGGCCTCACACACGGCCGCCAAGGCGAAATTGTATCGACACGGTCGACTAAAACGCTGAAATTACAGCGAGTTCCGATCTGTGGTCAAGATGGGGTTATCACAGGGTACGACCGCGGCGGCCATACACCAGATTTGACAATAGCTCCGAAGGAGGGAGCAGGGAGCGAAGCCGGCTCGAAAAGGGTCGGCTTCGTGCTGGATGTGTTGGAAAGGGTTGGGGCTAAAAAGATTATTTCGCCACGTCGGTGTAGCGCGATTCCCGTAGGACGTGGACCCGGATCTGACCTGGATAGCTCAGTTCGTTTTCGATCTTTTCCGCGATCTCCCGAGCGAGTAGGACCGACCGTTCGTCGGAGATCCTGTCGTTTGCAACCACGACCCGGACCTCACGTCCCGCCTGGATGGCGTAGGCCTTTTTGACGCCGTCAAAGCCCTTACAGAGTTTTTCCAGCACGTCAATGCGGCGCACGAAGGATTCGAGCATATCCCGGCGGGCTCCAGGCCGGCGGGCGCTCAGGTTGTTCGCTGTTTGGACCACGATGTCGAGCAGGGTCGCAGGTTCTGGGTTGCCGTGGTGTGTGGCGATGGCCTGGACCACGGCGGGAGACTCGCCGTGTTTCCGAGCGAGTTCTGCTCCGACTTGAGCGTGATCGCCCTCCACGTTTTGGTCGAGGGCTTTGCCGATGTCATGCAACAGACCGGCACGTCGGGCCTGTTTGACGCTGATGCCCAGCTCGGACGCCATCAACCCGGCCAAAAATCCAACCTCGGCCGAATGGCGCAACAGATTCTGTGCGTAGCTCGATCGGTACTTGAGCGTTCCGATGAGGCGGATGAGCTCGGAGTCCATTTTGTGGATCCCGAGGTCGAAGACGACCTGCTCACCAGCTTCCTTGCATTGGGCCTGGATTTCGGATTCGCAATGTCCAACCACATCTTCGATCCGCGCTGGATGGATGCGGCCGTCGGCGACGAGTCTGGTCAATGCCAGGCGAGCCACTTCACGCCGGACCGGGTTGAAGCAGGAGAGTAGAACGGCCTCCGGCGTGTCGTCGATGACCACATCGACGCCGGTCGCCGCCTCGAAGGTTCGAATGTTGCGTCCTTCTCGGCCGATGATTCGGCCCTTCATCTCGTCACTGGGCAGTTCCACCACGGAGACTGTCCGTTCCGCCACGTATTCACCTGCGTATCGCTGGATTGCGGTGGCGATCAGGGTCTTGGTTCGTGCGTCTGCTTCGGCTCGAGCCTCATCTTCGATCTTTTTGATCGTGGCGGCAGCCTCGGCCTTGGCTTCGTCGAGGAGCTGCGCATTGAGGCGTTCCAACGCCTGTTCGGCCGACAAACCTGCCAGTTCTTCGAGTTGCTGCCTGGCCTGTGAGAGCGCCCTGTCCGCGGACAGGGCCGCCGCCTCGGCGGTTTGTTCCTTTTGTTTGAGTGCCTTGGTCTGTTTGTCCAGGTCGGCTTCCCGTTGTCGGGCGGACGACTGCTGCTTCTTGAGTCGTTCTTCCCAGCGGGCCAAGTCTTTGCGTTGTTCTGCAAGCTCCTTTCTCATTGTGTCCAGTTCTTCGGACACTTTGGACCGAATTTTCTGGACCTTTTCTTTGGCCTCGATTTCAGCGGCCGCAAGGATGCGTTTCGCTTCCGCTTTCGCTTCGTTCAGGATGCCGGCTGGATCTTCGGTCTCATCTGGCTGTTGCTCGGAGGGGCGTACGGCGAACCACCAATATGCTCCTCCAAGACCAGCAGCGAGACCAACGATCGCGGCCAGCAGGATACCCCACGGACCCATCGACGAGCCTCCTTTCCAACGATACACCACGCCACAGACATGGCACGACGGCTCATCCTGCCCTGCAGGTACTCTCAGGTATGTCGTTGAAACGCCGCGACCCTACAGGTGGCCACACACCATGCTGCGGATCGATGGGTTCCAGATGAATTCGCGGTTCAGCCGGATCTGGTCTGCTCAGTCGAATCGAGTTAGCCAGACATGGACGTTATTCCTGGCAACTTGTAGGTCCTCCCTGACCGCGAACCGTTGCATTCCAAGCAGCTCATATCAAATGGCCGCTTCTAGCTTTTTCCTGAGAATATATGTCGAACACCTGTTCTGTGCAGGTGGCGCACCGATAAAAGTTCCCCCGCTACAGCCGTGTGGAGCAACCCTCTGAACCTGGATGGTTCCCATCCAAAGGGGGTGCCTTTAGGTCACTTTAGGCATTTTCGACGAGGGAAATGCACACCATGACTGAAAAAGCTCCCATTTTCGAGGCGTTGGTTCGGAATGCGTCAACTCCATCACGAACCGAGCAGGGGAATATGTTTGTCACTGTTTCCTTTTTGGTTTTTCGATCACCTCGTTTTGTACCAACTGTGCATCAATGATATCTAAGATCCTGTTTGATTTCAAGCGAATATTTTTCTTGAGGGCGTTTGTGGCGGCACGTTCTTTGAAGAGTTCGTCGGCGATACGAAGTGCCGTCAGGAGGCTGATCTTCTGGGGGGACCCTGGCCGTGACGGGGCGGACAATGCATCGTACTGTTCGTCGACGAAAGCCGCGAGTTGGTGGAGGTAGGCGGGGTCCGCGTCGGTCTTGATCGCATAGCGTTGACCGGCGATATAGAGGACGACTGTGTGTCTTCGTGCCACCGGACTCCTGCCGTTGTTGTGCCGTCCCTCGTCTTGAGGGGGCGCGCTGGTTTCTGCTGCGACCATCTGCCTTCAGCGAAGATTGATTAAAGCATCTTCCCATTTTGCCTGTCAAGCAGGGCGCGTGCCTTTGTCTATGGCTCCGGCTACCACAGGGACAGACGGCGCGTCATGGTTCCAGGATGCTGCCCCGTCTGCCGACGGTTCGACGCCGGATGAGCAGCAGCAGTCCCAGCAGGCCGAGGAGCCAGGCGCCCCCCATGTCTTTTTGGGAGCGACATCCGCATCCTGTGTCCCGTTCAGCCCCCGACGTTGGGCCACCGTCGCCGTTTGTGGACTGGGCGTCGCCTTCGACCGAGCCGTCTGAGATGAGTCCGGAGTCGGACGCCTGGCCGTCGGATGTCCCGCCGTCGAACGAGATCGATCCGTCCCCGTCGACTCCACCGTCGGGTTTTGGGTTTTCTGCGCCCCATTCATAGGCGCCCACGTCGGGATAGGAGTCGCGCGCCGGGCCGTCGAATGCCAATGGGGCGCTCAAGGTGGGGTGGCCGTGGTCCACCATGGCCACATGGCCATTTATCGATGACAGATCGAAGGTCGGACCGGCTGGGTTTGCATAGCCTGGGTCGGCCTCCTGTGAGGCGGAGCCGAACCCAGACGCCGCCTGCCAGGCGCTCAACGGATTGGGATTCGTACCGATGCCGTTCACCCACTCTCCGTTGGATGCATTCGGGAACCAGCATACATTGTTGTCCACGGCTTGGTAGTCGGTCGTAGCGAGGTCGAGGGCGAAGCAGTTCCAGGTTCCGGTCCCCGCGTATGCGATTGCATTGGACACCACGAGATGGTCGTTGCCTTCACCGCCCACCCGGATTCCGGTGCCGCCCCGGCCCGACACATAGATCGAGTTGTTGCGGACGTCCACGTTGGTTTCGGGCAGGTCGTTGCTGTCGGTTCGCGCCTTGCTGGGAGCCGCGATGGCTCGGAAGTTGAAGTCCTGCTCCTGGACGATGACGTTGTTTTCGATGACGCAGTTTTGGCAGGAAGATACGCCGATTCCCAGGTTGCCCACGTTGATGACCGTGTTCGAGCGGATCGCCACGTTTGTGAAGCCTTCGGCTTCGTCCTGATACCCTGGGTCCACCGCGATGCCCCAGCAGCCCTGGTTGGCGCCGCCGACATCCTCCCACACCCTGTTGCCTTCGATGACGAGGTCGTCGTGCTCGCCATGCACCACGAGGGACGTGGCGGTGCAGCTCCCCGTGGGTTCCCAGGCCGAGTGGTACAATTCGTTGTTCAGGATGCGTGAACCCGATGTATGGGCTGCAGCCCCACTGTAGTAGATGTTGTGGTCGAAGGTGGCTCTCGTACCGTTGTTTTCGAAGACGTTTCCTTCGATGATCGTTTCGTTTCCCGATCCGAGAAAGCCCTGCGAATGGCTGTTGACGATTGTCGAGTTCCGCAGGGTGAGTCGATCGTTTTGCCCGTCACACTTGGGGTCGCTGGAGCAGGGGTTCGATCCTGCCAGGTGCACGCCGATGCCGAAGCCGTCGATGACCAGATGATCGAGGAGTACGTCGTCGATGTCGTTGTAGAGAAAGAAGCCCCATCGATGCGTTTGATCGCAGACCGTGCAGCGAAGCTCCAGGTTGCGGAACACGTACCCTTCTTCGTGGTCCGCGTTCCCTCCGTCTTCGAGCGAAAATGCGTTCTGGTCCGACCGGACCCAGACGATGGGCATAGCCTCGTCACCCGACGCCCAGGGAGGCGTGTAGTCATCCACCACGCAAGGGTTGGCGGCCCGGCAGGCTGCGTTTACCCACCGTGCTCCCTGTGTTGCCTCGAGGGCGCCCCCTCGGCAGAAGTGGATCGCATCCCCCGCCGCCAGGGTTGCGAATGCCAGGCGAGCCTTGTTGTAGCTCTGCCATGGAGTGGCTGGTGCGGTACCGTTCGCCGAGTCGTTTCCTGGTTGGCAGTCGCTATCGGAATTCGTGTCGCAATCGCAGACATAGTAGTCTGCAGCAAAGGCTGATCTGGTGCTGGTCAGGATCAGGAGAAGAATCATTGTACAAAAAGATCTGCGCATGGTGGGCACTCCTCGTCGATTTGGATTCGTGGGGCCGATCCAATCCAGAAGATACGAATGATTTTGATGACGAGGCCTCGGTCATCGTTTCGGGGACAAATTCATCATGGTGGGCCACGCGGCTTCGTGTCAAGGAGTTGTTGACTGGCTAGCCGCGGGGCTTTTTGGTGCAGTTCCGAAGCGGCCCATCCGGATGATTGGCTGGAGCGACAAGCAGAGATCGACGAGTCGTCAGCGGTGGTTGCGTTCTTCAGAGAGCCCGGAAGGTCTGGCATTCCTGCATCGCGTGGTGCTCGCTGCGCAGTTCGTGATCACGCTCATGGGCGTCGGCGGGATCCGCATTGTCTGCAAGTTCCTCGAACTCAGATGCCTGAGCCTCGAGCCGCCAACAGGCCACATCGAAGGACCTCCCTTTCGATTCCGTGAACGCCGGTCGAAGTGACAGACCAAGAAAAAACTACAAAGCCTCTCGAACCGCCTGGTCCCCATCCACCTTCAACAGGAAGATGTGTGACCGGGAGTTGATCCCCCAAATCCTCTCCTGCGCGTCGATCACCAGGCCCAGGCTCACGTTGTAGACGCCGTGGGAGTCCTTCTGGCCGCCGAACTCGTAGCCGTACCACTTGTTTTCCCCGACATCGAGCACGGGGGTCAGCAGGGTCCCATCCCCCCGGTCGAAGGCAGTCCCGAGCACCAGCAGATTCAGACTCGGGAGGTAGACGGCTTCCCGAAGGAAATCGACATTCTCGGCGGCAAGCCGATTCATCCCCTCTGGGCTGGCTGTCGCCACCACACCTCCGGCCCTGTCATAGATCCAGACCTGCCCCGAGTTCCCATTGACCGCCGACAGGAGCATGAGCCTGTCCGTCGTAGAATCGTACACCAAGGCGTTTCTGTCTGCACTCATGGCAGGAAGCTCGTCTCCTGTGACGGTGACCGGATCGAACCCCTTGGTGACGGGATCCAGATCCCACAGCCCGTCCGGGGTCCAGGCGGAAACTCCGTCATTGGTCGCACACAGAACGGTCACGTACATGTTGCCCCCGCCGTCCGTGCTTCCGCGCTCGGACTCGAAATCATGCAGGTCGGGGTCGTATATGTACACTACTGGCTCCTTCCAAAGCACCATGCGGTCGAGCACCGCAGAAAACGTGTAGGTCTTGTAGGAATGCCCGGACATGAACGGCCGTCCCTCAAAGGTCCATTGCCCGGGGACCAGCCCGTTGGTGTACTCGAAATTGAGCGGCATCTCCGGCGGGTAGTACAGGTGGAACCGGTTTTCTGCGATGTCGTATTCGAGCACATCCGTTCCACCATGGGCAACGTGCCCTCCGGACCAGCGAAAGATGACCCCTCGCACCGGATCGACGGCAGCCGTCCCCCAGTCCCGGTTCATGCCGGGGCGGTTCGGAACATCGATCTCGGTCCATTGATTTTCCGGAACGGAATCGAGCAATGCGGCGTGCGCCCCCTCGTCCACCGCCGGCCACCCCTGTTCGTACCAATCCGGACTGTAGGGACCGGTACGGGTTTCCTCGCTGTCGGGCATTACCCCATAGGTCGATGTGCCCCCCTGGTCGGTCACGGAAGGGTCGATCCTGATGGCCCAGGTTTCACAGTCTTTCTGTTCGGGCCCATACCCCTTCTTGACATGGACCACCACCACGTCACCGGGCCCCACGGCCGCAGACCAGGCCAGGTTCCGTTTGGCCTGCATGGCGGGTTGGACATCCGTCTCATCGAAATGCTTGACCAGATCCCATCTGGGGCCCGTCCAGTCGAAACGCCAGATTTCCCAAGGCTTCATCGAGTAATGGGAGGCCGTGTAGTCCGTGCTCGATGCATACCCGAATCCGCCAATGAGAACGAGCCTGCGGCTTTGCGGCAAAAAGAGCAGCTTCGCCCCGCCCCTTGGACTGGGAGACCGCTGGGGCGAAAAGTGCTGCCACGTCTGTGTTCCCGCATCGAAAGACCAGGTGTCGGACAAAAGGCGGTCCAGGTGGTCCCCTCCGAACAACAGATAGGCATGACGATCTGGATCCATGGCCAGGGCAGGCAAAGCCCGCTCGGCCGGCGCCGCGCCCTCGACACTGGCCCAGGCATCCGAATCGGGATCGTAGAGCCATGTCCCGGGCCCTCCGTCATCGTCGAGCACATTGCCTCCTCCGAAGAGCAAAACCTGGTCGCTGCTCGAATCTGCGGCCATGGCCCCCCACAACAGCCTGGGCCGGTCCACCCCTCCCGCAGGATCCTCGCTGGGATCGTGCATCGTCCAGGTGCGCGCAGACAGGTCGTAGGAAAAAGTCCGGTTGTAGAGATAGAACAGCACCCTGTTCGAGTTGGGCAACAGCGCGTACTGGCGATAGGCCAAAATCGTGGGGGACACGCCCCAGTTCGGCCTGACGTTCCCCTCCTCGTCTTCGAACACGAATCGCTCGGTCCCGAATCCAGGCGCCTGCGACGCTCCCTCCTCGGGCCCCCAGTCCTTGCCATCCGGGAAACGATTCTTCCAGGTCCCCTCGGACAGGACCAAGGACTGCACATCATAGGGCCTGGGTGTCACGCTCGCCGGAATGAGCCCGCCGACGAGCACGTACTCGCCGGTCTGCCCAAAATGCACCAATGCCGGTGATTCCCTCGGCCCCACGTCCCCCGTGCTCAGCAAGACCCACTCGTTGGCCGGTAGGTTCACCCCGCAAGGCCCCTCGGCCTCCGGGATACACTCGCCCAGGCACAGCTCGTACCCTTGGTCACACTCAATCCCGCAGACCAGCCCGTCACAGGTCGCCGAGCCATGCTCGGGATCGGGACAGGGCACGCACCTGTCCCCGCAATGCTCCACCGAGTCGTTCGACACACATTGGCCCTCACAACGATGCTCCCCCTTGTTGCAAGGAGGAGCCGCGTCGACCTCCTGTCCCCCATCGCCCGGTGCTCCGTCCACCACCCCGGCATCCAAGGAAGCATCTCCCCTGGGCCCGTCGTCATCCGAACAGCCCATCAGCACCATTGCCAGCATCACCACAGAAGCGAAAAAAACAGATCTTCTGAACATGTCACATTCCTCCCGCGTTCCGCGCACGGCAGTGGCTGATTTCTCCGTCTCCCTGCCCTTCCGCTGACCGCTTCCGCTTCCCGTTTTCCGTGTTCTGTTGCGGCCTCCGTGCAGGGCCTATTTCCCCGGGAGGCTGCGCAAAAACGGCCCGTACCTTCCGTTCACCTTGTCAGGATTTCCCCGACGTGACGTCCACGTTACTTGGCTTGGGCTCGTGATTGGTGTCGTCGTAGTGGTTCCATCTCCAACGCGAATCCGATCGTATCATGCCGTTCCTCTCGTTCCACTGTTTTTAATGACGAGGCCTCGGTCATCGTTTCGTCGACAAATTTATCATGGAAGGCCACGCAGCTTCGTGTCAAGGAGTTGTTGTCTGGCTAGCCGCGGGGCTTTTTGGTGCAGTTCCACAGCCGCCCATCCGGGGGCTCATGGAGCCTCGGTCGTGGCCTTTGTCCGCGGTGAAGCTTGACGGCTCCGGTCATTTTGCTAGCCTAAAAAGATAGAATAACCAATGGTGGAGCGGCGGTTTGGACGTACCTTACGGGGATACCAGTGGAGATTGGTCGCATCAGCCAAGGAGGGATGATCGAGATGTATTTTGCTTCTGGTGTTGCAGGGGTGGCCGTTCTCATTCAGTTATTGTTCGGGGCTTTGCCGCCCTGGGCGGTGCAGCGTCAGCGCCATGGAGAATGTGTGGCACGGGCGCGTGCGCCTGAACTCCTTCATGTCAAGGTCGTCCGGGTCCGGGCCAAAACCACGTGGTGCCAAGGACGCCGTCGCCACGCAGGGCGGTCGTTTCGAGCCTGGCGGTACAAAGACCTGACTGTGCTGGCCCGGGTCACCAAGGTGACCAAATCGGCATCCGGCCTCAAGGTGGGTGCCATGGTTCGGTTTTCCTATTCGATTTTCCACCTTTGCCCTCACATGACCGGGCCTGGGAATCGCCCTCAGCCCAGGTGGCTTGGCCAAGGCGAGTCGGTTTGGGTGTTTCTCAGACACCGCAAGGGGAATCGGTTCAGCCTTGCGGCTGGGGCTGCGAGCTTCAGCCAGCATCAACCCAATATAGGCTCCTTGGCGCATTGGTTGCGCCATTGCGACAGGCTTTATCCGCGCCGTGGGCGGCGGCGTCCAGGGCGCAGGTAACTGGGGCGCCGAGGATCTCGGACGGGACGCGGCTCAGCTCTTGGGCTGTGATCAGACTGCCGATCCGGTGGCCTGTATGCGGGTCAAGACTCCGGCTGAAAATTTTTCGATGCTCAAGCCGGCCACGGCAGCCTTCATGAAGGGACCGGTCTCATGAAGGGACCGTTTTTCAAAGCATCGTGGACGGCCATCTGGATGGGGGGCGGTGGAGCCCGAGTTGTCATGGGTTGAGGGGGGGCGTCGGCACGAGTTCGGCGGTCACTGGTCGTCATGGTCGTGCCCTGTCGAATCCGGATGCAGGGCGGAGATCGCCTGGGCGCGAACCAGAGGGTTGACGTGGCGGGCCAACGCGTCGAGAAGGCTTTTTGCTCCAGATTGCTTCATCTGGGCGGCAGCGGCAACGGCGGCGTTTCTGAGCAGTCGGATCGGGCCCTGATGCGCGAGAGCGGTGCCTCGTAGGCGTCGCGCCAGGCCTTTCGTGCTGAGGGCCGCCCAAGAGGTGATGTCCACCCAGGCGGACGGCCATTCGGACATGCTGGCGTCATGGGCAGGTTCGTCGTGCCTCTCGACGGCAGCTTTGTTTTTGGTCGCGTTTCGGGTCGTGAGACGAATCTGGGCTGCGTTGTGTGTGCAGACGAGCTGGCAGGTGTCACAGCCGAACAGACGGAGGCCGGCTTGCTGTGCGGTCGTGGTCGGAATTTTGTCTTTCTGTTCGGTGGTGGCATAGGCCAGACAGGAGGCGATGTCGAAGTCACCGTCGTCTCGTAGAGCGCCGGTGGGGCAGGCGTCCAGGCAGCGTCGGCATGTGCCGCATGGGTCCCATGGGACAGGTGGGTCGGGGCGGAGCGGAACATCGAGGAGGACTTCGGCGAGGACCACGGCACTGCCGCATCCGGGGACGATGAGGTTGTGGTTTCGGCCGATGGCTCCAAGTCCACAGGAAACGGCCAGGGAACGTTCCATGAGGGGGAAACTGTCCACGGCGATGCGATAGTGGATGGTCACGTCCAGGTTGCGGCAGGCCTGCTTCATCGCTTCGTCGAGGCGTTTGCGGATCCAGATATGGTAGTCCGGCCCGCGGGCATATCCAGCCACGAGGGCCCAGATGCCTTTGTCCTGCGGTATGGGGGGATCGCCCAGTGGGATCGGAAAAGCGACGGAGAGGATCGAGACGCAGGCGGGAACGGATCGGCGTGCATCCTGTCTGGTCCATGCGGTGCGGGTCATGTAGGAAAGGTCTGGGTGCCGTTCGAGCCATCGTTCCAATCGGCTGGCGTCGACTGCGGCTCCGTCCGGGCGAGCCACGGCCGCTTTGCATGCGCCAGCAGACAAAGCCGCATCGAGAAGCGTCTGTTTCACTTGGTCGAGGTCAGTGGGAATCCGTTGCATCCGAAGGTCCTGTTTCGCTAGCACGAGGGGCAGGATAGCATATGTTTCTCGTTCGCACAGCATGTCGCGTTGACAGGCGATTGGTTGGAAGCTATGTTGCAATAATACGCGGGTAGGCGATGCGTATCGGTTTGGTTGTTCGTGAATCCGAGTCTTTGAGCGGAAGTCAAGGTGTGGCTATGAGGCGGTTTTTTTTGATTGTGATGGTGGGTCTATGGTCTCCAGCGGTTCTGGCGGCCGGCAAGGCGGACCTGGTGAAGGCCAAGCGACTCTTTGTCGAAGGCCAGAAGCACTTTCTCAAAGGAGAGTACCAGAAGTGCGCTGACACGTTTTTGGAGGCCTATCGATACCGACCGTTTGCGGCGTTCTACTACAACGCAGCCGTCTGCTTGGAGAAGTCGCACCAGTACGTCAAGGCGGTTTCTTACTTCAAGGAATATATCCATCTCAAGCCGCATGCCGAGGACGTTCCCCTCATCCACAAGCGGATCGCTGCTTTGGCCAAGTTCATTTCAGCCCAGACGAGTTGTTCAAGTGATGCACAATGCGGGGCCGGGTACCGTTGCGTGACGGGAAAGTGTGTGGCCCTGGGCACCTGCAAGGCGGACAGCGCGTGTGGAGCCGGGTACAAGTGTGTCTCGGGGAGGTGTCTTGCCGCTGGTGTCTGCAAGGCGGACAGTGAGTGTGGGGCCGGGTACAAGTGCGTGACGGGAAAGTGCGTGGCCCTGGGGGCCTGCAAGGCGGATAGCGAATGCGGGGCCGGGTACAAATGCGTGACGGGTAAGTGTGTGGTCGTGGGCACCTGCAAGGCGGACAGTGAATGTGGGACTGGGTACCGGTGCCAGTCGGGCAAGTGCCTGGTTGCAGCACCGCCGCACCGGGCTCCGGTGCTCCCCCCCTTGAAGACCAAAGGGTTGGTGGTCATCGACTCGCAGCCACAGGGTGCGAAGATTTGGCTCAAGGACAAGATGAAGCCTCCCATTGGACTGACCCCCTATCAGGGCACGTTACCGGCTGGGGATTATATGGTGCTCGTGGAACTCAAGGGCTTCAAACCGTCTCGTCGTCGCATCCACGTCACTCCATCGCGGATGCTGGATCTCTATTTCGCCTTGAGCCGTGATCTGTACATGGGGTGGGTGGAGGTCACCTCGAATGTTCCGGGGGCCAAGGTGTACGTGGACAACGCCAAGTCCGGAGCCGTCGGGCGGACGCCCTATAGCGGTTTCCGCAAGCCGGGACTCCATACGTTCTGGGTTTCCAAGGCCGGCTACGTGACCAGGAGGAAGGACGTTCGGGTCATTTCAGGCAAGACCCACCGGATTTCTTTTCGGCTCACGCGGGTTCGCTATGGTTGGGTCAACCTGGGCGGTAAGGCGACCAAGGGAGCCGTGGTCAAAGTGGATGGCAAGCAGAGGTGTCGGGCCCCCTGCAAGGTGGTCAAGGTAGCAGCTGGCGGACACCGTCTCACCGTGGTTCGGCCAGGCTACAAGACTCTCGTTGCTCCTTTCAAGGTGGAGCAGGGGCGGGTGACGGATTTGGCCGTGCGGTTGTACGCAAAGCCGAGTCGGGTGCCGGCCTACGTGGCGTATGGATTCGTCGGGGCGTTTCTGGCAGGGGCGATCTACAGTGCGGTCCAGGCCAAGAATCTGAAAGACGACTTGGATTCCGAAATCAAGGCGGGCAAACTCGTGGTGAGCACGGACAAACGGTTCAAGCAAGGTAAGATCTATTCCGGGGTCGCCGACGGCCTCTTTGGTCTGAGTGCTTTGGTGGGAGCCATGGCTCTCTATTACCAGTTTCGTAACACGGGACCGAAGTCGAAGCTCACCTTTACGATTCACGGGGTGAGCATGACGCCGCAGGTTGGGTTGGGAACCGTTGCGCTTGGTGGCACGTTTGACTTTTGAGGGCGTGGGGCAGGAGATCAGCATGAGATGGTTTGAGAAGATTTTGGTCGTGGCGGCTGTCCTGGTCGTGTCGAGTTGTGATTGGACGGCTTTTGATGATCTCGCTCAGCGTGCACCGGTGCAGGCGGCCGAGCCTCCAGGTGGTCTCGATGTTTTCGGGCGTTCGGTGATCCCCATGGACGGATACGATGCGTCACATGGTGGTCGGTCGAACCTGTTGGTTTTGGCTGGTTCGGGCACAGAAGCCGTGGTGCGTTTGTCCATGGATGGTGACGGGGCCTTTTCGCTGAAAAGCGGCGGGGAGCCCGACCCTTCGTTGGACAAGGAACCCGGATCCGTGACCGCGTTGGCGCAGATCCGTTCGGACGATGCCGATGCATCCGCGGTGCTCGTGGCTATGGCAAGCAAGGGGTTGGTTTATAGTGTCACCATCCCTAAGAAGGGAGGCCCGGTGCCGGTGATCGGCGGCCTGATCAACTGGACGGACGGTAGCTGGGAGATGTTCGGGCAGGCTCTGGCCGTGACGGACATGGACGGGGACGGTAAGGACGATTGGGCCGTGGTGTCCTCGCAGAGTATCTATGTCTTTCCCGATGCGGACGATGGGGTCTCGAATAGCCGTGTCCTGCATTGTGATGCTTCGCATCAATGCGCCACTGATTGCGGCGCCTATCTCGGGGATCGTCCCGTTGCAGCCATCGGGAACCTTTTGGGCGACCTGTCGCGTCCCACGCTGGCTGTGGGGTTGCCTGACGATACGGGTGGGCGGGTCGTGCTTATGTCTTGGTCGGGCAGTGGATCCCTGCCGACCGGCGATTGCCGGGATGCCACAGACCTTGTGCGAGTGACGGTCGAAGCCCCCAATGACGCAGGGTCCTTCGGAATGGCCTTGGCTGTCTATGACGTCGATGGCGACGGCCGGGACGAATTGTTCGTGGGCGCGCCCGATCAGAGTCGCGTGTACGTGTATCAGGGCACGAGCGACGCCACTGGCTGGCAGATGGCTCTGGTTGCCACCATCGCTCCGAGCGCGGGTGATGCGGTGGCTTTCGGGTCCGCCATTGCGTTGGTGGATCTGGACGGCGATGGGGCGCCTGAACTCGCTGTCGGCGATTCACAGGCACCCGAAGGCGGCAAGGTCGGCGCTGGTCGCGTCCACCTATTTCGTCTGACGTCGCAAGGTGGCATTGCAGCCGAGGAGTTGGGTGTCGTGGCGGACATGCATCCACAGACTCGGGGTCACTTCGGCAAGGGACTTGGGGCCATCGTGGCGCAGAGTGTCCAGCATTGGGTGCCGGGGACTGCAGGGGTGGCTCAGGAGTTGGTCATCGTGTCGGACAAGCAGGTCTATGCATTCCTCAAGACGGGGATCGATGGGGACGTGCGACCTTGAATCGAGGGTGGCGCCCGGGCAGAGGTCCGGGCGTGATCGGCCCCAACTTTTGGGTCCATGGGAGGGGAAATCATGCCTGGTGACGTGCCGCTGATTCGGCACATCGATCCATTCGAAGATCCATATCTTAGCATGGCAGCAAAGAAGTCGCGACAGGAGTATCGCGACCTCTATCGGCGGATTTTCGATGAGTTTCCCAAGAAGTTTCGGGAACTGGTGCGTCAGCAACTCGATGAATACGACGATCGGGTGGTGGCGCTGCTCAGCGACCCGTGGGCTTTGGTGGATTGGGGCCGGGCGGTGGCCAATGCTGCCGACATGGCGTCCTTGTGGTTGGGATTCAGCCGAGGGATGCTCAATCAGTGGCACGACGAGCGGGCGAAGATGGAACTCCGCGAACCGTCGCTGGACTTCAAACTCGGCGAGAACGTGGGCAATACGCCCAAGGAAATCGTGTATTCTTCCGAGTTGCTCGACGTCTATCGATACCTGCCCACCGACACTGTCCATCGCACGCCCTTTCTGATGTTTTACTCGTGGATCAATGCCTATTGGATTTTGGATCTGACCGAAGAAGTGAGTTTGATGCGGCATCTCCGGGACAAGGGTATCGAGACCTTCATCACGGCCTGGAAGATTCCCGAGTCGCAGACCGGGCGGCAGGCCTCGCTCGACCGGTATCTTCGCGAAGGTCTCGCGGCCATCGATCGGGTTTTGGATGTGACCGGCCAGCAGGAACTCGGCATTGGAGGCTACTGCATCGGTGGCGTGGTGGCCGACATCCTGGCGGCTTTGCGTTCATCCCAGGTCCGTTGCCTGGTGAACTTGGCGACCGCGCTCGACACCATGGCAGGCGAGCAGGGGGCCGGGGCCTTCGGCGCCTTCACCAATTTCGAGATCGCCAACTTACAGGAATATCTGGACAAGCACGAAGGAGGCTTTCCCAAGAAGGCGTTCGAAGAGTTTTTCGATAACGTGAAGCCCAAGCGAGCGGTTCGGTCCTTTTTTTCTCGCTATGTGTATGGCGACACGGCGCCCATGGACCCGATCACCTTCTGGAATCGAAAGAGCGCCAAACGGATCATGCCGGTCCACGCCGAATTCCTCCGTCGTATCTACAACGACAATGAACTGGCCGAAGGCACCATGTCCGCCATGGGACACAAAGTGGACATGAAGCATTTGACAGCGCCTGCCCTCATCGTCATGGCTGAATTCGATCACATCGTGCCCATGGCCTGTGCCCTGCGTACGGCGCACCTGATCGGGACGAAGCCGCAGGATCAGGACAACGTGGTGGTCCGGGGTGGCCATGTGCGTGCCATTGCCAATGCGCAGCTGAACAGGACGATTTCCCAGTTCTTGGCCGACAGGTTGGGTCCCAAGGATCGCAGAGCACCTCACCGGATCGTCGACCAAACTTCATAGCAGCCTTCCGTCGTCTGCTCATCTGTGCGATTCGGTCGACCTGGGGCGCCAGATTTTGAACACCTTTCTTGGGCTCCTGCTCAGAGACGATCGCGCAGTGGTTCGTATCGTTTGGCTGCTTCGATACCGCGAAGGACCCGGAGTGCTCCATCGCGCAGCGCCTCCATTTCCCGTTCGCCCGGATAGAACGTGATGGGGGTTCCAAGCTGGCCGAGGTCACGCTGGAGCGTGGTTCGGAGCCGCTCGGATCGGGCCATGCCGCCGGTGACGATGATCTGATCGACCGGCTCGCCAGAGAACTTTGGGACGCCGCTGCTGATCTCAGCGGCAATCTGTTCCATCATGGCTTGGAAGACCACCTTGGCCTGTTCGTCGCCTTGTTCGATGCGGCGTTCCACGTCGCGCAGGTCGTTCGTTCCCAGGTAGGAAACGAGGCCACCTCCGCCGATGAGTCTTGCTTCGACCTGCATGCGGGTCAGACCAGAAAAGCACAGTTCGATGAGGTCCATGCCGGGCAGGGTTCCGGCCCTATTGGGAGACATGGGGCCGTCGTACAGAGCGTTTTTCACTTTGACGCAGCGTCCCTTGCGGTGGCATCCGACGCTGATGCCTCCGCCCAGATGGGCCACGATCAGGTTCATGTCCTGGTATTCCCTGCCGTGCTTTTCCGCGTAGAGTTTCGCCGCCGCCTTTTGGCTCAACGCGTGCCAGGCCGCCTCTTGCTGGGATTCCTTGAGCCCGGTGATACGGCTCGTTTCATCCAATTCGTCCACTACTGGTGGGTCCACCACGAAAGCGTGGATGCCCACCGACGCAGCGAGTGTGCTGGCCAAGATGGCGCCGAGATTCGAGGCGTGTCGGCCTGCGACCTGTCTGCGCAGGTCGTCGATCATGCGATCGTCCACCTGGTAGGTCCCACTGGTGACCGGTAGCAACAGTCCACCGCGACCCACGATGGCGTCTAATTCCTGGATGGTCGTGTTCGCATGGGTCAAAAAATCGGTGATGGCTTCGGTACGGAAGGGAATTTGATCCTCGAGCTTTCGGTACGACTTGAGTTTGTCTGGATCATGATGGACTTCGGTGCGATGGATTTGTTCTTCACCTTCGAATAGAGCCAGTTTGGTGGATGTGGAGCCTGGGTTGATGGCAAGGACTCGGTACCTTGGGAAGAATCGGTCGTTGAGGGTGTGTTGGTAGCGGCTCGATTTGAAGAGTTGGAGCAACAGGGCCTTGGCGCCCAGGATGACTTCGTCGGGCGTGCTCTGACGACTGAAGTCCAAGGCTCGTGCGTCGAGGCCGCCGATCATCAGAACGGTCTGGGCCTGAGGAAATCGGATCGAGTACAGGTGGTAGAGCATGTTGCCCACGTCCAGATACGGAGCAATGAGCACGTTGCTGTGACCGGCAACGGGGTGGTCGTCCAGAGTTGCCTTGAGCTTGGTTCGGGCCGCTGTTTCGGAGATGGCCACGCTGACCTGGAGTTCGGCCTCGATGGAGATGCTGCGATACCGGGCATTTTCCGACTGCAGTTCTGCGAGGTGCCTGGCGATGATGGGTTCGGCCTGACGGATACGTCTCACCGAAGGGCCGTCTCCGGAGCCTCGCGTGGAGTAGGAGAGGAGCGCTCCGTGGATCTGGCCCAAGACGTCTGGCGGAATGATGTCCCGCATGGTCCTACAGGATCCCACCGCGATGTCGGCCAGCGCTTCCGAAGAGGGCTCGGGGTTGAGCGCCACATCGGCGAACAGGACGAGATTTTGGTCATAGACCCCTTGGGGATGATCATCGGGCAGGGCAAACAGGGCCATTTCGTAGACAGTGCCTGTCTTGGGCAGGAGTCTGAGACAGGGCAGGAAGAACTCGCGGGATGTGTGGGTCAGCCCACCAAGGACCGCATCGGCATAACCGAGTTTTACCAGGAGAATGGCTTGGTAGATGGGGTTCTGGAGACGACTGCGGGCCTCATCGAGCGACATTTCCCATCGATGTCCTTTGCTTTTCTCACAGAGTCGGCCAGCCATTTGAGCCAGGAGGGACTCGTCCAGATCAGAGCCATCGGGAGCCAAAATTTTGGTTCGGTTGAGGAGCCGTTTCGTCGAGCCTTCCAGGTTCAGGTTTTGCGATAGGGTCTGTTGCACGCTGGAGCGATGGGCGAGCAGGACCACGTTCGTGAACTTGAGCAGCCGAGAGGCCGCCATCAAGACCCTTGGATCGTCTCCTTCGGGAAAGATGATGGTCGGCTTTGGTTTCGCCTCACTGCGAAGCTGCGCGTCGATGCAACCCTCGATATCGAACATGGATTTCCTCCAGGGCTGGTGGGTCGTCGCTCGATTTCGCCGGTCGACCAGGTCGGCTGTGGACCAGGGTCATTCCATGGGCTGTGATATTGAACCGGCCCTGGACGATGTGCAAGCAATTCACCGCAAGGCAGCATCCGGTTCGTGGCACGGCCCGAAAGCGGCGGATGGACGGCGCGTTCGTGTCGTCGTGTGTCGGACCCAAAGATGACTCCGAGTTCATGGTTGCCTTTGGACGTCCAGGAGATCGAGGCTCCAAAATGCTGGACATCGTTGCAGGAAAGTCCCTATCATCGAAAACGAGTTTCGCGGTTGTCCGTTGTGCGACATGGATGCAGCTGCAGGACTCGTTGAAAATGGCCTCGGGACGGGAAGAATCGTCTCGAGAAAGCCGTTTCGGTGGAAGGGGAAGATGCTGGCGATGCATGTTTTGGGCAGGTTGATTTGCCTTATCGTTTCGCTGTCCGTGGCGACGATTGCGTTTGGATTGTCTGGGTGCGCTGAGAAGGGAAAGCCGCTCGTGCCGGGCGTCTGCGGGGACGGCATCCTGAACATCGATGAAGAATGTGACGAGGGCGATCGCAACAGCGACATCCTGCCGGATCGATGCCGCACGGACTGCCACAAGCCGTTCTGTGGTGACGCCGTGGTGGATCAAGGTGAGACCTGCGACAGTTCCGATCTCCACGGTGCAGCCTGTACGGACTATGGTTTTCTCAAGGGCGAGGTGACCTGTGGCTCCCATTGCGCCGTGGACCTGTCTGGTTGCTGGACCTGTGGAGACGGGCTCGCGTCGGGCAAGGAACAATGCGATGGCCAGGATATTCGAGACCTGTCCTGCGCCGACCTGGGGTTCGACGGCGGAACCCTTGCCTGCGGCTCTGGGTGTGCGTTCGATTTTTCGGGCTGCACGGGTGGCTGCGGCAACGGTGTGCGTGAGGGAGCGGAGGACTGCGACGCGAGCGATGTGGGTGACAAGCACTGCGCCGACCTGGGTTTCGACGGCGGAACCCTTGCCTGCGGCTCTGGGTGTGCGTTCGATTTTTCGGGTTGCACCGGTGGCTGCGGCAACGGCGTGGTGGAGGGCGACGAGGTCTGTGACGACGGCAACGACGTGGACTACGATGGATGCAGCCATTGTGTGGGGGGGGACGCAACCTTCGAGGACGTGGTGACCTGGCTAGCCTGTGAGGCCCCAACCGACGTGACGGCGGCCGATGTGAACGACGACGGGGTGGTGGACCTCGTGGTTGCCTGCGGGGGCGGCACAGACGGACAGGGTGGCCTGGCGGTATTGCTGGGTCAGGGACAGGCTGCTTTCGGGGCCCCGCAGTTCTTGGCGTTCCACGTTCCGGTGACATCGGTGAAGACGGCGGATCTGAATCGGGACGGTCATGCAGAGGTGGTGGCTGGTTGTTTGTCGACTCCGGACGCCACGGACCAACAGACAGGGGCCGTCGTGGTGGTGGATTTTGCCGTCGGGTTCGATGCGACATCCCTGTTGCCCTTGGGCGGCGGGGTGACGGACCTCGCCGTGGCGGATTGGAATGGAGACGGTGATCTGGACGTGGTGGCCGCGGTTCCTTCGCTTCAGCAGCTCGTTCTTTTGGCGGGTGATGGCCAGGGAGGTTTGATTGGGGATTCGTTTCTTTACGTATATGGACTCCCCTCTGCTGTGGCTGCGGCCGACCTGGATCAGGACGGTGTCATGGACCTTGCAACGGTTCGCCAGCGATATGACGTGACGGTCGTGTTTTTTGGGTTGGGCGGTGGGAGCTTTTCCGATCCGGCTTACGATTTGGCTGGTGATCGACCCAGTGATGTCGTCGTTTTCTCATTCAATGGTGATTTTATGCCCGACGTGGCGATTGTCAATGCGGGGGATGGAACGGTCACGACCCTAGTGACCATGGGGCAGGGCCAGCTCGGATTGGGAGGGGTGCTGGAGATGGATCCTGGTATCGTTCGTGCCGCCGCTGCTTATTTCGATTCGGATAGCCACGGCGATCTCGCTGTGGCGTCGTCGGCCACGGACCAGATCTGGTCGGCGGTCGGCAAGGGGGATGGTTCGTTCGTGGTTCGCTCGAAGGTGCCGTCCTGCGACTCACCGGTCAGTGTTTTGCCGACGGACCTCAATGGCGATGGGGTGGTGGACCTCGTGACCGCCTGTTCGTTTGCAGGTACTGTTGGCGTTCATTTGGGTCATGTGGCCGATTCTGGACAAGGAGATCACTGATGGGGCGTCTGTGGTGGGTGGTGTCGGCCGTACTGGTCGCAGTTGGAGCCTGTCGGTCGAGCAAGCCGGCGTCGATGCATCGCAGCAGCGAGCCGAAGGTTCCGTGCAAGGACAAGGCTGCACTCCAGGTCCTTGCCCGATTCCAGGCAGACACCATGGACAAGATCGGTGCTTCTGGGCAGGGGCTCTATACAGGGCAACCGGCTCCCGAGAAGTTGCGGGATCTGGGCATGGTGCTTCGTCGAGGAAGCCGAGCCATGGCTGGTTTGCATTCAGGGGCGGCGGAGATCGATGATCTGCTCCACAGGCGGGCTACGTTGTTTCAGGACATGGCGAAACTGTTCGACGAGATGGCTGCGGGCAAGGACGCTGGTGACAAACGGGCAGTCGAGAAGGCCAGAGAGGCGCTTTTCGCGAAGCGAGCCTTGGAGCTTGGTATTCGCAAGGATTTACGGCGACGCTTCCAGGCCTGTCATTTGAAGCCTCCAATTTGAATGATGGTTGCGTGGCTCATCAGTATCATTGCGGCGTTGGGGGTCTGGTCTGGGCCTGGATCCGATCGTGGAATTCCCTGTCGTGGTGAAGTGGCTGAATGGTCTTCCCTGGTGGGGGTGGACCATGTGCCTTCCTTTCCCATTCGTCTCGTCGCTCCCTACGTCGTGGTTTCGGGCCCCGTCCGTGTTCAGGCGGCACCCCTCGAAGAAATGGACATGCCCGCTGCCTTGGCCTGGATCAGGAGCCGTCGAGCTGGCGGTCCGCGTCTGGTGCCTGGATTGGATTGGAAGGTGGACCGTGTCACCACGTCACCAGGAAGGGCCAGAATCGACCTGTCGGCGGTGTTTCGGGGGCAGAGTGTGTGGGCTCTGGTGTTGGTCAGTCGCCCGACGGCGGACGGGGATCATCGTATCGTCGATGCGGCGCTGGTCGAATTCGGGGAAGGCAGGATAGCGTCCTGGCGAGGTCAGGACCAGGTAACGGTGGCGTATCGGTGGATGGTTGGGTCGGGGGGGGATCGGTTGGCCGGGTCTCCCATCCGGTTGCTCGATGATCGTGGCGTTTTTGTGGCTCGGAGTCGAACCGGTGCTGATGGGATGGCGACGCTGCATTGGTCCGGACCAGGGGATCGGTTGTTGATCGCCGGCCGTGGGCGGCGGCGAAGCCTGCTGTTGCTCGATGGTCATTGGAGGGCGCCTGGGGGGCTCGTCGGTCACCTGGCCTTGTCTCGGACCAGAGTCGCCCCAGGCGATACGATTGCCGTTGCAGGGGTCGCGTTCGCCGTGACCGGCGGTCGCGGAACGCAGGGTGGACGGCACGGCAGAGGGCGGCGCCAGACGGGAAGGTCCCCGAGCACCTCGGGGAAGCTTGTTTTGCGGCTCGTTGCACCGGGCCGGCACGAGGTTGCCCTTGGTCGGGTCAAATGGGGCGGACGAGGGATTTTTGCTGGCAGGGTGCAGGTGCCTTCTTGGGTCTCTGGCGGGCGGTGGCGCGTTATGGCTCAGGATCCGGTGACAGGCTGGACTCTGCACCGTGCTTTGTTGGTGGAGGGGCGTCGCGCGCATCTGGTTGTCCACGTCGCCCCGACGTCGAGGAACGTTCGGGTCGATGTCCAATTGCAATCCCCCTGGCGTGGGCCGGTCCTTGGGGCAAGGATCGACTATCGGTGGGGATGGCGCAGGTCCTGTTCCGGGACCTCTGATTTGCAGGGCGGGGCGGGATCGACCTGCCTGGATGGGAAGGGCCGTGCGTCCGTCGTGATGAATTGGCCCATGCAGGACGTGGGCTGTCTGTGGGTGGAGGCCTCGACGGTTCGTGGAGGCAATCTGCTCATGGCCCACGACTGGTGGTCCGATGGGCAGAGGCAGGGGCTCCTGGTCGGGCGACGGGAGGTCTCGTGGCGCATCATGCCATCCGGGGCCGGTTGGTCGTCCGTCCACGTGCAAGGCCGAGGGGCCTGGGCGGTGGTGATCCATCACGGCTCGAGGACGAACGTCTGGCCCTGTTGGTCCGCCTCGCCTTGGTCGGAGCAGGTTCGCTGTCCGGTTCGTATGATTCGTTCGGGCGAGATCAGCCTGCTGCGGTTTCGTTCGGCCGGCGGATGGATGGTGATGGGCCGCCACGTACTGTCCGGTTCCGACCAGCCAGAACTCTCTTGGCCCCGGATCCAGCAGCGCCCGGCCATGCTGGATGCCACGTTCGATGGTGATGACCTCGTGGTCTGGCCGGATGTGGCACCGGCCGCGACTGGCGTGGGTTTGGTCACCGTGGTCTGTGGCGGGCGGTGGTATCGACGGTCCATCACCAATCTCCTGGAGCCGGTTTCTTTTCGGCTGTCGCGTTGTTTCCGTGCTCAGGTATTCGTGGATTGGGCGAGCAGGGCGGGACATCGTCATGCCTGGCGGACCGTGGATGGGCGGGCCATGCAGATCGCTTTGGCGCTGTCTTTGCGCAAGGTGGTTTCGGGCAGATCGCTGTGCCTGAGTGCCTCGTTGCAGGATCGGTTCGGCCGATTCCTGCCGTCCGACATGGCCGCATTGTTCATCGGAGGTGGGGATGCAGGATCGTCGTTGTGGCTGCTTTCGGGCACACCACGGGCTGGTTTTTGTTTCGTGCCTCGAAGAGCCGGGGCTTTTCGTTTGGAGGTATTGGCCGGTGCCGGGTCGGGTCGAATGGCCGTGTTGTCACGGCCTTTGGCGGTTACGCCACTGCCGCACGTGACTATCAGCGGACCGGATCTGGTTCGGATCAGCGATCGGGTCTGTCTGAATCTGGAATGGACGGGACGGTCGGCGTTGGACTCCTGGGTGCGGACGAAGGGTTGGGCGCTGCGTCGGCCTTGGTCGGGCCGCCTCGTGTCGGGTCATCGGTCGGTTTGTGGGGTGGTTGGGAGAACAAAGTCGGTTGTTTCGATGGAGGTGGGCGCTGGTCACGGCATTCGGAGTGCTGTGTGGCGCAGTCACGTGGCGGTTGCGGGTGACGTGGGACGCTGGCGCGGCGAAACGGCCAGTTTTCCTGGCAAGGCAGTGAGGTCATTGCGGTCCGGGTCGGCACAAGGAGGGAGAGTGGGGGGGCGGCTGGTGCCGCGAGGCCGGGTCGCGGCGCTTGCCTGCAGCGCTGAACCGTGGGTTCGTCTTTTGGGGCCGGCGCTTCGGATTGTAGATTGGGACGGCGGTTTGGCTGGACTGGTTGCGCGTGTTGTGCTGTCCGACCTTTCCTGGTGGGATCGGTTGATCGCGGTGGATCGACTGGTCCGTCGCGACCAGGGACGCCTGGAGTCGCGGCGGAGTCTCCTTGCACAGCTTTCCAGGCTGCAACGTCCTGACGGGTGGTTCGAACGTGAGGCCGGGGGGCCGATCGCTTCGTTTCACCGACAGGTCCAGGTGGCCATGGTTCTGCTTGGGCTCCATGCGGACGGAAGCGGACGGCGTCTTCTGGCGGTTTTGGCGGGGCATCGGCCCGTGACGCCCTCCCAGGCTGCTGTGGGGCTTTGGGCGCAGGCCCGGATGGGGCGCTGGGATGGAGCTTGGGCCCGTCGAGCGATGGGCCATATGGCAAAATTAGGCCTGGGGGCGTCTGCGCTGCTGCTCGATGCCCTGGCGCGTCGCGGCGGGGACGCGTCTGTGTTGGATCGGGTCCTTGGGCATCTTCGGAATCTCGTCAGTGGAATCGATGTCCGGCGCAAGCCATCTTCAGGAGGCAGTTTACGATGGGAGTCCGTCGGGTCGCCCTTGTGGCCTTTGGCTGCTGCGTTGGACGTGGTGGATCGGCTGCTTCCTGGGCATGCTCTTGCAGAGCGTCTCGCCGAGGCCTTGTTTCGGGCCATGGATCGGGGCGATGGAGATGCGCTCGATCGGGCCCTGTCGATTCGGAGTCTGTGGGGCCATTGGCAGCGGCGTGCTGCGAAGGGCCGTCAGGACGTGATCGAGGCTTCGAGCCGTGGTGTGGTCTATCGGAGGGTGGTGGGTTGTTCGGACGACGCCATGATCCTGACAGGATCCGAACTCGACGTGGCGCCGGTGTCGATTCGGCATCGCGGTGACTGTCTCCTGCACTGTGCGTTGTTTTGGCACATGGTCCCTCAGATGGCTCATGGGATCGGGGCGGTGGAGTCTGCGGTGCACCGCGTCGTCCTGTCCCCATTGGCGTATGCGCCTGTGTCGGCGGGTGGGGATCGGATCCGCCGACTTCGGTTGGGCGAGACCGTGCGGCTGCGTCTCGATGTGGACCTGTCGGATCGAGTCCAGGCTGGTACGAGTACCTGTCTACGCGAGATTCTTCCTGGCGGGCTCAGTCTGGTGCGCATCCTGAGCGGGCAGGGATCTGTGACGCGGAGCCGTCATGGGTTCGACATCTGTTCGGAGCAGGTTCGATATCACGTCACCTACGATGCGGTCGCCCGGTTTCCGGGTCGGTATCGCGGCGGAGCGGCCTGCGTCCGAAGTCTCGCTGGTCCTGTGGCCTGTTCGTCCGACTGGCGCGTCCTCGTCGTGCCCTGATCGGCGAGTCGTGGTCACAGACGGCTCCTGGTGGTCCATCGGTGGCCGGGAGCGTTTCTTCGTCTGGGCGCGATCGTTGTTTTCTGGTGTGCAGGATCTCCCATGGTTTACAGGGATCGCCTGAACACGGTTTGGTAAGCAATCCAGGGTATTTTCTTGACTTTGACCTTGGCAACGGTACCCTTCGCAAGAAAAAGGGATGCAGTTGGTGGTTGGAGGCTGGTGTGGAAGCAGACACTGCATCGTGGGGTGTGCGTCGTTCCATGGTTTTGATGGCGGAGCGACCAGGGTGGCCGAAAGGCACAGGAGAAAGAGACATGGCGGAACGGATCGAGGAGTTGACGTTTGACTATCGCAACGAAGAGAACGTACTCGTTCGTCGCGAGGTGGATCGTGCGGTGTTGTCCAAGGGCGCTTGGGCGACCATCATGTACCTGTACCAGGATCTCGATCGACGAGCCGGAACTTACAAGCCGGCCAAGGTCAGCATCGTTCGGTACCGGAAGAACAACGGGGTCTACCGCAAACAGTCGAGTTTCAATATTTCTTCAGAGAAGCAGGGTCGCGCCATCATGGAGGTGCTGGACCGTTGGTACAGCACGGATCTCGATAAGTTGATTGCGGCGATCAAGCCGGCTCAGGAGCAGGCGTCAGCCGCTCCGGCCGAAGTCGAAGCTCCTGCAGGGACAAAGACCGATGTGCCGCCCCCGATTGCTTCGTCTGGGGCTCCGATGGATCACGGCGCAGCAGAGCCGATGACCCATGAGACGGCGACGGAGCCGCTTTCCCAGGAGCACAGCGCACCGACTGCCGGCCTTTCTGGGCAGAGCGAGAACAAGGCAGACTCCAACGACAACGAAGACAAGCCATCCGTTTCGCAGCCCTGGAAGCCTGGATACTGAATCCGGAGAGGTTGGGCCGATTTGTCTGCGCGACGTCCTGGTCACCCGGCCCGACGCATTGGATATTTGTCGACAGGTCGTGAGGGAGCCCGGATCATCCCCTGTTTTATTGTGATGGGTACGCCTCATTCTTTCCTTGGATGAGATTCTATTTACTGCCGCGGAGCTTGTTCCAGAAGCTCGTTTTGGCGGTTTTTGTGGTGCGGTTGCGTCGCAGTTTGATGATGTTGATCTCACGCGCCGCATCGACGAGGTTGTGATCCAGCTTGATCGCGGTTTCCAGGTGGTTGAGCGCCTCGTTCGTCTGTGCCTTTTCGGCGAGGATCTTACCGAGGAAATAGTGGGCTCTGGCGCATTTCGGTGAGAGTCTCAGTGCCTCTTCGAGTTGATCCTGCACCTTTTCTCGGATATCGGCCTGTCGGCTGGTCTGTCTGGCCCGGCAGTAACGCGTCCAGACGAGCATGGCCAAGTGTTCGCCTTCTTCCGGATTTCCGTCCACTGCGTCTTGGAACATCTGTTCCGCATCGTCCCACCGACCCTTTTTGAAAAAGACCTCGCCTTTTTGGAAGTTGATCTCCGCTTCCATGATGGCCTGAGCCGCCTGCCGGCCACCTGCGAGGGTGCCGTCTTCGATGATGCGTCGGTAGTCCGAGCGTTGATGGTCGTCGATGAGGGTGGTGAAGGCCTCGGAGATCCGCTGGAAGAGGAGGCTCGCTGGTTCGTTGAGCACTTCGACTTCGAGGGTGGCGATTCGATCCGGATGGTACTTCTTCGCCAAAGACAGGTACACGTCTTTGATCTGTTGCTTCGTGGCGGCCAGTGGAACCCCGAGGATCTCGAACAGGTTCTGATCGGATACTTTCGTGAGTCTCGTGCGCAGGTCATTGTACAGTTGACGGATCTGGTCATTGGCATCATGAGGGAGTGGTTTCATGGATGACGCAGGATTCTCTGTCTCCTTTTGAGCCAGGTACCGAGCGGTACGATGGACCACCCGGCGAGGCTCTTGCTGGGCTGCCTGCGGCTGATGTGTCTTCGTTGCCTGTTCCTGGGACGGAGGCACCATACGTCGGGGCGTAACGGAATCCTGATTCGCCGATGATTCCGCGCCGACTGCATCCCATTTCTTCGTTGGCTGCTGGTCGCGCTGCGGCTTCGACGTTTCGGGCGCATTGGCCTGTGGCATCCTGGTCTGCGTCTCTTTCGCGGTCCGGTTCGTGCGTCGTGCCTTGAGTCTGGGCACCGTATCTGCAGCTTGGAGATCCAGGTTGCCCGTGGCCCAGTGCCAGTATGCGACCTGGAGTGCTGCCGCGATCATGCCCGGCGTTGCCCGCACCGCATCGATGAGGTCTTCGGGCAACCAGTAGCCCCGTTCGAGCAAAGCACGGGCGGCCTTGTGTTGGTCGTGGAGCGGCATTTGGTCGAAAGGGCCGTCCTCGGTCGGCATGATACGGATGGCCGTGCTCCAGATCGGGGCCAATTCGGCGCGCAAGCGAGCTTCGGGGTACAGGGATGTCACGGCATCCCAGATGAGCCGCATGGGATCGGCGGCCATCTGCTTGAGTTCCGCAGCATCCATGGATGGAGGGGGGGCCGGGACGAATTGAAACGACCCATCGTCGAACTGGATCATCCTCAAGAGCTTCCGTCGCTGCTGAAGCTGCAGGGAGGAGACGAGATCCTTCTGTGACAGAGCCTGTTGCCCGACGAGGATCCGCCCCAAGAGCCCGCCCTGTTCTTGTTGGATCGCCAGGGCCTGTCTGACTGATTCCGCCGTGGTCTTTCGCGCCTGAATCAGGATACGGCCCAGCAGGTCCGCGTCGTTGTGGTGGGTAACGAAGACTGGCTTGCCATCCAGGAAATGGATGTCCGCTTCGCTACCCACGTCGAGGCGGAGTATGCCGCAGAATCCCTTCTTGCGCGCAAACAGAATGAGGCGCGGAAGTGGGTATGAAGCCAATGTGCCTGCTGTCTTCCCCCTGACCATGTTGGGGGCCTCCTGTCAGATTCGGTTTTTGTCTCTTCGAAAGAAAAAGTACACCACCGTGACAATGGTGATGAAGCAGATACCGATCCACATGGCAAACGGATCAGCCTCCACGCAGCCGCCCTTGAAAGGAGCCTGCGACCAGTTTGGCCCCTGCACCTGCACCTGGGCCACCAGACCTGTTGCATCATGATTGGTGCTTTGTGCTTCCACTGCGTTCATGTTGGGGTATATCGTCTTCTTTCGTCAAAGCTCAACCACTTTTTGCATGATGGAAGTCATCCGTCGTGTTGTCAAGGAGTTGGCGCAGCAATACCCAAGAGGTAACTGCTCGGAGTCGCTGTAATGCCTGCAGTTCCTCGACGGTTGCCGGTTGACCGAAGCCGCTGTCGTGCCCATAGTAGAGGTGGTGCTTCTGCCGGGTTCGTGAGGGTTTCTGCATTTTTGTTCCCTACGAGAAAGTCCCCGGGATCCACCACTGGCCGTGGAGCGCAGACCCACTCGTGGGGAGCCGGAAGCGGTTACTGTGGAGCCCACCTGTTCATGAGGGGATCAGAAGACGTTTCCCAACGGCTCGGGCGGTTGCATCGTGCAGGCGGCTTGATTTTTTCAGGTCGCCTGCACGTCATTTTGGATCATGTGAGGTGGCTCGAATCCGCACGATTGGTTCTTTGTGCAGTGCAGATGCTTTGAGGAGGGGGCCAAATTGGTACCCCCATTTTTTAAACAGACTTCTTAGTCGTCGTCCTGGTGCTTCAGTACCACGGCGTCCAAGATCGCGTCGTCGACCCCGTCGCCGTTGCGGTCTGCATTGGACCATGAACCCAGCAGCACCCTGCCGGCTTTGGGAGCCAGGTTGAGCTTGTAGGCCATGAAGTCCCCTTCGAAGGTCTTTCGCCAGCTCGTGGGATCGCTCTCATCGCATGTCGCAGCAGTGAGGCAGGATTCGTTCAGGAACCTGATGGAGACGGCCCCGTTCGCCCACGTGCCGTCGATTGCAACCTCCCACGTGCCCTGTGAGATGTTCGAATCGAACCAGCCGTCCGAAAAGAAGTCGATGGTCTTGAGGGGAACCTCTTCGAGGGATGCATTCGGCCCGAGGATGATCGGAGCGGATAATGCGTCTTCGGACAGCATCTGGTCGGTGGTCCCGTCATAGACTTGCTCAACGAAACCAGTAACTCGGAACGATCCCAGCAGGCCCGTGGCCATCAGTCCTTCGTAGAAGGGGCAATCGAACGTGACGAGTTGGTCGCTCGCCCGATCTGAATCGCAGGTCTCATCCAACGATGTGGCCTGGTTGACACAGTAGGGAATCCGCTCGGATGCGGTGGCGTTGCGAGGATCCCAGCACGTCTTGTTGCTGGCGCAATCGGGATCCTGGCAATCGGTCAGGCCGTCGCCGTCGTTGTCCTGGCTGTCGTCGCAGGCGCAGGCCTCGGACGAAGCGTCGCTGCAACAGACCGCAGCGGTCGAACAGTCTGGGTCGTCGCAGTCGGTCCGGCCATCGCCATCGTTGTCGATGCCGTCGTCGCAGCACACCCCTGCACAGTCCGGATCCTGTTCACAATCGGTCAGGCCGTCGCCGTCGTTGTCGATGCCGTCGCAGCAGCAGGAGACGGCGCGTTCGGCCTTTTGGCAGCAGAAGCCGGACATGGTGCAGTCCGGGTCGTCGCAGTCGGTCAGGCCGTCATCGTCATTGTCTTCCCCGTCGTTGCATTGGCAGGCTTCCGAGTGCCAGCAATCCGGGTCGTCGCAGTCGGTGAATCCGTCACCGTCGTTGTCGAGACCGTCCTGGCAGGACGCGGTGGTCCAGCCGCCCAGAACCGCATCATGGGCCCAGCACTGACATTGGGCCGTGCCCGCACCCCCTGCTGCACAGTACCGACTCGCGCAGGTCCAGGTGATATTCTCCAGTTTCTGGCAGTCGGAGTCCTTGCAACTGGACCAGACCGCTCCAGACAACAGGACACAGGCCATCCAAATGGGGGTCAGATTTCGACTCACAGGGAAACCTCCATTGGGTTGAGACGCGTGGCGTCACAGGTTCTTCTGGCCGTCGATGAGCTGATTCACCGGGATTGCCGCTTTGCATCGTCGTACCAGTCGGCTGAAAAGAATAGCCTTGTGGGGTATGATTGTACAGGCAAAATCACCAGGCACAGGCGCCCACGGTGATCGACGAATAGTCATTCGGCGCAAGGATCGAGATGACGTCATTGCGTGTTGTTTGGGCAGGAACCGCCGCGCGCGGGGCCTCCGTCGATTCGGTTGCGCCGCCTGCATCTGTGGGGCAGTATCGCTGTCATGGTTGCATCGAACACTCGGAATCAGACTGCCCTCGGAACGTCTGGCTGTGGACGTGTTGGGCGTCTGACCATGAAGCGATTTTGGTTCGTATCTCTGGTGGCCCTCGTCGCATGGTGGAGCCTCGTTTTCGGTTCCTGCGTGGGAGCACCCAGACCGGCTGCAAGGCATTGGGGGCCTGGTGGATTGGCCCGGGACTGGGAGTCCGCCCTGGCGCGCCGCGATCCCCAGGCGCTCGAATCGCTTTTCTGGGATTCCTGTTTGAGGCACTGCCCTGGATTTCGATTCGAGCCCGACGGCGTCCTGGAGGGAAGCCTGCTTCGGGCCCGTTGGGCCATGCGGGCCAAGACAGGCAGCTTGGGCTGGGATCTCACAGGAGCACTGTCCAGCTTTGCTCGGGTGGACCGGGCGGTCCTACGAACGATCTGGTTCGACAGGTTTGGGCAACGCCGGGCTCGGGCGCTCATGTGGATGGAGGTGGACGGGGTCCTCCGGTCCGGCCATCGGCGTTCGGATAGGGGTTGGATTCGGCTCGAACTGGGGAGACGCGCCTGGACGGGGCCGTGGCTCGTGATCGGGATGGAGCCGGTGCAGGCGCGCACCTTCGTGGGTTTGAGACGAGGTCTGGTGGACGTGACGGATCGATTGGGACTCAAGCGAGCCGGCCGGACGGTTCTGCCAGGATCCACCGGACAGGGCCATTTCTCTGGTCGTGTCTCTGTCTCGGTTCGCGTGGTCGACCTGGACGGAGACGGAAATACCGATCTTGCATTGGCCCGGGGACACCGCATCGAAATCTGGCGTAATCGGTCCGGCCGGTTCGTTCGCGCATGGACTGGACTGGCGTCCGCTGCGGTCACCGACCTCCACGCTGAAGACGTGAACCGAGACGGCCGCATGGATCTGGTCCTGGCTGGTACGGGCCAGGTGCTGCTGGGTTCGCATCGTCTCTCCCAGAATCATCTCGTTCGGCACAGGCCGTCACTGGTCAAAAACCGCTTAGGCGATCGGTTCTCGTTTTTTCCCGGACGTTGGACAGGGACCGTCAGTGGCCATTTCGTTGCGGGCGTTGCACCGGGTCGAGTTTTCTTGCCGGCACAGCGGTTGTCCGAATGGCGTTTCGACCGATTCAGGGGCAAGGCTGGGTTTGCCGTGCATCTGTCCGGTCCGTTTCTTTTCAGTTCGTATGGGTCGCACCACCAGTACGCACGACGTAGCAGGGCCGTTGGGTCGTTTTCCCGCGATACAGGATGGGTGCGTCGCGTCCTGTCCCATCTGTTCGCTGGACGGACGGGGCGGATCGGCCTCGTCCCTCTTGGCCGCGTGGTCGGACCGAAGGCCGCCATGGCCGTGGATCTGGATGCGGACGGCCAGGACGAGTTGGTGGTCTGTCGGTCACTGCATTCCGTGCGGGGCGCCTCCAAGTCCGGCTTCGCAGACCAGGGGCCCGCATACACCCTTTCGGTTCTGAGATGGCCCAGACGTGAGGCCAGCGGCCCTGAGTCTAGCAGAGACGAGGCGGTCGGCCCGGATGATTTGGGCTTCGTCCTGGGGCTTCCTTCCCTCCAGGTTCTGGCCATGGATCGCGGAGACCTGGACGGAGACGGCGCGCCGGACTTGGTGCTGATCACGCCCGCCGGACTGAAGGTGTATCGGAATCTCGTCGTGCATGGGAGTTTCCTGCGGCTCCACTTGCTGGACCGGAATCGCCGCCATCGCTTCGGCCTGCATGCCGTGGTCACGGTGCAGCCCGACGGCGGTCGCCCGCGATGGTATCGCGTGACGGATGGCGAGGACCAGAATCCGCTCGTGGTGGGTATTGGAGGTTCAGAAGCCGCCCGGGTTTCCGTTCTGTTCTCGGATGGCTCGACCATTGGTCCCTTGCGCCTTTCAGCGGGTCGTATGCACGTCATCGATCGCGCACAGGCCAAGGCCCGGCCGTCGCGTCCTGCAACAGGTGTCCGGCATTCTGTCGTTGGCCGCAGCCGGCAGGGTGTGTCCTCTGGAGTCATGACGTTACGCCCATCTCCTCGTGTGGCCAGGGTCGGATCCACTCGTCTGCGCCGGGTTCCTGTGGGCAGTCTCGGCCCGGCGAGTCTGTCGGCCAAAGCCCTGGCGTCCACGTTGGGCCCCTTGGCTTCTTCGATACCCAAAGGCCGGGATCTGACCCTCCTGTTCGTGGTGGCGAGTTCTGCTGCTCGTCTGCGGGCGGTCCTGGGGCCCTGGCTTGCCGCCCATGGCAGCGTGGCCGCAGCCATGATCCGTCTCGGTCGATCGGGCAGTGTGTCGTCCCGCTCATCGGTCGGTGGAACAGGACGGGGCCGGGCCGTCCCCTCGTCGGTCCCATGTGTCGGCAGGATCTGCACCGTCACCCCCGATGCATCGTTCGCTTCGAAGTGGGCCCAGGGACCCTTGGTGCCCAGGCTCCTCGTCTACGATCGTGGTGGGCGTCTGGTGGAGACCATTGTGGGTCCGGTGGATGCGGGCCGCCTGGATGCCCTGTTGGTCAGGATCACTGGCCAAGCCCGGCCATAGCCCGATCCGCCCCGTCGCCATCAGGGTGAGCCCGTCGACTCCGGTGTCGTTGCCCCATGATGTCGATTTCTGCGAGCGCTACTTGGAATTGGACAGGATCTTGTCGAAGGCGTCTGCCATGGTAGGCCCTGGGACCACGACGATCACCTCTTCGGGGAGTGAATTCTTGTGGGCGCGGAATTCGTCCACCATGGCCCGAGCGATTTCGAGAGGGGGGATTCCCGTTTCAGCGGTGCTGCACATGGGGGGCATCACCACAGAGCGAAAATTTTTGATGTTGCTCGCCAGGAGTGCCGCCCGGGTCGCCCTCCGGATCCCTTCGATTCCGATGCGGTCTGCTGGGGTGATGGTCAGGGGAACGTGGATCAGGGCGTTGGCACCGGTCGGCCCTCCTGCCGTGACCACTGCCGCTCCCACCGCGATGGGTGCCGCGTCCATGGTCTCTTCTTCGATTTTCTCCCCCCCCATTTCTTTGATGGTGCGTCCCAGGTTGCTCGTCAGCGCGCCGGTCGTGGTCGTGGGGACCACGATGGCCCTGGCCTCGGTGGTCACAATGTCGCCTTGGATGATCGTGATCTCAACGTTGCTCTGGAGTTGTCTGGGCATGATCCACCTCGATCTCGTTGCCGTTCCGCCATCGGTTCGATTCTAGGCCTGTACAATGGGGTCGGTTGCCTGTCAAGCGGTGGTCGGATGACGGACAATGAATGAGTGGGCTGCTGGGCTACAAGAGATGTTTCGTTGTCCATACGGGCTCCTGGTTTCGTTTGGGTATCGATAGGTGGTTCGGTGGTTGTTGCGTGGACTAGGACATGGCGTTCAGCGAACGGCCCTCAGTCGTTGTCTTGGTGAGTCTCGTGGTCGCTCGGGCGGAATCCATCCAGGCGTTTGACGAGATCGGCGCGACGGGCGCCAAGGAATTTGCCCTGCGAGGAATCCTGTTCGGCCATGTGCCGGGTCAGGGCGCGGAGGAAGGCCTGCTTGTCCAGACACCAGTTCGGAGCGATGAGGGCGTGTTTCGGTGCATCGCCGGCAACGCGTAGAATCACGACTTGGGCCGGGATCCGTTCGAGGAAGAGCCTGGTGCGCCGCACGTGCTCGTCGAGGCTGGGAGGCTGCTCCATCTCGCCGCGATTCCAGGCCTGCTCCATCTTGGAGCCACGCAGCACGTGGAAGTTATGAATCTTGATGCCGGCAATGGGAAGACGGGACAGGAATTCGGCGGTTTCCATGTCCCGTTGGCATGTTTCACCTGGAAGCCCCAGGATGACGTGGGCACAGACCGCGATGTCCCGTTTGGCCAAGGCGAGGACCGCCTGGGCGAACTCTTCCACTGTATGGCAGCGATTGATGGCGTCGAGCCGGTCTTGGTGGGCGGTCTGCAGGCCCAGTTCGACCCAGAGGTCGGTCTTTTCGTTGAATTCGGACAGGAGGTCCAGCACGTCTGGGGGGAGACAGTCCGGCCTGGTGCCGATGGCGAGCCCCACCACGTCGTCGGGTTTCAGCGCTGCACCATACAGTTTTGCGAGTCGATCGGTGGGGGCGTAGGTGGCCGAGTAGTCGTTGAAGTAGGCGACGAATCGATCCGCGCGATAGCGCCGGCTCACGCGGCGCATGCCGACGGCGAGCTGTTCGGCAATGTCGTTTGTCCTGACGTGGCTCGCCCCCATGGCGGAACCGCTGCAGAAGGTGCAGCCACCTCGACCTCGCGTACCGTCGCGATTCGGGCAGGTGAAACCGCCCCGCAGGGTGATCCGGGCCACCTTGGTTCCGTACCTGGCTTTTAGGTGGGCGGTCAGGGATCGGTAGCGCAGTTGGCTGTTTGGATCGACCATGGTTTCTCCGGGCGCAAGGAAGCTTTCGTCGTGCAAGGCCCATCACGACGCCGATAGTATAGTCAGTCTTGGGGAGCATGGACAGATCGCTCTGCCATCGGATCGATGCGTCAGAAGGGGCTGCCCGATTCGCTCCGTAGGCTGATTTGCATCTGGGTGATTGTTTGCGATATCGTTTCAGTGGGAGGTTGAGTCATCACATCGGGCAAGGGATAGGTGAGCAGTTGGTCGTTACAAGGGGCGCGCGGGCCCATGCAGCAGGGCGCTGTTCGTCGTTTCCTACTCGTACGGATCCACCACCTGGACCGGGATGGTTTGTCGGCTGTTTATCGTCCCGTTTCCGAGCTGGCCGACATGGTTTCTTCCCCAGCACCAGATCTGGCCTTCCGTGGTCAGGGTGCAGACATGCCGTTCGCCCTGGGTGATGTCGCTCCCATTGTCGATGGCGTGCACCTGAACCGGAGTAGACGTCCAGACGCCGTTGGTCGTGCCGTTTCCGAGTTCGCCGTATTGGTTGTAGCCCCAGCAGTAGACCGTTCCTGGGCTCGTCGTGACGCAGACGTTGTCCGTGATCGACACGGACACATCGAGGACATTGGAAAGGCCTGAGACTTGGGATGCCGTGCCAGTGCCGCGTCCCCAGCACCAGAGACTGCCAGCCGATTTTACGGCGCAGGACTGGACAAACCCAGTGGCTACCGATTTGGGGCCGGTGACTGCATCCATGCCAGGTAATCCGAATCCGACTGCTGCCAGCACGTTGTTCTGGTTGGATTCGCCCGCCTGGTGTTGGTCGTTGGCGCCCCAGAGCATGATGTGACCGCCATGCATCAACGAGGTATCCTTGCCCAGGATGCATGACGTGTCTTTGCCCATCTGACCGATTTGGGTCGGGGTGTAGGGAAGGGTAATAGACGTGGGGCTGTGTCTTTCCGTTGTGGTTCCATCGCCCAACTGGCCATGGTCATTTGCGCCCCAGCAGTAGAAGGTGCCGTTTTCCGCTCGGGCGCAGACGTGATTATCACCAGCGCCCACTTCCACGATGGCGGGCAGCATCGGGACTTGGACGGGATTATCGTGGGCGATCGTGTCGTTTTGGCCCAGTTCTCCGTGGGTGCTCAGCCCCCAGCACCAGAGGCTGTGGTCGGATTTGACCGCGCATGCGAAGTCCTGGCCGACCGATACATCAACAACATCGATGAGCCCGTTGGGTCGGGTGGGCTCTGAGTTGGGGGGCGTCATGCTGACGAGGGCCCTGCCCCAGCACCACACGGTTCCGTCTTCCTTGAGGCCGCAGGTTCTGTCTCCGTGGGCCGAGACCTGGACCCACCCGCAGTCGTTTTGGCAGTTTTCGGAGGTTTCACCCTCGACTCGTTCGCAGACGCCGTCTCCACAGTTCGTGCAGTCGCTCGTGTCGAAGGTGCAGTCGTTTTTGCATGTCAGGGTTCCTTGGCTCAGGCCTATTTCTGACTGGCAGGTCTTGCCGGCCAGATCGGATCCGTCACAGGCCTCGGGGCCTTCGGCGGTGTTGTTGCCGCACTGGTAGCAGTTGCTCGTGTCGAAGGTGCAGTCGTCCTTGCAGGTCAGAGTGCCCTGGCTCAGGCCTGTTTCCGACTGGCAGGTTTTGCCGGCCAGATTCGTGCCGTCACAGGCCTCGGGGCCTTCGGCGGTGCTGTTGCCGCACTGGTAGCAGTTGCTCGTGTCCAGGGTGCAGTCGTCCTTGCAAGTCAGAATGCCCTGGCTCAGGCCTGTTTCCGACTGGCAGGTTTTGCCGGCCAGGTTCGTGCCGTCACAGGCTTCACCCGGGTCGATCGCGTCGTTTCCACAGGTCCCCACGCAACGGCTGTTGTCATAGCACAGTGGGGTGGTTGGGTCCCGGTCTGCGCATTCCTCATTCGATGCGCAACCCCGGCAGGTTCCTTCAGGATCGCAGATGGGCTTCGTGGGATCGGTGCATTCGTCATTGCTTTGACATTCTCGGACCTCGCCGTCGTTCTGTGCGACCTCGCCGTCGTTCTGTGTGACCTGGCCGTCGTCTTGCTGGGCCTGACCGTCGTTCTGGTTGATGCCGGCGTCCTGGTCGTTTTTGTTTTGCTGGCTTCCATCCTGGGGTTCGGTGGAAACGCAGACATGACTATTGGGGTCGCATTGTTCCGTGGCGCTGCAGTCCTGGTTCGTGTCGCAGGCGTACGATGGATTGTCCGTGGTGCAGGCCGAACCGAGCCCAGCCAGTAGGAGCAGGGCTGCCCAGGCGGGCATGGGGCCGGCGACGAGACCGATGATCGATCGTGGGTGGTTGCCTGTTGGTTTGATGTTCATGGTCGGTTCTCCTTGTGCAAAGATGTTTCATTGTCCACACGGACTCGTGATTTCGATCGGTTATCGACAGATGACTGGTGCTTGTTGCTTGACCAATGCCTTGGGGCGTTTAGCGAACGAGCTTCGGGCTCGACGATCCTGGTGGTTGGCACCTGGGTGGCTCGGTGGTACAAGAGCCACGACGGGCGATCCTGGTCGGGCCGCCGGTTGGAAAGCACGAGACCACGAACCATGGCTGGCCGCCATGCCGCGGGCGCAGCCCCTGTGTGGATAGAATGTTGGATTGGAACGAGATCGCCCCTGGTGGGCGCCATCAGGATGCTGTCGTGGACCTGCTGGATCGGTACCGCGTTCAGTGCGGGGCGCCTCGAGACGACAGACTCCATCAGGTGGCCGAGATCTTCGTGCATCTGCCCTACGAGAATTTGACGAAGCTCCTGAGGAAGCATCGGGAATCAGTGGGTCGCGACCGACTGCGTCTACCCGGGGACGTGGTTGCGGATCACGTGACGTACGGCGCTGGCGGGACGTGTTTTTCCCTGAGTTGTCTGTTCGGGTTGACCCTCGATCGCTTGGGTCTTGACGGATATCCGGTCCTGGCCAGGATGCGGACGGAGCGTGCACTGCATACGGCCTTGGTGATCCCGGTAGATGGTCGGCATTTTCTCATCGATCCCGGGTATCTCATCCACATGCCGGTTCTGTTGCGTCCAGGTGCGACGACTCGGGTCCGCACCAAGGCTGCTGTGGTGGAGATCACCGGGCGGCCCGATGGGAGGACCTATGACCTGTCCACCAATGGGCTATGGCGCTATGCGTTCATCGATGATCCGTTGGACGCGGATCGATTCGTACGGCTGTGGATCGAGTCCTTCGATTGGACCATGATGCACGATCTGCATCTCAGTCGCGTGTGCGACGGGGGCTATCTGTACGTCAACGGTCACAAGCTGCGTCGGATGGTCGATGGCCGCAAGGAGAACCAAAACATTCGATTGAATCGAGCCGAAATCCTGCGTGAGGAGTTCGGCCTGGATCCCGAACTGACCCGCACCGCTTTGGAAGTGGTTCTGGCGAGTCGTTCCGGTGGAGTTGGAGGTGTGATGTGAGTCCGGTTTATCCGCCACAGGATCGAAGCGATCCCATGGCCCTTGTTGTCGTGGGCGTGCTGTCTGGCCAGGAGTCGGCTGAGCAGGGCGCGATTGCACGATTGGAAGGCCGCCTTGGCCAAGTGGCGCTGAGCGGTCCACGTCTGCCCTTCGATTGGACCGATTACTACGAACGAGAGATGGGGCCCGGCCTCATGCGTCAGTACCTGGCCTTCGGTTCCCTGATGCCCGAACAGGACCTGGTGGATCTCAAATACGAGGTGTCGCGGATCGAGGCCGAGTTTGCGCAGGACGACCATCGGGTGGTCAATCTGGATCCGGGCTACGTGGACCTGCTCAAGGTGGTCCTGGCGAGTTGGAAGACCGGGATGCACAAGATTTATCTGAGTCGAGGAGTCTGGGCGGATCCGGTCCTGATCTATTCGGACGGACGGTTCAATTGTCAGGACTGGACCTTTCCGGATCTCAAGTCGGAATCCCATCACGAGTTCTTCATGGAGGCCAGGCGTCTGTTCAAGGATCTGCGTCGGAGGGATGGTCTGGTGTGAGGTCCACGGCGTCGTGATTTGGAAGTTGGTGCGTGAACAGGTCCTTCGGTCTGTATGATGGGCAGACGGCGGCAAGGAGGCAGAATGATGGAAGCGTTGCGTACGGCTGTGTTGGGTGCGGGAAGTTGGGGCACCGCCTTGGCGACCTTACTCGCCAGGAACGGGCACCAGGTGACCATGTGGGCCATGGAGGAGGACGTGGTTCAGGGCATCAATCAGGAGCACAGAAACCCGCTGTTCCTGAACGAGGTCGAGTTGCCCGACCGAATTCGCGCGACTTCCTCGATGGCGGAGGCTGCGGCCACCGCGGAACTCGTCTTGGTGGTAGTGCCTGCGCAGTTCGTTCGAGGTCGCATGATCGAGGTGCGGGACGTACTGCCCAGGGACGTGCCCATCGTGATCTGTTCCAAGGGCATCGAGCAGCAGTCGCTCTGCACCATGCATCAGGTGCTCACCGAGGAACTACCCGGGAAGCATCATCGAGGGATCTGCGTGCTGTCCGGTCCCTCGTTCGCCCTGGAGGTCGCCCGCAATCGACCCACGAACGTGACCGTGGCCGGAGTGGATGACGATGTGGTTGGGCGGGTTCAGACCGCCATGTCGGCCAAGCATTTTCGGGTCTACACGAGCCAGGACATGATCGGGGTGGAGCTGGGCGGTTCCCTCAAGAACGTGGTCGCCATTGCGGCGGGCGCGGCCGATGGTTTGGAACTCGGTTCAAACACCAAGGCGGGTTTGATCACTCGTGGTCTGGCCGAGATTGCTCGGCTGGCCGTGGCCATGGGTGGACAGCCCCAGACCATGATGGGGCTGTCGGGAGTGGGAGACCTGATCCTGACCTGCACTGGCGGTCTGAGCCGGAATCGGATGGTGGGCGAGAAGCTGGCGCGGGGCCTGACTTGGCCCGAGATCAAGGCCGAGATGCGCATGGTGGCCGAAGGTGCAGCTACGTCCGTGTCGGTCGTGGAACTGGCCCAGCGTCATCACGTGGATATGCCCATCGCCCGCGAGGTCTATGAAGTGCTCCATCAGGGCAAGTCCATTGGGGCGGCCATGGAGACTCTGCTGGCGCGGCCCCTCAAGCCGGAATGGACGTTCTGAGTCATTCAGGCTGGGCAATGGAGCGGCGGCTCCTCGGGCCGCAATGGATGTGTTGCTGAGTCGTTCGAGAGGGTGAGATTCCGGATAGATAGAGGTGGCGTCGGGCACCGTCTCAATGGGCTATTGTCTGCGTCGCCGGCGCCAGAAGGGCAGGACCAGGCCCACGATGAAGATGAGGTACCAAGGCAGGGGGCGATGGGTTGCCACGGTCTTGCAGCCGCAGGCGTCCGGTTCGTTGGCCGCGGCTCCCGGGCCGGAGGAATCGGTCGGACCGGCGTCTGGAATCTCTTCGCAGGTTCCGTTGACGCAGCGGGCGTTGACCCCGCACAGGCCGTCGCCTTCGTCCACCTTGCCGTCGCAGTCGTTGTCCAGGCCGTCGCAGACCTCGCCGCTCGGCCTCGGAGCCGTGCAGCCGTGCCACAGACCGTTCACGCAGATTTCATGCCCCACACCGCAGGCGGTCTGGCATTCCCGGACCAGGTTTTCGTCCGTGTCGCCGTCGCAGTCGTTGTCGATGTTGTCGCAGGCTTCTTCCTGCGGGCCCTTCGCCCCAGCGCAACCACTCCAGATTCCGTCGCGGCAGGACTGGTTGCCGGGTTCGCATGCGCCCAGGTGCTGGCCGCAGGGCCGGCTGGACCCGTCGATGCAGGCGCAGCCCTCATCGATGACACCGTCACAGTTGTTGTCGATGTTGTCGCAGATTTCGTCTTTGGGAACCGGTGCGGTGCAGCCCTGCCATTGGCCGGTTACACAGTATTCCTGACCCGATCCGCAGGTGGTTTGACAGGGACGGGACAGATTTTCGTCCGTGCGGCCATCGCAGTCGTTGTCGATGTTGTCGCAGATTTCGGTCGTGGGCTGGGGAGCCGTGCAGCCGCCCCATTGCCCGCCGATGCAGATTTCGTCGCCGGTTCCACAGGCCGTCTGGCATGAACGGTGGAGATCCTCGTCGGTCTGGCTGTCGCAGTCATCGTCGAGGTTGTTGCAGGTTTCGGTTTGGGGAGCGATATTGCCCTGGCATTCGCTCCATTGACCGCTGACACAGGTCTGGGTGCCCCGCTGACAGGCGCCATCGTCCTGGCCGCAGGCACGGGTCTGTCCGTTGATGCAGTCACAGCCCTCGTCGGTGACCCCGTTGCAGTCGTTGTCCAGGCCGTCACAGATTTCGGTCGTGGGCTGGGGCGCATCACAGCCGACCCACTGACCATTCGAACAGGTCTCAGTGCCTGTGCCGCAGATGGACTGGCATTGCTCCGTCAGGTTGTCGTCGGTCAGGCCGTTGCAGTCATTGTCCAGGCCGTCGCAGATTTCTTGGGTCACGTGGACGACCACCTGGTCGAGTGCGGAATTGAGTTCTGACGCATTGTCTGCCTGGTGGTAGCAATTGTTCGGATCGGATGGGTCGCTGCTGGATTCGTGGCAGCCGGGGAACGCCGTGTCGGACGCCACGGCCATTCGGTTCAGGGTCAGGGTGTCCACGCTGGCGCCGAAACCGACCACGTACGTGGTGATGCCCGACGACTTCAGGTCAGAGACTGCGTCTACAGGCAAAAAACGCGTGGCGCTGTCATACGGGAAGCACCACTGCCATCCATCCGTGATGAGCAGGACGTAGTCGCCCTGGCCGGATTCGAGCAGGGGCTGATACGTGCCCGCCTCGTTGAGGCTCTGCGCCATCGGCGTGTAGTTGCCTCCTGTGGGAGGTGGATCGCCCAGGGCCGCTGCGATGGCTGCTGCGTTGTGGGGGGCAATGTCCACGAGGACCTGGCCTGGTGAACATTGGTTCGGGTCTGGGAAGACCATGAGTCCGAAGTCGATGTCGTTGTCGTAGGCCGTGGTGACCTGGTGGATGGCGTTTACCGCCACGTCCCATTTAGACGTGACCCCGTCGGCCGACACGTCCGTCATGCTGGAGGATTTGTCCAGGATAATGAGGATTCTGGGCGGACTGCAGTATTGCGCATGGGCTTTGCTGGGCAAGGCCACAGAGGCCAGCAGCGTTGCAGTGATGCCGATGCCGATAGCTTGGCGTTTCATGATTTCTTCCTCCTGCGCTCCCTTGTTTGAGGGGGCGCTTCGAAGCCTGGGGCCGGATCGATGGCCCAGAGAACATTCGTGTGGGCGTATCTGATGCTCGCGTTTTTTTCCGTATTCGTGAGCCCCTTCGATTCCTTTCGGTTGCAGGTATATACGCACAAGCGTTCTGCAAAGCAAGGGTCAAACGGACCGTTTCTAGGACGACGGGTCGATGCGTTCCCGTGGCCTGACGCCCATAGACTCCAAATGATATCATGGACGGGTGCGAAGCACCAGTGGAGGAACGGGGCGCCATTTCGGGGCGTTGTCACGAGACGAGCAGTTGGTTTGTCGCGGAACGACCGGTTGCGTTGCACGGTTTTGGGCGAAACAGGTAGAAAACAGGCCCCAGCGTGCTAGCATGTCGAACCACTGGATGGAGCCGAGACGTCCTGCTGTGTGAGCCGTTTCCCAAGAGGATGGCTTTGGGATGTCTCATGCACAGATAATCGGCCGCGGCCTCGCCATCGGCCAACAGGATTCGTACTTGAAGGATGGATCGATTTCGCACATAAGATCAGCCCATGACCCATCAGAATCGATATGTTCCTCACGCGGTCTTTTTGGCACTCCTGGCCATGGGGTGGGTTTTTCTGTCGGCGACCGCCTGTTCCTCGGCCTCGGGATGCTCCTCTGGGGCAGACAAGCAGGCCAAGCAGACCACTCGCGCCACGGGAGGGGCCGTGCCGGCGCCCCTTGCGAAGCCAGCCGAGTTTTGCATGGCGTCCTGTCGCCGCAAGACGAATTGTCGCATGGGCATCCCGCAGGATGCGGATCGGGCGAAACTGTTCAAGACGGCGTTGGAGCGCTGCACGGAGACCTGTTTCGAATGGATGAAAGCACATCCTTTCGAAGCGGCGGCCCAGCGACGATGCTATGGTCTGAAGCAGTGCGGTCGACTCCTCAACTGTCTGACCGAAGTGGACCGTTTGGTGAAGAACGCGGCGGATCCCGAGAAACAGAAGCAATGCCTCGGACTCTGTGTGGACGTGGGCCAGTGTGATGGTCCGGAACGCGGCTGCATGGCCCTGTGTCGCAACGAAGACATCCGCGTCTATCGAGCCTTGGACGAGTGTGAGAATCGAAGCTGTCCAAGGATCAAGGACTGCTTCATCGAACACATGCGGGCGCGGGGCGCGTTCATCCATACTTATTCTAGAAAATTGACGGAGTGATCATGACATCTGTCGTGAAACGATACAAGACATGGAAACGTTGGCGACGCATCCGCCGCGAGGCCAGGTACCTGACGGGCGAGGTGCAGCGGATCCTGGACCTGTACGGGAGCCAGGACGCCCTGAAAGGCGCCTTGGCACCGGGCATCTGGTTCAAGGTCAAGAAGGTCGCAAAGATCGGCTTTACTCTGGGATTGTACCTCCTGTTTCGGGCATGGGTCAGAAGTCGACATAGCATTGCTCCCGACGTGCAAAAGGAAATGCTGACCGCTACCGGGGATGTCCACAAGGCCATCGAGGCTCATCGATTGAGCAGGGCCCAACCTGCTCTCGAAAACTTAGATCGCGCTATGGAGAGGCATCTGCGGTTTGCCCGGAAATCCACGGTCCGCGAGTATGCGGAATCACTTGGGCTGGCGCTCGGCATTGCCTTGATGCTGCGAGCATTCGTGGTGGAAGCTTTCGAGATCCCGTCTGGTTCCATGCTGCCGACTCTCCAGGTCGGCGACCACATTTTCGTTAACAAGTTCAGCTATGGTCTCCGCGTTCCGTTCACCAAGTATCCGCCCAAGAAATTTTTTCATTGGCGTCGGCCACAGCGAGGACAGATCATTGTCTTCATCAACAACAAGAACGTGGATCACGACTTCATCAAGCGGGTCATCGCCCGTGGTGGCGACGACGTGAAGGTGGTCGACGGTATCGTGTACCTGCGCCGCCGAGGCAAGGGGCCCTGGAAGGCGGTTCCCAGAAGGAAGCTGGACAGGCCCTGTCAGTATGAAGACTTCGAGGCCGGCCAGTGGATCCGTCGCAGCGACTGCGATTTGTGGGAGGAAACGCTCGATGGCAGAAGCTACACGATCATCGAAGACCGCGATCGTGAAGACAAAGACTATCCGCCGGTGGACCTCTACCGGGAAGCGGTGCTCCCTATCGGCTCCATGCGGATCGAGCCGCTCCAGTTTTACGATCCCTATCGAATCCCCAAGGACCATTACTTCGTTATGGGGGACAATCGTACGAACAGCGGTGATAGCCGCTATCCCCTCGAAGTGGGCTTCGTCCCACTCGACTATATCAAAGGGCGAGCGCTCGTGGTCTGGTCTTCGTGGGGACCGGGGACCGGTCTCAGTCATGTGCGTTGGTCACGCATTGGTCACGTCATCCGATAGCCCGGCGCGTCCAACCGGTACGGCCTTACGACGGGTTCGGCGGAGAGGGACAAGACGTTGCATCGGCGCGAAAAAAGTCCCCCTCTCCCCAAAAGAGCCCCCCCACTATCGGTCGAATGCCCTATGTTCGTCTTACAAATTCTGTGGTAGAAATAATTTATGAGTTGAGCACTCGAAACCCATTTCGACTGCAAGGAGAAGTATGATGCGACGCAAAGGCTCCCTGTTTCCAGTAAAGCGTAAAGGGCAAGGCATGACCGAGTACATCATCATCGTTGCCCTGATCGCTATCGCAGCAATCGCCATCATCACCTTGTTCGGCAACAACATCCGAGCACTGTTCGGCGCGGCGTCTGATGCAACCACCGGCAAGACCGATGTTACACCTCAGACGCAAAAGTCCCAGGTGCAGATGATCAAGGGCAAGAGTCTTAAGAACTTCGCCAGCATGAATGCGCCATAGCAGCCACCGTGGTCCTGGTTCAACCTGATCCCCTCCCTCATCTGGTCCTTGTCGTGGTCTGCGTCCTGTCCGCATGGACCGACGTGCGCACCGGGCTCATCAGTGACTATGTGACCCTGTCTGGATTGGCCGCTGGGCTGATTCTCGCGGTGACCCTGCATGGCGTATCCGGTCTTTGGTCGGCCGCGCTGGGCGCCGGTATGGGTTTCGGAATTTTCGGTATCCTGTGGCTCATCAAGACCATGGAGAGCGGCGACGTCTTTCTTATGGGGTCGGTAGGGAGCCTGCTGGGTTTCCCCGCCGTCCTATGGGGCATGCTCCTTTCGTCCCTGTTCGGTGTCCTGGTGGGGATTGCCTGGATGGTCGCCCAAGGTCGAACCAAGCAGGTCGTCTCGAACATGGTTTCCATGTTTCGTCGGGCCTGGAAGTCCGATGAACCCTCGATCGAGGGAACTCCGTTCCCGTTCGGTCTGGCCATCGCCGCTGGCAGTCTGTATACGGCGGCCATCGCCTATTGGCCGGCATTGGCCCCGAGTTGGCTGTGAGCCGCTTTTCTACGAGATTCCGTCGGGTTCATCGGATTTCCCCCAAATCACCTGGGCGATGTCGGGGCGCAGTTGGGCGAGTTCACGGCGGGGGCGTACGAGTCGTGTCACGTTTTGGGGATACACCACGTCGGCATTGATTCGCTTCAGGTAATAGTTGGGCTTGCGGATTCTGGGTTGCACCGTCCAGGTCGAACGGTCGTCTGGATTGTAATACACGCATGCGACCTTGATGTTGTTCTCGTTCAGATTTCTCCGGAGCACCTCTTTGAGCTTGATCACCACGTCGTTTACCATGCGACCCGACCGGAAGGTGGTATCCAGAATAAGGATCTTATGGTTTCGCGAAATGCGTTCTTCGAGGTACCGCATTCCGATCACGTTGACCCTGTAGCTCAGGTGGCTGCGCGTTGTATTGATTGCCACATGATCGAGAGGGGGGCGATCCTTGACGCGTTTCTGGTGGAAGTACTTGTACACCTCGTGGACCGGTAGGCCGACCGAGACCCCGCCGGGCCACAGCGCGATGAGGAAATCCGGCACGAACGTGTCGTCCAAGGCGATGTTGACCCCCAGCTTCAATGCGTCATGGAGAAGCTGGCGGGCAGAAACATATTCGTAGGGACGATCCGTTTCGATGTTTTCCTCGGGAAACGGTTTTGTCGCCCGCACGATCCGCCAGATTTCTTCGTCTTTGTCCCGAATGAGGCTGTCGTCAGGGTCGTCAGGGTCGTAGAGATCCGCCAGCTCATGCGGATAGTCGATCCACATGTCGCCGGGCAGTTCCTCGATGTAGATGTGCGGCAATTCGTGCCATTGATATCGCTGAGGCTTGGCGTGTAGGGTGGCCACCACGATTTCTCTGGGTGCATTGGCCCGCGCCTGGGCCCTGAGGGTCTCGACAATTTTTTGGATCGTTCTGCCCGATTCGTACACGTCGTCCAGAATGAGCAGGCCGTCCTCGGGACAGATGACCTTGACCACGTGTTCGAGACCTTTGACCACGACTTGCCCTTGGGCGTCAATTCCCACATAGCTCTCCGTGGCGATGGTGGTGTGATTCACCCATTGGCCCTGGGTTCGAAAATAGGCATCCACCCCGAGGCCCACGGGGGTCCCACCGCGCCAGATCGAAATGGCGTGTTTGGGGCGAAATCCAGTTTCAAAAATTTTGCGTCCCAGTCGAAAGCTGTCCAGCAGGAACTGTTCTGCATCAATATGTCTGAGTGAAACCATGTCAATGACGCTCCGTCTTCGATGGCCGTTTCCGCCACAGATCCAGTGGTGGTTTGATGGAAATCGACTTGATCATGTCACGCACCTTCCTCAACGATGTCGTCCGTGGGACCAGGATATCGAGCCTGTAGGAGGCTGGGACCACGACCTGGTCCATGTGGAGATCCAATCCACTGCACAGGTACCTCATGGTGAGTTCATCCGTACCGTACTTGAAGTACACTGTCATGCCGAAACGAACCTCCATGACGCGACCGAAGCGCTCTCCCAAAGGGCGAGGCCCCTCGTATCGTACCGCTTCGGGTCTGCTGTCCACCAAAGCCTGTGCATATCTGGTCAGGATCGCCGTTGCCTGTCGTCGCAACGCACCCGCCGTTTCATCCAGTCGGGTCAAGTCGGCAGGTTGGCTGCGGTGAAGGTCCACGGACATTTCGACGTACGGCAGTCTTCCAACCTTGCCCCCTGGGACCATCGTCGTCGCGACCCGGGCTCGCAACAGCTTGAGCACGGCGGAGGGTGTAAGCTGCGACGCCACCCGAAGTCGAATGAGGCGATGCGTCGGCTTGCTTCGCGTTTTTCGGAGGTAGGGGTCGAGCTTGTCGGCAAGGGACGCCGACCAGTGATAGTCCCGTCCATCGATGCGCAACAGACCGCAGGTCCGATTTACGAACGCGGTCTTTGCTGAATTGGGTCCGGTCAGATCGATGCGCCAGTGAGGTGCGCAGGTGCTTACAGCAGATGGCTTGGCCGCCGCGAATGCCCCGGCGAACAGCATGACATCAGACGCTTTTGTGCTGTAGAAGGCGTAACCGAAGGGCTGCACGGCGACAGTCATGTCGAACGGCAGCCGCTGCACCAGTACCTGGCCGTATCTGGCGACGTCCCTGCGATGGTCGGATCCGTGCGTTTCGGTAGCCCCCGTGACGCTGCGGACGTGCCTCACGTGTTCGGTCTGATAGGGTGGTTTGGGTGGTTCGGTGCATTTTTTGCAGCCGGTCTGACCCAAAGTCAAACCAGCGGCCGCCCACATGAGGCAAAGGAACGCAACGCGGCCGTGAGATCGGACGAGCCTCCATGCCTGATATTCGACTCGAATTCGAACATGAGGCCGTGTCGGTCTGTGTTGTTGGCTCGTTGAACGCTCCTGCACCCTCCTGTCGGGCCAATGACCAGACCAGCCCACGTCCGTACCTTTCCGATCGTTGCACGCAAATGTCATGTTGTTTGACATTGGGGTGACATCTTTTAGAATCGGAATCAAGCGATAGCCCAAAGGAAAACCTCATGAAAGAGCATCTGCTTATCGTAGACGACGAACAGGACATCCTGGATTTCCTCGAACGCGTCTTTCGGAAACAGTACCACATCCATCGCGCCGGGTCAGGACGTCAGGCTCTGTCCATCCTGACCAGCGAACACATCGACGCCATCATCACGGACCAAAAGATGCCGGAGATGACTGGTGTCCAGCTTTTGGCCACGTTGAAGGGCATGGTGGACGATTACGATCGAATCATCAAGATCTTGCTGTCCGGTTACGCCGAAGTGCCTGAGATCATTGCGGCTATCGAAAAATACGGCATCCACCAGTACGTCGTTAAACCGGTGGATTCGAAACGATTGCGTCAGGCTGTCGAGGACGCGCGAGGCCAGCGTCAAGCAGGGGATTGGTCCCTAACCACCGGCACCGATCCAGAATATTAGAGCAAAGATTCTGGTCTACAGCTCCTCTTCCTCAATACAAAACGGTCGCGTGGGCGACGCGTGCCCACCATCGATCCGAATCAGAAAGTCGATCCTGACTCGTCGCGTTACTTACGGAGAATGACCAGGAGAATGGCGGTCAGCATAATGGCCACGGCTGCCGACAGCAGGACTGGGACCAACCATCGCTCCATGCCTGCGGTAGGAGTGGCGGGTTTGGGATCCACGGTCGGCTTGGGCGGTTGAACCTCGTCTACGAGTTCTGGGTTGGGTGGGTCGATGTCCTCCGGGACCAAGTCCTCGACGTCCACCTCCTCGACGTTTTCTTCGACGGCTGCATGGAGGCAGGCAGCCACCAACTGACGCTCTTCGTGGTAGTCGTCCTTGAAGAGCCCACGGAGAAAATCTCGAAGTTCCTTGGTCCGAAACTGGTACCGATCCAGCAGTCCCCGCAAAGCGTCCCCGAATTCTTGGGCGGTCTGGTATCGATCCGCAGGCTCCCTGGCCAATGCATGCTTCACAATTTCGTCCAGCTCTGTGGGAACCCGTCTGTTGAACTTCGACGGCGGAGACACCTCGGCCTTGCGCACCTTTTCCATCAGGTCGAATTCAGAATCTCCGCGGAACAGCTTTTCCGTGGTGAGCATCTCGTGGAGGATGATTCCCGTGGAGAATACGTCCGTGCGGCAGTCCAAGGGCATGCCCCGAATCTGTTCGGGGGACATGTAGCTGAATTTGCCCTTCAATACTCCGATTTCACTCGTAAATTTTAGCATTGCCTGGGCAATCCCGAAGTCCAGCAACTTGACATTCCCTTCATAGGAAATCCGGACGTTCGATAAACTCACGTCCCGATTTACGATGTTGAGGGGCCTTCCCGAGGCGTCGGTTAGCCTGTGGGCGTGATGGAGTCCATCGCAGATTTTGGACGTGATGTAGACGGCGTGGGGGACTGGTATCCGCTGCCCGACTTCCTGGCACTTTCTGAGCACCTGCGTCAGGTCCTTGCCGCTGATGTATTCCATGGCAATGAAATATCGACCTTCGATTCGACCGATTTCGACCGTTCGTACGATATTCGGATGGTCGAGCAGCACGGCCAGCTTGCCCTCCCGGATGAACATCTCGATGAAGCGGGACTCCTTGGCGAGACCGGCCCTCATGCATTTGATGGCCATCAGTCGGTCCGTCGAACTCCGTGGTCTCGCTCGATAGACCTCGGCCATACCACCACGGGCGATGAGGCCCATGAGGTGATACTTGCCGAACGGCTGCGGCTCGTCGGGTGAGCCGGGCGGCAGAGATGGTGTTTGCTGTTTGCTCATGTTTTCTTCATGCCGCATCCTTCGTCAAGGCGAATGCGACCGGCCAATGTCTACGAATCGTAATGGACAACGCAATGCATCTTACACGAGATGTGTTTTTTTGGCAAAATCCCTTAGGGAATAAGGGACCAACATTCGATGTGGGGCTGTGGGATTGAATTGAAATTGTGTCAGTGCATCGAGCCGGCCGGCGCACCGCTGCTCAGGGCTCTGTGGAGGTGCGCTGGACACATCGAGCGGTGGCAACCGTCTGCAGACAATGCCTGCCAGCGGATGCCCGACAGCGATAGATGTCCCATTCCTCTTCGGCTCCGGGAGGAATGATGACGTATTCGCACTTCGCGCAATATTGGCGCACGAGATCTTTGAGTTGCAGTCGTGCAGTCGTCAGGATATTGTCATAGGAATCGTTCATGGTGGACGACGAGGGAGGCGTCAGCCGAAAGCCTTTTCTTTCTGTTCCTGCTTTTCCTTGCATCGAATGCACATGGTGGTTTCAGGTCGAGCCTCCAGCCGATTCAACGAGATTGGTTCCCCGCATTCGTCGCAGATGCCAAAGGTGCCTTCTTCGATTTTTTTGAGGGCCAAATCAATCTTCTTCAAGAAGGTTTTTTCGCGGCCGCGCAGACGAAATGTGAACGAATGCAGGTACTCGGCAGAAGCGAGATCCATTTCGTCGGGAAGTTCATTCTTGTCGAGGGTCATGTCCTCGGACAGGGTCGCTCGAGCTTTGCTGAGCAACTGGACCCTCTTTTCTTCCAGAATCTTTTGAAATTTTTTGAGATCGCGTTTCCTCACAGCAGGGCCCCTCCACTCGATCGAAGCCGCGTGTCCACGGCACCGGACTGTCTGGTTACGAACAGAAAATTGTTTCCCTATTTTCCCCTTTATGTCAAGGCTTTTTGGATGGACAGGGCTTTGGCGGGTTCCTTGCGATTTGCCCCAAAGTACTTTTTTCGTTAGACTCCGGACCGAAACAGATACTCGACCGAGCCTTTGAACCGCCGCATGAAACGAGGCACGACATGAGCCGACGCGTCATTACGCTCATCATGGGAATCGCGATGTTGAGTCAACCAGTCCGGGCTCAGTCCCTGGTCAGCGCAGCCAGGACCCACTTTGCTTCTGGACGCTCCTACTATCAAACGGGTAGGTACAAGGACGCCATTCGAGAATTTCAGGCGGCCTACGAACTGTCCAAGAACCCGGATCTGCTCTTCAATATCGCCCAATGCTGGGAGCGCTTGGGCAATCTGACCAATGCTATCAAGTACCGTCAGGCCTATTTGGATGAGTCTGGGCACCCGACCGACGAGGCCGAGGTCAAGTTGCAGATCGCTGCGCTCAAGCAGCGGATTGCCTCCACGGCGGTCAAGGTCCAAGGGCTCGATGTCGGTGCCGTCCTTTTAGTGGATGGCAAGCAGGTGGCCAAGGGTCCTGTGGCAGGCCCGGTCCACGTGGTGCCCGGCAGTCATCGGATCACGGCTCGTCGGCCTGGATTTGCGGATTTCCACGTCTTGGTCGCCGTGACTCCCGGCCAACAGGTCGCGATCCGGATTGTCTGGAATCCTCTGCGAAGCAAGGCCGCAGGGTCCAACGGATCCACGTCGAAATCATCCCACCGTTCCAAACGACTTTGGACCTGGGTCACCCTGGGAACGGGGGCCGGCCTCCTGCTGGCCGGTCTCGGCCTGGGGGTGGGGGCCCTGTCTGCGGTTCGAAAGGCCAATGATCGCGGCGACCGAGGGGATCTGGGCGGATATGACCGGTACAAGAAGCGCGCAAAGGGGCTCGCTGCAGCTGCCGATGTCTCGTACGCACTCGGCGGAGCCCTGGTCGTGACGGGAATCGTGCTGTATTTTTTCGAGCCTCGTTGGACCCATCATGAAAAGCAGACTGCCATCGTTCCGTATATCGGCCCCAAGGGCGCCGGATTAAGCGCCACCCTGTCTTTTTGAAAGCGATCGCCCAGGTCGTAACCACCCGTAGGCTTCAGGGGGGGCGAGCGTTGGAGGCTCGCTTTCGACGCGCAGGATGGCAGATGCGCAGAGTATTTCGTCGTCATGGCCGAAGAACAGGCTCATTATTCAGAGTGGCTGCGGCTGTATGGTCGAAGGCGGGCCGATAGGTGACCAGATGGCCCAGTGGTTCCTCATGCTCTGTGTCCTGGCGCTGCTCAAACAACCCCAGAGTTGATTTCATAGCCTGCTACCAGCACAGAATTCATGATGGCAGAGGGTCTCCATGACCTTCTTACATGCGGCCTGTTTTCATGAGTTGCATGTAGGATAATGTAGGTTTATTGACTTCCTTGTCGCATGTTTGTATACTCTTTGTGTCGATACGTGCAATTCGAAGCGTCCGACCTTGGCGACATGGAGGCCTGTATGAACGAACGCACCGGACAACTGGAACGACGTGGTGATCTCCGATTCGACGCGGTCTTTTCAGTGGTGGTCAGCAGTGAAGAGTTCGGGAAAATGAAGTGTATGGCTCGCAACATTTCGAATCGCGGCATGTTCATCGAGGCCAGAGACGTTTTGCCGCTTGGCACCGAAGTTCGGGTCCATTTTCTCATGGACGCGGGTCAGGGTGAGATCGTGGCTCGAGCCGTGATCAAGAACCACTATTTCTTGAGCTACTCAGGGCAGGGTCGTCTCCGCCGATTGGTGGGCATGGGCCTTCGTTTCGTCGAGTTCGAGCAGGGCGACAATGACTACGAACAGGCCATGAACCGATACCGTGTCCTGCACTGATCAACGACCATCCAAAGGATGGAATAATTGAAACAGGCGACGTGGCATGATTGAAACAAGGCGACATGCCATGGTACAATGCGTTGCGTCAGCCGTTTTCGTTGTAGAGACCGTCTCCAAGCGGGACCTGGTCTCGGAGCGATATGATGCCCAAGCACTGGTCTGTTGAAATCGACGACAAAGGCCGCGTGGTGCCCTTGGACCGCCGGGCAAAGAAGCACCTCGGCCTGCGACAGGGGACGTGGAAGGTCATTCCGTCTCCCGAAACCCTTGTCATTCTTCAGCGGATCGACGAGGAAACATCGCAGGTCGGCCAAGACAGCGGTCTGGGGTCTATTGGAACGGTTTCCCTCACAGGTGCGATTCAGGAGGCGAACGATGTGGTGGACATCATCAATTTCATCGATGGAAACAAGAAAACCGGCGTCCTGGTGGTGCTCAACGGACCAGTGAAGAAGACCATCTTTTTTCAGCGCGGCGATGTCCGCATGGCCGCTTCCAATCAGCCGGAAGACCGCCTCGGTGCCGTCCTGTACCGATATGGGTTGGTGACTCAGGAGCAGATCTCCTCGGCGCTGGATCGCAGCAAAGGAAAAAAGTTGGGGCAGCAATTCGTCGAGGACGGCGTGCTGACCGTTCCTCAGCTCTACAACAGCATTAAGAAGCAGATCGAGGACGTGTTCTACAGCGTTCTTCTCGTCCATCATGGACTCTTTTACTTTTACACGATCAAGGACCAGACCGCCTTTCCCGTCGCCCTGAACATGTCCACCCGGGCGCTGTTGATGGAAGGTGTCCGTCGCATCGACGAGCTGAGCTATTTTCAGGAAAAAATTCCCGATCCGAACACGGTGGTCCAGATCTGTCCCGAAACGCCACCTAAGAAATTGGACGAGCGTGAAGCGGATCTCTACTGTCTCATCGACGGACATCGGACCGTCGGAGACCTCGCCCGGGAGAGCCAACTCGGACTCTTCGAGACCACCAAAGTCGTTTTTCAACTCCTCCAGCTCAAATATGTCAACCTGCGGCCTCAGGCGGAAGCAGTTCGCGGCCTGCAGCCGCATGCTTCGGCCGAAGCCCTGTCTGCGGTCATTGAAACATTTAATCAGGTGTACAAAAAAATTGCGAACACCGTCGTGGCCAAAGGGCAGGGTGATCAGTTCGTGTCCAGTCTGCGCTCGTTTTTCGCAACGGGCACCGGGTATGCAGAACTCTTCCATGATGTCGATGTCTCGCAGGATGGATCTTTGCCGGGAGATACGATTCTGGCCAACCTGGACCGGGTTTCTCCAACCACGAGGACCGACTACCTCTACGAGGCCCTCAACGAGTTGCTGTTCTTCGAAATGTTCACCGCGGGTCAGTCCCTCAACCCCAAGGATGAACGTCAGCTCCACGATCGTCTCAATGAGATCTTTGCGACGATTGATTCCTGAAGTTTTGATGCGTTCGTTGGATTCGAGGCGCCTTCTGTGCCGGTCGAGGCAGCGGTAGCCGCGCTCCGATTCCAGGAGCATCACTCACAGACGAGCGGCAACTTCAACAACACCTGGGTTCCTCGGCCTGGCTCGGAATGGACCATGACCTCGCCGTGACACTGCTTCGCCCTGACCTCCATGTTTGCAATGCCGAAATGCCCCTGCCTCCTGACAGCGGGATCAAATCCCTTGCCGTCGTCTGAAATAGTCAGGGACACCCCTTCGGCTTCGAGAGACAGACGAACCGACACGTGTGCCGCTTCGGCGTGTCGGACCACATTTGCCAGGGCCTCCTGGAGAATCCGAAAGCAGCACCAACTCACATCAGGAGAGACAGAAGGACTGATACCCGTGGTCTGCCAGGTCAGCTCGACGCGATTACGATCCGACCAGGAGCGGCAGTACGTATCGAGCGTATCCGTCAGATCGAAGTTGTCCCGCATCAGAGAAACAGCGCCACGCAACTCTTCGATGCCTTCTTGTGCCGCCTGCTTGATTTCGCCCAGTTCTTCTGAAAGCCCCACAGGATCTCCAGCCTCCCCACCCACGATTTTGGCCTGAAGGTACTCGGCCTGAAACAGGAGGCCCGACAGCACCGAGCCCAGTCCGTCGTGCAGCTCTCGGGCAATGCGGCTGCGTTCACTGGCCACGGCGGAGGTGCGTTCTACGTCTTGCAGACGCACGAGGTTTCTCAAGTACGACTGCTGTTTCTGATCCATATAGACGACCACGAGGACGATCACCGAGTTGAGTCCCGAGTTCCACAGGAGCAGGAGGAGATCCCGTTGTGCCACCTGCGTGCCCAAGATCTGCTGAATCTTTGCGAGAATGGGCAGAGTCAGAAGGGGCGGCAAGATGGCAAGGGGCGAGGGGAAGAGCATGGCGAAGAAGACCGTGTAGAGCAGTTGACCCTGCATCACCGGACTGTGTAGGCCTCCTGTCTTGCCCATAAGATAGACGAGCGCGAGTAGGTCCATGCACAAGGAAATGAACACAATCGGCCGAGCGAATCGCGAGTTCACCAAAGTATAGGCCACCACGTGCCAGGTCAGAAGGAAGAGGTAGGCGTAGAGTCCCGTCGGTAGGCTGACACCCAATTCACGGCTCCAGGCCGGTACGAGGATCACTGCCAACGCCAGGGCGTCAAACAGAAGCCGAGAAAAAAAGAGGGCGCGGGCTCGCTCTTCAAACCGTTCCCGCCCCGCTTCGCCGTCCAGCGGCGGCTGTCGGGCCGAAAAAAAGCTGTCCGCCATACGATTCCTTTCAGGCCCGGCAAGATGGACGCCGAGACGACGACCCAGGACACCTTTCCGAGAACGAAAGCACCATCAGGCCAAAGAGACGTGCAAACAGGGCATCTGCCTCTGGCCTTTGCTTCGTTCATGTTATAATCTGGAGATGTTCCGTCTGTCAAAGAGGTGGGGACGAGAGGAACCGACGAGGACGACGAGGACAGGAAAGACAGGAGCGATTCGATCATGGAAGAAACCAGACATTCCGGAAGCCCAGGCCGAAGCGGCTTCATGGTGCTGCTTGCCAGCCAAAGTCTTGCACTGCTGTTCATGGTTGGGTTGTCGGGTGGCTGCAGCCTCAACAAGTATGAGCAGGTGCACGTGGACCTGGCCGATGGGTCTGTGGCTGGCGTCGATGCTTGTGTGCCAGATCTCCTCGGTGAACGATGTGACGGCGTGGACAACGACTGCGACGGCCTCATCGATGACGATGATCCGGATGTGTGGCACCAAACCCAATCGGACCCGTTCAACTGCGGCGGCTGCGGCGAAGTCTGCAAGCTCGACCATGTCTCCATCCACGGCTGCAGGGAAGGAGCCTGTACGGTGGAAGCCTGCGAGCCTGGTTATGCAGACCTGAACCACCTGGATGGTGACGGATGCGAATCCGATTGCATCCCGACGTCGAGCTACGACTACTGCGACGGCATCGACAACAACTGCGACGGGAAGACCGACGAGGACTTCGATTTGGACAATGACGTCCATAACTGCGGCCAATGTGACTTCAGTTGCGCTGTGCAGTTCGCTGACCCATCGGTGGCCTCATTCCACTGCAATCAGGGACAATGCCAGGTCGCCGTTTGCCAGCCTGGGTACCATGATATCGACGGCTATGTCGACGATGGGTGTGAGTATTACTGCGTCCAGGACGCCCCAAAAGAACTGTGCGACGGCCGGGACAACGATTGCAACGGCCTGACCGACGACAGCCCACAAGATGCTCCTACTTGTAATCAGCAGGGCGTCTGCGCGGGCACTCAGCCGACCTGTACACTCGCTGGATATTGGGACTGCGATTACCCCGCCAATGCCACCGCCCGGGGAGAGGTCTACGAATCCCCTGAAACGTCGGCATCGGGCTGCGACGGCAAAGACAACGACTGCGACGGCCAGACCGACGAGGGGTTTAACGTGGGTCAACCGTGCTATGCGGGTCAGGGTGTGTGTCGCGCCCAGGGTCAGTACCAGTGCAACAGTGCACAGACCGACACCGAGTGTAGCGCCACGCCGAACACGAACAATGCCACTGCAGAGGTCTGCGACGGGCAAGACAATGACTGCGACGGCCAGGTCGATGAACTCGTGCCGGGCAGCAGCGACGTGTCCAGCTTCGGTTCCTTCGTCTACGTGTCATCGGGCAACTTCACCATCTTTGCGTATGAGGCGAGCCGGCCCAGTGCATCCTCTACCGATGAGGGGTTCGGCGACAACGCAGTAGCCTGTTCCGTGCCCGGCAGGCTGCCCTGGTCGAACATTGCGGTTCTGGATCTGGACACGTCGGGTGACGTGGAGGTCCGAGCCGTCTGTAAACGGCTCGGGAGCGGCTGGGATCTCTGCACCCAGACCCAGTGGTATCAGGCCTGTGCCGGCGGATCGAGTCAGAAATTTCCGTATGGCAATACGTATCAGGCCAACACGTGCAACGGTTATGACTATGGGGTCAACCACAACTCCGTGGGGCCGGTCACGACGGGCCACCTGAGCGGATGTGCCAGACACTTTACCGGGACCAATGGAGGCAATGTGTTCGACATGAGCGGAAATCTCAAAGAATGGGTTTGGGTCAGCGGCACGAACTACGAGGTTCGAGGAGGTGCGTACAACAACGTGAGCTACGATGGGGCTGCGCCTGGTCTCCAATGTGACGGCACCTCGCCGATGCCGGCCGATACCGAGGTGCATCTGCCCTCCATCGGTTTTCGTTGCTGCTATTCGGGGAACCTTTTTCAATAGGGAGCATCCGGAGGATCCAATGAAAACGACAAACCACTTCATCCTTTGTTCGATCATGTTTTTTGGTGTCACGAGCATCGTCGGGCAGACCGCATCTGCCCAGCCGGTCAAGCCGAACATCCTGATCATCTTCGACACGTCCGGCAGCATGTTGTCGAGCAGCTGCGACGGCCAGATGGCTCCAGTTGGTGACGACAACGACGGACAGGGTTCCAGGATCTACAATCTTAAGGAGGCCATGCGCGAGGCCCTCTACTATGCGGGCGTGGACGAAGCCAACTTCGGGCTCATGCGGTTTCCTCAAATGGAAAACGCCTGCCACCTGGACTCGTGTAACTTCGGAACTTACACGGCTGGCTACTACCAAGTGGTGGCTTCCCAACAGGGCGGTGACAACGATCACACCGGATGCAAGTTGAGCCAGGATTCCAACCAAACCACCTACGGTACCTGGTTCGACAACAGCATCGCCGAGGCCATCGTGGTGCCCGTGACCAAACCGGCAGCGGGACTCGACCCGTCGGGGCCGAACGACTTCGACCCTCAAGATGGAAACCTGCTGGCGATTTTCCCCTGGCTGAATCAGCACAGTCATTGTCAGAACAATGCCATCGACGATCCTGAAATCCAGGGCATTCCACAGCAATGGACTCCCCTGGGCAGAAGTTTGTTCTACGCCCGGCTCTACTTCGACAATTACGTGATTCCCCACGAGAGCAGCAGCGTCCTGCCCTGCCGCAATAACGTGATCATCCTGGTGACCGACGGCGGAGAAAGTTGTGACAGCACCCTTTCAAGTCTGAACCACGAACCAACGACCCTGTCGGATTGCAACGGAGGAACCGAATTCAACCCGATTCGGCAGGCCTGCCTTGGCTTCGTGCCCAATCCACCCAGCCATCGTTATCCGATCCGCACGTACGTTTTGACTCAAACCGGCATCACCGGGAACAACGACCGCATCGCCCTGGCAGGCGGCACCGGTTCCGCATGGCGGGCGGATTTTACCCATCAGGACGAGGTCAAGGTCGCCCTGCTCGCCATCATTGCCGATGCTGTCCCGTCGGGCGAGACCTGCAACGGCATCGACGACAACTGCAACGGTCTCACGGACGAAGGCGTCAAAAATCAATGCAGCACCTTTCCGCAGTGGTGCGCCGTGGAGCAATGCAACAACATCGACGACGACTGCGATGGTCAAACCGACGAGGGCCTTCCTCTCAATGCCTGTGGTGGCCCCTGTGGAGCCCCAGTTCCACAGGAGGTCTGTAGCGGAGTCGACGATGATTGCGATGGCCTCGTGGACACGAACGACCCAGACTACTTCACCGGCCCCGATGCCAGTTGTCCCTGCGAAGTGGAGGTCTGTGACGGCATCGACAACGACTGCGACGGCCAGAGCGATGCCGCGGACTCAGACTACCAGGTGCCCGCGGGATCCTGCGGCGGCGTGCCCAACGTGGGAGAATGCCACCCGGGTCATTGGGTTTGCGGTCCGAATCCGGACAACAACAACCAGGTGGAGGAGCATTGCGAAGATGTCGTCGGGGCCACCCCAGAAATCTGCAATGGGCTCGACGACGACTGCAACGGCGTGCCGGACGACGTGACGTACAATCCATCGCAATGCACGGTCCCGGACTGCACCAACGGGTGCTGTGAGGGCCACTGGGAGTGTCAGAACGGGCAGGACGTTTGTGTCCCGGATGCGGTCGGGACCGAAGAGATCTGCAACGGCCTGGATGATAACTGCGACGGTCGCATCGACGAAGGGGCGAGTTGCCAGGTTCCCTACGTCTGCTTCTACGGGGCCTGCGTGGAACGAATCCCTCCCGATGGTTGCCAGAACGGCCAACTTCCCATCGACGGACTGTGCCTCGACAATCCCTGCGTGGCCGCCCACTGCGATTCAGGATTTGTCTGTGACCTGCAGAACGGAGACGCCACGAATGACTATTGTTACGATCCATGCACCCAGATGAGCTGCAACCCGGGGGACACCTGCGACGTGGTCTGTGACGACAACGGCTGTCGGGGTGACTGCGTGGCGAACGACTGCTACCTCGATCCCACCATATGCAGCGACGGCCAGATCTGCAAAGGCGGTCACTGCATCGACGACGCCTGTTTCGGCAGCGGTGCGATGGATTGTGGAAATCAGGCCTGTCGCGATGGAGCCTGCGTTGACACCTGCGTGGATGTGCAGTGCGGAGAGAACCAGCAATGCATCGACGGCGAATGCCAGGGCATGGATTGCGACAGTTCCAAGTGCCCGCCGGGTCGGGTCTGCGTCCAGGGCCAATGTGCTCAGGATCCCTGCGGTGGAGTCATGTGTGGGTCGGGTCGGGTTTGCCGTCATGGCTCCTGTATCGAC
>JAGGXR010000020.1 GCA_021162935.1 Deltaproteobacteria bacterium
CCGTTGCCGCAGGATTCGTCTGACATGCAGTCGCCACGGCAGCCGTCTCCGGAGATGTTGTTTCCATCGTCACAGACTTCGGATGCGTCGACCGTGCCGTTGCCGCAGAGCTCCAGTTGGCAGGTGCCGCTGCATCCATCACCGGCGGTGGCGTTGCCGTCATCGCATTGCTCGCCGACCTCTGTGTCCACGACCGAGTTGCCGCAGGATTCATCAGACGAGCATCGGCTATTGCAGCCATCACCGTCTGTCGTGTTCCCATCGTCACAGACCTCACCCGTATCCACGGTTCCATCGCCACAACTGGGCAACGTACAATTTGCCTGGCAGCCGTCACCGGAGGTGTTGTTTCCGTCGTCGCACAGTTCGCCGATGGCGCTATCGATGACGCCGTTTCCGCAGGTCTCATCGGACATGCAGTCACTGCTGCATCCGTCGCCCGAGACGTTGTTTCCATCGTCACAGACCTCGGATCCGTTGACCGTGCCGTCGCCGCAGAATTCGAGTGTGCAGGTCGCGCTGCATCCGTCGCCCGACACGGTGTTGCCGTCGTCGCATTGCTCACCGGCTTCTGCGATGCCATTGCCGCATGTGGCTTGGTTTTGGTTATTGTTGACGTTCGAGTTTTGGTTGCTGTTGCTGTTCGAGTTCTGATTGTTGTTGAGATTGGTCGAAACGGAATCATCGCCGCAACCCACGAGAAATAGCCCAACAGTGACCACGAGTAACGTACGTTTCATGCACTCCTCCTTGTTTTGAAAGACCTACCGAGATGAATCGCGTCCCTTTGTGAGACACTTGTGAATACACACGATGCAACGAAATGTCGCTGTAAGGGGGTCCCTCCTGGGTGTCAACGAATGTCACAATGAAAAACAAATTATTGTATAGACTGCATAATGTTGCGGTCAAGTGCGGGCGTGTAAAAAAATACAATATTTTGGAAAATCGGCCGGCCTTCCAGGTGTCTCAGGACGCATTTTGTGGGACAACAGGAGGGGCTGGATTCTATGAAAGTTGTCTGAATTCTTCTGGATCCAGTGCAATATCAACGGCATCCACTTTCACTGGCTGTCGGGTGGCTCCCGTGGTGCTGGTGAGGATATGGTTGAACGCCGTTCTGTTGTCCTTGGAAATTTCCATTCCGGATTTCTTGCTGATTCGTTCGATGATGCTGCACAGGGGCAGGCTTTCTCCTTGGTCATCAAGGATAACAGAGGAAAAGTCGAGTTTGATTCTGTTCAGGAAGGCCAGTTCGGCGCATTAGATTTGGTGGGCCGGGTCTTGGTTGTTGGAGGTCACCCTTATGTTCGAGTCCTGCGCTTCATCATGGCAAGACCAACGAACAAGAAAATGAACAGGATGCCAAGGGGGAGACTGCCGGTTGGCCCACCGGTATCGCATCCACAGCCGCCACTTCCCGAGCCTCCTCCCTGGGGTACGCATTGGCCGTCGGTGCAGACCTGGCCCTGGTCGCAGGCGTTCGTACAGGATCCGCAGTGGTTCGGGTCCTGGTTGAGGTCTGCGCAGATACCGTCGCAGTTTGTCTGACCGTCGGAGCATCCGCCCGAGGTGTCCACTTCTTCGTTCGAGAAGGTCATACGGCCCCAGCCGTCCGGGTCGTTGATGCTGCCCTTGTCACTGTTGTTCCAGGCCGTCTGACTCACACCCGAGGCGTCCTTGTCGTCCAACGCCATGTCCATGCCCCAGACATCACCATTGGAAGGAACGGCGATGCCCCATTCAGACCAGGGAATTGCCACCTCGATCGTGTAGCCATGGTCGTTGCGTGCGCCGTCATTGATGGTTCCATCGGTCAGAACCGCCGATGTGTAGGTTGGTTCCCAGTCGTCCTGGGTGAGCGCCCGCCAGTCGCCCTGGGTGCCGAAGACGTTGACGATGATCTTGTAGTCGTTCGATTCCTGGGTTGCCCCGAGGTCATTGAGGGTGTCGAACATGATTTCCATCGCGTCGTCGCTCCATAGGGCGCCATCGTGCTGCATGACGTCGGCGTTCAGGTCGTCGTCCGAGACCTGGACCGCGATGTACAAGGCAGTGTCGTCCCACAGGAGTCGAAACATGCCTTCTGTGTTCGTGTCCGGGATGGTGAAGCGGATTTCGGGCGCGCCGTCGTATTCGCCAAGCAGGCCGTCGATGGGCGGCGGCTGGGACGCCCGTTTGACCAGATATTCTTTGGGGTCTGGCCTGTCCGTGCAGGTTCCGCCTACGCAGCACTGCACGTCGCAGTCCAGACTCATCTCAAAGGAGCCGTCTTCGCACGTCTGGGCGGCCGTGCAGCAGGCACCGCCCATGTCGGTGCAGTTCTTCAGATTGGTCGGGCCATGGACGTAGGCGCCGATTTCCCATCCGGTGCCGTAGTAGGCCTGATTGACCGTGGCTGCACTCGGGGGCATCGAAGAGAAGTCTGTGAGGGTTGGTGCCAAGGCGAGATTGAAGTTTTCGCCCAGGTTTTGAGCTGAATCCACGGCAGGCGACCCATCTTGGAGGCGATAGTCGAACCCAGTCGCGTCCATGAAGAGCGGCGGAGTCTCCAAACCGTTCTGTTCATGCCCCGGCACCTGAATCGAGTCATAGGTCGTACTGGGATCGCCCCACATGGTCTTGGAGGTGGCTCCCGGCCAGAAGTAGAGGTTGTTGTCCAGGATCACGTCTGCTTCGGCGCCGCCACCGATCCGCACCTGCAGGTGATCCTGTTCATTGGGTCGGTTCATGTAGAAGATGTTGTTGACGACCCGATGCCCGGAACCTGCCACCACGTAAATGCCCGCCCTGCTTGACTGAACCGGAGTCGTGGCGTTCTCGGCGATGACGTTGTTCGTGATGGAGATCCCCTTGGGCGGCCAGTCTTGGCCGGTTACGCTGATTCCGGGCCCCTGATTGTGATAAATGACGTTTGCGAAGATCCGCACGTCCTGCACGCTCGGGTAGGGTCCTTCTCCTGTGGACCCCTGGTAGACCAGGATTCCCGCCCACCGACAGTCGTGGATGGCATTGCCATAGATTTGGACGTGAGACGTGCCTCGCTGCACCGTGATTCCTGTTTGGTGCTGGAAGTCGTAGATGTGGTTGTACCGGATGACGAAGTCGTGGTTGCCGCTTTCCTTGAGGTCGATCCCGTCCTCGCCCTCGCCTTCGCACGCGTTGCCGGTTCCGCATTGATAGGGCCCATCAGGGTTGTAGCTGTCGTTGTGGCTGTGGATGGTGTTGTACTCGATCACGATATTCGAACTCGAAAACGCCACGATACCGTCGATGCCGCGGTCTGTCGGGGTCCCCTGGGCCTTTTCGGGCGTGCCGTACATGTGGTTGTAGCTGATGGTCGTGTCCTGGGTGCCGGAGAAAATGATGTCTCCGCCCGCTGTGCCAGCCCCGATGTCGTACAACTCGCATCCGTCCGTCGAGCTGCCCCCGATGGTGATGTCCGATGCATTCGGGTCCCCGTGGATTCCGATCCCGCGTACCAGGATATCGTGGAACGCCATCCGTTTGATGGTCACGTGGTGCACATCGCCCCATAGGGACATGCCTGTCTCGCCTCCGGTCACTTCGATGTCTTGGAACACGAGATAGCTCTGATCCTCCACCCGAATCGACATGGGGCCGTACCGCTCGGAAAACGTGAACAGCGCATCTCCCACCCCATTGCCCGCTTCGTTTCCGTCGTACGTGATTGGAGCGGCCTCGGATCCACTGCTCGGGACCTGGAGCTTGGTCGTGAACTGACCATGGAGAAAGATTGTGTCGCCGGGTGAAAAGCTTGCCGCATTGTGCTCGGTGACGCTCATCGCGTTCTGAAGATTCGAGCCGTCGTGGTTGCCGCTCCCGTCTTGCGTCACGTAAAATGTCGCTGCCAGGGCTGGAACGGACACGCACAACACGATGGCCGCGTAGGCCGATGCAAAGATACGTGGCAAACGAATCACAATGCGGCGTCGATGCCCGTCCAGCAAAGAGTGACTCCGAGAAACCATGTGACCTCCTTTGGTACAGGCATGGCCATCGACCTGCCTGCACGACATCCGCGTCATGGGTTCATATCGCGTCAGGAACCGGCGACTTCAACGCAGTTTCCCTATTATAGGCTGAGAACGGTCGATGGGCAACGTCACGGGAATCCATCCGTAAAATTTATCTTACAACGGAACGATAGAACAACAGGACAAGGAGGGTGAGAATCTGCGCGCAGATGGCCAGTCTGCGCATGTGCAAAGCGGCTGTCCACCAGCGGACAGACGCTTGCTTTTGGCTTTGAAACCGGCAACGGTGACTGATTTGAGATCCGCAACGGTGACTGATTTGAGCTTGCGGAACGTTGTCAATCATTCACATCGACCCCCAGCATCCGCCAGAACACCGATTCCGCCAGGATCCGAACGCCATATTTCCGAGCCTGTCTCGCCTTACTCGATTGGCTGTCCGGATCCGCAGCAACTAGGAAATCCAGTTTTTTCGTTACGTTTCGTTTCACGACCATTCCCCGGTTTGTCGCCAGCAATATCGCCGTCTGTTTGCTGACACGTTCATCTCCGATGATTGCCTGCAGTTGACCGGTCAAGCATACCGTCTTGCCCGTCAGTTCACGTTTGGTGGGATCGACAATTTGCGGAATTTGCCGCTCCG
>JAGGXR010000058.1 GCA_021162935.1 Deltaproteobacteria bacterium
CCCGCTGCGATGCCCAAATTTATTGCCAAAGTGTCCAGCAAGAAGAAACTCCCATCCGAACGCAAAAGCAAGTGATTTTACATATTTAGACGTACACCTGTGCCCAATTCAAAAGGGAAGATCCGTTTTACTTGAAAATACCGACTTTTTTCCTACCTTGACCCTGTTTTCTTGTCAATCTTGACGCGAATTTTCGGGACTGGGCAGGAACGTGCTGTCGGACTACCGATGGGGTTTCAAGCGACGGATGGGGTGCCGCAGGTGGCTTGCTCCTTTGAGCCGATGGATCCTGGACTTGGATATCCGGCGGATGTTCCGTTTTCTCAAGGCATTCGGGAAGACCCGACGTCGGCTATGCAGGTCGTCTATCTTGTACGTTTTTTTGACCTGGTCCACCATGGCCTTCACCGTGGACTCGTCTTTGAGACTGACGCCCAGAGGGAGCACGGAACTGAGGAGATAGCTCCCGGTGACATGGCCTGCAGCGGCCTTGCGTAGGGACTTGAGCATGTTCAGCACGGCCCGCCGCAGGGACTGAGCCCGGCGTTCGTAGCGGCGATGCGTCGGGCCTTTGGCTGTCTTGGCTCGGTCTTCGTATCGTTTCCATGTCCCCAGCATCCCAGCGATTCTCGTCTTGAGAAACGTGACCTGACTCAAGTCCTGGAAGTGGAGGTCGTTGCCCACGATGTGGAGTTCGGCCACCCCGATGTACTTGCCGCCGGGTGGCGTGCCGATGATGTATCCGTGATCCGCTTTTTGAGGCCGAAACAGCCATCCGCCGCGCCCCGACACGACTGACAGCGCAATCTCGGGCACCTTGTTCATGATGTTCCTCGCTCGACCCACGTCCATGGCCGCGAGCAGGATGAACAGGGTCGCCCCCTTTGCTTTGAGGTCCGCCACGGCTTTGGGTACCGTTTCGTCGGGATTCGCCAGTTTCACGTTGGCCGAGGGTTTGAGTTTTTCGCTTCGGGAGAGCCAAGTAGCACCCACCAGGCCTATCGTGACCCCGTCGATGGTCACCAGACTTCCGGCTGGAAACACGCGTTTGCCGTGCCGATTCAAAATGTTCGAGGAGATCACCGGAGCATGGGTTTGGGCCACGAGTTTGCGGATGAGGCGCAGCCCCAACATCAGGTCTTGGGGGCCCAGATTGAGCGCGTGGGCCTGTTCATTGACCAGAAAACGCAGCACCAGGTCGGCCCGTGCCTTCCGGCGCGCGAGTTCGGCTGCATCGGGTTTCTGACTCCAGCCCTTCTTGCGGACGAGAGCATTGCCTGAATCCAGGACGAGCACGGACGAAAACTTCTTTTTTTGTTCTGCGGTGAAGGTGGCTCGCCGGGCAAGACCGCCCAGCCGGTGAGACGCTCACCCACAGGGTTCGATCTCACCTCGAATGCCTCCCGAGAACACGATGGCAAGCACTTTGCCCGTGCCGCTGGGCCTGGGAGGCTTGATGGAATCGACGATGATGCGAACTTCGGCCGAGGTCTTGGGTCCAGGAATCCGTGGCGTTTGGCCCGGTCTTCCCTTCAGAGCCTTGCCCGCGTTTGGCTTATTCTTTTTTTGCGCTTTCGAGTTCTTCGAAGACGCAGCCTTCCCGTCGGAATGCTTACCGCATCCCCATAGAAGCAGGCTGGGGATGATCAGGGCTGCGACCAGAGTCCTTTTCTTCATCTCGATCCATCTCCTTTCGACGTCAAAATCATCTCGACGTGAGATTCATGGCTTGCCAAGTGGCGGCAGGCTAACATGAGCGAATCCACCATTCAATGGAAGATCGGCAATTGTGGACACTCAGGGAAAGTGTCCAGTTTATTGGTCAGGGAAAATGTCCGTTCCAAAATGGAGCACGTTAACCGATACAGACCATGAGTAAAAGGCAATCCGATATCCATCTTCCTGTGTTTGTTGAGGCGGGTGAAAAAAAGCACCTTGTGACAGACGCAGCCTTTCGTGTTAAACATGCAACCGAATTGGTACCAAGATGGTCGCATGGGCGACATCGGCGTAAATGAGGAGGTGTGTCAGATGCGAAGGTCAACGAGGACGTTGTGTCAGGTCGGTATCGCGTGCGCATTGGTGATGACTGGATGTGGCAAGAAGAACGGGACCGCGAAAAACACGCAGGCGGCGCCACGCACGGTCAACGAGAATGCGCCGGGAATGACGGCTCAGGCGTCGGCAATGGCTCCGGCGATGGCGCCTGATTCCAATACTGCCGATGATGGCACGGTGGACGGGATGGCGGGAAACGCCCTGGACCTGGGGCTTGGCAAGACCATCACGAAAAAGACGTACAGCCTCACGCTGACCGGGCCCACCTCGGTGCTTCCGGGAAAGAAAGTCGAGTATCTCCTCACCTTGACTCCCATGGCCGGGTATCATGCAAACAAGCTCTTTCCCTTCAGCCTGAAGATGACAAAGATTGCGGCTGGACTCGTGGGGAAACAGGCCTACAAAAAGGCGGACGCAGCCCTGTTCCAACCCGACAAGGTCGTGTTCAAGATTGGCTTTACGGCTGCAGGGACCGCCAAGGGCAAGACCGAAGGCCTCTACAAATTCAGCGTCTGCACACCGAAATTCTGCGAGACGCCGACGGCACACATCCATTGGGCCCTCGGTGCAGCGGATCGAGGCGCCCGGCCAGCCCGTGTAGCGGGAACGAAGAAGGCCGTCAAGGTGGCCCCGCGAAAATAGCAAAGGATGGACCGTTCCGTGGGTGAGGAACATCGTGGATCTGACGGTACACGAACATTTCCCGAACCGGGAGTGAGGCATCATGGCAGAGGATACCAGCAGCAATCCGACTTTGGATCTGGATAGCCTCGGCGAGGAACTCAGAACCGACTACGGCGAGAAGCGACGGCTCCTGTCCTTTGCCGAGTATTTTGAATTGGTCCAGAGGGATCCGGTCCGACATGCCAGGAGTGCGGCCCAATATACCAAGGACGTGTTCGACCACTATGGAACTTACGAGGTGCAGGGTCCGGCAGGACCCTTGCGTCGGTTCACGCTTTTCGACTGCCCGTTCGGCCACGGGCGTGACCGTCTGGCGGGCCACGAAGAGGTCCAAAATCGGGTGTACCGTTCCCTGGAGGGCTTCATCCAACAGGGGAAGGTGAATCGACTCATCGTGCTGCATGGCCCCAACGGCAGCGCGAAATCCACCTTCGTGGATGTGCTCGCGCGAGGTCTGAAGCATTATTCCATGCTGGACGAGGGGGCTCTGTACCGGTTCAACTGGGTATTTCCCTCCGGAACCCTCGGAAAGTCCGGCATCGGATTCGCCAAGGCGCTTGCAGAGAGCCATGGCGAGCACGAAAGCTACGCACGTCTGCCGGACACCATGATCGAGGCGCGCCTGCCCGATGAACTGCGCGACCATCCGTTTCTGCTCGTTCCTGCCAGCAAACGACGCAGGATGCTTCATGAAATGCTCGAACAGGCGGGCGCAACGGACTTCGTGTTGTCGGACTACCTCAAATTTGGAGACTTGAGCCATCGAAACCGTCAGGTGTTCGAGGCGCTCCTTGCTGCCTATTCGGGGGACTACGCCAAGGTGCTTCGGCACGTGCAGGTGGAGCGATTTTTCCTGAGCAGACGCTATCGCGTCGGCCTGGTGACCGTGGATGCAAAACTGGCCGTGGACGCCTACACGCGACAACTCACCATGGACCAGTCACTTGCGCATCTGCCGCCGGTGCTCCAAAACCTGGAACTTTTTCGGTACGGTGGCGATCTCGTCGCGGCCAACCGGGGCGTGATCGATTTTTCGGACCTACTCAAGCGACCCGTTGATGCATTCAAGTACCTGCTCAGCATGGTCGAGACGGGGCGGGTGGCGCTCGACAGCGCCGTGCTTTACACCGACACGGTTCTCTTCGGTTCCACGAACGAACTCCATCTGGCGGCCTTTCGGGAGATGCCTGACTTCCAGTCTTTCCGTGGACGATTCGAGTTGGTCCAGGTGCCCTATCTGACGGACTACAGAGCGGAAGAGGATATTTATCGCGCCAGGGTCAGTGCCGAGTCGGTAGGCCGGCCCGCACCCCATGTCTTGGAGATGGCCTCTGTTTGGGCGATTTTGACCAGACTCTATCGTCCGGAGGCGGAAGCCTATCCGGAGTCGATTCGTGAGGCAGTAAGCCGTTTGAGTGCTTTGGACAAGGCCTTGTTCTACAGCGACGATGTGCTCCCGGATTGGGTCGAAGGTGACGTCCTGCGGACGCTGCAGGCCTCGAAGAGACAGATGGTCGAAGAGCATCAGCAATGGCCGAATTACGAGGGCAACAGCGGCGTGAGTCCCAGAACGGTACTGGCCATTCTTTTGGCAGCAGGAAGGCGCCGCGAGCACGGACGTCTGTCCGCCCTGGACGTCCTTGCCGAGATAGAAGATCTCATCGAACAGAAGAATCTCTACGATTTTTTGAGGCGTCCCGTTCAAGAAGGCGGCTACTGGGATTCTAAAGCCTCGGTCGAATCGGTTCGAAGCTTTTTCTTGAGCCGCGTCGAACAGGACATGTGGCAGGCCGTTGGTCTGCTCGACGAACTGAAGGTGGACGAAATCGTCGCCGATTACGTGGACCACGTTTCGAGCTGGGTGAACAAAGAGAGGGTCCGGAACCAATTGACCGGCGCCATGGAGCCTCCAGACGAAAAACTCATGAACCAGGTCGAGGATTGGTTCGGGCCGCCTTCGAATCGCGAGGCCTTCAGAAACGACGTGATCACGCGGGTCGCCGCCTGGGCCATCGAGCATGCCGAGGGCAAACCGGACCTGAAGGCCATTTTTGCCAGGGAGTTGAGAAATTTTCGTACAAGGGCCATGGCGGATCGTCGAACGATCCTCGAAGAACGGTTGCGTGCGGTGATCACCCTCGTCGAGGAGCACGAACAGGAGCACGAGACTCGGGCAAAGGCCCGGGATACCCTAGAAACGCTGCACGAGCGTTTCGGCTATGACGAGGCGTCGGCCATGGAGGCCATCGGGCTCCTCCTGAGCCGGTTCGGCAGGAAAGCCACAAAATGAACGGCCTTATGGTGTTTGTGACGCTGTTCGGGGCCACGTCGAGCTTTTCCGGAGTGCCTGGATATGCCGTGCCGCCCTGCCTTCAGGGAGTGACCCGCCACGAGGCTGTGCTGTTCTGGCAACAGATCCAAAACCGGCCGGTGGAGGTCCGATATCGGACAGGGCGGAGTGCGTATCTGGTGCAGCACCTGCCGGCGGGGACGACGCTCCACAGAGTCGTCCTATCCGGACTCGTCCAGGGCCGTCGATACGAATACGGCGTGCGTATCCAAGGCCAGGACGCCTGGGCCTCCGGCCGGTTCAAAACCGAGGGACGACCGTCGGATTCCTTCACTTTCCTCGTTATGGGGGACACGCGTTCAGACGTGCTCGCCCATTCCGCTGTGGTGGACGCCATGGCCACCGAGGATGCGGCGTTTTTTCTCCACACGGGCGACGTGGTCGCCCGGCCCGAAGAACTGTTGTATCGTCGATTCTTCGCCATCGAATGGCCGTTGCTCCGAAACGTCTCCATGCTGCCTGCTCTTGGGAACCACGAACTGTCCGGATCGTGGCAGAAGGGCAGGGCGCTGTTCAAGAAGTTCTTTCGTTTTCCAAATCGTGGTCCGGGGCCAGGGATCGAATATTCGTTCGTCTATGGCAATTCCATGGTTCTGTTCCTGGATTCGAATATGGAGTTTACCGGGTCGGAGCAGACATCATGGGCCACGTCCAAGCTCATCGAGGCAATGTCGGATCCAACCATCCGCCACGTCTTCGTGGTCATTCACCATGGCCCCTTTTCTTCCGGCCCACACGGTCCGAACTGGGAGTTGGTGGATTCTGAACTCATGGAACAGTTCCAACGCTTTGGCGTGGACATCATCTTTTCCGGTCACGATCATTTGTACGAACGAGGGCGAATCGGCAACGTGCGGTATGTCGTGAGCGCGGGAGGCGGAGCGCCGCTGTATCCCATCAAACGTCGGCTTCCCAATACTGAGGTCGTCGAGTCCACCCACCATTACGTGCGGGTACGCGTGTCGGGCGATGCCGTGGAGGTTGCGGCATACCGACTCGACGGGTCTCTGCTCGACTGGTTCTCCTACGTCAAGGCTGGGGCGGATAGCATCGCCTCCGCGCCCGTGGTCGTGGCGGCGCGTTCCGACGGTCCGCGCCGCCTTCGTCACGCATCGGCCGCAAAAAAACTCGGGAGGGGACCGCGTAGACCGGCTCGTCTGTCCGGCTGCGACGTGGTATCCTTTGGCGCCCTGCTCTTCTTTTTTCTGGGCGCCCTGGTGCTCGTCCTGCGCAGGCAGTACCAGTCACGAACGAGGACGAAACCATGACAGACATGCAGGTTTTCTTCGACCATTTTGACGAGTCTTCTCGTGGACGTCGAACGATACGCTCCCTCTCTCGTAGGGCCAAACCGATGCGGGAGCGTTCTTGCTTCGCCTCGTTGTCGTCGATGCTTGCGGTGCTTGCGTGGCTGGTCATGAGTTTTCAACTGGAAGGATGCGGCAAGCAGAGCGAATCGCAGAACGGGGCAGGGGGCGCGGCCATCCAGCCGCATTATCTCGGCCAGGAAGCAAACAACCCACATCTGTACGTGGAGACGCGTACCTTGATGGGCACAGTCTTTCGGCTCATCGTGTCACTCGAACAGGCGAAGGGTCCTGCCGAAGACCTTGCATCGGTCCGCAAACGGGCCAAGCGTGCCTGTCAGTTGGCTTTCGATGAGGTCCATCGTGTGGAATCCAAGATGAGTGACCATCTATCGGGAAGCGACGTGGTACGGATCAACCAGGCAGCGTCCAAGGCGTTCGCAGCACATGCTTCCGTGTCGCCCACCAAGGTCAGTAAGGACACGATGCTCGTGCTGCAGGAGGCGCTCCAGGCGTCTCGACTCACCGACGGAGCGTTCGATGTCTCCTACGCCGCGCTCAAACCGGCCTGGCACATGAATGCAGAGGGCCCCCATCACGTTCCCACCGGGGCGAAAATCGCCAGGGCGCTCAAATTCGTCGGGTACCGACGTATCGTGCTTTCGCCCCAGGACGGCACTGTACGGCTTGCCCAGCATATGCGGATCGACCTGGGAGGCATCGCCAAGGGCTATGCTCTCGATCGGGCGTCAGTGGCGCTCAAGCAAGCAGGTTTCCAAAATTTCATCGTATACGGCGGCGGCGACCTGATGGTCTCGGGGCGACGACCCAAACGTCCATGGCGCGTCGGCATCCAGGATCCGAAGCATCCGCAGGACTACTTCGCCGTCCTGTCGGTGACCAACCTGGCGGTGGTCACCTCGGGAGACTACGAGCGTTTCTTCGTGAAGAACGGCAAACGGTATCATCACATCATCAACCCGAAAACGGGTAGACCAGCCCGGGGCCTGCGGAGCGTCACCGTCGTTGCGGACCGCGCCGTGTACGCGGACGCCATGGCTACCGGCCTGTTTGTCATGGGGCTCGACCGAGCCAAGCGTCTCGTCGAACGGATACCAGATACGGAGGCCCTGTTCGTGACGAGTTCGGGAAACGTGGTGGCTACGAGTGGGCTGCGATCCGCCGTGACGTATCTTGGTCCCTATCAGCCAAAGAAAAAATTCGATCATGCAGCAGGGATCCGAGCGCGGACGGGTATGAGGCCACAGGCCCGCACGGGAAACAAGGCCCCTTTGGCCAAGCCGCCGACAGCCGCTCCGGGGCAGGACGACATGGGGGCTCGACCGCTCCTGTCACCACGGACGTTGCGATCAGCGCGTCCAGCACCTGCCGTCACGCCTCATGCAAAGGATATGGCGGCCCGGCGTCCAACAGCGGCGGCTCGGTCCTCGTCTGGCATGGCGGCTCGACGCGCGCCCAAAACACCTCATCCGGCGCGCCATCAAGGGAGGAATCAGTGACGAAGAGCGATTCGTGGCTTGCCAGGACGCCCCTCCAGGTCCGGTTTCGGGACCTGGACGCCATGGGGCACGTGAACAATGCCGTGTACTTGACCTATTTCGAAATGGGTCGTGTGGCGTATCTCGACCTGCTTGGACTGGATGATCCTTCCAGGTCCTACGTGGAGCGTTTTCCCTTCGTCATTGCGCAGGTGACCGCCTGGTACCGGTCTCCTGCCGTGCTCGAAGACGAACTGGAGGTTCGGGTTCGCATTCCCAAGGTTCGGACCAAGCGATTCGACTTCGAATACTGCATCGTATCCGGTCGGGATCAACGGCTCGTAGCAGAGGGCATGTCCGTGCAGGTCGGCTATGACTACGAAACGGGCACATCGGCTTCGTTGCCCCAAAAACTCGTGGATCGGATTGTGGAATTGGAGGGTTCGCAGGTCCTCGAAGAGGTGTGAGCATGCATCGATCGAACAAGATTAATGTGACCATACATCGACCATACAAAGTCAAGATGTGGAGCGATCGGCTCCCATGGCTCGCTTTGATCGCCGGAAGCGCCCTGTGGGTCATGGTGCCTGGGGCATCGAGTCCGGCTTGGGCCGACCAGCCTGGACCGTCGGCAGGGGGGCCGGCCTTTGAGGGGATGCCGCCTGCATCCGTCCAGAGCATGCACCAGTACGAACTATGGCGCCATCGCGGCGAGGCGCCTGCCCCGCGTGTCTGGACGTCTCCCTTGGACCGAACGACCCAACGCCAAGCAGGGCCCAAAGGACGTCGCAACATGAAAGCGAAGCAGGTGCAGCGGATCGTCTACGGATACTTTCCCTACTGGGTTTCGGACCTCGATGCGATCCAGTGGGATCGGCTCACGCACATCGCCTATTTCGCCGTGGAACTTACCTCGGCTGGCGCCGTGTCCGCCACGCACGGATGGCCCGACCAGGCGGTCATCGATGCTGCCACGTCCACTGGGACCACCCTGGACGTGACCTTTACCCTGTTCAGCGCATCGGGCATCGCCACCCTTTGTGGGAGTACCACGAATCGAGCGGCTGCCATCGATTCCATCATCGCCCAGATGGAAGCAGGGCCGGCCGACGGTGTGTCCATCGACTTCGAATCGCCGAACAGCGCCACCAGAGAAAACTTTGTGCTGTTTATCCACGAGCTTCGGGCCGCTTTGGACGCAAGAGGACACCAGGGAGCCGAGATCTCCATTGCGGGCACGGCCTGGAGCAGCATTGGCGGCATCGACCTGGACGCATTGCTGGACGATGCGGACATCTATTTCATCATGGGCTATCCGTACTTTGGAAGCTGGTCGTCCAGGGCCGGTCCTGTGGGCAAGCTGCGCACGGCTGGGAGTTGGGCCTCGGTATCCAGCCTGTCGGCTGCCAGGACCATCGCCGCCTATGCCAAGATGGTGTCAGCGGACAAGCGGCACCAAGTGGTTCACGGCGTGCCGTACTACGGATGGCATTGGGTCACTGCGGATGACCAGCCGGGATCGACCGCCACGTCGAGTGTCGGGGCCATTTTTTACAGCGCTGCGCGTGACGCCGTTGCCGGCGGTCGGACGAGGCGCTGGGACATAGACGTGCTCAATCCTTGGTATGCCTGGCAGGACACGAGTTGGAACCAGGTATGGTACGACGACGAAGAAAGCCTGGCAGCCAAGTATCAGCTCGTGCTGGAACAGGATCTGGGCGGCATCGGCATTTGGGCGCTCGACTACGACGTGGGCTATTCGGATCTGTGGGATCTCATCGGCCAGGCTTTTGGCCAGGAACCCACTCCCCAGGACGGCGATCGGTTCCAGCCGATACGGATCGATACATTTCCTTTCCACGACGCGCGGGACACGAACCAGGCGCCGTCGAACTACTTCGACTTCTATTCCTGTTCGCCTGACACGGCCGAATACGGTCGCGAGTGGGTGTATCGCATGGACCTGTGCCAACCAGGTCATGTAACGGCCCATGTGCCGCAGTATTCGGACCGGGACCCCGACCTCCATCTCCTGACCGGGCCCACCCAGGACGACTGCATCGCCCGGGCGGACCAGGATTTGGCCCTGGATGTCCAGCCCGGCATGTACCTGCTCACCGTGGACAGTTGGGTGGACAGCCACGACATCCAGAAAGCTGGACCCTATGACCTGGACGTGGATTTTGCCCCCGACCCGAACAGCCAGCCCTGCCGCGACGATCAGGTCTGTGACCAGGGCACCTGCGCCTGTCCCGACGACCTGTCCGACTGCGACGGCGCCTGTGTGGACACGAGTCAGGACCCGAACCACTGCGGATCCTGCGACCGTGTCTGCGACCCGGGCGCCCAGTGCCAAAATGGCGACTGCGTGTCGGACCAGGTCGACGACGGCGGTATGGATTCAGGGCGCATGGGTGACGGTGGATCCGCCGACGCCAGCCAACTGCCCTGTTGCGGCTGCCCGGACAAAGGAGGCTGCTCCTGCCGTACGGCCACGACAGGCCGAAGGGGCCAGTGGCCCCTCGGATCCGGGCTTTTCGTCACCATTCTTTTTGGCCTATTTTGGTGGAGGCGCAGACGCCAGTGACCGCATCGTCGGCCGTCCAGAATGATCTTCCCATCCACGAAGTCCGCGCCGAGTTTCGGGAGGCGATCGAACGCGGCCCTGTGGTCCTGAGCGCTCCCACCGGATCGGGCAAGTCCACTCAGGTCCCCATCTGGTGCACCGAGGCCGTGGGCCCCACCCTTGTCGTGGAGCCGCGCCGCGTGGCCTGCCGTGCCCTGTATCGCTTTCTGTCAGCCGACAGCGGCCCCAAGGTCGGATACGTGGTCCGTCACGAACGGGCCAATCCAGAGGCGGACCTCCTGTTCGTAACGCCTGGAGTGGCACTGCGCCTGCTCACTGAAGATTCGAATCCGGGACGACCATGCGTGGTGCTGGACGAGTTCCACGAACGTGGCATGGAAAGCGATCTCCTTCTGGCGCTGCTCGCTGAGCGACCCGACCTGCGTCTCGTGGTCATGTCCGCGACCATGGACAGCCCGCGGCTCGCATCCTGGCTTTCCGCCAAAGTGATCGAGGCCAAGGGCCGCCAATATCCTGTGAGCGTGGAGTACGATGGGGGCGTGGAGATCCCCTCGACCAGAGGCCTGGACGATCGGGTGGCCCGCGCGGTCCGCCGCGCAACGGCCTTCTTCGACGGCGAGCGGGGCGACATCCTCGTGTTCCTGCCGGGTAAGGCGGAAATCGCCGCTTCGAATCGGGCTCTGCGCGCCAACGCGACGGGAGGCGTGCATGCCGCATCGGGTAACCTGCATGGCACGCGGTCCACGGACCTGGAGGTCATCGAGTTCCATGCCGGCATGACGGGCAAGCAGCAGGACCGCGCGTTTCGCACTCCGGCCGGAATCCGCGTGGTGCTCGCCACGAACGTGGCGGAAAGTTCGGTGACCCTGCCGTGGGTGCGCGTCGTGATCGATTCGGGCTTGGAGCGGCGCACCACGTACCGCAGGGGGCGCTCGGTCCTGTCCCTTTCTCCCATTTCGGCACAATCGACGGACCAGCGGGCCGGTCGTGCCGGCCGCATGGCCCCGGGACGCTGCATCCGTCTCTGGGACCAACGGGCGCAGCTCCGCCAAGCAACGGTTCCCGAAATCCAACGAGAGGATCTGGATTCCCTCGTCTTGTCGCTCGCTGCCGCCGGTCGGACCCCAGATGACCTGCGATTCCTGGACCCACCGGAGCCACGCGTGGTCGCCGCCGCCTCGAATCGTGTGGCTGCCATGGACATTATCGACGCGCAGGGACGCATGACGAACCTGGGGCGTCGGGTTGCCAGTCTCCCGCTCGACCCGGACCTGGGCCGGCTCGTGGTGGAGGCCCAGGGTACGGACCTTGCAGGGGACGTGGTGGACCTCGTTTCCGCCCTCTCCGTGCAGGGACGCCTGTTCGCCCATGCCCGCGAGGCCGCCTTCGACGGCCAGACGCCAGGCCATGCCAGCAGGAGGGGCCGGGGAGGGCAGCGACGGAGATCCGACCACGGCGCCCCGGCCGTCACGCAAACAAGAGAAGATGAGGACGTCCCGTATCGATGCGACGGTCGTGCCATGATCGCAGCCCTGCGTGGGCTGGACGCGGGACGTGCGACTCGATCTCGATCCCTGGCCGAGGCCCGACGGATCTCGGACCATCTTCGTATCCAGATGGGGCTACCCGAGCGAGACCGATGCGAGCCTGCCGAATCGCAGGCCATCGCCGAGTTGGTGCTGCGCGCCCTGCCTTGGTCCGGATTCGTGCGTCGCGGTCGACGGTTTGCTGGAGGCGGCATGGAGGTCGATCTGTCGGCGGACTCCTTTGCTCCGCTCGACAGTAAGGCCCTGGTGGTGCTCGACGTCCATTCCCAGAGAACCCGCGGTATGAAGACGAGCCATCAGGCCACCTGCGCCCTGCCGATTCGGACGGACCTTCTGGTGCGCCAGGGCTTGGTCGAATGGCGGATTCAGTCCGTGCGCCTCAAAACGGGACGCTTGATGGGAACCCTGGTGGCTGTATACTCCGACGTGGAGGTGCAGAAGGACAAGGACGAGGAACTGACTGGAATCTTGGCCTGTCGCGGTGCGTCGCGGCTCATTTTGGAGGGCCGTTTCCTTTCGGGCCTGAACGCGCGTATTCGTGAGACGATGGAGCTGACGAGCCTGTGGTTCCGTCGGCAGGGTAAGCAGCTTCCCGAGGGGCTGGATCCCTCATCCTGGCTCACGACGAGGCTCTGTGACCTCGGCGTGTCATCAGGAGCGGACCTGGCGCTTCTGTCCGTGTCGGACCTTTTGCCCGACCTGATTCCAGCGGATGAATTGTCGGCCCTGGCCCGCGATTTTCCCGTGACGTTGACCCTACGCGACCGGGTCTGCCGGGTGGAGTATGAATTTGCAAGACGCTGGATCACCTTGGTTTACGAGAGCGGACGTCGAGACCCGCCGCCAAGGGGAACCGAGTTACCATCCTGGACGGGATGGACCGTGCGGTATCGGGTGCATTCCCGAACCTGGAAGGTGAGGTGACCATGCCAGAAGCACAGCAGGCCATCGAGGCCATGACCGCCGTTGGATTCACCAAGAATGAGGCCCGCGTGTACGTCGCGTTGTTGGGAAAGCAACCGGCCACCGGGTACGAACTGGCGTCCGAGGCCAAAGTGCCCCGATCGGCCATCTACGGCGTGTTGCGCCGCCTCCAGGCCTCTGGCCTCGTGAACCTCGTGTCCGACAAGCCGGCCCGGTACGTGCCCAGACCGCCCTCGGACGTGGCCACCGTGCTCTCGGATCGATTCTCCAGGGACGTGGACCGCCTCAAGACCGTCTTGGAGTCCATTTCGGACCAGGACCGCGGCATGGTCACCTGGACGGTCCACGGCTACGACGCCGCCCTGGCCGAGGCCCGCCGGCTCATCGAAAGCGGCAAGCACAGGGTTCATGCCTCCCTGTGGGCCAGAGAGGCGACCGCGCTCCAATCCGAACTCCTTGCTGCCTCGGCTCGGGGCGTAGACCTGGTGTTCTTTTCCTTCACCGTTCTGCCCTTTGAGGCGAGGCTCTGGTCCAATGATGGGGCCACTTTGCCCACTTCGCCCGAGTCGTCCGCGTCGGCTGGTTCAGGCGACCGTTCATCTGATGCAGGCCCATCCAAATCGAAGACCAAGCCCAAGCCCAAGGCCAAGACCCGATCGATGTCGGCATCCAAGCTGAACTCTCAGTCGAAATTCAAGGCTGCCTCCCACCACGAGGGCAGCATCGAGATCCTGTCCTACAACATCCCCGAAGATGTGCTCTCATCTTACTGGCAGCACCAGATCATTCTGGTTGTGGACCAGCGCTGGGCGCTCGTGGGAGCCGCCGAGCCAGGGCAACAGAACCGCGCCGTGGTGACCGAAGAGCCCGCCCTGGTGGAAATGGCAACGGCCAACATCGTCCTGGACGTCACGCTGTGGGGCGGTAAGATGGGCCGAGACACGAGCCACGCCGTCGTGGGCCTCACCGATCGGCTCGCCCCCATCGACGACCTCGTCTCGCGCTACGGCATGTTGGAAGTGAATCGCAGGGAAAAATGAAAGTGGTCGAGTCCTGTCAGTAGGCCTGCTTGATGGTGCGGGGCTCGCCGCCATCCGGTCCTTCGCCCTGGGCGATGCGGAACCAGGTCACGCCGTCGGAGGAAAACTCCAAGGCATACTCGTATGAACTCCAGACCATATGGCGCATTTCCTCTCGGGGCAGGTCCCACTTGAACCGATAGTTGTTTCCCTGCTTGCTGTCGAAGGTGATCCAGGCCTGATGCTGTCCCTGACCGGAGCCTATGGAATAGACCACCCGTGCGGCCAGCATTTCGGGCCGGACCTGATTCGAATCCGTCACGCCCGGCACGTACACATCCGCGAAGACCGACATGCAGGCGCGTTCCATCATGTAACTCGTAATGGAGACCGGTTCGTCAAGGCCTTCGTTCCACTGACAGTCTCGGATCAGACTGTGACCCCAGTTTCCCGCCCAGGTCACCTCGGGGAGGCGATGGGGCAACACGCCGAACGAGTAGTTTTCGCCATAGTTGCTGTCCCACGTCTCGCAGCCCTGATCGTTCCAGGATCGAAACCAGACCTGCACGGACGTGGCGTCGCCCGGCACATGGAAGCGAACGGACGCCATTTTCAGGATGTGGCCGGCGGAATCCCGCTGGGCAACATGAATCTGTTGGGTCGCCACCTGGCCGCCGGGCAGGAAGCGCACGTTCGCCTCCAGCCCCCACCAGGAATCGTGCAGAGGCACCACGCAGTCGTTGATGCGCGCCAGGTTTTCATGAATCTCCAACAAGCCGCCGGCCACCACCGGAGCGTGTTGCATTTGGCGATAGCCAGGCTGAAATTCGATCACTGAAAGGGGAGCAGGCCGGTCGTCGCAGACGTTTGGATCGTCCTTGATGCTCCACCAGTTCGCCTCGTCTAGATGGTCGTTTTCGAAATCACCGGCCAGTCGGTTGTGGTCGAAGATCCTGCCACCGTCAGGCATGAGCAGGGCGGGGATCACGTCCATCTCGAAGTGGCTCAAGCCGGTCATACTCGTCGACGCTGGGCTAATGGTGTTCTCGTAGAAACGGATTCGGAAGCGCCGATACGCACCATGTCCTGCATCGGTTTCCTCCACGGCTTCGGTACTCTGCCACCAGGTGGCCCCGAGGCCATACAGCATCGCCGGAACAGCGCCCTGATCCACCAGGTCCGCCGCCACGTCCACCTCAGCCGTCCAGACCCACCAGGGCCGGTCACCCACCACTTGAGTCTCGAAACCGCCCCAGCCAGGCAGACGCGTCACGCTCCGCAGGATGATCCGGCAATCGTGATCCGCCGCATCCTGGCCCGAACCGTCCGCCTTGAGGGCAGGAGCCGTCGTCGCCACCGCTCCCACGCGTGACCCGTCATCATGGCCAGAACCGCAGCCGGGCCAAAACAGCGCCGTTGCCGACACGAATGCCAGACTCATCATCACCACGGCGAATCCGAGGATTCGATCGATGAGACCGGGCTTTCTGGCCAGTTTGGTGTTGGCATTTGGACCCTTCGTCCTCTTCTGCCTTTGATTTCCTGCGTGGGTTCCAAAGGAAAAAATGCGAAGATGTTCTCTCGGCATGACTGGTCTCCTATCAGGAGGGACCGAACTCGGTCGGTCCATTCGGTTGGATGTGCTTGCTCGGATGCATCCTTGTGTTCGCTGCACTCGATCGATTCGTGCCGGCGTTCGTTTCAGCTTCCGCACGGCCACTTGGGTGGCCGCTTGGCTCACATGGCGTCGTTTGACGTAACTCTGTTCGGAGTTACTAATAACGAAGACGCCACTTGTCAAGGGCATTTTCAGAACCAATCCAGCCGGCTTCGAGCGAACGGCCCTTCCGACGCTCCACGGCCAATTCAGTCCCCAGCGGTTTGGACGAAATCGGCCCGATTCAGGCACACAGAGGCCTTGCCTGGCTTAGGTTCGAAGGGAACAGATTGATTGTTAGGCCAATCGTCAGATCGATCGTTCGATGGATCAACGGATCAGTAGAGTTGGTGGCGCAGGTCCAATAGGACCTGGATGCCGATGGTGAGGTTCGAGGCGATGTTTACGGGGGCGTTCTTCGTGTCGTACAGATAGAACTCGTGGTTGATGGTCACCGACAGGTGATCCACGAGTGAGACGCTCAGCTTATTCGTCCACAGGAGTTCCTTTGCCTGGAGGCTGGCAATCTGGACGAAGGAGAAATCGAGCCTGGATTCCAGGTAGATGCGGGACTTCAGTATTTTCGTGATGGCGCAGCGATCCAGGGTGAAGCCAGCGTAGAGTCCCTGTTCGAGCATGCGTTCGCCACGGATCAAGATGTTGTGGGATCGATTCATGTACCCGATTTTGAAAAAGAGTTTTGGGCGAAGCATGAACCCGGGGCCGATGCTGCCCGAGGTTTCGGTGTACCGATAGGTCCGTCCGTCGTCGCCCACGAGATTCGGCGTGATCTCCGTCTGGATGTAGCCTTCCGTGTAGGGAATCGGAAAATACCATTTTTTCGGGTCGTAGCGCCCGTGCCACCGCTTGAATTTGTAGAGGAGGTTCAGATTCACGAGGTCGTTGGTTTCCGCCTTGGCCACGGTTGTCAGTCCGGTGAGTTCATCGGTTATCCAGGTTTTGGACTTGCCGTACTTGACGCTGAAGGTCGCGGCGATTTCGTGCATGTCGTTGACCGCCTTGCCCGTGACGGAGGCATCCAACAGAATGCCGAGCATGCGCTGGCGGTTGAGCTGGGGCTGGTCCTGATAGAGGCCGGGATGCAAAATGGAGACGCCGGTCAGGGAGAAGTCGGCGGAAGTGACCAGGGACAGAATGAAGTTCTTGTGGAAGGAGACGAAGTTGCGATCCAGGTCGATGATGGGCTGTCCCTTGGGGTGGCGGTATCGGTCCAGGTCGAAGAAGGAGATCGCCGCGTTTCGGACCGTCTGTTTTTGCGTGGGGCGTTGGACCCACTTGGGCAAAGGAACGAGCCCTTCGCCTCCGGTTGCAACGAAGTCCGTGGTGGCCACTCGGTAGTGCTGGGCGTCTTCGATGACTCGTCCGTTGACGTAGAACAGCTTGCCTTTCTTGCTGAGACCTTCGACCCAGAGGCGGGGCCAGGTCCGACCGAGGTACTTCTTCAGATGCGTCTTGATCCAGGAGCCCTTGACCAGGGCGACGACGACCCGATCCTTGAATCGAATGGCGCGTTCGATGCGCTCACGAGTCATGCGTCCGGACAGGGGAAACCCTGCATCCGCAAAGAGGCTGTCTTGCAGTATGGCGAGTTCGGCATGCACCGATCGGGTCAGGATGCGCAGCATGTAGCGGATGAATTCGGATCGACTCTGTGGGCGGCGTATGACCCCGTGGCCCAGGGGCACGTCGATGCGCTGGCAGAGATCGGACATGATCGCGGTGATTTGCCGCGCCACCTTCTGGTCGGAGTGATACCGAGTCGTGGGTATGAGGTCCACGTGGACCGATGGCCTTGCGCCATGGCGCTGGGGCAGGGTGATGACCGCATGCCCGAGGGATTGACCGAATCGGCCCGATGAGGCGATGGCCGTGCCGTCCGAGCGGTTGATCACGGCGATGAACTGCTGGCTCCGCAGACCGTACATGCCGTTTGCAATGGTCAGGTCGGGCGCATCGCTTCGCAAGGCGCGCACCAAGGCCAGGGTCTTTCTTGGAGCCGTGGAAATGTCGTCCAAATCGCTGACGAGCACCACGATCGTCGCCCCTCGATGTCGTGCTCGCCGAATGGTCTTGGCAACCCACTGATTCACTGTGTGACTGGAAAGGCCGATGGCGCGCTGTTTTCCAAGATACGCTGCGAGGTTCCCAGGGAGCACCGACAGGATGGCCACCTTGACGAGGCCACGACGGACCATGACGAATCCTTGGGATCGATCCGACAGGCTCTTGCAGCGCACGTCCTTGGTGTTCGAGCAGGTCAGGTTACCGGCCAACAACGGCAGGTGGCTGCTGGATGCAAGGCTCGCAAGTCTCGTGAGCGCCTGGCCCGCGGACAGATCGAACATGCCCAGGGCGAGTGCGTCGTAGCGCGTGCGCGACAGGAGCGAAACGATGGAGCCGAGCCAATGGGTTTCGCCCACGAATTCGCCCAAGACGTCGGGTCCCAAAACGCTCCCCGAGGAAATGACGATGGGGGATGGATCTCCGGCCTGGACGACCCGACGCCGCAGGGCATCCACGGCGGCCATGATGTTCCCGAAATGGGCGTGACGCCGGTCTCGATTGGCGCAGCCAGGCCAGTGATATCGCCCCATGAGGTCCGTATGGAACAGAATGTGGATTCGAATCCCATGGGCACGGGTGCTCTGCAGAGAGCCCTGGCTCGCCGTTTGCCCTGCAACCGCGCCATGAATCGTGGGCGATGTGGTCGATGGGGAACGAGTTTGGCGCGTGACCGCAGCCTTGGACCTGACGTTGGACCTGGGTTGTTGTGCCGACTTGGACCTGACGTTGGGCCTGGGTTGTTGTGCCGACTTGGAATTGGCGCGCGCCTTGAACCGCGTTCGGTTCGTGGCAGCGGCGTTCGTCTTGTCATGAGTTTGAGCCCGAGCCCGAGCAACCCGGGACGGACCGGCCACGAGACTGCACAAGAGCACGACGGAACCGGACAGGAGCCTCCAGCATGGCAGAGCAGGGGAGAGATGACTTCGTCGCCGTCCGTGTTGCATCGGCCATGGGATCGGCAAAACGACGTTTCGGGGCTGGATCTGACCGGTATCCAGACTCGATGGAAACTTCGGCGTCGCTCCTGCTGCTTGTACCGTCAGATTCATGCCGCACTTCCGAAGATTGGCCGCGTCTAGTGGTTGAGGCGATTTGGCCTGGTCACCACCGTACCGGCGAGTCGTTCCAGGTTGCGGGCCTGCAGAGGCGCACACCAGGTACCCAGGATGCGTTCGAGGTGTTTGGGTTCCTCGCCGTGGTTTTCGTCGATGGCCTTCCTTGTGACCTCCAGGGCATAGCGCAGAACCGGACGCCTGCGCCTGAGGGCGGCGAGTTCCTTTTTGGCCAAAGCCAGGTCCTGGTCGGACAGCGGGGTCGGCGACAGCGGCTGTCCAAGCAGGCTGTCGAGCAAGGCGGTCCGGAACAGGTCCCCCAGGGTGACGGCACCCGGCTCGGCGGGGATGCAGCCCTCGAGTCCTCCGGGCATCAGAATTTCCAATGGGAACTCCAACGTCGTGAAGCACAGGGGCCACTGATCGGCGATGTCGCCGATGAGCGAAACGACGTGCGCCACGTCCGCGAGGGTTTTGATGGCCCTCGTCCCGTCTCCGGGCGGATTATCGAAGGCTCTGACCATGGCGGGACGGCGTCTGGTCAGGGCAACGGACAGTTCGTCCCAAGGTGGGTCGAGCAGGGTTGCGCCCGAAGGGGCCAGGGAGATGCGCCCCACCCTGGTGAGTTGCAGGATGAGCCTCTTGAGATCCAGGGTCAGGCTGAATCCGACCCGGAAGATCCGCAACACGGAGACCGAGGCGAGAACCATGGGCCCCTTTTCTGGAGTCCGGCCGGTCAGATGCTCCAGCCCGAGGCTCAGGTAGCGCCTCATTCGATTCATGTACGCAGTCGCCTGATGAAAATCCGGCCCATCGACGAGGTCTGCGGCCATCATCTTGTTGGCGAGGGCGGCCGCTGCATGACTGATACGGCTCATTTCCTCCGGGGCCTGAACCTCGGCGAGGCACCGAGCGAGGAAATCTTCTTCTTCGATTTCTGCTCGCACCAGAGCCTCCTGGCTGCTCGGCAGACCTGGTTCGGGCGGCGCATCGGCTGTGCCCTCTCCAATGGTCACCTGGGTGGGCTTGAGATAGGTGTAGACCTCCAACGCTTCATAGTAGTCCGAGAAGCCCAGGTCCTGGAGTCGTCCGCTGCGCCAACGGTAGGCGAGTTCCTCCATTTCGGTGACAATCTCCCAACGCGCCGCCTTGACGAATCTGTGGGCAAACTCCAGGTCGCTGCGATAGAGACGATCCAGAAAGCGACAGATCCGATTGTATTCGGCCACCGACTCTGCATCCTTTGGAATGATCGCATAGAAGGTGTCCGGCGTATTCCATGGGCCGGCCGGAAAATCTTCGTCTGGAAGGACTTCGGCGGTTAGGTCCACGATGCGGCAGGAACGGACGATGGCCACGACGATCAACTCGGGATCCATGCCCATCAGGTCTCGGATCAGGGGCCAGTCGTCGAGTTGCATGAGCACGTCGAACCAGTCCAGCACTCTGATGGCTGTGACCTGATCCTTGGTCCAGACGTCCAGGTCCAAGAACGCCTGGATCTGTTCGGGCGAAGCAGCGGCCACAAGTTCTGTGGCGTCTGCGAGACCCAATTCTTGAATCGCGTAAAACGCGTCCTGGACGGGGAGGGCAGGAAAAGCCTCGTCCAATTCCTCGAATTCGAAAATATCCGTGGGACGCCCCTCCATACAAACCTTGTGGATGTGGTCCTGGAATCGGGTCGCCAGTTCCGAAAGAGCCAGGTCTTCGGACGACTGTTCGTGGTCGCGATGTCGTTCTACGACAGTCGGTTCCTTGGCTGCACTGGTTCCGTTCTCGGTTCTCTGCTTCTGGGCATGTGCGGCCGAGGTGCGGGGACGTCCATTCGGCCCGCTCTGCTTGTGCTTCGTCGACATGGGCTTCAGACTCCTTGGATGTACGATGCATCGATGACGGTACAGGCCCGTTTTGGTGACCATGTTTGGTGACCATGCGTCAGATTGCTCAAAGGGCAATCCTGTCTCACGACTCCCTGGAAAGTCAATGGTGGGCCGGGCCGTTCATGCTGACGGGTTGTGGGCGATCCTGACGCTCGACGGAGGCGATCAGCCTGGAACTCAGTTGGTCGAGGCGGGCCAGGCTCCGAAACGAAAAGCGTGGGGGAGGGGGCCCGCCCGGAGCCAGATTCAAGGGGAGGCGCCGAAGCAGGGCCTGCATGTGTGAAAAGAGTTCGGCTGCTTCTCGATCGTAATGGAGCGCCAGCATGCGCTCGACCTGCCGCGCCGAAAGGAGGGTCAATGGCGACGTGACGTGGAGGTGCCGTTCGAGGAAGTCGTCGAGTCGATTCCGGATGAGACAGGCTGGTTCCACGTATGTCCGTATTTTGGGGTTTGCATGGGCCAAGAATCGACTCGCGAAACCTGCATGGTACGAGACCGACCCAATCCGGACCCAATGGCCATCGTATCGGATGCGTCGCAATGGTAGCCTGAGCGCCATGAGCGCTAGCACGAGTCCGGCCAGGAGCAACGCGGCCAAATCGATTGAGTCGGCGGACGGGCGTATGTGATTGAGCGCATGCGCGCCTGCCGAAATGGCCTGTCGCAAGCGGCCCCAAAGACTCTGTCGGGACATTTCGGCCTGCCGGGCGCGAAGGCGGAACGAGCCGGCGGCGACGAAGATCCTTGTCGGGCGTCCTCCAGGCGACGCCCATTGGACCACGGCCAGGAGAAAGGCGCGGTTCGAGGGAAATGCCAGCATGTCATTGATGAACAGACTCGGGTCGCCCAGCAGGAGGATACGACCTTTGCCTATTTTGCGGCGCAGCACCACGGGCTGTCCAGCAATATCGTACAGGACGTCGCCCGGGCCGTCGAGCCCCATTGGGTGGTTCGTCACCAGGTGGTCGGTCCGGGCGGCCAGCGAGACATCGAGACTCCGCCTCCTGGCGACGAGTACCTGCGCTCGGCCGCGATATCGAAACTCCTTCGGTGCACGCAAAATCGGCTTCTTGTGGACCCCGAGGGATGCAAGAAAGCGGTCCGATCGGCCGAAGTCGTCCGCCAGAATCAATCGGCCCCCTCGTTGCACAAAGGTGGAGAGCGCCTTTTGGGGCAGCTCCTGTGTTGGATACAAGAGAAACAGGACATCGATCTTTTCGAGTTCGGAGGGCGATGCGGTGCGAACGAACCGGACCTTGACGGGAAGGGAATCGAGCAGGTAAAAAAAGTCGGCCAGGCCATTCCAACCGTGGTTCTCCGGGGCGTAGTCGCGATTCGTACGCGACGTCGCATGAGCAACAGGCACCGCCCAGCCTGGTCGAACGGGTTGAACAGCCCAGACCCGAGCGGGAAAGATGGCCCACCCCAAAGACACGACGATACTGGCCATGACCACCACTGCAGTCGATGGCAGCCAGGCACGTGGAAACGACGCACCTGTCGATGTACGGTTTTGCTTGCAAGTCGTGCGCATGTCATCTTGTATAATACACGAAGCAATGCGGGGCGAAACCACAGGATAAAAATCGTGTCTGATTCCTTGGTAAGACTGGTCGACGGTCTGGCGGAAGACCATGCCGACGAGACAGCGTTCGAGGACTTCGGCGTCGAAGGCGACGAACCGGTGCAGGTGCTGACCTGGGCCAATTTTCGACGCATCTCCCGCGTTTTGGCCGCTGGTTGGGTCCGAATGGGCATCGAACCAGGCGATCGGGTGGTCATGCAGCTCCCAGCGGGCATCTTGGCCAAAGAGGTGGAACTCTCCCTCATCATGGCTGCCGCCGTGTTCGTTCCCGTGTCGTGGAAGCAATCGGCGGACCAGATCTGCTCGGTACTCGAAGCGACGAAGGCCCGTGCCTTCGTGGGGACCTGGAGCCAGGGTCTCTTCGACCTGCTGGGCAGGTTGGCGGACCAGGAAGAACGTGATTCCTCCGTCCATTTCTTCTACGCCGATAGTGGATTGGCTGAGAATGCACCCGCCGAAGCACGGGAGGTCAGACCAGTGTCCTCGGCCATCCCGGAGAAGTGTCGAGACCATGTCCATCGCATGGCAGCCCTGGAACAGATGGGACTCAGCCAGCTCGACGTGGCTCCCGAATGTCTCGATCGCATTGCCACTGATGCCACGCGCCCCATGACAGCGCTCTTCACTTCAGGCCAGACCGGCCGGTCCAAGCCCGTGGTCTTGGACGAAGGGAACCTGGCCGCCGCCGGCTCCGCTGTGGCGGATCGGCTCTCTTTGACCTCAGACGACCGGATCGCCCATGTGCTGCCATCCGACCAGGTCCTCGGGCTATTGAGCAGTTGGCTTGGGGTTTTCCGTGGCGCGAGGACCCTGTTCGGACCGCCGGATCAGGAATTTCATACCTGGGTGGGACGCGCGGCCACCACGGTCCTCATTGGCGTGCCGGATACGTTTTCTCAGCTTCTGCTGCGCGCGGACCCCAAACACAAAGGCGTCCGGGGGCCTGCTTCGAGCTTGTGGCGATGGGCCCGCGAGAATGTTGCCACGAGGCGTAGGAAGCACTTATTAGGAACGATCATGTCAGATTTCGCCTCGGGCGTCGTGACGCGTGCGGTGAAACAGATCCTCGGAACGAATGCGCGCCTTCTGGTTTGCGCGGGGGGCATCATTCCCGAAGAGGCCGAGCGGGTCCTGCATAGCACAGGAATCACCTTTGTCTCTGGTTACGGCACGACCGAGACCTGCGGTATCTCGCATCTGGATGCGCCAGGGAAACCGCAGCCGGGAACCGTGGGCCGTGCCCTGGACGGGATCGAGTGCAAATTGTCGCACGAGGGTGAAATTTTGCTGGCGGGACGTTCCGTGGCGGACAAGACACTGGATGGCCCGATGGGCCAGATCGGTCGGCTGTTTCGAACCGGCGACCTGGGATTCCTGGATGGGGATCGGCTCGTGATCACCGGAAAAAAGACCGAAGTGGTCACGCCGGGACGGCAACCCGTGAGCCCTCAAATCCTGGAGGCGACGCTCGTCGGGGTCGACGAGATCCGTCGCGCCATCGTTGTGGGAATGGGACGACCTCACCTGACCGCAATCATCGAAGTGGATCACGCGATACTGTGGAGGTCCCTGAACCGTCGTGGAACAACCCCGGAGGACTGGGATGTGGCTGGTGACGAAAAGGCCATGTTGGCTCTGCGTCGAGCCATTGCAAAGGTGAACAAAGGGCTGGATCCCAAGCACATGATCCACGATTTTCGACTACTGCCCTCTCCCAGGCCGGCGGATGAAGTGGATGCGACCGGTCGGCTCCTGAGGCCCGTCGTGACGCAGAAGTATGTGGCCCTGATCGACGAAATGTATCAGCCTCGTAGGGAGCAGATGTAGATGGCGATCACGACCTATATTCAACCGTTGCTCGATCTGGAATCCGCCGTTCGAAGCATGCTGGACATCGTCGACTACGGACTCCTCGCCTGGAACGAGGTCGGCGAGATACTCGTCTGGAGCGCAGGCGTTCAACTGTTGACCGGCTATGCATGGAAGGATGTGGCGAACAAGGATTGGCTGACGATCCTTTGTCCGGATCCTCAAGATGCGACGCCGCTGCGAGCCGCAGCAGAGGCGGTTTTGTCCGGTAGGGCAGAGCAATCCAAGTTTCAGTTCGCCCTCAGGCGCAAAGATGGGGAACGGCGGGCCCTCTCCTGTATGGTCATGCCCCTCAACGACGCTGCGTCGATCAGGGTCGGGGTGTGGGCGGCCTTCAAGGACCTGACGGAAAGCGTCGTTCCCATCGCCCTCCATGCGCAGGAGCCCGCCGGTGGCATTTCCATCGATGACCAGGCAGCGCAGATCGTATTCCGCATCGAGCCGAAAACCGGCAAGCTCCTGTTCGTGAGCGGGAACGTCAACTCGGCGCTCGGGTACAGTTCACGGGAACTTTGTGAGGACCAGCGGCTGCTGCCGAGCAGGATCCTTCCGGACTATTTCGACGGCTTCGAGGCTGCCGTGTCCAATGCGGCACGCGGTGCGGCCAGGAGCGTCGAAGTGGGCATGGTCCACAAAGACGGGCAGGAGGTGTACTTTTCCACCACGGTGTATCCCGTCAAGGACACGTCGGGAAGCGTGATGACCATCGAAGCCGTCAGCCGCGACATCTCGGCCCAAAAATCCGCCGAAATCGAGTTGGCGAAGAGCCTGTACGAATTGCGTAGGGCGTATGATCAACTGACGATCCAGCACGAGGAACTCAAGTCCGTCGAACGGCTTAAGTCCCAGATCATCGCAAACGTCTCCCACGAACTGAGAACGCCTCTGGTGACCATCAGAGGGTACAATGAACTGATCCGACAGGGTGCCCTGGGAGAAATCTCCGAAGCGCAGCAGCGTGGACTGGAGGTTTCGGCTCGTAGCATTTCGCGATTGCTCGTGCTGATCGAAAACCTCCTCGACTATGCTCGATTGGAGCGTGAGGGCCTGCGTATTCCGGACGAACGGGTGGACATGGTCGAGGTCCTCGATACGCTCATCGAGGAATCGGAGTCGGAGTTGACGAGGCGCCAGCTGACCGTCAGCCGCGATATCAGTCGCGCTGCTCTCATGGTCAAAGGAGACCGACGTCGTCTCTGTCAAGCATTTCGGAACATCATCGACAATGCCATCAAGTTTTCCCAGGACGCGGGGGAGATCGCCGTGTCTTGCAAGAAGACGAAAGATGGAGAGTGTCTTGTGTCCATCGACGACCAGGGCATTGGTATCCCGGAATCCGAATTGGACCGCATCTTCGACAGCTTCTACCAGGTGGATGGTTCCGCCACTCGACCATACGCTGGTGCAGGCATTGGGCTCGCCGTTGCCAAGGAAATCGTGGAACGCCACGGTGGGCGTATTCATGTGAGCAGCAAGGCCGGTTCGGGCGCGAAGTTTTCAGTTTTCATGCCGCTGTGGATGAAGTGACGGGAAATGCCCGACAGGAGCGACTTTGGGAGTTGGTTTCCAGAAGTCGATGCTGGTATGTTTTCGCTTGACAGAAGAAAAAAAATCGAGATATTTGGGGCCGAAAAATGGCATTGCCATTTTGCTTTCAAAAAAGATGATTTGTTGCATGATGGACAGATGGTAGACAAGGTGATGCCATCAAAGCTGCAGCAGGGTCAGTTTTTTTTGAGGCATCGAAATAGGCACGTAGCTCAGTGGGAGAGCACTACCCTGACGCGGTAGGGGCCGGCGGTTCGAGACCGCCCGTGCCTAACATGTGGTTTGAAATCGCCATGCAAGGCGAGACGATGGAATCCACGCCAAAGGAGGTTCGCCATCAGTAGACCATCAGCTCCAACCCGTCGGAACGAGTCGACGGAATTTCGGATCAATCGGAGGATTCGTCGTCTGGAAGTGCGAGTCATCAACCAGCAGGGGGAACAGCTTGGTGTGATGCCTGTGTCAGAGGCCATCCGAATTGCGGAAGCCGGAGGTCTCGATTTGGTCGAAGTGAGCCCCAAGGCGGACCCACCTGTCTGCAAGATCATGGACTACGGGCGATTCAAATACGAAAAGAGCAAGCAGGCCAAGGCTGCTCGGAAAAATCAGAGCACCGTATCCGTCAAGGAAGTCAAATTTCGTCCCAAGACGGACACCCATGACTTCGACGTGAAGGTGAAGCGCCTCAAACGCTTCATCGAGGAAGGGCACAAAGTCAAGCTCACCGTCGTGTTCCGAGGTCGTGAAATCGTGCATCCAGAGACGGGACAGACCATCCTGCAACGCGTCGTGGACGTCATGGGCGATGAACTGCACATCGATCACATGCCGGTGATGGAAGGTCGGCGCATGGTCATGATGGTCAGTGCCGGTACTGCGGTTCAGCCGAAAGCAGGGCCGTCGAAGACCCCGACGAAGACGAACAACGATTCGAGCGACGAGGAGACCGCGGAAAAACCGGCAAAGAAGGAGTAGCGGCTTTTTCCTTTGACAATGAAAAGATTGTCTGCTAAATGCCGGCCCTTGTTGTACATACCTTTGCGCGTTTTCGCATCGAAGAAGACCGCAGAAGCTACGGCCCCAACAGGGGGCCATGAATAGTGAGTGAACGACCATGCCGAAGATGAAAACAGCCAGCGGCGCCAAAAAGCGATTTCGCATGACCGGCAGTGGAAAAATTCGCCGCAACAGGGCCTACAGCAGCCACATTCTGACGAAGAAAACGACCAAGCAGAAGCGGCGTTTGCGCCATTCGACTCTTTTTGTCGCGTCCAACAACGCAGAGATTCGTCGGCTCCTTCCATACGGACGGTAGTCGCAGGAACAACTCGCTTCGAACGACCGTGGCGGAGGAAGAAAGATGGCCAGAGTAAAGAGAGGCACCAAGGCACGGCGCCGCCGAAACAAGATTCTGAAAGAAGCCCGCGGCTTTGTTGGTGGACGATCGAAGATCTACCGCCGCGCCGTCGAGGCCGTTCAGCGATCCTGGGTGTATGCATATCGAGACCGGAAGGTCCGAAAGCGTGATTTTCGGCGGCTCTGGATCACCCGAATCAATGCAGCGGCTCATCAACATGGCATGACTTACAGCACGTTCATGTATGGTCTCAAGCAGGCAGGAGTGGAACTCGACCGCAAAATGCTCGCCGAGATGGCAGCCCGGGACCCAAATGGATTTGCACATATCGCCGAAGTGGCCAAAGGCAATGCGGCCAAGGCTGAATAGGCACGGAGCCAGGCAGAATCGATGACCAAGGCAGACCTCATAAACAGGGTCTATGGTGCCTTCGAAGGCATTTCCCGCAAGGAAGCGGCAGAACTCGTCGAAACCGTGTTCGATGCCATCAAAGAGACCCTGGAGCGAGGGGAAAAGGTCAAAATATCCGGATTCGGCAATTTCGTGGTACGTCGAAAGCGCGAACGCCCGGGACGGAATCCCCAGACCGGTCAGGAAATCACGATCACCGCTCGTCGCGTCTTGACGTTCAAGCCGAGTCAAATGCTCAAGACGGGGTTGAATGCCGCGGACGACTAAGTTCGTTGAAGGCCGTATCCCGCCGGATCGGTCTTTTTTCAAAATTGGAGAAGTCAGCAGGATTGTCGGTGTGAAACCCCATGTCCTGCGTTACTGGGAAACCGAGTTTCGGCGCTTGGCGCCACGCAAGACGGATGCGGGCCATCGGCTCTATCGGCGCATCGACGTCGAAATCGCCCTAAGGCTCAAGCAACTCCTCCGCGAGGAGGGGTACAAGATAGCCGGAGCACGGCGGAAGCTGGCCCAAGATGCCGGTGAGGTGGATGAAGGCCCGCTGAAAGCGAAAATTGCGGAACTCGAAGAGAGACAGCAGACTGAAGACACCGCCTTGCTGTCGATACGAAAGGAAGTCGTCGACCTGCTGAAGTTGGTCGAAGAATGAAAAGAGAAGATATTCGGGGCGTAGCGCAGTCTGGTTAGCGCACTTGACTGGGGGTCAAGGAGTCGGAGGTTCAAATCCTCTCGCCCCGACGATACGCCGCAGCACGCGCTGCGGCGTTTTTTTTTTTTACCCGCTGGCCAGCATCCACAATCAGATTTGCTGCGTTGGCGAATTCCGAAACCATGCTTATGCCTTGCAACGAACCAGGAAACTTCCATGCCCACAACACCAGAACCGCTCATCCTCTTGACCAATGACGATGGTATCCGTTCTGAAGCCCTCGATGTCACTCGTGAGGTCCTCGGTTCCGTCGGCCGGGTCGTGATTGTTGCCCCCGACGGCCAACGCAGCGCTTCGGGCCACAGCATCACCTTGGGACGCTGTGTGAGCGTGACAGAAAAGGGGGAGGACCGCTTCGCCCTGTCCGGAACGCCCGTGGATTGCGTCTACTTGGCCTGCGCCACCCTGCTGCCCCGAATTCCCGACCTCGTCGTATCCGGGGTGAATCTGGGCCTGAACGTGGGCACGGACGTGTTCTATTCGGGGACCGTGTCCGCTGCCGTGGAAGGGGCGATTCGAGGGAGCGTCGGCATCGCCCTCTCCAGCACCAGATTCGCAGGGCCCGAGCAATGGAAGGCGGCGGCCCGATTCACCGTGGCCCTTTTTCGACGGCTCGGCGACCGCAAGGGCGATGCCTACAACGTCAACGTTCCCGAAGGCTCCATCAGCGGATACCGATGGACCGCACTCGGGTCCCGTCGGTACCCACTCGAAGCGACGCGCTGCGAGGATCCCTGGAAGCGCTCCCATTACTGGCTCGGCGGCGATGGTCTGGGAACGTATGAGGGGGCGGTGGGCCCGGACGTCGATGCGCTCCAGCAGGGATTCATCTCAGTCAGTCCCATGCACCTCGACCTGACCTCTTACAGCCGATTGCCCGGTCCGGACCTCGATTGGCCGAGCATCTGAGACGCAAGATGCCACGATCTCCTGACCCAACCTGGTTCTCGGCACAGCGCACTGCTATGGTCGCGGGCCAACTTCGATTGCGTGATATCAGCGACGAAGCCATACTGGCCGCCATGGGACGAGTGCCGCGACACCGGTTCCTTCCGTCCGAATGGGCCCGGCAGGCCTACGAGGACCATCCTGTGGACATCGGGCACGGCCAGACCATCTCGCAGCCGTACATGGTCGCCTACATGGCACAACTCATCGCCCCCCAGGCGGACATGACTGTCCTGGACGTAGGGGCTGGTTCGGGATACCAAAGCGCCGTACTGGCCGAAATAGTCCAGCAGGTCTGGGCCGTGGAACGAATATCAGACCTGGCGGAAAATGCGAAGCGCGTCTTGATGGAATTGGGCTATTCAAATGTGAACGTCCTCGTGGCAGATGGATCTTTGGGTTTGCCCGAGCACGCACCCTACGACGCCATTCTGGTCGGTGCCGGGGCACCGGAGGTGCCGGGCCCCCTTGTGGAGCAGTTAGCCGATGGAGGGAAGCTCGTGGTGCCGGTCGGGGGCAGGGGATACCAACGACTCACGTTGGTCGAGAATCGCGGCGGTCACATTATGGAACACACGGACCTGGCCTGTCGGTTCGTGGACCTCATCGGCAGATACGGCCACCAGAATGGATGACCGTCAGCGAGAAAGGACCTCAATGAGCCAAACGAAGCAAGCGAAGGGCAACCTAGGGCTCGCGCTCTACGGATTCAGCATGGGGACCGCCAACGTCATTCCTGGGGTTTCGGGCGGGACCATGGCGCTCATCCACGGCATCTATGAAGACCTGGTGGATGCCATCAACTCGGCGAACTGGGAGTTTATCAAGGCCCTGGTCACGTTGAAATGGAAAAAGGCATTTTTCATCCTGCATTGGCGCTTCCTGGTGCCCTTGGGAATCGGTGTCACCCTGGCGGTCGTCAGCCTGGCCAAGCTCATTCCGTACCTGATTGAGCATTATCGGACCCCGGTCTCCGCCTTCTTCGTCGGGCTCATTGCTGCTTCGTCGGTGGTCATCGCCCGTCAGATTCCGAAATGGACCGTCGGAACCACGCTCTGGGGCCTGTTGTCGGCCGTTGTTGCGTTTTGGGTCGTGGGCCTCATTCCGGTCCAGACCCCGACCGGACTCTGGTTCATCTTCCTCTGTGGCGTACTCTCCATCATGGCCATGCTCCTGCCTGGAATCAGCGGTGCCTTCATTTTGCTCGTGCTGGGGAAATATGCCTATATCCTAGGCAACGTCCGAGACCTTGCCTACCATGCCAGGCTGTCCGCCGTGATACCGCTGACCGTTTTTGCCATCGGCTGCATCCTCGGCCTGGCAGGACTCGCACGCATCCTGGGCGCTGCGCTCAAGCGATATCGCGGACAAACCATGGCGGCCCTGGGCGGATTGATGATCGGGTCGTTGAGGACCCTTTGGCCCTGGCGGGAGGTGGTGGCCACCGCAAAGATTGGAGGCAAGACGGTGCCGACCGAAGAGGCCAATCGCCTTCCAGGGGCGTTCAACGGTGAGGTGCTCCTGGTCATTGGCTTGGTGGTCGTCGGCATTTTCCTGGTGCTGCTCCTGGAACGTCTGGCTTCAGGCGGGGAGGGGGCGGAGGCGGGCAGTGGGTCCCTGAGTAAAACCTCGAAACAACATGAATAAATACACGCAAGATTTGAACATTCTTTTAGATTGACTTGACACCGCACAGCATGCATTAACGGAGCCCATCATGGAACTCCGTCACCATCAGGAGGACATGGCCATGACGGATTCGAGAATCGACCTCATCGAAAAGACCATTCGTCGCATCCCAGACTTTCCAAAACCAGGTATCCTCTTTCGGGATATCACGCCCTTGCTGACCGACCCAAAGGTCCTGAGCGTCACCCTGGACGTGCTCCAGGAAGGGCTGGACGGGCAGGACCTGGATCGGATCGTCGCCATCGAGGCACGTGGCTTCCTGTTCGGAGCCGCTCTGGCGGACCGAATGGGAATCGGGCTCGGGCTCGTCCGTAAGAAAGGGAAACTGCCATGGAAGACCGAATCGGTCACCTATGACCTGGAATACGGCACGGATACCGTCGAGATGCATCTGGACGCCGTTTCACAAGGCCACAGGGTCTGGATCATCGACGACCTTCTGGCCACTGGCGGCACGGCAGCAGCAGCGGTGGCGTTGGTTCGCAAAATGGGTGGAGCCGTCGTCGGAGCCAGCTTCGTCGTGGAACTCGACGGGCTGGGAGGGCGGGCACGACTGGCTGACATGGAGATCCAGAGCCTGCTGCGGGAACGGGAATGACACAGAATAGCTCACCGAGCCCTGAAAGCGAATGAGGTAGGCAAGCAGACGGTTGACTCGCTTCTTCCCTCGACCCTTGTGTGCGCGAAGCTTCTTGATGACCGAAGCTACCTGTCCCGTGTCAATCTGGGCCATCAAACGGGCGGTCCACTGCTTGCGAGCTTCGTCCTTGAGGCCGCAGGCATCCGCAGTCTCGAAGATGTGCGCTTTCAAGCCCATCTTGACCACCTAGCGAGTAAAGAGCAACGAAATCGCGAGGTTAGCGATGCAGTGTAGATACAGCATTTGGCAATAGCTCTCGAATGTGATAGCATAGCCTAGAAATGCCTGACGGCCAGTACGTATCGGGCGGAGGGGACATCGAAACTTGTAATGGAGGTACTGGAGATGAGGGGTGCCAGCAGATTTTTCTTGTTGATCATGGTGATGAATTTGGGGCTTGGCGGGTTCGCACAGCCCGTCCATGCAGCGCCAAGTCGTGTGGTGTATGGATACCTGAGTGTTTGGAGGGACAATACGGACTACGTTCGATGGGACAAGCTTACCCATGTTGCATGGAATTGCCTCAAGCTGCAATCCGATGGCGCTCTCGATACCGGCCATATTTCGTATTCGAGATGGCCCAGTCATTCTCCAGCGGATGAAGCGCATGTTCACGGGGTTCTCCTGCATCTTGGGTTTTGCCTCAGTGGGGATGATCTCCGCGATTTTTTACTTCATGACAGTCGGTGGCCGGCGACCATCCAGATGATGATCGACCAAATGGAAGCGGGTGATGCAGACGGCATTTCAATTGATTTCGAAAGCTTCAGGAATGCAGATGAACGGGAACCATTCGTCCAGTTTTTCCGGAATCTTCGGGATGCGCTGGATGCCCGTGGCCATAGTGACGCAGAAATCCAGATGGCGGGCCCTGCCATGGACTGGTTGGGGTGTGTGGACTTTTCCGCACTCCTCGACATCATCGATTACTATTTCATCATGGTGTACGACATCGTCTGGCCCTTTGGTAGCGGTACACGGTATGTGGGACCTTCGGGGCTGTATCGGGTCACCGAAGCCTATCATGACGCAGCACCAGCTCACCGCGCATGTGCATTGGCTTCGCTGGCGGACTACTTGAGCCAGATTCCTTTGTCATTGAGAAGTAAAGTGATTTTCGGTGTGCCTTACTACGGCAGGCTCGGTGTGGTGTCCGAACCCGCCTCGCCAGCGGTCCAGCTTAGATATGTCGGTGAAATCAAGTACTATAAAGCCAAAGAGAAGCTCGATGAGGGAGTCGAGCATCATTGGGATCCCGATGTGTTCAATTCCTACATGGTCTGGCAGGAAGGTGGGGAATGGTATGAGGCTTTCTACGAGGACACAGACAGTCTCGCTGTCAGATACCGCCTCATTTTGGACGCCGACCTCGGGGGCATGGGCATGTGGGCGTTAAACCTGGACGTGGACATGGACCAGGGAGTTGTCTTTCCAGAGCTATGGCAACTCCTGGACGACTATTTTGTGGCGAACATTGTCCAGCCCGCCGAGGAACTTGGTCATCGCAACAATCCCATTCGGGTCGATGCTTTTCCCTTCCATGACGAACGAGATACGGCGCATATGGATGGAAATGGGTATCCAGATGCATCCTTGTTTTTCTTTGCCTATGGTGGAGATTGCGATCCAGACCGATCTGAATTTGGCCCCGAGTGGGTCTACCGAATCGATGTTTGCCAGTCGGGGACACTCACCGTGCACGCCGAAGTCCCTCCTGACTCGACAGCCGATCCGGACGTACACCTTCTGTCAGACATGGATCCTGATACTTGTCTCTTTCAGGACGACGCGACCATTTCGGTGTCTGTCGAGCCGGATGGGTACGTTGTCACTGTAGACACGCATGTCGTCGACCAAATCGATCGTAGAGGGCCCTATGTGCTCGACATATCGTTTGAGCCTGATCCGGGAACGACTCCCTGTCCTGACGGCACAGTGTGTCGTGATGGTATCTGCGAACCGGAAGATGCGAGCGACCTGGCTATCCTGTCGGTGGAAGCCGTCGATATCACGGAGACATCGGCCCGGATCCATTTCGTTTTTAATCAGCGGGCACAGGGCCAGGTGGAATATGGTATGGACACGAGTTACGGGTTCTTTTCTGTGAAAGAAGAGAGTTTTCAATATGCGGAACACACACAGTCGATTGATTCGTTGTCTGCTGGGACGCGATATCATTATCGAGTTCACGCATGGGATCGGCAGGGCCACGAGATCATCGGCCAGGACCATGAATTCGTGACGGCTGGTGTGCTCGTTTGTCCCGATGGGTTGACCGGCTGCGACGGAACTTGCGTCGATACGGAGACAGACGACGAAAACTGTGGTGCCTGCGGCCATCGTTGTGGAGATGGAGAAACCTGCCGTGAAGGCACCTGTATGGTGAAAAATCAACAGCAAGACGGGGGAACGACCACAGAGGGGGGGGGCGCGGAGTCAGGCTGCGGTGGCTGCAGACAGACAAAAGGGACGGTTCCGTTCGGATTCTCGTTCTTGGCTCTTTTGTTTGCACTGTTTGTTTTTCGCGTGCGGCGTCATAGGTGAGACAGCGGGTCGACAAGCAGCTTCGCAGTGAAGAGGGGAGAGGGGAAACTTTGCGACCGAAAAGAAGTTTTTTGTGTCAAAACCAAATCGTGGTCAGTCGCAAGGACAAGCACAGGACGGTTGGCAACTGGGATGTGTCGGGGATGATGAAGCGGTAAGCGATTTTCTCCTCCGATTGAATAGGATCGCGACAGCACATAATCGACACCAAAACCTAAACCGCTGTAACAGCGCCTCGACATCGCGAAGCGTCACTTGGTTCGACAGCAGACCCAGCTCCAGCGCCCATAGAATTGCCGACATCGGGTGTCGGACCTTCTTTCGCTGACGCGGATCCGGAGCATCGCAATAATCCCATCCCTTGGCAGCATTTCGCGCACGCTTGCCGACGAACCGTTGTATCCTCTTATCGAGAGGACCTTTACTCATCGGGGTCTCCTTTCTGGCCGAGAGGCCTGATTTTGCGACGCTCGAAGGTGGCCCTTCCTCGTCGCCTGATGCAGTAATACTGCCGCATCAGCTAAAAACCATTAGGGGCCGCGAGGTGAAAAATATCACCCCGCGGCCCCGTTTTTTTGCCAATTCGTCCAAATCGACACTTTTCGGGCCGAATGCGAATTCCAGACTGTCGTTTTTTTTTTGAAGATGCTCGACAAACGTCTGCGAATTCAGACCTTAAGCCAGCGAGGCTCACTCACAAATCAAGCCTGGCCCCAAGGTCGCCTTTCCCCTTGACCTACGACGCGCTTTTTTGCATTGTTAGCTCCAAAAAGCCCCCGTAGCTCAGTCGGACAGAGCAGCGGTTTCCTAAACCGTTGGCCGGGTGTTCGAGTCACCCCGGGGGCGCTAGGCGTTCAGTCGGAGGCTCCTTGGAGTCTGACCTCCGAAAACCAAGCGCCTGGGGAGAATACCGTGTCCAGTTCCTCGAAAAAAATGATCCTTCTGTCGTCACGTCCACAATGGACTCAGTGGATCCAAGAGCGAGCTCGGTCGGTCGGGATCGACGTCCTGGCGGCAGGGACTGCGGATGAGGCGGTCCAAACGATCGAAAACCATCGAGTTGCTCTCTGCGTCCTCGTGATTGGAAGCGAATCGACGCCCTGGGAAGAACAGCTTCTGCGCTGTCGCAGAACCCGGGACGACCTGTCCTTCGTCGTGGCGTCCGACAAGGCGGAAGCGTCCGTCATTCTGACCGCCTTTCGTAAGGGTGCGGTGGATTTCATGCTTCTGAGTCAGGGGGATGCCCACGAGGCCGAACAGGTGCTCGTACGGGCCCTCGACCGAGCTGCACACAGACAGGAACTCCAGGAATCCGTCGGGGAACTCCAGTCCACGGTGGAGGACTTTTTGAGCCAGCTTGCGGTCAGTGGCCTGTCGCGCAGCGAAGGACCAAAAGGTCCGCAAAGGGTCCTCATTGCCGCCCGTCCCGACGAAATGGCGGCCCAGTCCGTGCATGCCCTCCTGGATGCAGGATTCGCCGTCCAGACCGCAGCCACGACCCAGGAAACCAAGCGCCTTTGCAGCGCTGAGTCCTTCGACGTCGTGGTCATCGAGCAGAACCTTCCCGGGGGCACCGGCCTGACCCTCATGCGGGACCTCGGACAGAAGTACCCAGACAGTGAATTCGTGTTCGTGGTGGGCTTCACCGGCGCGGACTCTGCTGTCGAGGCGCTCAGGTGGGGGGCAGGAGCCTTCATGATCAAACCCTATCCGGCCCATGAACTCGTGGTCCAGGTAACCGAATTGGCATCGAGGTCTTCGGCAAAAGTTCAAGCTCGCCAGTTCGTGGACGACTTCAGAGAGCGCTATGCGGGACTTTGGGCGCGCTACCAGGAGGCACTCGACCGAATCGAGGATCTGTCGGCCAGGACCCACTGACCGTAGGCTTCGTCCGAGAGAAGACTGTCCAAGAAACGAATGATGGGGTGGGGAGTACGCTTGTAAGGCCGTTTGGGGTGTTTCGTCGGTCGTGACAAGCAGGAGTTAACATAACATACATTATCGGACGTTCTGCCGTGCGAATGCGATCAGGCAATCGAACAGGATCACGCTCCAGCAGGTCCAGTCATGAGCCTTCCGGGATCATTTCGGGCTTCTTGGCATCCTCGGGGACCTCTTGCTTGCGGGCGTCGCCAGACGCCTCCGGACCAGACGAGCGCCCAGGTTCAGTGGCAGCGCCTCCGCCGTACAGGAATCGTGGCAGGAGCTGATGCGGAAACCGATCCAGGAGTCGGCGCCTTGCAGAGTAACACAGATGACAGGCGTCGGCGTAACCGCGTGCATGAGGAACGTCGTATCGGGTGATCAACTCGGCAGGCCCGCCCTCAATCAAAGGCCCCACGATCGGATGCTCGCTGGGCACGTACTGGTCCAGGATCTGGACGAGCTTCTGCTGCTCCATGTTGCCGATGGAGATTCCCTGGCAGACCTGGACCTCGCCGTACATGTCCACATGTACGCGATATGGATCGTCGAGGCGTTCGTGTGGGCATTCATCGAACGACGACCAGAGCCACTTCGCCTGGTCTCGCTCGAGCCCGTGGGCGGCTCGGCCTCGAAAGACGATTTGGCCATCCACGATGGTCGATCCACGCCGCGCCTCCAGGGGCTCCTCGTCCGGCTCTGGCACGGAGACCCCGAGGAATTGGCACAGAATGCCGGCCCTGTTGGCTGCCTCGACGAGACGCGCCTGGATCGACTCCAATCGTCGATTGTGATGCAGTTGGTCCATGGAAATCTGGAGGACATCCAGCTTGAGATCTCGGAAGACGCGAAGGTATGAAATGAAGTCGCGCGCGTTGGTGATGAAGTAGCCGTTGGTGACCACGGCCGTCTGGAGCCCCGCCTGCTTAGCCAGACGCAGTCCGTGACTCAGCAACGGAAAGTAGACAAAGGGCTCTCCTCCCTCGAAGAAGACCCACTGGATTCCGGGTACTTTGGCAATCTGCTCGATGTACCGTTCGACCTGCGCAAACGAAAAGACCTGCCGGTTCCCCGGTGCTCCGAAGCAGAAGCAGTGGCGGCACTGGTTCGTGCATCGATACGTGAGCACGAGGTGGATGGCGTCCAGGCTGCGACCCCGGTCCGCCGTTTTTTCCTCTTTGATCTGGTCCGCCCCTTGTATCTCGAGGGGCGCCTCTTCGCGGGTCATGATGGTCACCTCGAATCGACGATTTCGGCCAGCCTGTGCAGCACGGTGTCCACGTCGCCATACCCGAGGAGCCAGGCAAAGGCCGCCAGGACCAAAGCATGCTTGATTTGCCCCTCCCGAATGAGGTCGGGAATCTGCGACAACGGCACCTCAGTCACCTGGATTTCCTCACCTGGGTCTAGGTTGGGTTGCGAGACCTTGGTGACGTCCCATGCAAGATAGGAATGACAGAGATTGTCCTGAAGGGCTGGATTCGGCGTCACAGTACCCAGGAAAGACACTGTCTCGGATGCGTAGCCGGTCTCCTCGATGAGTTCTCTGGCGGCAGCATCACCCGGATTCGAATCCCGATGATCCACCATTCCACCTGGAATCTCCAAACTAAGCTCATTCGTCCCGGCCCGAAACTGCCGCACGAGCACCACGTTGCCTTGCGGTGTGATGGGAATGACATTGACCCAATCCGGGACGCGTAGGATGCAAAAATCCACGTGTTTGTCACTGATGGGTGAATGGCCAGGCCGCTTCTCCAGGGTCAAGACCGGGCAGGAATAGAGGGTCCTTGGCTCTTCCATGGTCCACAGGGCCACGATGTCGGTCGATCGATGCTCTTTCAAAATACTAGTTTTCCTTGGCTGCGGATCGCTTCCCAAAGCGTTCGGCCTTGAGCGCCATGGTCTTGTTTCCAACGGAGACGGCCAGTCGCCAGGCCAGTTCTGCGGCCTGCTGCCCGCCCTTCTGGCCGGGCTGCGCCGATAGGGCGGCCACTTTCATGGCTGCCTTGGCAGCCCGTTCCCTGTCGCACGCGTTCAAAAAGATGTCCAGGGCAGACTGCCAATGAGACAGGGCGGCCAGGCTGCGGCCTCGCTTCTCCATGAGACGCGCCAACAGTTCGTGGCACCTTCCCTGGCCCAACTTGTCATCGTATTCTTCGGCAGTCAGGAGGGCATTCTGCGCATATTCCATGGCATCTTTCGCCCTCCCCCACCCTGCCTGCAACTCCGCCATCATGGCAGAGAGTTGCCACAAGAAGGCATTGCCGCTGCCGGGATGGGTGCCTGCAGACTCCATGGCCTCGGCGAGGTATTCCACGGCAGCCTCGAAATTGCCTCGTCTCGCCATCAACGCAGCCACCTTCGAAGAAACGGCCGCGTGGAGCCACCATTGCGAATGTTGGACGAATTCCAACGCCCGTCCCAGTTCGTCCACGGCCAGTTCGATTCTCCCCGATTCAAGGTCGATGGAAGCCAGATCGAGCAGGAGCGATGCGAACATTTCGTGGGAGGCCTCACCGGACAAGGTCACCGTGAGGTCACGAAGCAACGACTCCGCCTGCCTGGAGTCTCCGTTTGCCAAGAGACTGGCGGCCAATGCCCTGGCCGTCTGGCACAACTCGTCCACCAAACCGCGGTTGCCCACGCCCCCTGTGGACCACCCCCGTCTGAGGCGGTTCAAGAGGCCCGACCAGAGCCGGATCGCCCTCGGGTAATCATGCAGACGCTGGGCCCGCGCTGCGGCGCGGGTGATCGCATGCCGAATCGCCTCCGTGTCCAGACCAGCCGACAATGCGTGCTCGGCCGCCATACCCATTGACATGGGCCGTGAGGCAATCTGGACGAGACGTGCCTCGTGGAGCTTCGAACGCACTCCTGCCGGGATGGATGCCTCGACCGCCTGAGACACGATGCGATGGGACACTACCCATCGGTCATCCTGGACGTTCTTGAGAAAACCGTGATCCACCAAGGCATCCAAGTGTTCCCTGAGCTGGTCGGTGGAAATTTGGTCTCTTTCCAGGAAGGAACTCACCAATTCGCCCGTGGGATGACGAGCATCGCAAAGGATGCGATGGATTTCGTCGAGCGTAAACGCCCCCCGAATCACCGCCGCAGCCTGGAGCACCCAACGACTTGATCCTGCCAGACGTCGGAGGCGTCGGTCCAACAAGTCGATTCGTCGTGCTGCTGGATCATGCCGCTCGATATCAGGGCCGGACAAAACGGCCTGCTGGATAAAAAACGCATTTCCCGCAGCCAAATGAATCGCTGCCTCATCCACCTTCGCTGGACCGTCTTTGAGCAACCAAGCGGCCAACTCAGCAGCCTGCTCCACATTCAATGGCTCGAGTTGCAACGATATCGTGCCCGCGAGTTCAACCGGCCTGCTGCTGACGAACACGACGTGGAGGCCATCCATACCTCCCATGGAAAAGAAGGTGCGCAGCATCTCCTGAGATGCGCTATCATATCGATCCATGTCATCGAGAAGCAAAACGGTCCTGTTGGATCGATGCGTCCATACAAAAATGAGGTTTGCCCATGAAGCAATTTGCTCCCGATGGACCACCTCCTCGGGCAGGGTCGTACCCGATAGTCGTCCATCGACCAAGTCCCGGAGCCACGAAAGGTCCGCCCGACCCAAGACCTGCGCATCCGACGAAACAGCGCATTCACTTTCATCACCGTCCACCAACTCGAGCAACGGCGCGGCGGCAAAACCGAGCGTCCCCAGGGACTCTGTGAACAAATCGTCGTCGGGCGACAGGAGGAGAACGTCTGAACCATCGGCACGAAGCTGGTCTGCGAGCACCCGAAGAAAGTGGCTTTTGCCCACTCCCGGTTCTCCCCAGATGTTCACCAGGGGCGACACGGAAAGCGCTTCCTGCGCGACCGCAAGATCCTCGCTACGTCCCACGAGTTCGGGGCGTTCCCGAAATGGAGGGGCGTGCCGGTCGGCCGAAGAAACGTCCCTGACCCTCGCATCGTCGTCGAGAACGACCCTGTTTGTCGAACGCTTGTCGAGCACCGATCGGATGAGTTTCAGACTCGACTCCGCCTCTTTGCGGGCCGTGGGTGCCGCAGAACCCTCCAGTGGCGCACGCTCTTGCCGGGGCGTCCGGGCCGGGACGATTTCGTTCCAGGTTCCTTGCTCCACGTTTTCGAGCAGGTCGGCCGACCAGACCAGAAGGTCCTTTCGAAACAGGGAGGCATTTTCGTACCGATCTTCGACCTTCTTGGACAGGGCGCCTTCCAGGATGCGACTCAAAATTTTGATGTTCGGAATGCCACTCGGAGCCACCTGCCAGAGGGGCCGCGGCTCGTGTCTGAGTTGGGCCACCATCGTTTCGGCGGCACTGCCACGTTCGAATGGATTGATGCCCGTAAGGAGTTCATAAAAGACGACCCCAAGCGCATACACGTCGGTCGCTGGGCCAACGGTCTTTCCACGAGCCTGCTCGGGGGCCATGTATTCAGGAGTTCCACAGACCATACCCGGCGTTGTCAAACCCGGTCCCAAAACATCGAGGTCCTTGACGATCCCGAAATCGAGCACTTTCGCCATGACCGTGCCGTCGGAAAATCGTTCCACGAAAATATTCTCCGGCTTCAGGTCGCGGTGGACGAGCCCCAGTTCATGAGCCTGCTCGATGGCGGCGAGAACCTGGTCCATGACGGTCACGACGAATGCTACGGGCAGGCTCTCATGGTCCGCCAGGATATCGGAAAGAGGCTGTCCATCGAGATACTCGGTCACCAGGTAAAAAAGCCCATCAGGCGTCTGGCCGAAATCCAATACGGCGATGCTGTTGGGATGGTTCAACCGACTCGCGACGCGAGCCTCCGATCGAAATCGGGCGACGGCCGTCTCATCGTTGAGCAGTTGCCGGTGGAGCACCTTGATGGCCACCAGGCGCCCAAGGATGAGCTGCTCGGCCTTGTAGACGGCTCCCATGCCCCCCTCTCCCACCTGCTCAACAATGAGATACTTGTCAGCGATCCGACGGCCGATGAGACCGGCCGGAACACTCACAGGCTGTTCGAGTTCAGGAAACCTCGCTCCGCAGGCTGCACAGAATTTCGACATCTCGGGAGCTCGTGCTCCACATGCAGGACAAACTTTCATGGGCGTCCTTGATGAGCTTCCAACCGGCAAAAAGACATCGGCTGGGCACGAATCTGTTTGTACCGCCCCGCCCGGTTCACTTCAACACCCGTCTGAATGCCTGGTACCCGCCGCCCATTCGGACGACCTCCACGATATCCCGCCCAGTGGCCAGGGTCCCCTGAGCCAGCTTCCACTGGACCCAGGTCCATTTGGGACTGGCCACTGAGATTCGCGCCCTTCCCTTCAAGCCCTGGCGGATCAAACGGAGGCGTCTTCGAATCTCGGATGCCCCTTCGGGAACATGGTTTCCAAGCGGCGTTCCAGGCTTTGGCACCAGCACCGACAGAGCCAAATGTAGCGGAAGACGCGCTGACATGCGAAGACAGAGATCCACCATCTCCTCGAGGTCCTGGTCGGTTTCTCCTGGAAGCCCGACAATCTGGTAGAGTTTCACCGACCGAAACTTCAGATCGGCGCTCGCCTCGACGGCCGAGAGCAGATGCTGTTCGGTGACACCCTTGTGGACCAAATCCCGAAGTCGCTGTGACGCACCATCGGCTGCGATGGTTGGGCTGTGCATGCCAGCCGCTGCCAGGAGTTCCAGGAGGTCCGGACGCGCCGCGTCTGCACGAAGGGACGACAGCCCCACCTGGACATTGCGTGCGGTCAGTTCCCGAACCATGGTGCGAATGCCTGGATGCCGACTCACCTCGGCGCCAACCAGTCCCACCCTCGACGGACCGGAAGGGATACAGTCCAGAACCGTATCGGCTTCGACGAACCTGGCTCCACCCGACAGGCTTCGGCGCATGCTGCAGAAGGCGCAGTTTCCCGAGCACCCTCGCCCCACTTCCACCAGGTACATATCTTTGAATTCTGCTTTCGAACTCCACATGCCGGCATGCGCAGGCAGGTCGTTCATGTCCGCCTTGAGGACTGCGGGTGGAACATCTCCCTGCGTCGCTGCCAGGTAACATCCCGGAAGGTTTTCCGCCGCTTCGAACCACTCGTTCAGGGACGGATTCCGTTCCGCCAACGAGAGGAGATCGCCGAGCACCGGTTCCACCTCTCCCACGACCACCAGATCGGCCAGAGCTGCCAACGGACGCGGGTTGACGGATGTCAGCGGCCCTCCAGCCACGATGACCGGAACCTGCTTCTGGTCCCACAGCCCACGTTGCTTTTGTCGCAAAGCATCCCGGTCGCACGCCAGTGGCGGAATCCCTGCGCGTTCGAGGAGCCGTACCACGTCGAGGAGTTGCAGTTCGTAGGCCACCGAAAGGCCCCATAGGGGGAAATCCGAGGCTGGACGCCCGGTTTCCAAAGTCCGGGGCGCTTGGCCTCGCTCGTCCAAAACCGTACGCTGGACGCTCCAGGATGGCCGTGATTCGATGAGTCTGAGCACCTGCAGGAACCCCAAAGAGGACGCTGCTTCACCATAGGTCCCTGGATAGACGAGCAAGAACTGATACTCGGACGGAAAGAAGGTTCGCCCCTGTTCGGACAAGAGCAGACGGGAGGCAGTGCTATCGTGCACGGACACGTCGGATCAGTTACCGCCCACGCATTGGCCAAATGTGCACAAAGTTCCAGCAGCACAATTCGTATCACAGTCCCCGCAGTTCTTCACTCCGGTCATCCACGTCGGGTCGTTCATATCGGTGTCATAGATCACGCAGCCATCGTCGCAGCAGGTGGCATCCTGTCCGGGCAGACTTCCCGCCTTGCAGGTTTTGCCCCCGCAGTTGCACTTGCCACCATTACAGGTATTGCCGTTCTCACACTTGTTTCCACAGGTGCCACAGTTGTCGTCATCGCTGCTCAGGTCTATACATGTTCCGTTGCAGCAACCTTGGCCCGGGTTGCACGCATTTCCGGAGCTTCCGCATTGGCACTTACTATCGACACAGGTCTCTCCAGGAGCGCAGGCATGCCCACAGGAGCCACAGTTCGCCATATCGGTGGTCACATCGCGGCATCCGATCGCGCAACAGGTTTTGTTGCCCGTGCATTCGGCGCTCGGGCCGCAGGTGCAGTAGCCGTTTGTGCATGCATTGGCCGTCTCTCCCGCACAGGTGTGGCCGCAACTGCCGCAGTTGGTCGCATCGCTCATCACGTCCGTGCAAGAACCGCCACAGCATTTTTCACCCGCCCCGCACATGTTGTTGCAAGCATCAACGCAAATTCCATTGATGCAGGAGGCTTCGTCGTCGCAGGCTTTCCAGCAGGCTCCACAGTTATTCGGGTCTGCCTGAAGATTGACGCAGCCGCCGTAACAGCAGGTATACGGCTGATCGCAGGTGTTGTTGTCACATTTCTCCGCGCAGGTCTGATGGCTGTCATCAGGGCCGATGCAAAGATGATCGGCCTGGGTGCAGGTCAAAGCACAGGCCCCCGTCGAATTGTTCGTATTCGTGTTCGTATTCGTATTCGTGTTGTGATTGACGTTTTGATTCGTATTGTCTTCGCTAGATCCGGTGGTGGCACAGGCCGCCACGGTGAAACTGGCAAGAACAAAAAGGATACGGAAATATCTCATGATGGAACTCCTTGCAGTGCGTCACCCATAATTGCAGTACCGTCCCTATTTTAGAGGCAAGGCCTTTTTCGTTGCAAGGAAAAAACCAGCACGACCTCTTACGAACAGGCTTTTTTGACCACTTCGCCCAACTCGTCGGCCAATTGATGCGCCTCTCGTTCGTTCGCCCCCTCCACCATGACCCGGGCCTTCATTTCAGTGCCAGAATAGCGGGCCACGATTCGCCCCTCCCCTTTGAGCCGTTCCTTGGCCATGGCGAAGGCTTTTTGGACCTCCTCGATCTCCTCCAGGGGAGGCTTGTTGGCCACCGGTACGTTGACGAGCACCTGGGGATATCGCGTCATGACCTGGCGCAATTCGGACAGGGGTTTTCCCTCTCGAATCATGACCGCGAGGAGTTGGAGCGCCGCGACAATGCCATCTCCGGTCGTCGTATAGTCCAGATAAATGAGGTGACCCGACTGCTCACCTCCAAAATTGTATCCGGACTGACGCATCTCCTCGACCACGTACCGATCGCCCACCCTGGTGCGCACGAGTCGCCCGCCGGCCTTTTCGAGTGCTTTCTCTAGGCCGATGTTGCTCATGACCGTCGAGACGACCGTATCGTACTTGAGCCGCCGTGCGGCGATGAGTCGCGTGGCGGCAATGGCCATGACCTCGTCGCCATCCACGACTTGGCCCTTTTCGTCCGAAAGGATCATCCGGTCACCGTCTCCGTCGAGCGCGATGCCCAGATCGGCTCGATACATGGTGACCGCAGCGCAGAGACTTTCCGGGTGGAGCGCTCCGCTTCGATAGTTGATGTTCTTGCCGTCCGGGTCCACGCCCAAGCTGAACACCTCGGCCCCGAGTTCTTCGAACACGGCGGGCGCAACCTTGTACGTGGCGCCGTTCGCGCAGTCGATCACGATGCGAAGGCCATCGAGGGTCAAATCCGACGGGAAGGTGTTCTTGCAGAAGGCGACGTATCGTCCCCCTGCGTCGTCGATTCGCCTGGCCCGACCCACCATGTCGCTTTCGGGCAGCATGTGATCGAGTTCGCCCGACAGCACCATCTCTTCGATTTCTCGCTCGGCCTCATCGGGCAGTTTGAACCCATCGGCCCCGAAGATCTTAATGCCGTTGTCCTCATATGGATTGTGGCTCGCGCTGATCACCACGCCCGCATCTGCGCGCATGCTCGACGTGATGTGGGCGATTGCCGGCGTGGGCAACGGACCGACGAGCATCACGTCCGCCCCCATGGACATGATGCCCGAAGCCATGGCCATCTCGAACATGTAGCAACTCCGGCGCGTGTCCTTGCCGATGATGATCCTGCCCGTCTTGCCTCCCGCGGAAAAATAGCCGGCCACGGCTTGGCCGAGATGCAGGGCCAAGTCGGATGTCATGGGATAGACGTTTGCCCTGCCCCGCACGCCGTCCGTTCCAAAGAGTTGTCTCGCTACCATGATCGTCACTTTCCTTCTGGAGACGATGTCTGAGCCGCCTCCACCGCCATGCGCACCCTTTGAGGGGTGAGCGGCAGTTCGGTCAGCTCGATGCCCAAGGCATCTGAAACAGCGCCCAGAATCGCCGCTCCGCCGGGGATAAACGACGGCTCACCGATGCCCTTCGCGCCATACGGTCCCTCGGGCGTGCCTTCTTCGAGGAGCACGATCCGCACGTCCGGCGCATCCGTGGCCGTGGGGATGTGGTAGTTCGTGAATCCTGGATTCTGCAGGACGCCTTGGTCGAGCAAGAGGTCCTCCATCGTGGCCCAGCCCATAGATTGGACCACGCCGCCCTGAATCTGTCCTTCGAGGCTCGGCGGATGGATGGCCCGTCCCACGTCGTGGGCGGCCGTGACCTGACGGACCTGCACCATGCCGGTCCAGGTATCCACGCGGACCCGAGCCACCTGCGTTGCGAATGCATAGAAAATGTAGGCTCCCCCCTGCCCGCTCTCGTCATCGTATTCCCGGTCTGGGGGTCGAAACCAACCAACCGCAGCCGGGTTCTCCCGACGTCCATACAGGGCAGTGACGGCCTCGGAGAAGGAGACGAATCGTCCGCTGACCGGGTCGGTGATGCGATCGTTGCCGAACTCCAGTTGCGGGGCCGGCACTCGACCCAAAAGGTCGGCGGCGATGTTTCTGAGGCGATCGGCCAAAATCTTGGTCGCATCCATGATGGCTCTTCCCGCAATCAAGGTCGCACGGGACGCCACGGTGGGCCCCGAGTCGGGCACCATCGCCGAATCCACCTCGCGCACCCGAATCCGTTCCTGGGAAATGCCGAGCCCCTGGGAGGCGATGGCCCTGGCGGCGGCGAGCGCTCCCTGTCCCATCTCCGTCACGCCGATGGCCACGTTGACCGTGCCGTCCGCCTGGAGGATCATGGATGCCCCGCCACGATCCAGTAAAAGCCCCCCGTGGTGCAGGCTGCAGCCATAGACGATGGTGCCGACGCCCATGCCGTCCCGATAGCGGTCTCCCTGTGCCTCCGGATCGATGACTCCGGCAACGCTCTTGACCGATTCGTTCCACCTCGGCTGCCACTTGGAATGAAAAACCGCCTCATCGAGGGTCTTCGGTCCCATATCGGCACAGGGCAGCACTTCACCAGTGGCCAGGGTCGGTCGGTCGTGATTGAGCAGGTTGGTCCTGCGCACCGCCACAGGGTCCAGGCCCAACTTCCAGGCGAGTCGGTTCATCTGTTGTTCGTGGGCGGCACTTACCTGCGGGGCGCCGAATCCTCGAAACGGGCCTCCGAACAGATTGTTCGTGTAGCAAACCTTGGTGCTCACCTGTACGGCATCCACGTGATAGGGACCGATACAGGACGAGTTCGCCCGTTCGGCCACCACCGTGCTCATGCCGGCGTACGCGCCGGCGTCTACGAGGATTTCGACCTTAGCCCCTAAAATTCGTCCCGAATTGAGCGCATACAGTTGATGGCGCACCACCATACGATGGCGCTTGGTGGAGCCCTGGAAGTCCACCTCTCTAGGAAGAACCAACCGCACCGGTCGATGCGCTCGCAAAGCGAGTACCGCCGCACAGCAGGCCGGTTCGTCCGGGTAGTCCTCCTTGCCTCCGAAGGCTCCCCCCGTCACCGTCTGGACCACGCGAACATCGGCCTCTGCCAGCCCCGTCATCCTGCAAATGCGCTGACGCACGTAAAATGGGCACTGGGTCGATGAATAGACCGTCAAAGTTCCACCAGGGCCAGGGATGACGATGGCGCCCTGTCCCTCCATGTAGGCATGCTCCTGACCGCCGATTCGATACTCGCCTTCGATGACCAGGTCGGCCCTGGATTCGATATCGTCCATGTGGCCACGGTGCATCACGAATTCCTTGATGAGGTTTCCGCTGTCATGGACTTTGGGTGCATTCGGCGACAGGGCGTCGGCAACGTCGAAGACACCCGGTTCAGCCGCGATCTGTGGCTTGGCGGCTCGTACCGCCGCCCAGGCCTGTTCCTCGCTGTCCGCTGCAATCAGGGCGAGTCGCTCTCCAACCATGCGGACACGCCCCGCCGCCAACAAGGGCTGGTCGTCGAAGATGATTCCGATTTGGTTTGCCCCACGGAGGTCATCAGCGGAAAGTACGATTTGGACACCCGGCTCCTCGCGGACATGGTCCAGACCGAGGGATTCGATGTGACCCGATGCCACCGGACTCGTCACCAAGGCCGCATGCAGCATTCCGTTGACCTTCATGTCCGCCAAATACAAAGCCTCTCCTCGAACCTTCGCCTCTGCGTCCGGCCTCACGGTCCGTGCCCCCACGCCCCACTTTCGGCAATCCTTGGTCATCGTCTGCGTCCTTCCCTGTTCATCACGTCGCCCACGGTCCTTTTCGGAACCAGCCGCCTGTCAGCGCCGCTCCCTAGGATGATCCGGGCCAAGCCATGCGCGCCCATCAGCATTCCTTCTTGCGCCTGCCCGCGCCCTTGCGCTCGGACAGGATTTCGTACGCCGTCTTGACCGCGCTCACGATCTTCGTATACCCCGTGCATCGACAGAGGTTGCCCGCCATGTAGCGTCGGATCGCTTCTTCGTCCGCTGCCGGCTGGGAATCCACCAGGCTGACCGCTGTAAGCACGGCTCCGGGCGTGCAGAATCCGCATTGGATGGCGCCCTGTTCCACAAACGCCTGTTGCACCGGATGCATGGCCGCATCGGGCTGAGCCAGGCCTTCGATGGTGAGCACCTCGTGGCCGTCTACCGAACCGACGAGCACGAGGCAAGAATTGACGGGGCGGCCATCGATGAGCACGGTACATGCTCCGCACTCACCCTTTCCACAGCCCTCTTTGGTCCCGGTCAGACCAAGGTCTTCCCGCAGGACATCGAGGAGCCTCTTCGCAGGATCCACGGCCAGACGCTCTTTGCGGCCATTGATGGTCACGGTTACCTCTTCAATGGGCTTCGGCTGCATCACGTTCCTCCAAAAGGCCCTTGGGCCTCATGCCATTTTCGTTTCGATTCCCGCCGTTCGCTCACTGCGCGAGCGCGGCTGCTCTGGTCAGATGATCCGTGACCAGGGCTGAAACCATTTCCTTCCGATACTGATCCGTGGCCCGCAAGTCCGTGATGGGCCTGGCCTCCTCACGAGCCAGATGGCTCGCCTCGCGGATACGATCCGGGCTGAGCGGTCCACCCGTCAGATACGCTTCCGCTTCGGTCGCTCTGATACAGGTCGGAGCGACGGAACTAAGGGCCAACCGCGACTCGACCACCTTGCCTTTGTCCAGGACCGTCCGAGCCGCCAGCCCCGCCACGGCAATCACGAGTGAGGTGCGGCTGCCCACCTTTCGATATTCCTGCAGCGCTACGGACGACTTTTTCATGTCATGGGCAGGCACGAAAATCCCTGTGAGGAACTGGCCTGGCTCCAGGTTGACACGGCCCGGCCCCAAGAGAAACTTGCCAATCGGCATGGTTTCAGCCCCCGTCGGACCGGCGATTTCGATCAAGGCATCCAAGGCGACCATGGCGCAAACCGCATCGGCCGCCGGTGATCCGTTGCAGAGGTTTCCGCCTGCCGTGGCCCGATTCTGGATTTGGGTCGCTCCAACCTGCGACGCAGCATCGGCCAACAAGCCGACGCCCAGGTTGTCCTCGTCCTCCAAAGTTTTGAGCACGGCCATGGTCACGGTGGCGCCAATCCGCCAGCCCGGACCCAGGCGCTGTTCGTCATTCCCGGCTTTCTTGGTGCCTTGAGTCTTGACCTTGGCTGGACGGTTGGACGCGTCATCGAAGATCCAAGTGTCCAATCCGAGGCCGCTCAAATCCACGATTGCGTGAGGTCCCCGCTTGTGACTCCTCATCGCCACCACCAGGTCGGTTCCACCCGCCATGCAGGCAGCTCCCGGGCTTCGACCGAGAATCTGGACGGCATCCTCCACGCTGGTGGGTCTATAGTACTCCATCGTCCCTTGTACTCCTATGTCGGGCAGGAACCACTCCACGCACCGACCGTGGTGCCCACGCACGATTGCCGGCGCAGGGACATCATCGTCCCTCATCGGTCGATCAGAATAGATGTGCCATCACGAACACCAACCCATCCCGTCGGACTTTGTCGCTCCCGGGTTGCGTACGACCAAGTGCGAGCCCTCGTCGCTCCAAATTGGCAATCCTATTTCGAACAGCCGATATACTGTCATTTTCAGCAGAACAGACGATACTCGGACGACCGTACGGAATCAAGGCCACAGACCGAAACAGCGAATAAAAGTTCAGGCCTTGTTTCCCTCCGCTGGCCCAGTCGCGGAGACAGCAGAGCTGTCCTTCCTGCAATCCAACAGCCTCGTCGGCTGAGTCGTTGCTCCCGTCTATTCCAAAATATTTCGGCCGCAACTTGGCCCCCATCTCTTGCTCCTCCGTTCCATCATGCTGCCCGCCCCTTTTCTCTCGATGCACTGCTCACTATGGATCGAATCGGAGCCCTACGGCTGCTTTCTTGACCTCGGAGTCCATTTCAGCATAAATCGAAGGACAGGACGTTGTCGAGGGAATCGGCGGACACCGGCGACAGGATGAATCGGAATTGTGGCCGATCCTGTGCAAACATTTTCGTCCGCTCCGGAGAAAAACAAACCATGTCGGATTCGAATCATCGTGCCCAAAAAGGCAGACAGGGACCGGAAGAGGATGTCTGCTTCTTTTGCGGCACGGTTCCCGAGGGCTCCGTTCTCGTCCATGGACTGTCTGGGAGCATCTGTTCCTCCTGTGTTTTCTCATTGAGCGCTCGTCTCGCCGAGGCGGAACGTGAGCAGGTTGATCCCACGGATGCAGCGCCACCGCCGGACACGACTCCTGAATCCGTCATCCAGGAGCTGGATGGCGAACTTTCGGCTCATGCCTACGAGAACCGAGTGGATTTGGCTGAGGCCTATCTCGAACTGGGCAAACGCGGACTGGCAATCACTGAGTATTTTGGAGCACTCGAGGCAGCCCTCGCCTGTCACGATTGGCCCTTTGCTCTCCAAACCATCGCACGATTGAGAAAGGTGGCGGACGGCCCCACAACAAGAGATCGGATTCATGAAATGTTGAGTCGCCATGTTCCCGAATCGCAACAGTAGCCTTCGGGCGCCCCGTCGAACTCCAAAGAGTTCGCTTTGCATCGCCTTGGATCATTGGAGCCGAGTGCCGGGCTCCTAATGGAGCGCCCGGCGGGGTTCTCCGGCAAGGCAAGGACAGCAAGAGACGATGGACGACCACGAAATTGTCAGAAGTGTCATGAACGCAGCCGGACTGACCAGTGCCCTGTTGGATCGGGATGGAAGGATTCTGGTCGCCTCGTCTGCCATGCAGCAATTCCTTTCCCCTGAAACGGTACGGGGAAACCCCATTGGCAGCATGATCGTGCATTCGCATCTGTCGGCCGCCATCGAGGGAGGGGTGGGCCTGCTGGACGACGATCATCCCTCTCAACGATTTCGCGCCATCCTGGCCCGTGAGGCCAATTCCAAGAGTCGCCAGGTCGTCTCGGGACAGCTCCGGCTCTTGACTGGTTCGAATCTCATCCTCCTTTCATTGGAACACAGTCTGTCCGAGTTCGGTATCCTCCGCCGTCGATCCGAAGCGGTTTCCGACTTGGCCCACAATGTACGATCCTCGCTGACCACGATCGCAGGATTTGGTGAACTGCTCAAGAACCGAGATTTTTCACGCCAGGACAGCGCCAGATATCTCGACATGATCGTGGACCATGCGAACATCATCGCGTCATTGATCGATGATCTGGCCACATACGTCTACTATCAGAGCGGTCGCGAGATCCACACGACCATGGCCAGTACCACCATTGCAAACGTCCTGCGTCGGGCAATCGCCGAAACGAGGAGTCATCATCAGCACCCAGTCATCAGTGAACTCGAAGATGCGGATACAGCCTGTCTATGCAACGTGGATATCTTGACGAGCGCCTTCGAAAAGGTATTGGACAACGCCGCGAACGCATCGCCGCCGGATGTGGCAATTCACATCATTGGGCACAGAGAGGCATCGATGTATCTGGTGGTCATCGAGGACTCAGGTCCGGGACTGTCCTCAGAAGAGCTCGATCAGGTTTTCGACCCTTTCTTCAGTTCCACGACCGGGCGGAACGCGCCGCATCCCCGCATGGGCATTGGGCTCAACGTGACTCGCTACGTGATCGACGTCCACGGCGGAACCATTGGGCTGTCGAGTGAAGGTGGAAAGGGAACCAGGGTCGAGATACGGCTTCCCGTCCTGACCGATTTCGATCCGGAAGAAACTGGTTAGCCGTTGAAAGGTTCGAGCTGGCCCCGATGCAGGAGCTGCTCCCATTGGTAGTCGAGGCGACGCTGGATGAAATCCACGTTCTCAGCGGTCAGGTGCCTGAACCGTCCCTGCATTTTCAGGTAATCCTTGACCGGCGTGCCCTTGGACTCATGGGTGATGTGGTATTTGACCCCATCGTACACTTCGTAGAGAGGGAATGCCTTGCTCTCGGTCGCCATCCGCATGGCCTTGATGCTCATGCTGGAATCAATCTTCCATCCGGGAGGACAGGCGGAAATCATGTGGAGGAAGCGAGTTCCCTTCATGGAGAGTGCGGTGCGCACCTTCTTGAGGAAATCTTCTGGGAAGGCGGCATTCAGGGTCGCGGCATAGGGAATTCCGTGGGCCGCGAGGATTTGGATAATGTCTTTCTTTTTTCCCTGTTTGGGATGACCCTCCGGAGTCGTGGTGGTCCATGCGAGTTCCGGGGTCGCTGAGGATCGCTGGATCCCCGTGTTCATGTAGGCCTCGTTGTCGTAGCAGCAATAGATGATGTTTTCATTGCGCTCGGCTGCTCCCGACAAGGCCTGCAGACCGATATCGAAGGTACCACCGTCGCCCGCGAAGGCGATGACGTTCGTGTCTTCTTTGCCCTGTCGATCCAGTGCCGCACGGACGCCGCTCGCTGCGGACGCCGCCGTCTCGAACGCCGTGTGCATGACCGGGACGCCAAGCGTGTTGAACGGAAACTGGCCATCGATGATGGTCCAGCAGCAGGCTGGAATCACCATCACGGTGTTGGGGCCTGCTTCTTTGAGGAGATACCTCATGTTCAGCGTGGCGCCGCAACCCTGGCACGCCAGGTGGCCGGGGCCCATGATTTCGCGTTCCTTGAAGTCCTTGATGAGTCTCTTGCTCTTGGAAAACTCCGATACAGCCTTCACGACTCAAACCCCTTTCAACGGGATCTCAGTTTTTCAACTGGATCCAGTGGTACTCTTTTTCCAAAGATTCCTGTGTCTTACCGTGTTCGATCACGTCTCGAACCGTCTCGGGGCGAATGTCTCTGCCGCCGAGCCCCGCAATGTAGCACTGAATGGGCGGCACGTCGGGGATATGCGCCGTGGCGGCTCGCAATTCCTGCGCCCACACGCCACCCAAGCCAGGGCTCATGTTCTTGTCGATGACCAGGACGCGTTTGCGGCCCGCCAGTTCCTTGCGCACGCGCTCCACTGGGAAGGGACGCAGGGTGCGCATTTTCAGAATCCCGACCTTTTCCCCTCTCTCGCGATACTGGTTCACCATGTATTTGGTCGTGGACGTCGTGGTGCCGGAGGTGACCAGCACGATATCCGCATCGTCCAGCTTGTACCCCTCGACCTGCCCGTACTTGCGACCGAAGCGTTCGGCCCATTCTTCGAGCACGGAATCGATGACGCCGCCTGCCCGCTCCATGGCCTCTTGGAGTTTGTACCGCATCTCGTAATAGTATTCGGGCATCACCAGAGACCCGAATGCGTACGGCTTGCCGGGATCGAGCTTCAACTCGGCCTGCCTGGGCGGCAGGAAGTCGTCGATGGGGCCCTGGTCCGTGATGTCCACGACCTCGGACGTGTGACTGAGCAGGAAAGCGTCGTAGACCACCATTATCGGCAGGTCCAACTGCTCCGCAATCTTGTAGGAACAGACGGTCAGATCGAACACTTCCTGGTTCGACTCGCAGTACATCTGCATCCAGCCCGTGTCACGTTGCGCGAGCGAATCGAGCTGATCCGCCCAGATGCTCCAACCTGGCGCCATGGCTCTGTTCACATCGGTCATGACGATCGGGAGTCTGGCCCCCGAGGCCCAATGAAGCAGTTCGTGCATCAATGCAAGGCCCTGGGCAGAGGTGGCCGTAAAGGTCCTCGCTCCGGCCTGAGCTGCTCCAATGCAGCATGCCATAGCCGAGTGTTCCGACTCCACCTTGATGAACGTGGCGTCGAGATCACCGTCGGCACACATTTCCGACAACTCCTCGACGATTTGCGTCTGGGGAGTGATCGGATAGGCGGCAATCACCTGAGCACGGGATCGTAGGACCCCCCAGGAGACCGCATGATTTCCCATCATCACCTTTTTCACAGCTCACACCTCATATCGATGGCGAATCGTCCGACTTCATCCGGCGACACGCTGGTTCTACTCACGTACCATTTCCATGGCATTGCGTGGACATTCATGCACGCACACGCCGCAGCCCTTGCAGTGGTAATCGTCAATGGCGTATCCGAATTCGTCAGTCTTGGGCATCACTGACGCATCGGGGCAGAAAATGTAGCAGTTGTCGCATTCGATGCAGCGCCCGCAGTGGAAACATCGATCAGCCGCTTTCGCCGCCTGCTCCTCGGTCAGACCGAGTTCCACTTCCTTGAAGCGATTGGGGGCGCTTGCAGGCATCGTCTGCATTCGCTCCGTCAAACCGACCACGGCCTTGCGAACACGCTCGGACTGTTCGAAGTAGTCCATATTGAGTGTCTCGTATTCGCAGATTTCGTTCACCACCGGAACCTTTTCTTCAATCTTTTTGTGCTCGCGGTAGGCCAAATACTGCCTCATGGACAGGGCAGGACCAGTCGCTAGAGTGATGTTCGCGAGTGCCTCTTCGAACGAACCGCCTCGAAGGCTGCAGTCGATGCCGATGGCGGCCCGCTTGCCGGCGGCCAGTGCGTTCACGATCGTATGCGGCTGTTCCACAACGTCGCCGCCGGCGAAATACCGCTCGTTCGAGGTTTTGAGGGAGTCGTCCACCACGATGGCCCCGTTTTCCACCTTGAGACCGTCGGGCAGGAAACTAAAATCAGCCAGTTCACCCACGGCGGTCACCACGGTGTCACAAGGCACGGTGAAGTTCGACCCTTCAATTACAATGGGGCGCCGTCGCCCTGACTCGTCGGGCTGCCCCAGCTTTACCTTGACGCATTCGAGTGCCCGTACCCGGTTGTTTTCGGTGACGACCTTGGACGGTGCCGCCAGCATCTGGAACACCACGCCTTCCGCCTCGGCCGCCGTAACCTCATCGTCGTGGGCCGGCATCTCTTCCCTGCTGCGACGGTAGAGGATCGTCACCTTGGCATCCAAACGCATGGCCGTGCGGGCGGCATCGATGGCCGTGTTGCCGCCGCCAATGACCAGGACCCGCTCCCCCAACTCGACATCCTCTCCCGAGGCGACCTTCTTGAGGAGGTTCAATCCGCTCATGACACCCTGGGCATCCTCACCAGAAATTCCCAGAGCCCGGCTCACGTGGACGCCCGTTCCCAGGAACACGCGGTCGAACCGTTCCATGTCCTTCCAGGTCACGTCCGTCCCCACGCGGACCCCGCATTGGATCTCGACGCCCATCTTCTTGAGTACGTCGATTTCCTCGGCGAGCATGTCGCGTGGAAGACGATAATCCGGAATTCCATAACGAAGCACACCGCCCGGTTCCTTGGCCGCCTCGTAGATGGTCACCGCATGCCCCATGCGGCGAAGGTGATAGGCACAGGCCAACCCGGCCGGTCCGGAACCCACCACTGCGACCGACTTGGCGGTCGCCGCCGCCACCTTCGGCACCTTCCGTGTGCCGTGGTCGGACAGGAATCGTTCCAAATTATTGATGGATACCGATCTGTCGAACTGCGCACGGTTGCAACTCTTCTCACAAGGATGGAAGCAAGCCCGGCCGCAGACGCCCGGAATTGGGCTCTCTTCCATGTTCTTTTCGAGAGCCTCGTCGTAGCGCCCCTCGGAAATGAGACGAATCCAGGCCTCGACGTCTTGACCGTTGGGACAGCCGACCACGCAGGGCGAGACCAAATTTCGATACCTGGGCTTCATGTAGCGCCAGGTCCCTGTCTCGTTCCAGGTCATGTGCCCAGTCGAAATCACGATGTCGGGCAGATCACTGATTCCCGAAAAGCTCAACTTCTCGTGTGCATTTCGGTTGGGATCCATGTTTTTGAGTTTTTCCTTTTCGGACATCGCAGGCTCCGTTTTTCACGTCAGCATCAGCCGGAACGGACAAAAAGACCAAAATCGTACCGGCAGCGGTTTTCAGTATCCCAAAATAACAGACTCGAACGCTTCTTTGGCCGATTCGGCATTGGCCTCCGGCTTGATCGGCACCTGGTCTCCAATACAGGAAATGATCGCGTCGATGGACACGATGCCCGAAGCCTTGGCAAAAGCGCCCAAGATCGTCGTGTTGACGATGGGATAGGACGGCGAACCCAGGCGGTGCTTGGCAGCGATGCTTCCAGCGTCCACCGTGGCCACCCGAAAGTCGTCGAGGCCCTTGAAGAAATCGGGGGTATTTTCAGAATTGATGAGCACGATGCCGCCCTTCTTCAACCCATCGGTGCAGATGCCAGTTGCGAGCAGATTCGGGTCCAGGACCATGATATGGTCCGGCTCATAAATGTTGTTCCGAATCAGGATGGGAGCTGCGTCGATTCGCGTAAACGCCGCCACTGGAGCGCCGCGCCGTTCGACCCCAAATGCGGGAAACGACTGGACATACTGTCCCTCACTGAACACGGCGGATGCCAGAATCTTGGAAGCGATGACAGCACCCTGTCCTCCGCGCCCGTGGATTCGAATCTCTATCATAAAAGCCTCCTGCTCCTCCAAGAAGTGCTTCCATCGAAGGCTGTGCCCTCGACGACACTTCGAACATGATTCGGCGTCTCTATTCCGACGACTTGGCCTGCTCGTCGTCGGGCACGTACACCACGCTGATGGTCTTCGGAGGCACCGACCCCGTGCCGCGCAGCACATGGGGCACCGTGGCCTTGAAATATAAGCTGTCTCCCGGACGCAAGGTCACAACCTGGCCGCCTCCCTGAAACTCCACTGTTCCTTCCAGCACGTAATGGAATTCCTCGCCCTCATGGGACACAGGCACCAGATCGTCCGCCACGTCCAGGTTGAATTCCACCAGCAGCGGCTGCATGTGGCTCGCGACGTGCGTGGATGCGAGTGCCTCGTAGGCGTACGACAAGGGCGACTGTCCCGCCCCGCTCGGCTTGCGCATTTTTTGTCGCTCCCCGCGTCGTACCACCTCGATCTCATGGGCCTCCTCTTCTTCCTGGAAAAAGTGGGTCATGGACGTTCCGAGTATCGTCGCGATCTTCATGAGAGTGGCGATCGTCGGAGGCACTACGTCGCTTTCGATCTGACCGAGCACCGCAGCAGAGATACCCACCTGCTGCGCCAAGTCGCCGATGTCCACATTTTTGGAACGCCGCAACCCCCTGATTTTTTCGCCAATCTTGAGTCCTTTGACGCCAGGCATGTCGCCTCCTGTCGGCCTCATTGCGGCACCGAGCCGGCCCGCGCCGAGGCTGCGAAAATGGGAGCCAACGACCGGACTTGAACCGGTGACCTGCTGATTACGAATCAGCTGCTCTACCAACTGAGCTACGTTGGCCTGCTTGCCACGTGCAGCTACCATAACCGGTGGTTCATGTCAACGATTGAGGCCCCAAAATTTTCAGGCCTGACCAGTACTCTCCATGGGCAAAAGATCTCGGCTCCGGAAACCGCATCATCGGCCGACCGTCCCGTGTGAGTGAGCCGAAACGCGGCGAGGCCACGGCGCTTCCATCCGATGTCTGTGAGGGAACGGACCGATTCGTACCGACCGAATCGGCATCCACTCAGTCTGCCAGGGCCTGGATGGCATCCAGGATTTTGCCCCGCGCGCGGTCGGCAGCATTTCTGTCCAGTTCGTCGCTCCACAGGATCGCCGTGGCCGCCCCGTCGAGCACCTGGCCAGGAAGGTCGTCGAGAAGTTGCTGTGCCTGTTGGATTACCTGGGCATCGCCCCCGTTGTTTCGTGCATCCGCGATGGCCTGCCGCAACATGAAGAGATACTCGTAGTCTTCAATGCCCTCCCGAATCGCCTCCATGTGCTTGGACGTGGTGACCGAATCGTCGTCGAGGAACATGGGCACGTAGGCCCGGGCGTTCAGCAGGGCATACTCGTTCCAGGAGGAAACGCCGCCATTGTCGCCAAACGCCCAGAAGTACATCGCACCGGCCCTGTGTTGCCAGGCGGTCCAAGCCTGCAGACGCAGATAGGCATAGGGGTCGAGCAGCCTCACCGGGCCGCTGCAGGAATAGAACTCCAACATGGTGCCCGCCTGGAGCCGGTCGTCGAAATACTGGGCATAGGATTGGCCGCCGGCCAGGAACATCTGCCGGTTCGGGCATAGCACGTTGCAGGCAGCGATCATGTTCGCGTTCGCATTCGCCATGTGCGCATAGGTGGGGTCCTCCCAAATCAAAAACTCAGCCTGCGACGCATGAATCGCATCGGCCCAGGCGAGAATCACCGCGTCCTGCTCGCTGCTATGGGGCTCATCGACCAAAAGGACAGCCAGCTTGTCGTCGGGAAGCCCGAGCGTCTGCATGTGCGCAGTCCAGAAATCGGCCCACTCGCCCACGGCCGTCCGAAACGGTTCAGTGGCCATGCCGAACCCGGCGAAGGAGTCCCGGACCGCGAGAAAGACATTGTATCGATTCGCCTCGGGCCAGCGCGCCACCCACTCGTCGAACAGGTCGGTGACTGGCTCGGTGATCATGTGCCCCGATGCGTCGTACTGACCCGGGGGCATGACCAGACTCGTGGCCCAGGGTCGGTCCACGAAGTATTCCTGGAGAAAGGCGATGACCGCATCCCTGTTCTGTTCGGTGATTCCACGAGATGGGACATGGTCGGTGTAATCCCAGCCACCAAGATGCAAATGGGGTCTCGACGGAAGTTCGGCAGCACTCAAGTCCACCTCGAAGGGAAGACGCTTGGACACCGGGCCGCCCGAGATCACGAGCTCTCCTTGATAGTGCCCTGGAGCGAGGTTTTGGAAATGCAACGTGAACCAGACCTGGCGGGTCATGCCCGACGGAATGCTGATTGCCCAGCGATCTCCTGTCCGCGGAGCCGCAACCAGCGCCGAGGCAACGGGAAGGCCGTTGGCCGTGTCCGTCCACACCACCTGCGATACCTTGATCTCGTCTACCAATTCGTGTGGGAGCGACTCGAGGCCCAGGGACAGACGCAGCGCCCTGTCCGTGGTGTTGGTGAGGTTGATCTGGGCCGCCCTATCGTCGTTACGCATGAGTCGGACGGAAACTTGCGGCGTGGCATCAGCCAGCGGATCTGCCAGGTGCGAAAGAGGCCCCCAGAGCGGCGACTGCCAGGCAATGACACCGGACTGGCCCGCCAAGCGCCATAGTCGTGCCTTCTGGGACAGGATCCGGGCGTGGATGGGTGAAAGGGGCAAGACGGCCTCGAATCCCTCGTCGATGGTCCAGTCCGCCATGGCTGCGAGGGCGGAATCCCATTCGCAGACGATGGCGTCCAGTTCATCCTGTGCCACCCCCGTACTGCGCGCATCGTCGAGGATGGAGTGCATGTCCGCCACGAGCCGTCTCTTGGCCCTGAGCAGGACCATCTTCTGCGTCATGCCTTCACGGACGTCATCGATGACGTCCCCGCCAATGGGTTCGGTCAACCACGAGTCGTCCCCGGCAAACACCTCGATTTCATCCACGAACACAAATGGATTGGCCACCACAGCTAGGGCCACGTATCTGCCATGGGTGTGGAGTTCGTCCGTCCAGAATCGATGCACCCCGTACTGACCCTCGGGCGGCACTGCATGACGGCCGTCGAGGGCCACCAGGTCGCCAGCGTAATGGAAAACCTGATTTTCTCCAGCCACGAACACAAAGATTGCATCGGGCCAAGTCACGCCGGCCACTCCTGCAGCACTGTCGTACGATAGCCCCGTGATGGCCTGGTCCGACCCCAGGTCAAGCGTGATCACTGGCGTCCGGTTTTTCCATCCCACCGTGGACGCCTGGGTCCAAAAATACCCGATGGTCTCCTGGCCATCCGTCAGTTGCTCGTCGTCGCCTGGGTCCGTGCACAAGGCATAGTTTGGGGCAGGATCCAGTTGGTAGCTCGCCCCGAGTGCGATGTTCGTCTCGACCGGCATGTCTCTGGGATCGAACTGATCGGGCGGCCACAATCCCGTGTTTGTACAACCGCAGCGCCCATCGGCCAGTTTCACGTAGGGCTGAGGGCAATCCCCGCAGATCGGTCCGGTATCGGAATCCGTGCAGGACACCAGTGGATCGCAGCCTCCGTGGTCCACCGAACATCGATCGATCTCCGGCCCGGCGTCCACTGTGTCCCCGTCTACCAAAAAGGTCGAATCCAGCCCATTCCCCCCATCCATGGCCGACGAATCGTCGTCACCACAGGCCCCCGCCCCCAGCATCACCCCCGACGAGAACAACGCTGCCGCCAAGCCGACTCCCACCACACGCCACACAGGTTCCTTTCGTATCACTCGCATGCGACAGTCTCCTTCTTGTCTCGTCTTCTGGTCTCGTCTGTTTCTCATCAGGCCCTCGCGTACGGTCACCCCATCCATCAACACCTCGTCCCATCCATAGTGGAAACATTTTACCAGATTTTCGACATCCAACCATCTCTTCCTCTTCGATCCCAGGTCCGATCACCATCCTCACATATGACACCAGATTGTATTCGTAAATAGCATGTCTCCTGTTGCATGTTGCACCCACTTTTCAAAAAAATGAACAGGCCTGGCATCCGCGTATCCTATTTTTTACCCACTGGTTGACACTGGTTGAAGATTTCCTGGCCCACTCACAGCCTCCACCCCCCCATCCTTCGATCACTTGGTGGTCTTTTTACGAAATCGACCCGACGATCGAGAGATGACTGCTGTGCCCATGGTACACCAAGGGGCGCGGTCGTCTCTTCATGGCAGCCCAACGCTGAACGTCCCTTTTTTTCATACAAATCGATGCAGCCTTCCCGTGCCACGCGAACGGCACAGTCTGGTCACAGCACGGACGTTCCAACCATGGATTTCAGACGCCAGGATGCCAGGAAGCGGGGTAGATCCAGAAAACGAAAGTGAACCGTGGCAGCGCCCAGTCGTCGTCCGTTTCGGAATAACTCTCCGCGAAGCGTGGTCATGGAACGAAACGGATGCTGGAACGTCGGCGTTTTCTGTCCGAAGAAGCGCCACGTCTCTCCGGAGTTGTCTCGGAACGCCAACTGATACTTGAGATACCGATGGAACGGCAGGCCGATTTCCAGACTACTGCCAGCCAACAAAGGAGCGTCCTGGACGATCCCTTCGATGGTGGCGACTCCGGTCAGGGTCATGGCGCCCCATCCGCCCAAGGCCGACAGGCTCGGGCTGTCCGCCGAGATGATAAATGAAAAGGCTTTCGTGCCCTGCGGAGCCTCGACCGTTCCAATCATGGTTTCGTCAAAGTGCAGTGCCATGGTCTGTCTCCTGGTTGTTGCTTCCGATGGCCGCCGCACGGCTGCCGTTGGGAAATGGTTCGATTGCATCGGCTGTCTCGGACCGGTGGCTGCTGCTCCCACTGCGCACGGCAGACAGGAGTCTCCGCCGCGACGGAGGAGTTTCCGGCAGCCACTTCTGTTCACGGTACCAACGGACCGTATCCGCCCAGCCTTCCTCGAAATTCGGGTATCGGAATTCGAATCCCGTGGCCTTGATGGCCGAGTTGTCGAATATCGTATCGCCCGCCAGGTACGGAACCGCCTCACGATCCACCCGCGGGATCAGATCTCCGGTGAGGTGATGGTGCCGGATCGTCCTGTTCCAAATGGCGGACACAGTACGATTCAGGAGTCGAACGGGGCGCTCGTAAGTGAGCAGCGGCAGGGCCGCACGCACGATCGATCCTGGGAACGGCAATCTGAGGGGCGCGAGCCGGACCCGCCCCTGGCGCATGACGATGGCCATATACTCTCCGATGGTCCGCAGGTCGTCGCAGGCCACGTTGAACCGGCTGCCGTCCGGTTGCGGATGTTCGAGGAGATGGACCGCGGCCCTGGCCACGTCCAGGGAATGGACCAGGTTGTTCTTCGGCCCACCCTCGATGCCGGGCACGAGTCCGTCGAGCGCACTGAGAAGTTCGGGAACCGTTGCGACCGGGGCCACGAGGACCTTTCCCCTCGGCCCGTAGATGAGCGCCGGACGCAGCATGTTCACCGTGGGTCCGGGTTCGGCGTCCAGGTAGTCCTCGGCCAGCATCTTGGTTTCTTCGTAGGCCGATGTGGCTCGCAAAGGATCCCCTTCACGGATCGGGCCATTCTTGGGTGCGTAGAGCGATCCAGTGGAGAAGTGGATGAAATGGCGGACGCCCGCCTCGCGAGCCACTTCGTACAGGTCTTGGACCGCGTAGAGGTTGATGGGCGCCTGCTGCTCGAACGACACAGCGATGTCCACCCATGCAGCCGTGTGGATGATCGCGTCCACGCCTCGCACGAGGCTGGCAGCCACCGCATGATCGGTGAGATCACCTTCGACCCATTCCATGGAGCCCAGTTCGGTGGACTCCGACCGGGGCCCTTCGAGTGCGCCGGCCAGGTCGGGTTGACGGGCCCCAGGGCGATCCGTGGCCCGAACGTCGTGACCAAGCCCGATGAGTTGTTGCACCACGAGGCTGCCCACGCAGCCTCCTGCTCCTGTCACGAGCACGCGATGAAAACGTCCACGACCATGGGTCGCTCTCGAATCGTCGTCTTGCGGAGAGACGGCACTGTTGGGCACATCCTTTTTCTTAGAGCGCTTTTCCCTGCCATCCATTTTATGATGTCTCTTGTTTCCGTTTGTCATGATCGATTCCCATCCTTTTCTTTCTTGCTGTTTGTCCCTGTTTGGACCCGGTCGTCCGTCGTTCGGATCCGGCGATCCGTGAAGGCCCGATGCGACGTCCGTGTCATGGCCTCCTTTGCCCTGGCCACGTACTGCCGCATCCATCGCTGCGCCGACTCGGCGTCGCCTTGCCGCAGGGCCTCCACGATCCGTTTGGGGGAGTCCGCCGAAAAATACGCTGAATCGTAGAGGGCATCGAACAGGTCCGGAATTTGAAAATAGACCCGTCTGATGGCGCTGATCACGAGGCTCAGTACCCGATTTTCCGTGATCCGGACGAGGCCCTCGAAAAAATCGAAGTCGGCCAGTTTGAGCCCCTCCATGGTCTGACCGGGCTGCGCCAACCGCTCGATGGCACCATCGAGCCGCTTCAGTTCCGAAGCGACCGCATCTGGCTGCTCGGCGCAACGGATTGCCGCCTGCTTCGCCGTCCAGTCCAGAAGCATGGCTCTCATGTCGAGAAGGTCGTCGACCACCTTCCAATTGGGCCGGCCTCCCGGCGCGATGAGAAAGGGCAGGAGTTGCAGTCCGGCCGTCACCAGAAAGTCACTCACCTCGGTGGCTCCACCATGACGGACACGGACGAGTCCAAGCGCTTCGAGCCTGCCGATGGCCTCGCGCACCGTGCCGCGATTCACCTCGAACTGCACGGCGAGGTCCCGTTCAGAGGGAAGCTTCTGACCCGGGACAAGCCCTCCTTCCAAAATGAAGGTGCGGATCGCCTCGGCCACCTGCTCTACCGCTTTCGTCTTCTTGATGGGCTGAAATACGCTCATGATGACTCCTGGCCGGCCCGTGACTCACATCACTCCTCGAATCGAGTCCTCAAAACCGAAATACAATCAGACTCGATAGGTCGTGTGGTCCAGTGGTCCAACCAGTTTCTATTTTCTCCCATTTTCGATGTTTGTCAAGGCGTTCTTTCGTGAGTGTATTTGACCGGATGACCAACTCGCCCTATCCTTTCGAGAGAATCTCAATAGAATCTCGTGGGCTGATGGCCAAGGATGCTGCTGGAATGAGAATCTGCCCGGAATGCAATACCCGGTACAGCGGGGCCATGACCTACTGCCCCAGGGACGGGGCGCTGCTCGAAGAGGTCGACCGGGGGACCCAGCCGCTCTATGACCCGTACGTGGGTGAGATCCTCCACGAACGGTATCGCATCCAGGCGCCGCTCGGCGAGACGAGCCTGGCCATCTTCTACGCAGCCCTCCAGGAGATGATCGATCGTCGAGTGACGGTCAAGATTCTTCGCCCAGAGTTTGCCACGATTCCCTCGCTCGTGGAAAAATTTCTGGCAGAGGCCAAGCTTGCCTCCAAGACGGATCATCCCAACCTGGTGCGAGTCACGGATTTTGGTAGCCTGGCCGACGGAGCGGCCTACCTGGTCATGGATTTCCTGGACGGCGGATCCCTGGGAGCCCTCTTGCGTCAGGAGGGCGTCCTGCAGCCACGGCGGGCGGCGAATCTGATGATGCAGGTCGCCCGCGGCATGCAGGCTGCGCACGACCACGGCATGGTGCACCGCAATCTGAATCCAGACACGATCCTGATCACCAGGTCGGGGGCGGCCAAGGAACTCGTCAAAATTTTGGACTTCGGCGCGGCCAGTCTGGCCGACAATGATCGTCATTTGACCAAGACCGGATTCCTGGCTGGCAATCCAGCCTACATGGCCCCAGAGCAGGCACGGGGAGACACTGTTGGCCCTGCTGCCGATATCTACTCGGCCGGGGTTATCCTTTACGAATTGGTCACGGGCGTCCTGCCTTTCCAATCGGACTCGTTCATGGGCCTTTTGGGCAAGCACATCCACGAGCCTGTTCCGAATCCGGTCCGTTTTCGGTCGGACCTAGCCGGTTGGCCCCTGCTCCTTCGCTGCATCGACCAGGCACTCCGCAAGGAACCTGTCCAGAGATTTTCATCTATGGCGGAATTCGCCGAGGCCCTCGAACAGGTCTCGAACGAACCCGCCCCGGTGCCGCACCAACCTGATCGTCACGAAAAGCCAGTTCCTTCCAATGCCAGGGTCGCTGGGGCCAAGCCGACGGAGCAGCCCACGGCTGCGCGACCAGTGCCCACGAGACAGTTGATCGCCACGGCGATTTTGCCCAAGGGTCGGTCCGAAAGGAGTCGACTCTTGCGTTTCCTCACGTCACCGAGCGTCCTGTGGGGCCTGGTTGCCCTACTTGCCGGCTTCATGGCAGGCCTGCTCGTCCTGAAAACAGGCTGGCTGACAGAAGACGCAAAGACCTCCGGCCACGAGGGACGGGCCGCCGCCGCAAACGTGCATGAGGCAGTGGAAGCAGGCACGTCCCAGGCAAAGTCCGAATCGAACCATGGAGAGCGAGGGCAAAACCGTTCCTTGCAGCACCGTACCTCACGAAGGGCATCAGGTCCCGACAGGAAATCAGCGTCCCAGGCGACAACGAAACTTCACCAAATACACCTGCGAGTCGTGAGCCGTCCGGCTGGGGCCACTGTGTTCGTCGACCGAAGGCGCATGGGACGCACGCCTTTGGATGAACGGGTCGGGCGTGACGGTCTCGACCATACCGTGCGACTCAACAAGCCTGGATTTCGCTCCTATTCCGGCCTGGTGCGATTCGCTCAGCCGATTGGCCTCGACGTGACCCTGGAACGGCTGCCCATGGTTGGACCAGGGGCAGCAGGCAGGGGCCGTCCCGGCAGGCCGAGCCGCCCCTCACCAGGCGAGCTCAAGAATCCGTGGAAGTAGTCTCTCTTGGTAATGAAACCAGAACCTGGACCCGAGCAGCGGTGATGGACCGACGGATTACACTGGACTGGCAGATGAGTTCACGAACCACCAGCGGATGGCTTTCGCCAAGCGACAGCGGGCAAAACAGCTGCGGTGTCGTGTCCCGGACTACATGGAACACAACCACTGCGGTAGAAGCCTGGGGTCCGAGCTATGGGGCACCGGAAAGCTGGTTCTACTATCACTACGCCCCGTAGGCTCCCGATTCCCCAAGTTTTCCTTCTCCCCTGACCGGCTTGCTTGTCCCTTCCCTTCGATTGATCGAGTCGGTTTCCCAATCCGTTCCGCCTATTTTCTTCAGACCTGGACACTTCTTGCTTCTTTGCCCCCTATCTGTGTACCCGATTATCCGACGATTCGACGATTGAGGGCCATGAACTTGACTTGGCTCAGGGTCCAACTCCATGTATGATGGCGATACGTCTCTGAACGGTTGGTGATGCCGGCACAAAATTTCGAGGAAGGTGCCTGACGTGACAGCACAGGAAAACGGTTCGAGCAAGCAGACCCCGCAAGAGGCCCAGGCCGGGACCAATGATGGTCGTGGAAAGACGATCCTGGGCACGGCGACGCACCCGGTGCACAGTACCCCCCCGGTTCCGCGACCCGGGGTCCCCACCGAACCCAGCCTCCCTCCGGGAAAGCTGTCACAAGACAGCAGCGGGGGGATCACCGGACCGGGAACCGATTCCGTACTCGGAGACTTTCCAGAGCAGCCGGATCCCCTCCTCGGAACCATCGTGGCCGACCGATATCGGGTCCTGGCGCGAGTCGGCGAAGGCGGCATGGGTGTGGTCTATGAGGCGGAGCACGTCGTCCTCGAAAAAAGAGTGGCGCTCAAGGTCCTCAATCAAGAACTCGCACCCAAGCGGGAACTGCGTGAGCGGTTTCTCCAGGAAGCCCGAGCCGCTTCACGCATCGGCCATGAAAACATCGTGGACATTACGGACTTCGGCTCCATTCCGTCGGGGACCGTGTTCTTCGCCATGGAATTCCTGGATGGCAAGGATCTGAGCACGACGATCCGCACCGAAGGTCCCCTATCCTGGGAACGAGCCAAAAACATCGCCTTGCAGATCTGCCGTGCGCTGGGAGCAGCCCACGCCAAGGGGATCATCCATCGGGACCTCAAGCCGGAAAACATCTTTTTGATCCACCGAGACGGACGGGACGATTTCGTCAAAGTCGTGGACTTCGGGATCGCCAAAGTCATGGGGCTCGAAGAAGGCGGACGCAAGCTCACCAAGACCGGCATGATCTTCGGCACTCCTGACTACATGTCTCCCGAGCAGGCCACTGGACAAAAACTCGATCATCGCCTGGACATCTATGCCCTCGGGGTGATTCTGTACGAGATGATCACGGGAACTCTGCCTTTCAAGGCAGACTCCTTCATGGCCATCCTGACCAAACACATGTTCGAGGCCCCAGCCCCCCCGAGCAGTCGCGTCTCCGACATCAATATTCTTCCCGAGGTGGATGCGCTGGTCCTCAAGGCCCTGGCGAAGAAGCCAAGCGATCGGTTCCAGTCCATGAACGATTTCGCCCAAAGCCTGGATGTCGTGGGTGGAGTCGATCCGGTCATCGAGGCGTCTGGTCCGATTCTGCTGACCTCGCCGAAGCCGGCGGTCGCCATGGGGAGCAGCGAAGAAGATTCGGATGCCACCGAGACCGTGGACGCACTGCCGCAGCCGGGTGACAGAAGCAGAATGCTCACTTGGATAGGCCTCGGCGTCTTGATTCTGCTCGTGGCGGCGCTCGGCCTGCTGCTCGTCACCAGAAACAGAAAGCAGAACAATGAAACCGGATCGCCTGGTGCCACGGCACAGGCATCAAACAAGTCTGACGCCGCTATGGTTCCGGCCGCATCCGGCGTCAAAGACGCCGCCACGCCCCCTGTCATGTCAGGGCGAGACGCATCCATCTCAGCCATGGCCTCGGTCCCCACGAGGCAGGCGCATCCTACCGAGGTTCACATTTGGGTCAAAACGAAGCCATCTGAGGCGGACGTCTACCTGGACGGAAAACGCATCGGTCGGACGCCGATCGTTCGGTTCGCCGTTCCGTACGGCACCGACAAGCACACGGTGATCCTCAAACGGCATCACTATCGTACGACCACGATCGAATTCGTTCCCGACGGCGACCAACATTGGACGGAACGGCTCGCCCGACCAGACGCAGGATCACGTTCCACGAGCAGGCAACGACCGGTGCACCGACCTCGATCGAGAGCCAGAGCAAGGACTCGCCCCAGGGGGATGCACAATGACTTGAAGACGCCGTCTTGGGGCATGAACCCAGATTGAGGAATGTCTGATTGGGTGGCAGGTCGACGCTACGTCTCTCCGGTTCTTCTACTTTCTTGCCGGTTCGACGACCACAGATTTCCCCTTAAAGGTTTTCCCGCGAATCCGCTCCACAAACGGATCCACGGCGGCGGGATCCACGAAGACGTACGTGTGGGTGTCGCGCAGTCTGATCTGCCTGAGGGTCTCCTCGTCCACGGATGATTCTTCGGTCAGGAAGGCTCGGATGTCCTCGGTGCGTAGTCCATCTTTGCGACCAAGGTTCACGTAGAGTTTGACCAGGTCGTCATGACGGTCATTGCTGTATTCGCGTTCATCTCGACGAGCGGACTGTCGCGCAGGGCGCTCGTTCGACTCGTCTCGTGACCTGGGACGGCGTCCTGATTTCGGACGATTCCCGCCCATGTATTCCCTCAGTAGATGGGAAAAGACCGCCAGTCCGTTTCCGCTGTGCCACAGTCGCCTTGCCAAAGAGGCGTACTCGGGGTCGGGATCGCGAGGCAAGGAACGCACGAGATTGCGATAACGCCGCCCCTCGCGCTGGGAGGCCAACTCCTGCTCACTGGGGAGATGGCGCTCCTCCGGTTCGATTCCATAGGCCAATTTCACGTAATGGAGGCTGCCAATCTGCTGCGGCGTCACGAGCGAAATGGCGGTGCCATGCTTACCAGCGCGACCGGTCCGTCCCGTCCTGTGGACGTAGACCTCGGCGCTGTCCGGAAACGAATAGTTGATCACGTGGGTTACGTGCTGGATGTCCAGACCACGGGCCGCCACGTCCGTGGCCACGAGCACCTTGATCTTGCCCTTGCGCATCCGGTCCATGACCCGTTCCCGTTCTTTTTGGGTCAGGTCCGACGAGATGGGCTCGGCCTTCCATCCCTTCTGCTGGAGAAACTTCGCCACGACTCCTGTTTCTTCCCGCGTATTACAAAAGACGATGGCTGCGCCGATCTCTTCGTGCTGTAGCACACGCACCAGTTCGCGGTGCCTGGGGGCATCGGTCACCATGTAATAAAAGTGGTCGACCTCCTTGACCCCGATGTAGTCGTCAGACAGCGACAGGTTGGCTGCGTTCCGCGTGTAGGTCTTCGCCAATTCCTCCACGTCTTCGCTGATCGTGGCCGAAAACATCAGGGTTTGCCGTTCCGTGGGAAGCTGAGACACGATGTTGAGGATTTCCTGCTGGAACCCCATAGAAAGCATCTCGTCGCATTCGTCCAGGACGAACAACTTGAGATTCGTCGGAACCAAGGTCTTGCGACGCAGATGGTCGAGGACGCGGCCCGGCGTGCCCACCACGACCTGCGCCCCCTCTTTGATGGAGCGAATCTGGGGTTCGATCCCGGCTCCGCCGTACACAGCCGCCACCTTGAGCCCGGCGTGTTTGCCCAACTTGGTCAATTCGGTTGCGACCTGTCCGGCCAGCTCCCTCGTGGGACATATGATGAGGCACTGGACCGCCGCTTGGTCGATGTCCACGACACCCTGCACGATGGGAATGCCGAAGGCAGCAGTCTTTCCCGATCCGGTCCTCGATTGAACCAACAAGTCCTTGCCCGCCATGATATCCGCGTACGTTTCCGTCTGCACCTGCATGGGTGCTTCGTACCCCATTTCCTCGACGGCACGGGCCACCTCTGGCTTCAATTCGAATCCGTCGAAGTTTGCAGCCTCCTCGACCGCGTCAGCTTCCTCTCCTGTCATGTCCTGTTTCGTCTCGTCGATGGACCCACTCACATCCATGGTTTCTTCCCTCGCTGGATTGACTGGTGCGTTCATCTCAGGCTCCGTCCCTTCGACGGTTTTGGTTTCTTCATTTCCAACTTGTCCGTTCTGATCTTCCATGCTCATTCCTTCCTGAAGGCTCGCGTGGGGTCATCCCGGCTGCACCATGAACGGAAGGCTGTTGCTTCCGAGGTGCTGCGAGCCATGTCTGGCACCGGTCGACGATGCCGTTTGTTTTCGTCGCTGTTGTCGTTCCCGCATCGAGCGGATTGCTGTCGAGTCAGGCAGACTCGCTCGGCATCCATGTCTCACCACCGTCGAGACATCCTTCCATGTGCGAGCAAGAGACTACTGACACGAAACCATTGTGCAACAAACTTGATGCGATCAAACAAACTTGATGCGATCACGTCATAGCTCGAACAGGAGACGAGAACCAACCGCTGCGTCCCCAATCCTCGCCTCCGTCGCCTTGGCATCCTCCTACAGGCATCGTCTGGCTTTCCAGGGCTGGCCACGCAAGAGAACAGGCCCCCTGCCCTTCTTCTTCGCCAGGGCATTGATGAGCCTGCGAGCCTTCGCAAGATGCTTTCGAATACGCTCGATCACCGTCTGCTCGCCACCTCGAAGGGAGACCTCCTGGGGCTCGGCGATGCTCTTGATGCGCCCCGTCAGTGCAACCCTGAGCTGGTCCAGGTCATTGGCCACTTGAGACAAAAGGGCCACGATCTCCGACCGGTACAACACGTCCCGTTCATCGAGTCGGCACCAACCACGCACCCTGGTCAGTCGCCAACGCCAGGGTCCCATGTGTTCCCTATCCTTCTGCTCCGGAGACAGTTGGTCCAGTGGCAGCAGGTCCCAGCCGTATCGACCGCCCCAGGAGGCCTTCAGGTCGCGGTGGTACCGGCGCAGAAGCTGCACCTGACGGCCGAAGTCGAACACGAGATTATCGTAGAGTCTGAACAGCCTCTGCCAACACTGTTGCAATTCCACAGGATTGTCCGCCCTTGCACTCATGGCGGACGTGGTTCGAAACAGGTCGCGCCCTCCAAACAAATGGACCGTAATCGACAAGATGAGCCACAACCCCACCCCGCCGCTAAAGGCCCAAAACAAGACGGCTGCCCATCGGATACGACGCCTCGGTCGCATGGCCTCCATCTCGGAATCCTGATTTGTTTCGGTCATCACGGGGACCTTTTGTGGCACGAAAGGTTCCTTCGGTCAATGGCTGGTGATGCATGCCCAATGCTGACGCATGAACACCGATTTTCATGGTTCAAAAAAGGCCCCTATTTTGCGGTCGAACTTTTTTTGAAGCCGGGTCTTTCAGGGAGTCGTGTCGCCGAGAATGTCGAGGCGTCTGTTGCCGAAAACGGCAAGCGACTTCCCTTGGTAACGGTCCATAGCGGTCAGCAATGCGGTCAGCAATGCCGGAAGGTTGCTCTTTTTCTTCAATTTGATCGTGACGTCAGAGTTGTTGATATCTCGTTTCCATCCCAGATGGGATGAGAACGAACGAACCTCGGTGAGGTTTGTGTGTGCGAGGTTTATGGAAAAGGTGTGCACGAACGCCATCAGCGTGGTATGTTCAGCGTACCATGTTGCGGTGGAGTCTGCGATCAACCCGGTTACACTGAAGCGGTGATCGCCGGGTTCGAAAACCCAATCCACCTGAATTCTTCGTCCTACTCCCCAGTCAAGGATGTTCGGAGACTTTCCTAGATGGCAGGGACCAAGCCCTCCAGGGTCCCGCTCCACGGGCTACATGTTCATTCCCAGGGTTGCCAATCCTCTACAGGGGACAGGATAGGCCTTCCAGAACTATGAACGGAGAGATCATGGAGATGCTCAGTCTTGGAGTAATCAGTCGTGCACGCAAAGAAAACGAGCATCGGGTACCTATCCATCCGGCGCACTTTGACCAAATACCTGCTAATCTGGCGGCCAGAATCACTTTTGAGCGTGGATATGGAATTCCCTTCGGCGTCTCCGACGACGAAATCGCCCAGCGCTTTGGCCCCCTCGCCAGCCGCGAAGACCTCATCCGCGAATCGGAAATTGTTCTGCTCCCCAAACCACTGGTCGAGGACCTCGGCGAAATGCGCCGTGGAGGCATGATATGGGGCTGGTCGCACTGTGTTCAGCAATCGGACATCACCCAGATGGCCATCGATCATCGGCTGAGCCTCCTAGCTTGGGAAGCGATGTACATCTGGAAAGGTAACTCTCGGGACGTGCATCTATTCTACCGCAACAACGAGATGGCGGGTTACTGCGGGGTGAACCACGCCTTGGGGCTCTGTGGAATAGACGGAAACTATGGCCAAGCGAAAAAGGCGGTGGTGCTGAGCTTTGGCTCAGTAAGTCGCGGCGCGGTCTACGCTCTGCGCGGTCATGGGATCGAGGAGATCACAATCTACACCCAGCGGCCTGCTCACGCGGTTCACAACCAAGTGCTTGGCTGTCGATATTTGCAAATGTCCAGCGAGGGCGACCATGTCGTGGTCCTAGACGAAGAAGGCAAGACGCGTCCGATGATAGAGGCCCTGGCCAATGCTGACGTGATCGTCAACGGGATTCTCCAGGACACCGACGCACCACTGATGTTTATGAGCCCCGGTGAGGATCGTCAACTCAAACAGGGAGCACTGATCGTCGACGTGAGCTGCGATTTTGGGATGGGATTTCCCTTTGCCAAACCGACATCCTTCAATGAGCCGACCTTCGAGGTCGGCCATATCATCTACTACGCTGTGGATCACACTCCGAGCTATAGCTGGCGCGCCTCCTCCTGGGAAATATCGCGTATCGTGGTCGCCTACCTTGAACGTGTGATGTCCGGCCCCAAAGTTTGGGACCAAGACGAGACCCTGCGTCGCTCCCTGGAGATCCGGGAAGGAGTGATCCAAAACCCCAAAGTCCTGTCCTTTCAAAAACGCTCCGCAGAATACCCCCATCAATTCCGGCAGAAAACTTGAGCATGCCCATCTCATACGCAACAGTACCTGTCAGTTCGGCAGCCTCGACGACTTGCCTTCACTCTGTCGCATTTTCGCTACCGAACAAGCTGCCGGTGGACAGCGAACAACAAAAAATCAACAGGAGAACAAAGCAATGGAATTCTGGATCGGGACCGACTGGGTCGTATTCCTGGCAGGCCCCCATGTCCAGGCCAGAGCCATGGACCCGGCAGTCACTGGACCTGCCAGGTACGCCGGGTCTTGGGACAGACGTCGCGAAGCGGGCAGGGTTCCTTTGGGTCGTTGCAGTACGCTTCTTCGGCAGTGCACCAGTGCCTACCGATGACGTAGGCTGGCTCGTCGAGTGCAGCGGGGAAGTCCGAACACAGCGTCCGGCTTACAGACAGAATTTCGTCTCGGAGCGATGAGGCGCGATACTCCTTTCGAGTGCCCGCAGCCTGGACCAGACCGGTGCGCAGGAACACACGAGCCACGTGTCGATCCACTGCCACGTCCACCTCGTCCGGTCGTGTCAATTTCACACCGTAGTACGTCATCAAGAGTCGTGTCGTCATGGTGGCGATCTTGTGGCTGATGCCCCGAAACGCCTCGAGCCGACGGATCACCTCGCCAGCCCCGGGATCGGGAGACCAGACGTTGGAGGCGTCGCCGTCGTATTTGCTGACCAACCGCCGACATGCAGACACGATGGAGTCTGCGGTTTCATTGGGGAATCTGTGGAGGGCGGGCTGGCCACTGTGACGACCGACGACTTTTCCCAAACTTCGCATGGACATACCGGCGATGCGGTGGACGTCGAGGTGCCCGAGACGCTCTGCGAGCAGCCGCGGCGCCTCCCAGGCCTTTGGGGCTGGAATCATGCGGTCGAAGATGGCGCCCAGGAGGAACGCATTGGGTGCTTGGGCAAGGAAGTCCGCGCTTTCTTTGCTGATGCCCCATGTAGAGAAATCCGGTCTACGTCTTCGCCTTGGAAGACGCGGAGCAGGGATGAAGTCGAGTAGAGCCCGGACGACTTGGGGGGCATGGTTGGCAATGTGCTCATGATGCTGCATTTGAGACCTCCTTGTGGCTGTTCGAGGGAACATTCGTTCCCTGGTTTTCGGAAGCGGGGAGTCATTCCCGCCTGTGCGTACAGACTGGCCCAGATCCGATTGCCGTGACGTGATGGTCCTGCCCCCAGGAAAAGTGCTGTAGGTCTCTCGACTCGTAGACAAAGCACACCATCCTGGGCGCTGACGACGCCCGGCTCGGATGTGCCTGCCTCGATTCCGACAGCCGTACTCTCGATACGGCCCGTGTGTCCCGTTCAAGGGTGCCTTCGATGTCGCAGTTCGAAGCCCTTCCGGCCGCGTCCTAACTTTCGGGACGCCGTCCTAGCAGGCTGCAACGACAAAGATAGTAGTTCTTTCCCGATGTCTCTGCAATCACCTTTTGAAATGAAGGGATGGATGGATGGTGGTCTATGGCCCACCAAATAAAGGAAAGAAAGGAACGTAAGAAAAGAAAGGGAATTTTTCTTGAAAGGAGCGTGTTCCTGTCGGTCCAGCCTTGTACCCTACTGGAGCACGACCGGTCCGGGGCCATGGATGCGACCTTCTTCGTCGAAGAGATACAGGTAGGCCTGCGTTTCCGCCTCGAAGGATCCTTCATTGAAAGTGATGGTCACTTCGCCGTCACTCCATTGCGTGGGGATCTGGAGTTCGAGGTGACGACAATCGTCATAGACCGCTGCCTCGCAGAGAACCACGCGGGCAAAGCTGCCGTCGTAGTAGACATCGCCATACTCTCGATACGACGTGGTCCCTGATTCGTCATACCCGTAGTTTCCGCCCAGATTGATGTCGGCGAAAAATTCCTGGGGCGAATCCGGATGGGGAGTCCCGCCGTAGATGTCGATGTGGTTGGCCTTGTAGACACGCTGGTTGTCGATACGAAGCTCCACCCACCCATCGTGGACCCCAGGAGCCGAGTTGACCTGGTAGATGAGTTCGACATGGTACCATCGGCCCACCGGAAGGGGATAGTTCGGAGTCCAGCTCAGTGGGCGTGCGTAGAAACCTCCCCCGAACGGCAAGTCCAAATTTGCATCCTGCTCTTCCTTGGTGTCTCCCGCGACGCCCCCTTGTGCCGAGCCCATGATGTCTGCTCCGTCGTCCATGACCTGGATCGCCTCATGCGGATTGTGGCCCGAAGCGATGTAGATGTATTTGAAATTGGCCGCTCCAGTGGCCATGTGGCTCGCGTCGAACCCGGGTTCGAAAAAGTCCCACCAGGACAAAAACAAGCGCTTCGACTCGGGAAGAAGAGACTTGATGCCCGCCCCGTACCCGCCAGCCTCCCAGTTCCCCCTGGCGCTGTACTCGACCCGGGCATAGTACCGGTGGGAGTCACGCCCCGTGACCCGCGCGTAGGGATGGTCGTCGGCCAGGATGACCATCTGGTCGCGCCACAGATTCCAGTAGTTGTCGTCACATTGGCCCGTTTCCTGGAACCGCTGAGCCTCGACTGGATGAAGGAATGATGCTCGGAAGGGTGCGGCCGGATCTTTGTGGCCGAATCCAGAGCCACGAATGACCAGGCTCGCCCCGTGCACCGGCTCGCCGATGACTTCGATCCCGGACACGGGCCGTACGTCATCTTCCGATCCGGAATCCGTGATCACAGAGCCGTCGGATCCCTGGGTTGCGTCCGTTGCGGTAGCCGCATCGACACTTCCCGATGTGCGGTCGGAACAGCCCGCAACGGCTCCCAGGCCCCAAACACCGAGGCTGCCCCACAAAATGCCCACAATGGCCACAATCCATGTGTTTTCGTGCTTCACGACCAGGCCTCCCTCCAATGAGTTCCTCTCGACCTTACCACACCTGATTCCACAACGACACGCCACTTCCACCGACTCTTTCAATCGAGAAGCCGACGACGAGCGGCCGACGAGCGACCGATGAGCGGCCGCTGCCGCGATGGCGCTCCTGCAGTCCAGGGACGCCCTGGTGCGGGCGCGGACGACGCTGGTCAACCACGTCCGGGGTACGGTGAAGTCGAACGGGGAGCGGCTGGCCTCTTGCGCCACCGAACGGTTCCACAAGTTGGAAGATGCGCTCCCCGACACGCTCGCCTCGGCGCTCGGTCCAGTGATGGCAGCGATCAAGAAAATGAACGAGCGTATCCGAGAGCTGGACCGCAAGATCGAGCAGGAATCCAAAGAGCGCTATCCGGAGACTGCGGTGCTGCGCCAGGACAACCAAAAGACAGGAGAGGCTGTGTGAGACCGTCGCCCATCGCCACAAGCCTGGTACTGGTCGGACCCCAACATGCACCGAGCCCAGCGTTGGGCTCACCAAGAATGCGGATGGAAGTGAGGCGAGCGGGCAGTCTCTCAGATTCGGCAGCGATCGACGACGACCGGTCAAGCGGGATGGGTGGCACACGACTATCGCTGGACCGATGCTACACCCGGTGTCCTTCGGCAGGACCGGGCCCCCCGGACGTTTGGACGTGAACTATCTTGACAAAGAAAGGCCTTCTCATGGAACATATCCAAAACACCGGCCCGCTCGCAGAGCCCATGAAGGGGCAAAAGGAAACAATTCATGGTCAGGTCACATTTCAGGACATTGCTTGGATCGACCGTGGCTGTTGCCACACTTGCCGTCCTGGTAGGGGCGTGCAACAGCACGAATCCGGCCGAGACCGGGGATGCCGCCACCAACCGCGATGCGTCGGTGAATCCGGACGCAGCGGATCGGGATGGGGCAAGCGGACAAGACTCCGGGCCCGGACTCGACGGAGGTCCTGCAGCGGACGGAGGAGATATCGATGCAGGGCCGTTGCCGACAATCCAGGTTTGGCTCGTGGGGGATTCCACGGTTGCTCCCAACAGCGGCTGGGGTGACTCTCTCCAACGCTACATAATCGACCAGGCCACGGTATACAACCGCGGGCGCAGCGGGCGAAGCAGCAAGAGTTACTATGAAGAGGACGACAACTACTGGTCGGAACATCCCGATGCAGTGCTCAACCATCTGGTGGCGGGTGACTATGTCCTGATCCAGTTCGGCCACAATGACGAAAAGGAGGAGGAGTACCGCCACACGGATCCCGGGACCGCCCCGGAGTACCAGGGCACATTCAGAGACTACCTTGAACTCTACATTGTCGAGACCAGGGCAAGAGGCGCCACTCCCATCCTCATCACACCGGTGTCCCGCATGGTCTTCGACACGGACGGCTCCCATCGACGCACCCACGGAAACTACCCCGCCGCCACAATCAAAGTCGCGGAAGACAAGGCCGTGGTGGTGCTGGACCTGGAACTGCGAAGTCATGAAATCTTCGATACATTGGGGCAGGACCAAACCATGGCTCTCTATTCCGACGGTGTAGACAGGACTCACTTCCCTGCGGACAAGGCCTGGCGGGTCGCCAAAATGGTCATCGATCTCCTGAGGGAATCCTCCAGTCCCCTCGCAGCCTATATCAAGCCCAACCAGTAAGCGGTGAGTGTCAAGGTTGTTGTCGCCTGATATGTGATCACTCAGCCTCGGCATCAGCCTCGTCCTCGTGGCTGGTTGCAGCGTCCGGGTTGAGCTCAACGACCTCGACGCGGTCCCAGTTCCTCGTAGCCCCACTCCAGCGCTCTGGATGCCTCTGGCGAGCCTGTTCGTAGACCTTGCGGCGCTTCGCGAGAATCTCCACGTCCCGGCTTGCGTGCCTGTCGTTCGGTGTCACGTACCCGATGGCGCTGTGCAGGTGCTCACCGTTGTACCAGTCAACGAAGGCCAGACCCAGGCCCGCGCCTCGTCGATGGACTGGAAGGGCCGCTCAGGGTACCAGGGGCGGTACTTGAGCGTGCGAAACAGCGCCTCGGAGTACGGGTTGTCATCGCTGACCCGGGGCCGACTGAAGGAGGCGACGATGCCCAAGACCTGCAGGGTGGCGAGTACCGTCGAGCCCTTCATCGACCAAGCCGAGAATCATCAGCCGTTCCTCCCGGTCGTGTCGTCGCCCCCGCCCCCCCCTCAAGCCGAGGCGACAACTATCCTGACACAGGGGGGGCTGCTAGGAGAAATATTAAGAAGACAAATATCTGCTGGCTATTTAAATCCCTGTTCTTTGTGTTTCATCGCAATAGTCTCAGCCAAATTCTCAAGAGCTTTAAAATCAGCCTCTGACGGCGATCCCTTGCAAAGAAC
>JAGGXR010000135.1 GCA_021162935.1 Deltaproteobacteria bacterium
AGGCCTGCTGGATACCCGTAGGACACATTTTGGACCGTGCTTCCATTTTGTTCGGGAGGTCCGCCGTATCCGTAGACCACCACGCCTACGGGTTGAGTGGCTGTGAGATGATGGACGCCGTCCGTCATGGTGATGGAGGTGATGCTGGAGCCCGTGGTGCCTAGCGCCGTGGAACTGATCGACACCGGAACTCCGTCGAGTGTGACCGTGGTACCGAGCGGGGCCACGATGTCGGCGTAGTCGTGGTCATAGGTGTCCGGAATCAGGAATACGTAGTCGGTACGGTACTGATCGATGGGGACCTGCAGAATGAAAGCCGGATCGCCTTCATCATGACATTGGCTGCCGCCCGAAGAACGAAGGAATTGGCCGACGAGTACAGGATTTGTTGCCGTGATCGCGACCGACTGATCGAGGGTCAGTTCCTGCCACTGGCCTGCGTTGAGGGTGATGGGCGCGGTGATGGCTGGATCGAAATGAATCTGATTTCCGTCGGTGTCCGACAGGATTCGTATTCGATCGGGTACATTGCAGTAGGTCCTGGCGTGTGACTTGGCCACGATGTACGTCGTGCCGATGGCCTGTCTGGGGAAGATTTGCTGTTCGAGGTGGTCGCAGTAGCTCGTTCCATATGGCACCTGGGTGCAGGCATTGCCCCCGAAGATGCCAATGGGCTGGTCCGACTCGACTCTGGTTCCCGTCAGGCTCTGTCCCGCATTCGTTGCGGTCACCACGAAGACATCGTAGGGCTGCATGGTCGCGGTGGTCGGTGTCGATGACGTCACCGTGGGATAGACGGTCACATGGGTGTTTGGCTGCGTTGCGTAAATGGCTGCAAAGGAAGAGCTTCCTTGGAAACCATCGTAGTCCATGACGTAGTAACGTTTGGCAAGGTTATGGGAGGCGAAGAGCAACGAAGCGTCTGTGCTGGCGGCGTGGACAGTCGTCAAGGAGTTGAACTGGTAGACCGCGACCGGCAGGTCCGACGTGATCCGATAGGCCTTGTGGAAGAGTCCGGATCCCGAGACATTCTGCGTGCGCTGACTCTGTCCCGTCACGCTATAGACGTGGAGCGTCAAGGGCGACACGGCGAAACTCGCTACCTGTCCGGAAACAGTCGTGATGACCACGTTGGCAGCCTGGTTCTCGGACGGATTCGAGACCACGATGGCGTAGTCTTTGGTGAGACCATACTGAGGTAGGTCCACGGCGTAGAATTCGCAGCCTAGGTAGGACGCAGTGGCCGCGGCCATGGTGCAGGGATCCAGACAATTCTGGTCCGTGTCGCCGTCGCAGTTGTTGTCGATACCATCAGTGCAGTCTTCCAAGGCGGCTGGGTTGACGGTTGGGTCGTTATCGTCGCAGTCCCCGTTTGCTTCGGTCCAGCCATCTCCATCGATGTCTTCGTCCACCAAGAAGTCACAGTTGTTGTCGATTCCGTCTCCAGCGATTTCGGGCTGCCCCGGATGGATGTTTGGATCCGTATCGTCGCAATCGCCGCTGCAGGGCCCGAAGCCATCTCCGTCCAGGTCGGGCTGGTCGCTGTCCGTGTTGCCGTCACAGTCGTTGTCGATACCGTCGTAGCAGTTCTCCGCCATGCCTGGATTGACGAGCGGACTCGCATCATCGCAGTCACCGTCGGCCACGGTGTAGCCGTCTCCATCGAAATCCGCGTCCACGATTCCGTCGCAGTCGTCATCCTTGCCGTTTGAGGCAATCTCGTCTTGGCCGGGATGGACCGCCGGGTCCGAATCGTTGCAATCGCCCCGGCAAGGCCCCCAGCCGTCGCCGTCGGCATCCGGTTGGTCCCCATCCGTGTTGCCGTCGCAGTCATTGTCGATCCCGTCATCGCAGACTTCCTGGGCGGTCGGATGGACCTCGGGATTCGAGTCGTCGCAGTCGCCCTGTCGTTCCGTGTATCCGTCTCCATCATCGTCTACGTTTGGGTCACTCGTTGCAGCATCCACGGGTCGTGCATCCTGCATGGCGCCGTCTGCGGTTGTGGTGTTGTTTTTAGAAGATGTCGGGCCGCAGCCTCCCGTCACGATGACGACGGAGGCCATGACAATGAGCATTGATACGTGGCGTGTTTTCATGATGACTCCCTCGGGATCCGTTGCCTACCGGATGTCCCAGCAGGCAATATGAGTTGGGTCGTGGTGGATGTGTTCGATTCTGCAGCGAGTCTGGCCTGCGTGGTCGGATGGGACCACACAGTCTGCGCCTGCCAGGCCAATGACGCAAACGAGCCAAGGCGGGCAGGCTGCTGTGCTACGGTTCATCGTCATCACTGGTTTCGTCTCCCTCGTCTCCCTCGTCCCCCTCGTCCTTCTTGCCGGCGTTCGCATCTGAATCCGTCGGCACCGCAATCCCCTTGACCAGATAGATTCGGTTGAGTTTGACGACATCCGACGCCCATCCGTAGTGAATGGGCACCTTGAAACGCAGGTGCATCACCGAGGCTACGATTTCGTGATGAGGGAGTTTTGCTGCAATGGCCAGGGCCTTCCGGTCGGCAACTGGGAGGTCCTTTGCGGTTTCCGCGTTCGCCCGAACGATGGTCACCTCGATGTCGGCGGCCTTCACGGTGACGCCGATTTTGGACAGTCGTGCGATGGTGCGCTTCTTGACCATGGCGGCGGACAGAGGCGTGGAGCCACGAACCTGTTGGATGCCGGTCAAAGATGCGTAGATTCGGTGTTTCATCGAAGAAATTTTCCAAGACGAGTAGAACCAAAAACCGCCGGTGCCCAGCAGAGCGAGCACAGCGGCCGCCACGATGATTTTGATGGGTTTCATTGCTCATACGCCCTTTCGATGGTATCGCCTCCCAATAGTACATTACGACCCGAGGATTGCGACAGGAAAGAATCGCGCGCATGGCTCTGCAGAAGGTATTGATGTCTCGTTGCGAAGCCACTCGTCCTGCCGCTGCACGGACGGCTGAATGGTCGTTGCGATGCGGGTTGTTGCACGATCGTTGTGATGCAAATTGCTGAAAGGTTCCTGAGCGAGGATTCATTGTCGGCACGACGTTCTGCATACGTGTTCTTGGCGGTGGGCTTGGTGGCCGCGAGTCAGTCGGGCAACATCATTCGTCTCGGTGATGCATCGGCGGTCGCGATTTCCACCTGGCGACTCGCTCTGGCATCGGTGCTGCTCCTCCCTTTTGCTGGGGGCGAGATCTGGGCGTTGTTTCGACTGAATCGTCGGGAGTTTTTGTTGCTTCTGGTGGCAGGAGTGGCCTTGGCCCTCCATTTTTTTGCTTGGATCGCTGCGGTTCAGAAGGGCACGGTCGCCAATGCCTCCATCGTGTTTTCGTTCAATCCTGTGATTACCGCGACCGCCGCTTACTTCATTTTCGGAGAGCGCGCGGGACGAGCGCTCGTTCTGTCTATCGTTTTGGGCCTCATCGGGGTCGTGCTCCTGAGCGGTGCAGATTGGGCGTTCGCTTCGGGGCAGGTGACGGGAGATCTGCTGGCCCTGCTCTGTTCGGTCCTGTTTACGGTGTACTTCCTGTTGGGCAAACACCTACGTAAGGTTCTACCCACGGCCACCTATGTGACGGCGGTCTATGGGGTGGCGGCTCTGGTCGGGGTGGTCGTCATGGTCGTGCGGGGCGATCCGATGGTTCACTATTCAGGGCAGACATGGCTGTGTTTCGTGCTCATGGCTTTGGTGCCGACCATGCTCGGCCACACCTCGATCAACCATGCCGTGCGATTCATGGATGCGGGCTGGATTTCTGCGGCGCTGCTGACCGAGCCGTTGCTGGCGGGGCTGGTGGCGTACTTTGCGTGGGACGAGCCGCTGTCGCTGCAGGCGGCTGCCGGGTATGTTCTGATTTCCTTGTCGGTCGTTGCCTTGGTGGTCGATGCCCGGAAATGGCATCCAGGTAGCGCACCATCAGGTCGCAGGCCCGATCCTGGATCCGTCGCGCAGGCCTGACCGATCCACGGATTCCATTGTGCAGGATGGCGAATGTCAGCATTGGCCTGCCGGATCGGGACAGCGCGTAGCCAGCCAGACAGGACACACCGTGGAGCGTTCCCGTCTTTGCCCGGATGCGGCCGCTGGCGGGTCCTCCGGTCATTCTGCTTGCCAGGGTGCCTGTGCTGCCAGCCGTGGGGAGGCTGGCCATCAATGCCTGTTGGAGCCAGGGTAGGGTGGTCAGATGATCCAGAAACCGCACGAACTGCCGTGGCGAGAGTCTCGTGAACCCGAACAGACCCGAGCCGTTCGTGATTCGGTACGTGCCCCGTCGGATTCTGGCGCGGGTCAACATGGCCTGGATGAGCCGAACACCCTTGGCTGTGGTGCCGGGGCGGCCGAACGCTTTGGTGCCAACCGCCTTGAGGAGTTGCTCGGCGTAAAAGTTGTCACTGTGTCGGTTCATGTGGATGATCAGGTCGGACAGAGGCGCCGATTGGTGTCTGAGCAGGACGGCCGTCTGGCGCCGATGGCCTCGGCGGACCGGGCCCACCTTGATTCCGTGTTGTTCGAGCATCCGTTTGAAGGTCAGTCCTGCGAAGATGGACGGGGCGAAGATTCGGCGCACGATTTCGTGGACGGCCGAACCGGTCCGCACTGTTCCCGATACCTCCACCATCACCGAGTTGCGGCGGCGGGCCACGGCGACCGATAGGTACGTTTTGGGTCCGACCTTGGCGTGGTTGGCCACGTGGACGTAGCTGGACATTGGGACGACGGCCACGGATACCGAATTTTTGGTCGCCTGAACCCGTACTGTGATGGTGTTTCGATCCAAGGAGACGGCGCCGGTCGGAGACGCATATCCGGATGGGTCCGGGCGGCCGTACCCAGGTGGAAAGCGGCGTTTCGAGAAAAAGCTGTCATCTACCACGATGCCGGCAGGAATCGAACGGATTCCCTTCTGGCGCAGGGCCGAGGCGAATGCGGCGACATCGTCGTGAGTGAGGGATGGATCGCCCTGCCCCCACCAGTATAATGGGCCCTTGAGTGAGGAGCCGACTTGTTGGCCCAACAGGACCGTGTCAAAGCGGAAGTCCTTGCCGAGGCGTTTGAGTGCCACCGAGGACGTGAGGAGTTTGGTGCAGGATGCGGGGTGGAGGCGCCGGTTTCCCCTTCTGGCAAACAGGAGCGGACCACCAATTCGCTTGATTGCGATGCCCAGGACACCGTTGCGTCCGGTCTTGGACGCGACCAGGCGGCGAAGGGCCTTTTGGAGCGTTTTTTTCGCAGTCAACTCGCGACGAGGATCTCCGGCACGAGCGCTTCCGGACAGAACCGTTACAGCGATGAATGCGAGCAGATTGCCTCGGTTTATGATCCTTCGTGCATGTCGGTGCATGGTGTCCTCACTGGTTCGTCGAGCCATGCCCGTGATGATGCCAGCGTTGCTTTTTCGCCTTCTTGCATCGTTCACGTTTTTCTTTGAGCGCCTCCAGTTTGGCTCGTTCGATGCTAACGATACGACGCACGAGAGGGTAACTTATTGCAGCGCCGATCGCACCGACGATCATGCTGCCCAGCCAGAGCACGCCAGCGATTCCTGCGAAATGGTGGAGCATGTCGCTCATGGTGGACATGAAGGAGTCGAACCTCCAGATGGAAATATGCGTGATGGAATCGATGAATTCTTTGCCCTGCCCGACATCACCACCAACGAAGAAGAGCCCGACCCGGTAGTTAAAATAGTAGATGGGGGCCACGGTGATCGGATTCGTGATCCAGGCCAATGCCGCAGCGATGACCCGATTTGCCTTGAGGAAATGGGCGATGGTGGCTCCGATAACCATCTGGAAACCGACGGTCGGGGTGAAGGCCACGAACACGCCGATGGCGAATCCAAGCGCCACGGCGTGTGGGCTGCCCTGATGTTCGAGGAGCCAGCCTACGGATTTCGTGTAGAGGGTTTTACGTGGAATGTCCAACCGATCGTCTGGTGGACAGTCAGGTTTTTCGATGTCCTCTTGTGGGGTCGACTCGGCCTGTGGGCCGTCGGAGATCGGTTTTTCTGTGTGGGCGTCCGACGGCTCGGGCCCCCCGTGATCGATTTCTACGTTGGTCGTGACCGCCTGGTCTGCTGTCCGTGCTTCGGCTTCCGAACTTTTTTGCTCCAGCGAATCACGATCGCGTTTCTCTTGTGATGAAGAGGTTGAAAGGTCGTCGGTCTGTGGTTCGATGTGTTGTTGAGACATGGAGCCGACTTGTGTTATCACCCTATCGCACCGAAGGTGCCCGAACCGTTTGGTGACGATAGTGATTCAGCCTTGCGGCGAGCGATCAGGAATTCGTTGCCACAGAGCATTTTTGAATATGGTATTATGGACGCGCTTTCGTGCTTGTCCATTGGTTTTTCATGGTGGTTTTGGCTGGTTTTAACGTTGCTTCGAGGACATGAGGAGGTGTCACGGTGGCGGAACGCGAGTATAACTTGGCCGTGTTTATTGATTTCGAAAATTTGGCATTGGGGTTCGACGGTACTCGGAGCACGGCTCTGGGCAAAGGTCGGGATGGTAAGCGTGGGGCCTTGCCCTTCGATATCGCCAAAGTCCTCGAGCGCCTCGTGGAGAAGGGCAAGGTGATCGTCAAGAAAGCCTATGCGGATTGGGAGGCCTATGCGGCCTACAAGCGGCCGTTCCACGAGGCGGCAATCGAATTGATCGAAATTCCCAGGCGGTCCATGACCGGCAAGAACTCGGCGGACATTCGATTGGTGGTCGATGCCATGGACCTGTGCTATTCGAAGGATCACGTCGACATGTTCGTCATCGTGTCGGGGGACAGTGATTTTTCCCCGCTCGTCTCCAAGCTCAAGGAGAACGGCAAGAACGTGATTGGTTTGGGTATGAAGGATTCTTCGTCGGAACTGCTCATCTCGAACTGTGATGAATTCATTTTCTATGAGGAGTTGCAGCCTCCGTCGCAACGCCATATTGGCACGATTACGAAGAAGATCCCCAAGGCGAAACGTCAGGTTTTTCAACTCTTGGTCGAATCCGTCGCTGCGCTCCATCGAGAGAACAAGGAGGTGCTCTGGTCGTCCATGGTCAAGCAGACCATGCAACGCAAGCGCCCGTCGTTCAGCGAATCCCATTACGGATACGAATCCTTTAGCGACCTCCTCAAGGATGCCGAGGTGCATGGAGTCGTGGGTTTGCGGAGGGATTCGAGGAGCGGCACCTTGATCGTTGAGGGATTCGGTAAGGAGAACTGACTCGGCCCCAACCGATCCAGAGACGACGTCCATGCGATCCCAGATGTCTGTTGGCGAAGGCTTCGTCCATGGCGGATGACAGAGGAACGATCAAAGACAGGAAAGTAGGTTTCATGGCGCGTGCGAAGAAGAAAGCTGGCAAAGATGGGTCTGGTCGGGACGGCCTTCCGGTCGATGTCGTGGACGTGGAAGCGGACTCGGTTTCCGTGGAACCTGTTGAGGAACCAGAGGCCGAACCCATCGAGGTCCACGAAGAGCCTCTCGAAGTCCATGAACACGAGCAGCCGGTGTTTTCCAAGGAGGTGTCCGGGTCTCGATCCCTGGTCAAGTTCGACCCGCTGACCGCCTACATTCGCGAGATTCGAAGGTATCCGCTGTTGAGTCGGGAGGAAGAGCAGGAATTGGCGAGGCGGTATAAGGAACAAGGAGACACGGAGGCGGCCAGAACGCTCGTTACGGCCAATCTCCGCCTCGTGGTCAAAATCGCCCACGAGTATCACAAGGCGCACCAGAACCTACTGGACCTGATTCAGGAAGGGAACGTCGGCCTCATGCAGGCAGTGCAGAAGTTCGACCCCTATCGGGGCATTAAGTTGAGCACCTATTCGGCTTGGTGGATTCGAGCCTACATCCTCAAGTTCATCCTCAACAACTGGCGATTGGTCAAGATCGGCACCACGCAGGCACAGCGCAAGCTGTTCTTCAACCTGAAGAAAGAAAAGCGTCGTCTGGAAGGGATGGGGTTCAAGGCGGATCCCAAGAACGTGGCTCGGGCTCTGGACGTGTCCGAAAAAGAGGTCGTGGACATGGAGCGCCGGTTGTCCGCTCCGGAGATGTCTCTGTCCACGCCTCTTTCGAGCGACGATGGGTCGTCGCAGAAAACCTACATGGACGTGCTGTCCGATGGAGACATGACGCCCGATGATATCGTGGCCGGCCAGGAGTTTCGGGAGATGCTCCAGGAGAGGCTTAAGACCTTTTCTCAGACACTCAAAGGCCGCGATGCCGTCATTTTCAGAGAACGGCTCATGACCGACAATCCGTTGACCCTCAAAGAAATCGGGGATCGGTACGGCATCACCAAGGAACGGGCCAGGCAACTCGAGAAGAGGCTGCTCGGGAAGCTCAGGGAGTATCTGCGGCAAGAAATGGGGGACGCGGTGCAGGTCGTCCTCGGCCTGGATTCCTGACCTGGGTCACTCCATTTTTTTCAGATGAGTGGATCGAGGAGGCGGGCATGGCGAGGGATCGCGCAGGAACCGGACAGAAGCACCACAAAGCACGGACTGGTCGGGGTCGATCGAATGGTGCTCAGGCAAGCAGCGAGTCTTTTGGGATCTTGTACGTGGTCGCTACGCCCATCGGTAACATGGAGGATCTGACGATGCGGGCGGCTCGGATCCTAGCCGACGTGGACCTTATCGCGTCGGAGGACACGCGTTCCATCGGCCGATTTTTGAGTCGGCTGGGGATTGCGAATCGTCAGGTCTCCCTGTTCGAGGGGAACGAGGCCCGTCGGACCGACGAGATGATCACGGATCTCATTCAGGGGCAGGACGTGGCTCTGGTCTGCGAAGCGGGTACACCGACCATTTCGGACCCGGGTGGGCGCCTGGTGGCGGCAGCCGTTGACCGGGGCATCCGAGTCATTCCCATACCAGGGCCCAGTGCCGTGGTGGCGGCGGTGAGTGCCAGTGGTCTGGCCACCGACCACTTTTATTTCGAAGGGTTTTTGCCTCGGAAGGCCGGAGCCTTGCGTCGTCGTCTTGAAGCGCTGTCCGCCCTGGAGGCCACCTTGGTATTCTACGAGAGTCCGAGGCGGACGGCGGACAGTCTGTCCGTCATGAATGAGGTGTTCGGAGGCGAGCGACGCGCCGTGGTGGCCAGGGAGTTGACCAAGGTCCACGAGGAATTCGTTCGCGGCACGCTGGACAGCCTGGGGCAGCGGTTTGCCGATGAACCTCCACGGGGTGAGGTGACTATCCTGGTTGCTGGTGCGCAGACTCGATTGATCTTGGACGGCGAGGAACTCGACGCACAGATCCGCATCCTCTTGGACGAAGGCCTCAGGCCACGCGCGATCGCTGCCAGACTGTCTCCTGAAACGGAGCTGACGAGCAGCGAGCTGTATCGAAGGGTGCTGGCATCGAAGGAGGGAGACACGAGGGGCGGCGGCGAGCCGGACAGGGACGATGGATCCGAGTCGAACGGACATGGGGCGGACGACGGCCCTGGGCCTGATTGAACTTGCTTATTGAACTTGCCTAGAACTTGACCGACAGGCGGAATTGGACGGTCTGGGCCGGCTTGGCATCCTGATACGTTCCGAATAGGGCCGAGGGGAAATTCAGGGCACTCAATGGGAAGAACACGCCATAGGCGAGTCCGGCCACGAATCCATGGGGCAGGTTGTGGTACTCCACGTCGGCGTCCAATTCGATGCCATACCAACGGGAGTTTCCCGGCGTGGCTACTGGGTCGTTCGCCATGCTGAAGATGGCGTCCGCTCTCAAGCCGAAATTTTGGGCCACGTCGTATTCGACGGTGGGTTTGTAGTAGGTGGCATTGTAGACCGTGCCCATGAGTTGCCGGAAGAAGATCAGGTCCACGTAATATCCCGGATCGAAGGCAAAGAGGGTGTTGTATTTTGCCTTGGGGTTGCTCGGTAACGGGCTGAGTCCTCGGTAGTTGAGTCGGTGGTCCGATGCCTCGATATTCGAATCGCCCGAGGCGTGGCCGATCTCCACGCGGACCCGCAGCGAATTGTTCATGAAGGCATACTGGCCACGAAGCACGAAACCCCATTGCAGGAGGCGCAGGGCGTCCTGCCGCCCCATGTCTTTGAGGTTATTGATTTTGCCGCCGATGATGAGGCCTTCGAAATCGATTTCGATCTGTCCCCAGTTGAGACGGAACCACAGGTCTGGGATGATGGCCCATGCGTTGCGTCCCGTCAGATTCCCGGCGTGGTCCTCGATGGTGGCGTTGGGATTGATGGCGGTGTTCGCCAGGTAATCGCTTTTTTGCCGGCGGAACATGCCGTAGAAACCATAGTTCACCACGAGCTTGTCCTGGGCGAGGAGCTCACGCACCTCGTCGGGCCGGTTGATCTTGGCGATGGACAGGAAGGCCTCGTGCACGTTGTCGCTCGTGTAGAGGTCGAAGGGTTGGCCCTGTCGTTGGTTCGTGTAGTTGCTCGTCATCGTGGTGTTGATGCCCGACGCGGCGAAATCATAGCCGATTGAAGCGATGAGGCCGACACCTGGGATCCGGCTCGCAAACATGATCCGATCGGCGACATCGCCGTAGTCGGCATCCAGACAACGACCGGGGCTGATGCTGCTCGATACGGTCCATTTGGCTTCGTCGGCGCAGCGCCCCGAGTTGGCGAAAATGCCGAGGCCCCAGTGGGAAGGCATGCGGCCGAATCGGATCATGCCGAGAGGGGTGAGCACGTCCGCCCACGCATGTTTGACCCTGAAGGCGTCTTCGAGGCTGTTGTAGCCCTGGGACGCGGTTTCCTGCGTCGTGGAGAATGTGTTGACGGGCGAGGATGGAATTCGGCCCACGTACTGATCACCGGAAAGAATGTTGAACCCTTCGGGCGTGGATCCCATGACCATGTTGTCGAAGATGTCGAGGGTCATGTGCACCTGAACCGTGTCGTGCACATTGAAGGTCGGCTCCAGTCGGAGCCTCATGTTGGCGTTCCAGAAATCCTTTTGATTCTTGAGGACGCCACCCGGGTTGTTCGGAAACGATGGGCGGGGGCCGCCGGGGATGTACCGCAGGTTCAGGTGCGGCTTATGAAAGTAGTCGGCGCGGAATCGCAGGTAGCCGTCCAGGCTGAAGATCTGCATGGGCCGCCGGGGTACCCAGTTTCTGGGTTCGATGGGCTTTGGCCCTTGAGGTTTGACCTTGGCGGCTTCGGCCACCTTGGGTTTGCTCGGTTTGCTGGCCTGATGTCCGCCGCCTCCCATGGGGCTGGCTCCCGGGGCTCCGAATTGGGCAAGAGCCTGGCCCTGTGCAAACAGGAGCGTCACGATTGAGGTGAGCAGTATGGAACGCATGTATCCTCCTCGTTCCCGGCGTGAACCAGGTCAGGAATCGACCAAAGGGATTTTGCGAGCATCGCGCTTTTCTGGGCGCACTATACGTTTATGGAAATTGCACAGTCAAGTCATCTCTGGCATTGACCTGGCAGACTTCGGTATCCACCTTGACAGACTTTGGTATCCACCTGGGGCAGTCCGGTGTCGCCCAGGCAGACTTTGAAGTCGATCGGGCAGAGTGTGGCATCGATTTGGGGCGCGGGCAAACCCTGGCCTCGATCGGTCAAAGAGGATATAAGTCGGCTGTTCAAAATAGGGTTGCCAATTTGGGGCGCCGAGGCGCAACAAAGCGGGACCGGATGGGTCGGTGTTCCAGATGGTACATTTATTCTGATGAGCCGACTCAGCCTGTGCGAAAGGAGAAGCATGGTGAGCAGACACAAGAAAGCGCAGACGGCCATACGGAGCATGGAGACGAGACACGTCTACGGGCGCCTTGCCCTCCAGGCGCTCCCAAGATTGTTTTCATTGATGGATCGGGACCGCCTCTCGCCTACGTATGGATGCCTCGATCGGGAGTATTGGTTGGCCCGCAGCACGGATTTTCCTTCTGCCATTGCGCAGTTTGGTGTTCATGCCATGGCGCTGGTCTGGGCCACCGAGTTTCCCGATAATCGATTTTATCATCAGGAGCAGGTGGCCCGTTGGTGCCAGGCTGGCATCCGATACGCCGGGACGATTCAGCACGGCGACGGTTCCTTCGACGAGTTTTACCCCAACGAGCGGGGCTGGGCGGGCCCCACCGGATTCATTTTGTATGCCATCCTGGCGTCCCGGGAACTGCTCGGTCCGCAGATCGACGCAGAAACCGAGTCGGCCATTCGAAGCATTGCCGCCGGAGCCGGTCGGTTCTTGGGAACCAGGGAAGAGGTCGGGGTGCTGGCGAACCATCATGCCATGGCCCTGCTCCCGCTCTACATGGCTGCCGATTATCTTGCCGACGAGGACCTGCTCGACTTGTTCTTCATCCGCTGGCAGTCCTTTAAACGATTCTGCAACGACGAGGGCTGGTGTCTCGAATACGACGGCGTGGATGCGGGCTATTTGAGCGCCACGGTGAGTTTCCTCGGCAAGTTGCGGCGTCGTATCGAAGCCTCCAGATGGGCCGGTCGGTCCAAGGTTGCGGACGTGGTGACGGCGTTGGACGGGATCGTGGACCGGGCCGTGACCATGGCGAGTCACTTTGTGTATCCCGACGGCCATTACGGCGGCTTGGTGGGCAGCCGTCAGACCGTGCATTTTTATCCCCACGGGTTCGAGATGCTCGCCCCGAAGAACAGCCTGGCAGCGGCCATGGTCGAGCACATGTTGCCTGGGTTCGACCGAGGCGGATCGGTCTATCCAGCGCTCCAGGCGGACCGATACGTGGTGTATCGACTCTCCGAGTTTCTGGAAGCCGAGCGGGACTGGCAGGATGCCACCGCCCCGCTTTCCGTCCTTCCCTGTCAACAGGACGGACTCGTACGTGATTTTCCCGGTGCCGGTGTAGCCGTACGTTCCACCCATGGGCTGTACTTGGTGTCCAATCTGTTTCGGGGCGGGACCTGGCTCGCCTTCGATCGAACATCAGGCGATCTGTTGGCAGGAGACGGCGGTGTGCGCATGGAACTCGCAAATGGCAACCGAGTGGCCACCCAGTGGATCGACCCCGACTACGAACTCGGGTTTTCGCCGGATGAATTGTCCGTGTCCGGCAGGTTCCACGTGCTTCCGTCGAAGCGTTTCAACCCCGTGACCTTTGCCGGCTTCCGCGCCGTTTCGGCCGTCATCGGTTGGAACGCCACCTCCGCCGAATGGATGAAGGGAGCGATCCGTCGGCTCCTGATGACCCATCAGAGCAAGGCGCCTGCCTCATTCGAGCGGCGTGTCGTCTTGTCGGACGGCGCCGTCCAGGTCACCGATCGCATTCAACTCCACGGATCCGCCAAGGCGAACCAGGTGATCCTTGGCGGGATGACTCCTGTGCGGTACGTGCCCCAGTCGCGGTATTTCCAATATCATGAACTGCGTTGCGACGAGATAGCTGCCGACCCTGTGTGGGTGGCGCGCCTCAACGACGAACGGCAACTCACCGTGGTGCGGACCTACCAGGTGGGCAAGGCGCCTTCGGTTTCGATTGATAGGCCTCTGGTGGGTGGCTGATCCTCAAGACCAGGATTTTGTCTTTGAGGACGGTGAAGATGACACTTAAGTGGCAAGGCGTGCTGAATCGATAGGTGCCGATCAAACAGTGGGGACTCTCAATGGCTGGCGCTTAGGGGGCTGGTCGGCGTGAGGTCTCGGGCGGCCGGCAGACCGCCGGCCGACTGCGCCTGCAGCACGGCGGAGACGATGGCTTCTTCGAGTCGGTCCCGGGCCAGGACTGCGACCTGGTGCATGTCCACCTCGACGTTTCCGATTCCCAAGCAGAAGACGATGTCTCCGTCGACATGGGTGGCAGCCGGGGACAGGCAGGCGTGCAGGGCACCAGCCGCCATGGATGCAATTTTGGCGGCATGGACCGAGTCGAGGTGGGCGTTGGTGGCCACGACCGCCAGGGTGGTGGCCTCGGGTTTTGCGCCGAGCACCAGGTTCGGGGCGTCGCCTCGGCGTAGGAGGTCGCTCGTGTCAGCCAACTCGTTGGATTCGGGAGTGCGACGCAGACCGGCGAGAAGGCGATTCGACTGTGGGTCGCGGACGTCACCGAACGCGTTGACCACGGCCAAGGCGCCCACGGCCAAACCGTCGTCTCGGACCGCGCCCGCCGTGCCGAGTCCGGACTTGCAGGACTGGCCCGGGCCGAAGAGTTTTCCCACGGTAGCTCCGGTCCCGGCTCCCACACAGCCCTGCGTCACCGGTTGGCGGCCTCGTTCTCCAAGGGCCTGTCTGGTGGCGATTTCGCCCATCTCGGCGTCTGGCCAGACAGGGGCGCCGACCCGCAGGTCGAAGATCACGGCTCCAGGCACGATGGGCACGGTCACCTCGCCGATGGTCAGCCCCACGCCCTGTTCCACGAGCACCTTGGTCACGCCGTCGCAGGCACGCAACCCGAATCCGCTGCCGCCCGTGAGGCAGAGGCCGTGGACCCGACTGACGAGATGCCCGGGACGCAACGAGTCGGTCTGCCTCGTTCCCGGAGCGGATCCGAGGACCACCATGGCCGCCACGGCCCCTTGGGGGCTGAGCAGGACAGTACAACCTGTCAGGTCATGGTCGTTCTGGGCCTGGCCCACCCGAAGGCTCGGCACGCAGGTGATGCTGTCATTGGTCCGATCGAGAGCCACGTGACTTACTCGTTGCCTTGTTCCTTTTCGTCCTCTTCACCGGGTAGTTCGTTGACCGATGGGAACTTCTTGATATCGTTTCGTGCGATTTTCCATGCCTTCTGCACGATCCACGACAGGGATCGATCCTGTCTTGTTGCTTCCCACTGGATTTCTTCGAGCATATCCACGGGAAAATACAGACTCTGTTTCCTTTTGTCCGTCTTGCGGTCACCCTTTGCCATGAAAACCCTCCGAGTGTCGATTGGTAGCATGCACGGTTCTTGTGTGGGCAAGGGTAATGATACGTGAGCAGGAAGTCAATTCAGAAATTCAGGTGGGCTCAATGGGGAAACAGATGGGCTCAATGGGGAAACAGATGGGCTCAATGGGGAAACAGATGGGCTCAATGGGGAAAGCAGAGTGGATCGTGGAGGCGGATGCTACTCGTCCAGGTTGGGAACGATGCGTTCCATTTCCGTCGAGTCGTACGAGCACAGTTGGCAGTTCGGACCTGGGTAGTATTCATTTTCGTGCCACTCCCCGCAGCACAAATTCTGGTCCATGGGGCAATCCAGTTCGCCACGGCATTTGATCTGACAGGTTTTGCCTCCACGGGCCTGGGTGATGGCGCAGGAGTAGCCAGCCGGACAGTCGCAGTCGTCCTGACAGGCTTGGTCGAGGGCGTCGGTCTCCATGGTGGGTTGGCACCAGGACGTGTTGGGTTGGTCCACAAGTGGCTTGCAGGAGAATCCTGGATTGCAGTCCGAGTCGTTCGTACAGGCATGGCCGTCGATGCTGCAGACTCCGACGGGTTCGTTTTGTTCGTCCAGATTGCAGCCTCGGGGCGGATTGCAGCCCGAGTCGGTGGAGCAGGTCCGAAGGCAGGTGCCGCCCGCCATCGGGTCGAGCATCCCGTCGACCACGCATTGGAGTGGATAGGAACATTGGCAGTCGTAGCGACAGGAGGCTCCTTCTTCGCCTGGGATGCCGTCCCATACCTGGCAGTAGCAGTCTTCGCCGTTGCGGCAGGGGCGGACGCGGAATTGTTCCACGGTGGTCATGTTCAACCCGTCTTCGATGGTCCATTGACCGGGCGCCAGGTCTGAAAAGGCCTGGTAGGTCGAAACCAACATCAAGGCTCCGGGGCAGGGGTCGTGGCCCTGGTACGTCCAGACAGTGGCGTAGAGGTCAATGGTGTTGTTGCTTCGTGCCCAAGTGACCGCAGCCAGTTGGTCACAGCCTCCCACCTCGACCGTGGTATGGAGACGGATTGCGATGCCCTCAGAGACCGCGCCCCATCTGGTATTTTGGCCTGTGAGCACCTCGACGGATTGGATGGGGACCTGAGTCAGCGACCATTGGTCCCCTTGGCATTGGACGTTGGCGTCGGGCACCACGTTGCCATCGGGCCGGACGTTGCCGTCGGGAAAGACGTGGCCGTCAGGCCACACGTGTCCATCCGGGCCGGCGTCCCATCGGACCTGGTTCGTATTCGTCACGCCCGTCAGGGTCCTGCCGCCACAGGCAGCGATGGCGAGGAGACCGATGGCCGCCATCGCGGTTGCCACGCCCAGAACGACCTTTCTGTCGAGGGATGGTCGATGGCTCCTCCTGGAAAAGATATGGTGAATAAAAAGCGCGACTCGACCGCCTTTCTGAGAGAAATGCCTGTCGGCCCGGTCATTTTTGGGATCGTTGGTTGGATGGAAAGTCGTCATAATGGCACCCCGTATTGAAGTTGTTACGAGTCGGATGATAGCCTGGCAACTTGGGTGATGCAACGGTCTTGTCCGACCTTGGATCGGACCGTGACATGGGCCTTGCGGGGCATGGGGTCCGGGTGTATGGATCACGCGTTCTTTGGTGGGCTGCGCAGCGACCCCCAAGGGCGGGTCCTGTGGCTTTTTCCTGGTGAGGCGATCATGGGACGGTTGGTTCGAAAATTTGGTGCGACGGCTGTTTTGGGTTGGTTGGTCTGGTTTGCGGTGCAGACGCCCGTCCAGGCGCGTGTGGCTGATCGTGTGACCGTGACCCACCGGCGATCCGCGTCCCGTCAGGCGAGGGCGTCTCATCGGACGCGGTCTCGTCATGGCTCATTTGGGTCACGTCGGCATCGCCGACACGCTGGCACGCACGCCAAGCGGGTCTGTGCACACACGCGCTATGGCTGCGTGGGCCACAAACCCACGTACTACGACCAGTTCGTCCGCGTCATTCGTCATCCGTTGCGTGGGTACGACAGGGCCTGCATCAAGAGGCTGCGGCGGGCCCGGGTGAAGTTTCGGATTCTTACTAGAGTGAAGGGGGTCCGTACTCCGATCGAGGTGCTGTCAAAACGAATAGGCGGCGTGAACTACATCAAGCATTGGTCCAATAAGCGTCGGTTCATCCTGGACTGTCATACGGTCGAGGTCCTGGACGTGGCCGGTCGGGCCATTCGGCGTGCCGGGGTCGCGAGCATCTACTATTCGTCAACCTGGCGGTACACCTATTTGGGAGGGACCCATCGGTTCAGCCAGCACGCCTTTGGAAGGGCCATGGACATTCCGGCCATCGACGGCGCCTTTGGCTATGCCACGACCATTCATCACTACGAGCGTGGGATCGTCGGGTGCGGCGCCAAGAATCATACGTCGAAAGGTGCCGCCTGGCGCAAGTTTTGCTGTGCGCTTAAGTTGAATCATTATTTCAATCGGATCTTGACGCCTGATACGAACCGCGACCACCACGACCACCTCCATATCGAGGGGCCAAGTCGATCGGTGCACCTGGCAGAGCGACCTCGACGGCTACGAGCCGTTGAAGGGCGCCGGAGGCATTCTGTGCGAGGCAGGGCGCACGGTCGCGGCATGCATCGTCGTCCCGCGCACGGTCGCGGCATGCATCGTCGTCCCGCGCATCGGACGCGCTCTTCTCGATAGGCGCTCCTCGTTTTTCATCCACTTTTCATCGGAAAGAGCCAAAGAGGGCGCAGGGCAAACGGTCCGGTCTCGAATTGGTTCTGCGCCATGTCGGACCACGTGCCGACCACGTGCACCTTGTTGTCACACAAGGGGCGCACATGATACAATATTGGTGGCTGGTGGTTGTGAAGCAACGACGGGTGGACTGCGTCGATACAACTATCGCATTGGACGCTGCCTGGCCAACAGATGAGCAACGGAGTCCGTACGGATGTGTGCGATCGTGCGAGTCGAATTGGGCTGTGGCGGCGCGAGAGAGGTGGGGGGCATGAAAACGTCGAGTCGGATACGAAGAGACTGGGTGTCCATGGGATCGGATCGTACGCGAAGCGACCAGGATGCGACGACCGTGCGACCCGAGGCGTTTGCTTTGAAGGTGCTTGTTTCGCTGGTTGCTCTGTTGGGAGTGATGGGCTTAGGCGGCGGTTGCGCGAGCGGGGCAAGCGGGTCGAACTGTGATCCCACCAAGGGAACCTGTACCTGCGATGACGTCCATTCCTGTCCCGGTGGCTGGTCCTGTGGCGATGGTGGCGTCTGTGTGGCGGACCAGGATGCGTCCGTGGTGGTGGATGCGAACCAGAAGAACGACGGCGGCCAGGATGGTTCCCTCGTGGATGCCGGGCCTGGCAAAGGTTTTGGCGAGCCCTGCAGTGACGATGGGGAATGCGAGTCCCTTTTGTGCATTTTCGTTGGGACCGAAGGATTTTGTTCCGAAAAGTGCATTGCGGGAAGTTGCCCGGCCGAGTACGGATGCTACGGTGTGCTTGGAGCCATCGAGCCTGGCGTCGTGGCGGACGTCTGCATCCCGCAGACGAATCTGTTGTGCAGTCCTTGTGCCAAGGACAGTGAATGTTCGCTCATTGGTGTGCATCTGTGCCTCGATTACGGTGGCCAGAAGTACTGCGGGCGGGACTGTGCCGTCGAGGACTGTCCCCAGGGATATTCCTGTGACACGGTCACAGTCGATGGCACCGACTACAAACAGTGCAAGCCCGCGAGCGGGTCGTGTGACTGTGATGCCTCGACCCAGGGAAACACGAGACCCTGCACCATCACGACTCCCTTTGGAACCTGCTCGGGGACCATGACCTGTCAGGGGGCCCAGGGGTGGGGCATCTGTGAACCGCCGGCCGCCACGGATGTTCCAGACGACCAGTTCCAGGACGACAACTGCGACGGCATCGACGGCGACATCAATGGCGGGATTTTCGTGGCCACGAGCGGGACCGATTCGGGAACCTGCGGCGTGACCTATTCGACTCCCTGCGCCACCATCAACCAGGGCATCGCTCGTGCGGCGAGTCAGGGTTTGTCCTATGTCTATATCCAGGCCGGGTCGTACGATGATGTGGTGGTGCTCCAGTCGGGCATCAATTTGTACGGAGGGTACGACTCGAATTGGCAGCGGGGCGATCATACGCTGTCGGCACACGCGGTGACGGTCACAGGAGCGTTGGACCAGCAAACCGGTCAGTACATGGCGGTTCGTGCTCACGATTTGACCGCTCCCACCACGGTTTCCGATATGATGCTCGTTGGCCCGGATTCGCAGGGCTCTTTGAATGGATCGGCACTGTCATCCCACGTGGTGCATGCGAAGAACGCCTCCGCGTTCACCCTGGCGCATGTGACCATCCAGGCGGGCAACGGGGCCGACGGTCAGTCCGGGGCGAATGGTCAGGATGCGGTTCACGTGAGCGCGACATCGTCCATGAACGGTGGAGTCGGAGGTGCCGCGCGTGAGTACAACACAACGTGCGACGACAGCGGGCATGGTGCGGGCGGCGCGGCCGGGACGAATAGCTGCAGCGGTGGGTCGAGCCCGAATGCGGGTCATGGGGGCAACGGGGGCACGATGGACACGGACTGTGGTGGATGGATTCCGGACCTGGACGCCCAGCCAGGCGATTCGGGAACGAACGCGTCGCAGCATGGGAGTGGATACGGCAATGCAGGCGCCGGCGGCGGCACGTGCGATGCTGGAAACAACGCGGCCAATGGCAGGATTCAAAACGGCAATGGCGGGGTGGGTGGTTCGGGCAGTTTTTTGGTGGACGACTATTGGTACGCGAGTCCGGGTCGCGCGGGCGGTACGGGAGACAACGGCGGCGGTGGCGGCGGCGGTGGCGGAAGCGGCGGGTGCGACAC
>JAGGXR010000096.1 GCA_021162935.1 Deltaproteobacteria bacterium
CGACGGCATCCAGGTGGTCGAACTTCCCTATGACGGTGACGAAATCGCCATGGACCTCATCGTCCCGGATGCGGGCCAATTCGAGAATGTGTCAGCCAATCTGACCGCTGATCAGATGCTGACCCTGTTCGCCGATCTCGAGACCAAACAGGTCCAACTCGCCATGCCAAAGTTCAAGTATCGAACGACCATGATGCTCAAGACCACGTTCCAAAACATGGGCATGACCGACGTGTTCAGCAGCGGCGCCGCAGACCTGTCGGGCATGGACGGCACCCGGGACCTCTCCGTCTCAGCCATCATCCACAAGACCTTCGTGGACGTGGACGAGGCGGGCACCGAGGCCGCGGCCGCCACCGCAGTGATCGTCGAGGGAACTTCGATACTGAACTTCGACGTGGAACTGACCATCGACCGACCGTTCCTTTTCGTCATCCGCGACCTATCCACCGGCGCCATCCTGTTCATGGGCGCCATCGAAGACCCGTCTGCGAGCTGACCGCCCCACATCCGCTCTCAAACCACCCGACACACTTCCTCTTTGCTCCATTTCCAATATCTGTATCCATCCGCCCTCGTCGGCCGTATTATGAAAGAAGATTCCTGTCGCCAGCCGATGACTCGGCAGCAGGTGGAAACGTTCCATGAAACGAAGTCCGGAAGATTGGGAGCAGGATTGCATCGCCGAGAGTAGAAACGGACGACCGGACCGTTTCCGCCCCCTGGTCGCCACCTATGCTCCCAAGGTCCGCGCCATCTGTCTGCGCATGGTGGGTAACTGGCACGCCGCCGAAGACCTGGCTCAACAGAGCCTGGTCGATGCCTTCTTCAAGCTCAACCAGTTCCACATCGACCGGCCTTTTTGGCCCTGGCTCTGCCGGATCACGGTGAACAACTGCAAAGACTACCTGAAAAGCAAGAAGCGCACCGAAATTCCATCTGTCCAAACCTTCGACCAAGAGGCGGCCCTGTTCTTCCATGCACACGAAGACCCGCAGCAGGCGGCCGAGCATGGCGAACGCCGCGCCGTGCTGGAACGTGCCCTGGCCGAGTTGCCCGAACATTATCGTATCGTGGTCGTACTCAAAGATATCGAAGGTCTGTCCTACGACGAAATCCAGTCCGTTCTGGACCTGCCCGTAACGACCCTCAAGATTCGAGCCGTGCGAGCCAGACGCAAGCTGGCAGCCCGACTGCGAGCGGAGTCTCCGGGGCAGAGCGATCGCGATGAACGAAACGAACACAAGCCCCTGCGTCATCGTACTGGGTCGAAAGGCATTGTGCCGTAAAAGAGGTGCTGTGATGAAACACGATGAACGAAACGACCGACGACGCGGCCGCGATGCGGACGATGGGCTCGATCCTCACACAGACGATCCGAACCAAGATCCTCGGGACCAAGACGACCTGTTCATCGAGCGTTCTCTCGATGGTGAACTGACGCAACAGGATCGTATCGGGTTCAAGGAACGTCTCCTGGCGGAGCCAGGATTTCGCCACGACTACGAAGAGGTGTCCGGTGCCGCCGAGATGCTACACGAACTCCCCCATGCCGATCACGATCCGGCGTTCGTCGATGAGGTCATGGCCCATATCGTGTTGCGCCAAGGCCAAGCTGCTCTGGCCGGCGATGCAACCCTCGCTGCCCGACGATCTTGGATGAAGGCCGTCGGTGGACTGGCGATTGGCCTCGTTCTGGGTGGCCTTGTCGGCTTCCTCCTGGCCCGACAGGCCAAACCGAAAACCCGAAATCTCCAGCCGACGAATCACATGGCACCCGTCACGGCCCGTCACAGGACGACCCAACAGTCCGGCTCCCAGGCCGCATCCGTCCGACCGTTCACGTCGAACCGCTGCGTCACGGTCCAGGCCACCAGAGTCCGATTCGCCATCCGGGCGCCGGACGCCCACTCCGTGTCTCTGGCCGGCGACTTCACCAAGTGGTCGCCGCGCAAGCTCGACGACCCGGACAGCGACGGCATCTGGACCATCACGCTCACCCTGCGACTGGGAACGTATCACTACAATTTCCTCGTAGACGGGTCACGATGGGTCACAGACCCAACGGCCGATGGGCATCGTCCCGACGGTTTCGGCGGCTACAACTCCGTAATCCGCCTCTAAAACGCGCCCATCGAATCGGTGGGCAACCAATGACGCAGCGTTGCGGCCAACATGACGCGGCGTTGCGGCCAACCAAGAAAACCGTTATTGTTGAATAGTTGGACTGCGGCGAATCGCGCCACGGGAGGCCCTCGGTGCATCACGTTCCATTGACTGTGAACCCTGTCCGTCTGGCCGTACGCCTGATCATGGGATTGTGGCTCGGCACCGCGGTTCTGTTTACTGCATGCCGATTCGACCCGGTCGTCGGCCTGCCTCCCGGACCGGATGGGGGCCCTGGCTGCGGCAACGGCGTCCTGGACCAGGACGAGGAATGCGACGGCACAAACCTGGGAGGACAGACCTGCCAGTCTCTGGGCTATGCCTCCGGCACCTTGTCCTGCACCTCGGCCTGCGCCTTCGCCCGATCGAACTGCATCGACGTGTGTGGAGACGGTGTGGCCACCGGGATCGAAGAATGCGATGGCAGCGACCTGAAAAAGATCACATGTGCGGACTACGGCTTCTACCAGGGCACGCTGCGTTGCGGTGATACCTGTCTGTTCGACGCCACGGATTGTACGGGGAAATGCGGAGACAAAATCAAAAATGGCCCAGAACAATGCGATGAAACCGATCTCGGCCATCAGACCTGCCAAGACTTCGCCTACTACGGCGGAACCCTGCTCTGCGACGATACCTGCCACGTGAACCTGTCCCGATGCAAGGGAACCTGTGGCGACCTGGTCTGTGACGACACCCACAACGAAACTCTGGCGACCTGCCCACAAGACTGCGGCTGGACCGCGATCTCCGCTGGGTCACTGCACACCTGCGCCCTGCGTCGAGACCAATCCGTATGGTGCTGGGGCTTGGGCGCATCGGGTCAACTGGGCAACAACAGCACCGCTTCGAGCGATGTGCCCGTACCGGTTCAACTTCCACGCGACAAGGCAATCGCCATTGCCACGGGGGACAACCACTCCTGCGCCGTGCTCGACGACGGAACGGCATGGTGTTGGGGCGCCGGTTCGCTGGGCCAACTCGGGCAAGGCCACTGGGATTCTTCCATGGTGCCCGTGCAGGTATCGACATTGACCGGCGCCGACAGCATCGCCGCCGGCGCAAACCACTCCTGCGCCGTGCTGCACGACCAGAAAATCATGTGCTGGGGCGATGCCACAGCCGGACAACTCGGCAACGGCAACAACGCAAAGAGCAACGTTCCGGTCCAGGTGAGCGGCCTTTCAGGCGTCGTCTCCGTATCCTGCGGAGGCAACCACACCTGTGCGGTCAAGGCCAACTATGAGGCATGGTGTTGGGGCAGCGACACGAACGGACAACTCGGTGATGGTGGAACGGGTCTACAGAACTTCCCGGTCCAGGTCGTGCACCAGCAAATCGCCACGACATCCGCCATCGCAGGAGGCCAACTGCACACTTGTGCCATCGACGGAGGAGGTCTTGCCTGGTGCTGGGGATTCAATGATGCCGGCCAACTCGGCGATGATTCATACACCCAAACGAACGTACCGACCCAGGTCGATACGACCGGATCGTTCACAACAATCTCAGCCGGGATGAAGCACAGTTGCGGCATCAAGAACGACAACACGGTCTGGTGTTGGGGCCAAGGCGCTTTCGGCCAGTTGGGGACGGGAGACTCGTCGAACCATCCCACCCCAGTCCAGGTCTCGAACATGACTCAATCCGTCTCGGTGACCAGCGGCGGCTACCATTCCTGCGCCATTCGGACGGACGGCACGGCCTGGTGCTGGGGCGCAAATGGAAACGATCAACTTGGTATCGGCGACAGTGACCACACGAACCAGACGACGCCACAGCAGGTCCAAAGTCCCTGAGGGACTGGTCATCGCGAAACGCTCGTGAACCGAACGACGAAACACTTCCTTGTGTCCGCTCTGGTCATCGTCTGGATCGAGAGCAGTGCTCCTGTGACCGCCGCGGCTCGGGGCCGAGCGGGTATCGACGCCAAAGCCAGCCTCGTGGGGGGATGGGATGACAACGTCTATTGGACATTGGGCCGGGACCCCGCGCATCTGCCCACCTCGGCCTCTGCCCAACAGACGCTACCTCCCATCGTATCCGACGGTCTGGTGGGTCTGGATGCCCGACTCGCCACCTGGTACGACCCCACCTGGCGCCATCACATGGTCTTCTCGTGGCGCACAATCTTCGACGAATACATCCACGAGGGCTGGTACCAAACCCAACAGGGCCGACTCGCCTATCGTTGCAGGACATGGCGAAAACTCTTCATCACGGCCGATGCTTCGGCAGGAGGCATGTGGCGCCAACGCTATGGTAGCGAACGGTACCATTTCGTCACCGGACACCTCGCTCTCGCCTGGATGGACCTGCTGCAATACCGCATCCTGGTCGGATATCATCTCAGATCCGTATGGTTTCCGGACCCGAGTCGCGAAATCGATGGCACGATCCAGAGGGACCTGTCCCACGGGCCGGAACTTCGTGTCCAGGGATTTGCCCTGCCCTGGCTGTCCCTCCAGGCTGGGTATGCATTCCTTGTGACCAACTCGAACAAGGACTTCCACGACCACCAAAGCCATGTGGCTCGGCTCGGCATCACTGCCTCATTGCCCGCGCACTTCACCATCGACGCAGTCGCCTTGGTCCAGCAGGATCTCCTTGACCAGTTCCACGAACCAGGCACGGGCAAGCCCTCCAGGCGCACCGACCTGTTCGTCCAGGCCAGGGGGAGCATTCGATGGCAGGCCCTCGAATGGCTCTCCCTGTCTGCCTCATATCAAATGGGCATTCAACACACCATCTGGAACGGAGACAGGACCCAAATCCACAGGCAGACGATCCTCCTCGGACTCGCATTCCGTTGGTCGCACCAATGGGCCATCGAGAGCCGCAGTGACCAGGCGCACCGACCCGCCTCCATCATCGCACAGCCCGACAAAACGCATCGTGCCTCGCCGCGAATCGGACATCGTTCCACCACCAATGATTCGGAAAGGCGGACCGTCCTGTTTCGTGTCCAAGCCGCACGCGCACGTCACGTCGCGGTGATCGGCAGCTTCCATGCCTGGCGTCCCGTGGCCATGCATCACAAGGGCTCCACATGGTCCGTTACCATTGCTCTGCCCCAGGGCAGATACCAGTATCGTTTTCTCGTGGACGACAGTTCCGTGCTGCCTCGCAATGCCCGAGCTTACGTGCCCGACGGCTTCGGCGGCACCAACGCCGTGTTGGAGGTCCCATGATCACGGCACGCATCATCCAGAGGACGCAACGACTCGAAACGCGTCCCATGCAGGACTCCCTCGGCCAGCAATCGGTGGTGGTGCCTCGAAGAAAACTGCTGGCCCTGTATCCTGGCTCCCAATACAATCGTATCATGATCGAAGCAGGTCGCGAGGCTCGGTCCACAAACGCGGAAATCCAATCGAATCCGCTCCGGCCCCTCGCCACTATTGTCGGATGTAGGACATGAAACGAATGACGGCGAACAGCAACTCCCCAGGTCACCTCGTTGCGGCAGCACATCTGGTCGCAGCAGGATGCCTGGTCGCGACAATCCTGACGACGACCCCAGCCCATTCTGCTCCACCCACCATGCCGCCAGGGCTCCAAAAGGCCCTCGGGCGCCTATCCGCACGCCTCGTTCGTCGCGGCCTCCCCACGGATCTGCTCGAATCCAAAGCAAGGGAAGGACTCGTCAAGCACGTGCCCCCCGACCGTATCGCCTTGGTTCTCAAGAATCTGGCAGGCTTCATGGTGGAAGGAGCCGATCATGTGGCCAGGCGTTGGCCCAAGGTGGCCATGCCGGCCGATCTGGCCAGAGCCTACGCAGAGGCACGTCTGGCTGGACTTTCGCAGACGCAGGGTCGCATCATGTTTGCCAGGATTCGTAGTCCAAAAGGCTGGCCCAAGGTCGCGGCCGCCCTGGATCTCACGTCCGACCTGGTAGGAGCAGGCTATCCTGCCCATGCGGCCGCAGTGCTGTCTGTCCAACTCCTGAAGTCACAGTCCCGCATCCGTCCCCGCCGAGTCATGGACAGCCTGACCTGGCTCGTCAAGACACGGGGGCTCACCAAGGCCCTGGCCATCACCCGCCTGCTCAAAAGTCCAGATCATCTCAATATCCTCTTGATCCGTCGAAGTCACAGCAAGACGACCAAGCACACCCCACGACCCCACGGCCACCGACCATAGACTGGAAGTGGCCCTCCTCTCTTCAAAACGCCGCCAGATAGAACTTCTGAGCGTTGCTCTTGGCGTACTCCGGTGCAGTGATGAATCCGCTTCGGTACATTCGATGGAGCAGGCTCTTGAGCCTCAGCAGCCAGGCCATGTTGATCCGTCCACCGCGAAAATCCCGGTAGCAGCGACGGGGCGACGGCGTGATGGCGGCCAGGTGCAGGCTCTGCATCGGCGTGATCCAACGGACGTCTCGACCGAAATAGGTCCTGGCCCCCCGGGCGACGCCGTAGATACCCGGGCCCATCTCCACCAGATTCAGATAGAGTTCCAAAATCCGTTTCTTGGGCACGACCTGTTCGAGCCGCCAGGTGAGCACTGCTTCCTGAAGCTTGCGTGCAAAAGTCTTGCGCTGGGTCAGAAACTCGTTCTTGACCACCTGCTGACTGATCGAACTCGCCCCTTTGAGGAGCGCGTGATGCTCCAGATCGAAGGCAAGGGCGCGACGGATCTGATCCCAGTCGAAGCCCTGATGACGGAAGAACCGGCGGTCCTCGGTCATCATGAAGGCACGAACGAGATGGTGGGGCAGGCGCGTCAGTGGTCTGAAGGCTGGATTCGACGGACCGATGACCCACCGCAAGGGTCGACCGTTTCGATCCTGACCCGCGATGCTGTGCTCTGCCAGCAGCCGATGCACGTCCCCTCGATCCGGATCTCGAACCACCTTGCATCCAGGGCCGAAGAGTCCCGTCTGAAGCACCAGCTCGGAAAGACGATCGCTGCGTGCCGAGAGGATCAGGTCCGCTCCAACCCGTCCCGACAGGGCCATGCCGTCCAACACGGGAGCCAACCCGCTGGGAAGCGACGTGAGCATGGTCTGACAATCGGTCTGGGGCAGTCTCGCCCTCACAGAACCCTGAATGACCCCGTCATGCCGGCTGATCCGCCCAGAAAGGCTCATGGAAAGGCCTTGATTGCGAATTCGGACCCTATTCAGGTCCAACACGAGGCTGCCCTGCTCCCTTCTCGCACCGCCCGTGGCCGTCATCTCCAGGCGCTGCCAGGTCACGGGACGACGGGCGAGCCACCTCCTGGTCACGGTCACGGGGCCGGCGAGGTGCAGGGTCCCACTGACGGTCTCGACCCCAGGCTGTATGCGGCCATCGAGGATCCAATCCAGGGTCGCGTCGTGGAAATCCACGCCTCGCAGCATCGCTTCCTTCGAGACCCCGATCGCGGACAACATCGCACCGACCCGTCGGTTCCCTTCGTTCGCATCGATGCCGCGCGCCCGACTGTGCATTTCGTAGCGTTGTCTGGCCAGATCCACCACCGCCCGCAGGGACAACGTACTCTTGGTGCCTCGTCGAAGCTGCGCTTCGGCCACACTGAGGCCATCGGTCAGTTCCACAATCTGCGCCCGACCGGTCCAGGTGGCTCGCTCTCCCGAGCCGTTCAACCAGGACAAAAAGAGCTTCGATACCTCCAGACGCCGTATGGATACGTGGGATGCTGCCCACCGAGCCCATCGTCCTTCGCGTCTGAACGAAATCTTACCCCCAAACCGTCGATGAGACGAAGCCGATGCGACGACCGCCTGACCAGCCAGACGAGCCATGGCGCGAAAATCGCCTCGATGCAAGGCGACATCCGCCCGGCCTGTGACATGCCACGACCTGCCGTGGAAGGACAGGACCACACGATCGATACCGCCCAAAACGTGAAATCCCGCCTTGGGCTTCAACTGAAATCCGCCTTTGTCGAACACAATCGTGGGGACAACCCGACCCCGTCCCTTTCGCCGCGCGAGCTTTTTCGGACGCGCCATCCTCGCAGCAGCACGGTCCGATTTCCTACCCGACCGGCCGATGCCCAAACGATGCAGCAGGTCAGGGCCGCCTTGCATCCACACACGATGAAACAGGACCCGATCGAGACGCCTCGTCGCCAGCGACAAACGCAACTCGACGCTGGGCGCCATGAGTCGACCGGCAACGTAGCCCGTCCCAATGGTCCCCAAGGGCTCGGCGTGCCTCGATGCCTTCGTTCCAGGTGCAGCAAACCGTCGAGTGTCCTTGCCGGCTGCCACCTTCCAGGTCATCTCCAGACCTGAAATTCTGAGGCCTGGATGCAGCAGGCCCAGGGGCGACACCTCCCCGATTCGAACCTCGACGTTGAAACGATGGGCGAGCCGTCGAGCAATCTTGCGACTCAAGCCATCACTCGTAACGAGGTGCAGGGCAAAGGGGCCGGCGATCACGAGACTTCCGAACAGTCCAGCCACGAAGGCCCGAAACGCCACGGCGTAGAAGCCCTGCGTCCGGACGGACGAGAACCGTCGAATCCGACCCGCCTGCTCCAGGACTGCTTCTGCAACCGTCATCGTTTCATCCTCGACCATGGCCACCACCTGTGTGGAAGCTCCAACTTACTTCCAACCCGGCTCAATGCATCCGGGTCACGTAGGCGGTCATCCGCCATTCTTTCTCGAATCGTTTCTTCGCATACATCGCCGTTCCCCACGAACCGAAGGCACCCACGCGCACCCGATACCACATCCCTCGCTTTGGGATGTACGACGTGATCACGTAGGGTTTGAAGCCCTTGCTCTTCAACTTGTGCACCATGGAGCCAGCTTCCTTGCGACTCCGGAAACTGCTGACCTGAAGGGTGAAGCGACGCTTGGTGCTCGCCGTCTTGACTCCAGCCCGACGTCCGGATCGCACAGCCGAATCGCTCGTATTCCCTGCAACACGGTCCGCCCTGCCAACGCCACCGTGTCCGGCCTGGACGTGCACCATCTTGTTCCTGCCGCGACTCTTGGCCGCACGACGGCTGCGCATGCCAGCTTTGGGCGTCATGGCGGATCGGTGACCAACATCGGCCGCTCCATTGGAGCCAACGCCCTGGTCCGAGTGGAACGACGTTCCGGATTGCGCCGATCCGGTCTCACCGAAATGGGCCATCTCATACACCTCGGGAGGAAAATTTGGGTTCTTCACCTTCCGAACCAGAACCTTGTGAAACGTGAAGGCCACGGGGTCGTCCGAAATCTTGTCCAGGTCTTCGATACTGGCCCCGCAGGACGTCCCAACCGACGCATGCGCCTCGAGACGCTTGCCCACGTAAATGCCCATCACGAACAGCATGCAGGCAACGGCGGCGGCACCGAACAGAATGAAAAAGAGCTGCCGGTGGTCCAGACTCACATCCCAACGCTCCAGTCTCGCCGTGCTCATCTCACTCCTCCTGTTCCGCAGATGACGGGTCAAGATCCACCGTCTCGATGCTTGCCATGCGCTCGGGCGCCGGGAGCCCCAACAGGTCCAAACAGATGGCGAAAACATCGCGGAGGGCCGCGACCGCCGTCAGTCTGGCGTTGGTCCGGTCCCAGTCCCACGACTCCAGCCCTGCTTCGCGCTGGCTGGGCGGCGGCAGCACCGGGTCCGACTTCGTCTGGGTGTAATAGCTCTGGAAGAGCCGGGACAGTTCCGACAGATACGAGACGATCCGATGTGGCTGCCTGGCGATGGCCGACTCCTCGACCAGAGTGGGCAGTTCCAGCATCTGCTTGATGGCCTCGATCTCCTGGGGGAGATCCAAATGACGCACCAGATCCAGATCGAACGAGGGCACCTCGAGCCCAAGTTCTTCACGGGCCTTGCGCAGGATGCCACAGGCCCGGGCATGCCCGTACTGGACGTAGACGGCAGGATTCACCGTCGGATCCTGGCTGAGGGCGACTTCCAGGTCGAAGTCGATGTGGCTGTCGTGGCGCCGCTCCAGAAAGAAGTACCGCATGGCGGCCATGCCCACCTCGTCCATCAGGTCGTCCACGGTCACGAAGTTGCCCGACCGCTTGCCCATGGCCACCTTCTCGCCGCCCCGCTTGAGCGCCACAAATTGGACGAGCAGCGGCTCGAAGCTGTCTGGGCTGTGGCCGAGCGCCTCGACCACGGCTTTGACGCGAGGCACGTAGCCATGATGATCCGCGCCCCACACGTCGATGAGCTGGTCGAACCCTCGGTCGTACTTGTCCATATGATAGGCGATGTCCGCGGCGAAATAGGTCACCTCGCCGTCCTTGCGCACCACGACCCGGTCCTTCTCGTCACCGAATCGACTGGAACGAAACCAGCGGGCCCCTTCCTTTTCATAGATGAGACCGTCCGCCTGGAGCTTGTCCAGAGCCCGATCGATGGCGCCACTGCGCCGTAGCGAGCGTTCGGACACCCAGAAATCGAAGGTGACGCCGAATCGCTCCAGGGTCCCACGGATCGCCTCGGCCATCTTGTGGGACGCCATTTCGGCCACCGGCCCCAGATCCTCACCTGGCGCCATATCGAGCACCGCAATGCCCTGTTCGTTCAGCAGGGCACGGGCCAAATCTCGGACGTAGTCGGCCTGATAGCCGTCCTCGGGCATGGCTGGCACGTCGAGCCAGGAAAACTTCTGGCCCTTGGGATCCTGCTCAGGGCGCTCGTCCCGCAGGATCTCCAGAGCCCGAACCCAGACCGATTGGCCCAGTTGGCGCACCTGACGGCCTGCATCGTTGAGGTAGTATTCGCTCGACGCCTGCCAACCGGCCCGACGCAGAATCCGACCCAGAGCGTCGCCCACCGCTGCGCCGCGCCCATGCCCCACGTGCAACGGACCGGTGGGATTTGCGCTCACGAACTCGATGAGGAACTTGGGCGATGCCTTGGGCTCGCCCAGCCCCCAATCCCGGCCAGCCTCTCGAATCCGCCCCAAACCCCGATACCACACGTCGCGGGCCAGCCGGATATTGACGAAACCGGGTCCTGCCACTTCGAGATGATCGATCCATCCCTCATCGTCCTGGATACGATCCCGAATCGCCTCGGCCAGCTTCCGTGGAGGCATCTTTGCCTTCTTGGCCAGCATGAGCGCCACGGTCGTGGCGAAATCGCCGTGTTCCGCCCTTTTGACCGGCTCGATGGGCACCTGGTCCAGCGACTCGGCCAAAAGGCCATCTGCCACGCAACGATCCACGGCGGCCAAAAGGAGTTCTTGAATGTGTTTTCGTACGTGTTTCATCGACACCACCTTACATGTAAGTTTTTATAGCATACTAACTTTCATTCCGTCAAGTTTGTCTACACTCAATCACACGGGCACTACTCAATCACACGGGCATTCCAGTGCCGCTTCGCCAGGCAAGAACAACGAACGAAACAATCTGCTACGTGACCACTGTGCACCAGCGACTCTGGCCACGGACGCCGTGACGAACCGACGGAATCATGAGATCGAAGATTCGGCCTTTTACTGCACAACGAGACGATAGGGAAGACGGGCGTAGACATGGAAACCACTAGCAACGAAGAAGCTGGCAGGAATGGCTCGGAGTGCGTCAAGAACGGCCGCAGGAAAGGCTCTCGAATGCGAGCCGAACACCTTGGAAACGAGATACCCGACCACGCTCCTGTTCGGCTTGGGCCACACGACGATGCGTGGATGGCGATCCAGGTGGGCGAGACGTCCGGCCAAACCGATGGCCTCGATGAGTCCGCCCCGCGAATCGGCGAGCCCCCTTGCAACCGCCTGACCACAAGTCCAGACCCGTCCCCGCGCCAGACGCTCGACCTGGGCAACGGACAGGTTCTTTCGCCCCTTGGCCACGACGCCCACGAATCGCATGTACTGGAGCCGCAACTTGGCGGTCAGCCGCTTCTTCTCGGCGGGCCCGTATGGAACGAACGAATTGAACAGGCCGGCATGAGGCCCTTTCTTCCAAATGGCCACCCCGATGCCGAGCTTTTTCGTCAGGTCGCGGTACACGGGCCTCGCCACGAATATGCCGATGGACCCGGTGATCGTACTGGGGTCGCACAGAATATGCGTGGCCCCGACAGCAAGTTCATAACCCCCTGAGGCGGCCACGTTGCCAAGCGATGCCACCACCGGTTTGACCCGGGCGAGCCGCCGAATCTGCCGCCAAACCACATCGGCCGCCTGGGCGAAACCGCCAGGACTGTTGATCCGCAGGACCACGGCCTTGATGCGGCTGTCGAAGCGTGCCTTCCTGAGTTGGGCCACCAGGGTCTTGTGCCCGGCCATCCGCTGCCCGAGGATCGGAATCCGCCGGCTCTTTCCCGGCACCAGGTCTCCCTCCACCACGATGACGGCCACCGCAGACGCCAGGCCCCAGGTAGTGTCGCGCCGAACCACCCGAGCCAAAGCCACCAACTCCACGGGACGCCCCACCAATTTCTCGATCCTGGAAGGAATCTCATCTCCATAGAGAACCGCATCCGCGAGCCCAACCTTGGCCGCCTCTGTCGGCGCGAAGGGAGCCCTCGTCATCAACCGCCGCGCCTTGGATCGTCGCGCCACGGCTCCACGCGAAGCAACGGCCCCGATAAACTGTCCGTAGCGTTCGGCGAGGACGTGACGGACCACCTCGTTTTCCTCCCTGGATGGACTGGTCCGGGAGAACATGTTGGGCGCCGTCTTGTACTCGGCATGACGAAGCACGTCCACGTGCACCCCGAGGCGGTCGAGGGCCTTGCGGAAGTAGAGCCTCGTGGACGTCATGCCCGCCAAAAGGAGTCCGCCGCTTGGAGCCAACCACACACGGTCCGCCGCCGAGGCCACGTAATACGCGCGATTCGACGGCGTGGTCACGAACGCCACCGTGAGTTTGCCAGCCCTGTGCAGGCGGGTCATGGCCTGCCGGACTTCGTCGCACTGGGCCCAGCCAGGCGCATGATCGGCGATTTTGAACACGACCGCAGCCACGTGCGGATTGCGCCTCAGTGCATCCAGGGCAAGCAGCAGACGAGAAAAACGCCACTCGGATCCGGGCCGTATCGACACAACCACGGCCCGCGCCTTGGGCGGCACCAAAGACGGATACCGCTCGCCGCTCACGCGCACCATGGCGCCGCCCCCAGCCGCAACGCCTCCGGCAAGTCCAGAAATCCGACGTTGGAGCGCCACGGCGCCTCCGAATCCCCAGGTGGCGAAATCCACCTCCAAGGCCAGGGTGGCGGCCACGTCATTGACGATCGCCTCGTCGTGCCCGTCCCGGTCCAGGTCCATGTGCCGATGACGATACTCCACCTCGGCCGCCAGGACGAACCCACGCCACAGCCTCGTCTGGACACGGAACCTGGGATCGAACTCACGACGCCGTTCTCCCAGTTTCGCCCCCACGGACAGGGTCAACCGATCCGTACCCAACGGCCGAAAACCGAACTCCACGTTCCAGGTCCGCTGAAGGGGCAGCCCCTGCCACCACCTGGGCATGGTCACGTCCGACAGGGCCAAAGCAGCCGCAAACCAATTCGCAGGACGCACGAACAGGGCCAGATCCAACGTATCCAGACCGGAAAGCCCACCCTGGACCCCGAAAAAATGGTGGTAGCTCATTCCCAAAGACCCCCACCAACCGAACTTCCAGGCAAGGGCCACCGTTGCCTTGACCGTGTTTCCGTACCCGCCCACGAAGGGATGGGGCCAACGCACGTACTGGAGCCCAACGCCATAGGACAACGGCAACAAAGGAATCTTCTGCCCCCAAAGCACGGCAGTGCCCATGCCCGAATGCCGCCCCTGATGGTCCATTTCCATGTGGGCGACCATGATATTCCACGAACGAAGGAACGCGAGACCGGCCGGATTCAGCTCCACCGCGGCTGCATCCGGGTCGGACAACAGACCGTCCCAGGGCAGGGCCACCCCGGCGGTGGGACGATCATCGAGGGTCTGCGCCGAAGCCGCCCCCGGCGAACACAGGGTCACCACGAACAGCAAAATCCCCGCGCCGATGGTCCGACCGACCCTGCCAACCGCCAACCATCCGACGGTCCATCGACCAACGTTGCCAACCACTGTCTCGTCATCCATGCAGCAACACCTTTCATGCGACGATGCTCGCTCCGCGAACCACGACGCTCGATTCTTTTCGTTGTCGTCAAGGTAGACCAAACGGGCAAGGCCGGTCAAGCCGTGCCTCGCGACTCTTGCACATGGACCTGCCAGCTCCCCTCACGCGCACCGGTTCGACGACCGCGCAAGAGGTTCAATTCTGTATGGACATCCAGACCTCCATATTTCATTGTGTTTATTGGTCGACTTCCTTTCTCTTTTTCAAATCTCACATCTGATGCAGGGGCTGCAATATCCTGCAACCAGCAGGTCGGTCGTTACATGATGACTTGAAGCAGCGGACGCGGAGGAGCAAGTCGGGGGCGGGAGGTGAAGATCGCCCACCTGTCATGGCAAGAGGGTTGGCCGCCATGGCGACTGGACTTGCCGGTGAAATCCGAATTCTCACCATGAAACGCATCGGGAACGGGCGAACAGCGCGTCTCAGACCGGCACAAATCATAATTATCCCGGAAAAGGAACATTCAACGGCCCTGGCATGATCTTTGCGTTACTCTTTATGGCAGCTCCGGGGGACAACGACATCGAAACGACATGACGAGATTATTGTTCCAACAAGAAAGTCATTTTGGAAAGAAGGAGGAAAGATCCATGAGACACAAATTTTTCTTCATTTTCGGGGCTACGGTCATCTTGGCAACAATGGCTACCATGGGCTGCTCTACGGACGGCCAAACCCAGGGCTCCGGGGACCCTGGCATGACCAAGGACGATGTACGCAACATGGGCAAGGCAGACTGGCTGTACGACTACTGCGAAGAGATGGGGTGGTACGGTGACGGTGTCTGTGACGAGTTCTGCCCCCAGCCCGACCCCGACTGTGGCGGGGCCAAGTGCGGGCCCATCCCCAACGGAGCCTGTGCAGAGGGCCAGGTCTGCAACATCGGATCCTGCCGCATGGGTGACACGGGATTCTGTCTCGACAGGCCCGAATTCTGCCCCATGGACTATTCGCCCGTGTGCGGCTGCGATGGCAACACCTATTCCAACGACTGCCACAGGCTCCAGGCCGGTGTCCCTCTGGATCACGATGGCGCTTGTGAACAAGAGGAAAAGGTCTGCGGACCCATTGCCAACGGAGCCTGTGCAGAGGGCCAGGTCTGCAACATCGGATCCTGCCGCATGGGTGACACGGGATTCTGTCTCGACAGGCCCGAATTCTGCCCCATGGACTATTCGCCCGTGTGCGGCTGCAATGGCAACACCTATTCCAACGACTGCCACAGGCTCCAGGCCGGTGTCCCTCTGGATCACGATGGTGAATGTGACTAGAGATGGGTAAGTTCTGGTTTGCTCTGGGCGCAGGCGAGTCGGCCTGCGCTGCCTTTCTCCCCAACAAAAACCCGACAGTTCAGATAAGTCCTAGCCGTATAGGATGTCCTCCCAGGGGGGACGGTAAAGGCATCCCCCAGACAGCGTTCGGATAGTCGAGACACCCGAGGCCACGGCTTTCGTATTGCCGGAACACAGCCCCCTATCGTATTCGAACCTGCAAAAATATCGGTTTGGAATGTGTTAGACATCGAGATAATCGAGATGGAACGGCTTCGGTTCCCTGAAAAAGGGGATCGGAGTAGGAACACACAATTGCTCAAGGCCCCCCTCCACAGATCCCGGCGAGCGAAATGACCGCACCGGGCTTCTACCTCAGATGATGACGCCAAGTCGCCGCAGGGCATAGGGGTGACTGACGCGGGCCGGAGGCAGCCAGCGGTCGATGAGCCGCCGCATGCGCTCCCAGATGAGGCGCGACTCCTGGCTACGCCGCCGAAGCGAGCGATACCAGAGCCAGGCGACCCGGTGGCGGAAGAGTCCGATGGCCCGGGAGTTGCTGGGCACGCCGTAGTAGCGCACGTGTCCACCCACGACCGAACGCAGCCATCTTTCCACCTCGGGGACGGGGTCGTGCAGGCGTCGCCGAAGCTCGGTTTTCACATCCTTCAGCTTGGCCTGCAACCGTTTACGCATCGTCTGCCGAAGCCCGGTGAACCGTCCGTTGCTCCTTTTCTTCCCGCAGATGTATGTGAAGCCGAGGAAGTCGATCTCGTAGATGGCGTTCAGCACCTCGACCATCGCGCGCTGGATGAGCTTGTCCTCCAGGGCACTGTGCACGCCGGTCTGGCTCGGTGTCCGGGGCGCGTTTTGCCGTCGCGGGTTCACTTTCGCGGCTCAATACCCGACCAGCACGTACCCCTGTCAACGCTTCACCCCCGCTATCGCGGGCGACGGTGCATGACTCAGGGCCGTCGTGGTTCGCTAGCCCTTCAACGTATGACTCTTTCATTCACAACACCTCGCCGGTTTAGCCGGCGCACGGAGGGATGAGTATGAACAACCCATACGGGCAGCAACAAAATTCCGGGCTGCCGCCTGCACCCAACCATGCCAATCAAATGAACGCCAGGTACGGTCGGGCCCAAAAGGCACTGGCTGGTGCGGGGGCCCAGATGAAGATCCTTCGTTTCGGTCTCTTGGGCGGCGGCGGCGTGGCCATTGTGGTGGGAATCGTCCTCCTGGTCCTTGGCAATATTTCCGCTGCGCTCTCGCTGCTGATCGCCGGTGTCGTCATGGTCGCCGTCGCCCTGTTCGTGCTGCCACAGTTCTCGGGCATGCTCGGCCAGGCCACGGCCACGGTGAATGCGCTGGCCCAAAAGAATCAGCTCGCCCTCACGGGCATTCCCGCCCAGGGGCGACTCATGCAGGTCCAGCAGACCGGCCGCATGGTCAACGACAACCCAGAGATACAGGCCCTGGTGGAGGTGCACCATCCCACCATGGGTGTCTATCAGGCGCAGACCAACGTGGTGGTGCCCCAGATCGCCATTCCCCAATTTCAACCCGATGCCCATGTGCAGGTGCGCATCAATCCCAATGTCCCACAGGACATCGCCGTAGTGGTCTGACCCCGTCCCGATCTGCCGACTTCCACCCATTCGATGCCATGAGCCAAAAACAGACCGCACCGACGTGCGGTTGCTTTGTCCCGTCTTCCTCTCTCCGGTCTGCCCTGTCGTCTATCGCAGCAGCTATCGCAGCCACCACGATGAGCTTCTGCATGATCACGTGGCGCTCGTAACGAAAGTCGGCTGACATCGCGAAAATACCGTGATAGACTCTTGGTGCAATATTGAACGTCTCTACGCATGCAAAACGCGCCGAATGCTTTGCCGCGTGTCGTGAAACGGAGCCAAAACAAAGATGGCAGGGAACGGCTATCAGAAGATTCCAACGCCCACGCTCGTGGGCCAGAGCCCAACTCTGCAACGCGTGCTGGGCTCCCTGAGACAGGCAACCACCAACGACCTTCCCGTCTACATCGAAGGGGAACCAGGAACAGGAAAGGAATTCGTGGCGCGATCCATCCACGCGGCCGGACCGAGAAGGTCCAAGCCGTTCGTGGCCCTGGACCTATCCGTTCCTTCCCGCGCCTACTTCCAAGAAGAAACGACCACCATGGTCGACCAGTTCTCCCTTGGCCGCGGTGCCGGCACGCTGCTCCTCAAGGAACCCTGGGCCCAACCGGACCTGGTCGAAGACGTCATGAAGCAACAGTCGCTGGAGGAAAACAGTCGTGCCCGCATCATGCTGTCTTCTGGAGTCCCCAGTCACGACCCGGCCCAGGCCCCCGTATTCGACATCCTCGATCGTCACGAGTTCGTCCGGATCACCATCCCCCCGCTTCGTGCTCGGTCCTCGGACATACCGACCCTGGCTCGACTGTTTCTCGTCCAGGCAGCGTCGGCTTTGGGCATCGATCCACCGACCCTCGACACCTCCGCACTGGATTGTCTGCGGCGGTATCCCTGGCCCGGCAACACAGCCGAACTACGAACCGTCATGGTGCGCCTGGCCGGCCGAGCCCCCATCCGGACCACCATCACCCGCGCCAACATCGAGCCTCTCCTGTCTGCGCACAACGACCAGACCCTGCTCGACACCTATTCATTGGACGAGTTGGTCAAAGCCAAATTGGACATGTTCCTCCAACGTCTCAAAGGGTATCGCATCGAAGGGCTCTACGGCGAAATCATGAGTCGTGTGGAACGGGAACTGATTCGACAGGTCCTCGACCACACAGACGGCAACCAAGTCCAGGCGGCCAAAGTGCTCGGCATCAACCGAAATACGCTCAGGAGCAAGATCCAAAAACTGGGGATCAAATCGGCACGATGACGCGACTCCGGATCGCGACAAGCAGGTCCACCGATTCCACATCCACGATGCATCCACGCTGCCATCCAATGGCGATTGCCTGATTTTCACGAAATCGACCGGTGCGGCAGGACCATATTCCAGAACCGTTCTCGATTTGACGCTTAAGGACAAAGAAGATATGATTCGATTTTACACGAACGGCGATGCAACGGCACTGTGTCGGTCGCTGCCATGGTCGTTGAATTGAGTGGTTCGGTAGACATGTTCAAATACGTTCAGGAACTCTTCGAGCAGGCGGCAATGACTGCGTTGAACGCCGTCCCGAAAACCGCATTTTCGAAAGCCCTGGGTTGGGGCGCTGAGGTGCGGGGAATCACGCCCATCCATCGTGCGGCCATCAACGTGTTCGCCCGCATCTATTCGATCAACGAGCATGAGGTGGAACGGAAGCTGAACACCTACGACACGTTGAACGAATTCTTCACCCGACGCCTCAGAGCCGGAGCTCGGATAACGGCCGAAGGCGATGACATCGTCACGAGTCCGGCCGATGGAATCCTGACCCAGATCGGAACCGCCGAGCAGACCAACCTCCTGCAGGCCAAGGGGCTGACCTACGACCTGGCCGCCCTGTTGGGGTCGGACCAGGACGCCCAATGGTTCCAGGACGGATCATACGTCACCATCTACCTGCGCCCCCATGACTACCACCGCGTCCACAGCCCAGTGACCGGCGTGGTGCAGCAGGTCCGCTGGATTCCCGGTGATCGATTTCCTGTGGTGCCCATGGCTGTCCATCGTCGCGAAAACCTCTACAGCAGAAACGAACGTCTCGTGGTGATCCTTGACACCCGTATGGGGCGAGTCGCCGTGATCATGGTGGCATCCATTGGCGTGGGAAACATGTCGCTCACTTGGGACGACCACTTCCGAACTGGGGACCGAAACCATCACGTGGATTCGGGACGCCTCCAGCACCTCGAAGGATACCGCCTGACAAAAGGCGACGAACTGGGAGTCTTCCATCTCGGCTCGACCGTCATCGTACTCTTCGAGCAAGCTCGCGTGGCTTTCCAACGCATGGCGCCCGGTGCACGCCTTTTCGTTGGGCTTCCTCTGGCGGAGGTACGATGACCTGTCCGCCCAACGACCGGTCAGATCATTTCCGATGGACTGACCTTTCCTGATTCTGGGGGAACTCGTGGCAACGAAAGACTGGAACAGGCCGCTCGAATTCACAAAGGAAGAAATGGCCGAGATGCTATCGTCCGGTCAGAATCGGACCACCCGAACGACCGATGCGACGGCGGACACATCTTCTCCTTTCCCCGTCGAGGCCACCGAACCCACTGAACTGGACCGACTCGTGGACGCGGCGCTCAATGCAACCGCGGGATCCTCATCACCGTCAGCCGCGGGCGAAGACACGCAAGTTCCCTGGCTCCCATCCACCAGTCTCGTCACGGATTCGGGCAATACCGTGGACATCGAGGCGTCACCGTCGCAGCCTGCAGACGAAACCGACAGCAGACCCGAAACGAAGCCCGAAATCGAACCAGTCATCGAACCTCAGGCCGTACCGATCTCTCCCGGTTTGGAACCAGGCGAGATCGACGTCCCCCTGGTCACCAACCCGGAGATCGATCTCACGAAGATTCCGAACCCGCCCGATGTCTCCCCGTCGGGCCCTCAGGAACCACCGGTTGCCCCCGGTC
>JAGGXR010000045.1 GCA_021162935.1 Deltaproteobacteria bacterium
AGACGTAGCCGTTGGCCGGGCATTGCCCAAAATTCAAGCCGCCGAGGCCGGGCGCACCGGGGCTGCCGGATACTCCCGGGGCTCCTGGCCTGCCCGGGTCCCCTCCAATGTACGTTCCCGCGCCGCCGGCGCCGCCGCTTCCGCCAGCCCCGTCGGGCGGCGTGCCACCCGTTCCCTGGCTGCCGTCTCCACCTGCTTCTGGGCCAGGATCCGGCGTTCCAGGAACGCCGCCTTGGCCGCCATTCATGCCGCAAGGCGAAGAGCCGCCCGCCCCCGGCGCTGGCCTGGAACAGGAATACTGATAGCAACCATCGTTTCCATCGCGGCCTGGCTGGCCCGCGTTGCCGTTGGGTGCCGACGCGCTGTCTGGGCCGGAATCCGCGTCGCCTAGGGTCAGGTGCACGTGGGTCAGCACCACGGAACTGCCTGCGGAAAACAGGCCGTACACACTGTTGCGGAAGGTTCCCGACACCTGGACCGACAGCCACTGCACCGCTGCGCTGTTCACGCTTTCGGCGATGAGGCCGCGGCCGCTGTTCGATGCAATGATCGTCGTGCTCGAGTCGTCGTGGTGCTGGCCGGACGCATCGAATCCGCCCCGGACCGTCACGTCACTCGCCAGCGTGACCGTTTCTGGATAGGTCCCTGTCACGACATCCACGTTCGACCGGCCCAACGCCGTTGCCTGTTCGATACCCTTTGTGATGGTCTGGTACGGGTTGGCCAAGGACCCGTCGCCCGAGGTGTCGCTGCCCGTGGTCGAAACCCAGACTACGTTGCCTGGTCCGCCGTCGATGTGTGCATCCACCGCGCTGTCGATGTGTGCATCCACTGATCCGTCCGTGGCAGCATCGACGTCGCTGTTCGTGCCCGCGTCGGACGTTCCGGACGGCTGCTCGAACCGCACGGTGCAGCCGGCGTTCCACGCGAACAGGCCCACAAAAAAGGCCAGGACTGTCACGCCCATCGAAGGTGCTTTTGCTGTCGCGAAAACCATGGATTCGATCTCCCCTGACGCCCCAAACACCAAGGCACCGGTCGTCACGGCCCACGCGCGCGACATCGCCCACGGGACCAATCTCGATTCCACCCAGCGTCATTATGATACAAGACAGCCGACAGGAACACAACACGCTCATCAACACCTCAATCGTCGGGTCGTCGCGTCGATTTCAACCGTCAGCACCGACTCCTTCGTGTCAGCCAGCACTGCCCTCCACACGGTCTGACTCATCCGGTCGAGCGACTGCAGCGCCAGCCCCGTCAGAGGCTCTAACCCCCATCCTTCGATCACTTGGTGGTCTTTTCAGGAAATCGACCCAACGATTGAGGATCGTTTTGGAACGATGGCGAGCGCTGGCAGATTGCGGTTCAGTCGGAATCAGCGTCGTTGATGAGGTGGGCGGGTAGGTCCTGGAAGAGCAGGGTCAGTTCCAAGGCGGCGTCCTTAATCTCACTTTGGACCGGGAATCCGTACTTTTTGACGATATGGAGCATTGGTTTGTTTTGGGGCAGAACCTGAGCGCGGAGGCCGCGAATGTCCTGTTGCCGTGCGATGCGGATGAGATGTCGAACGATTCCGGTGCCGATGCCCTTGTTGCGATGGTCCTTGTGGACCATGACGGCGAACTCGGCCAGGTTGAGGCGTCGGTTCAGGATGTACTGACCCGATCCAGCGACGAGTTCGCCTTCACCCCTTGGAATCGTGGCGATGACCGCCATTTCGTCTCGATAGTTCGTGCGGCAGAGCTTCTGGGCGGCTCGGTGGGGCAGGGCGCTGATAGAACTGAAGAATCGGTAGTACCGATCCGTTTCGGTCAGGCCGTGGAACAGTTCCTGGAGCATCCGCTCGTCCGTGGCCGTGACTGGTCGGATGGTCGCAGACGTGCCGTCCCGTAACTGATGGTGGGCCGTAAAGCCGCGGGTATCTCGTGGTCCGACCGGGGGTGGGAGTTGGTCTTGATACACGAACTTTTTGTGCTTGGCCTGGTCGAGTAATTCGTTGCGGACGTCGGGATGGGCGATGTCGATGAGGGCCAGGGTGCGTTCCCGGATGGTTTTGCCCTCCAGGGCGGCGATGCCGTATTCGGTGACCACGTAATGCACGTCGGCTCTGGTGGCTGTGACCACCACGTTTTCGTCGAGTCGGCCCACGATGCGCGAACGTCCTGCTTCGTCCGTGGAGGCCAGGGCCACGATGGGGCGTCCGCCCCGAGACAGGGCGGCACCCCGCAGGAAGTCGGTCTGTCCCTCGGGGCTTGCATAGGGATTCTTGCCACCGAGCGGACTGCCCACCTGGCCGGTCAGGTCCACCTGGTGCGCTGTGGTCAGCGACACGACCAGGTCGTTCTTCGCTATCATGTGCGGCGAATTGACGTGGCTCGCCTGATACATTTCGAAGGCCGGATTGTCGTTGACGAAGTCATAGAGTCGGTCCGAACCCAGACAGTACGAGGCAACGGTCTTGCCCCTGTGGAGCGTCTTTCGACTGTTCGTGATGAGCCCGGCCTCGACCAGGTCCAGAAGCCAGTCTCCGAAGAACTCCGTGTGCACGCCCAAGTCACGGCGGTCCTGCAGATGCTTGCTGGCCGCCTTGGGAACGTGTCCGAGACCCACATGCAGGGTGGCGCCGTCCGACACGAGTTGGGCCACAAACATGCCGATGCGGTCATGGACCTCGCTTCCCTGTTCGGATGGAATCTGCGGAAGGGCGTGGGAATGGCGCACGAACCAGTCGATGTCGGTGATGTGCAGGAAGCTGTCTCCGTGGGTTCTTGGCATCCTCGGGTTCACCTGGGCGATGACCAGGTCGGCGCTTTGCGCTGCGGCCTTGGTCACGTCCACCGAAACGCCGAGGCTCACGTAGCCGTGCTCATCGGGTGGGCTGACCTGGATAATGGCTGCATCGATGTGGATGCGATGGCTCCGAAACAGGGCTGGCAGTCGCGACAGAAAAACGGGCGTGTAGTCCACCTGGCCGCGCTCGATGGCGTCGATGGCCGAAGGGCCGGGATAGAGCGTGGTGAGGCGGATCCGTTCATCGGGGACGTTCCGAAGAATGGACACGGATCGCATGGGCCAGACCTGGATTGCTTCCAGGTCCGCCAGGTCCGACGGCGACGTGGCCAGCTTTTCTACGAGCAGCGTCGGCTCACCGGCGCCCGTGCCCAGAAAAATACGACTGCCCGACGGGATCTGTTCCAGCGCATGGTTCGCATCGGTGAGCCGCTTGCGATAGGCATCCCGCCATTTCGCCGTTCGACTGTCCAAGGTATCGCTCATTTGACCAGCCGCAGTTTGGCCGTGTCGCGGCCCGGAGTGCTGCGTTTATTCGTGTCGGCCGACCGGGCGTCTGCTTCGTTTTCAGCCTCAATTTCGTTCGCCCCGTCTGTCGTGTGCCGGCCTCCTTCCAGAACCGAGAACGCGGCCCTCGTCGGTGATCGAGTGCTTGGGTTGCCCTCGCCATTGGAAGTGCGGTTGGATTCTTTGGCTTGGGCCTCTGCGATGGGCGCGAGTACTTTCTGGAGCGCCGTGTCGCTTTCGGCGTTGGGCGACAAGATGACGATGGGACTCTGTGCATCGGCTCCGTCGTTGGACCGGTCGCGCATCTGTTCGATGTCGGAGTCGGCCTGAATCTCTCGGGCGGTCGTGAGGTCGAGACCACCCAGGGAGATGTGCCGAGGTGCGTCTGCCGGCCAGATGAGATGGGTCCCGTCCTCGGTGGACATGGCGAAGATCGCCGGCCAGGGCAGAAAACAGTGGAATGGAGTCTGCGAAAAAGACAAAGTTGCTGTGACTCCATCGGAATCCAGGTCCAAGTCCGGAATGGGCAGTGCCAGATCGAGGCCTACTACGAGGGTGAGTAGGATATCATTCTTGTAGGATTCAGGTACCTGGACGTTCGGTCGTGTTGCATCGAGATGCAGATAGACGCTTCCCTGACCGAGGAGATGCGCCAACACTGCCTGTTTGCTTACTGGTTTCATGATCACTACTCCCGCGACGACCGGAATGACCCGTGTCCATCGTCCATCCGACCAGTCCATGGTACTGGGACTGAGCTGACGTCACGTCACGACCCATGTGACTCGGTCCTTAATTATTATGCGATATCACGGCAATGCAGGACCGCAAGGCCTTTTTGGGACAAAGCCGATTTGGTTGAACATGTTGGGAAGGAACCTCGTGCTTTTGCTCGTATAATTTCTGTGGTACTCATTTCTGAGCAAGACAAGCAGCAGGTGCAGCAGGTGTGGCAAAAAGGAGTGCTCGTGCCGCGAAACCAGAAGAAGATGCTGGCTGTGGTGGTGAATTTCTCCGTAGCGGCTACCGTGATTTGTTTGACCTGGTTGGGCGGACGCGCTGGTGCAGGTCCTGCGGAACGACCAGCGGCGCGAGTTACAGCGAGACCAGCGGCGCGACCAGCCGTCCGGCCGACGGGGCATTCGGGCGCGCGGTCTGCTCCACGAGCAGCCCTGCAGCCTCGCGCAGGACGTTCGTCTCACCGTGGCGCGACGACGGCGTCGGGTGGCACTGCCTGGCTTGTTGCGGTTTTCCCCGCCAGAATTGGAACGGTGGTGACGGGCACCTTGGCCGGCAAGTTTGCTTCGGCCGTGGCAGATGGACTCACCGCGGCTGGGCAATTGGTTGTGACGCGAACGAAGGTGGACATGACCCTCCTTCGATTCCCTCTGTGGGAGACTTGTAGCAAGCAAACCTGTCTGTCCGGTATTTTGGGAGCCATGGGGGCGGATCTGGCGGTTCGGCTCCAGGTGGACCGCATCGGCGACAACTATTCTCTGGCCCTCACGGTGCGAGACGCGAAGGCGGCTCTGCGTTGGAATGGGCAGAGTCGCTGCGACATCTGCACCTTGAACGACGTGATCCGTGCAGCCAAGACGTTGGGTGGAAAGGCGGGCAAGGCGCTGGGGCTCAAGCCTGTGGCCAAGCCTCCGCGTCCGGCCGGTTCGGTCGAGTGTTTCGCCGATGCGGATTGCGGCAAGGATCAGCACTGCGCCAAAGGACGATGCCTGGCCGGGGCGGCGCCTCCCGCCAGACCCCCGGCGAGGAAGGCTCGATCGGCCCGCAAACCGATGGCCCGCAAAGGAGCGCGCAAGGGTGCACGCAAGCCAGGCAAGATGGCTGCACACAAGATTCGGCGTCCGCCTGCCTGGAAGAAGCCGCCGCCCTGGGGAACGTTTGCCATTGCCACGGGCGGATTTTCCCTGGCCACGGTGCTGACAGGCATCGTGCTTCTGGCCATCGACGGCAAGCCGACCTGCTCCAAGTCGAATGCCAAGTACCGCTGTCCGGAGCGGTACAAGACCAAGGGCGCCGGTGTCGCCTTCACCGTTTTGGGGGCGGCCGCAGCGGTTGGAAGTGGGATTTTGACCTATTTTTGGTGGCGTCATCGGTCCAAGTCGAAGTCTCAGTCGCGGACACACGTGTCCGTGATGCCCATGCCGGGACGCGGGATATACGCCGGGGCGGAGGTGCGGTTTTGAGGTGGACCATGACGACGCTGCGGCGCAGGACGTGGGCGGTTGCGGGCCTGGTTGGATCGATGCTGCTCCTGTTGGTGCTGTTCGCCTGCACCGAGAAGAATCCGGACTACGATCCAAACCGGTTCTGTGACCCAGGAACCCGTCGTTGCTTGGACGACCAGACGCGCCAGGTCTGTTTGCCGAGTGCGACGTGGCCGGATGGCGATGCGGGAACGCCTTGGACAGAGACCTGTTGGACGGGAGCCGTCTGCGAGAACGGCATCTGTGTGGCCAGTCCAAACGCCGTCCGGTGCAGCAAGCAGGGCGACTGCGCTGCCAACGAGGTCTGCACGGTGTTGGTGGACCCCAAGGACCCGACGAGTTTGGGGACGTTCTGCATTGCGCCGCCCTATCCGGGGAAGCTCACGGCGGGCCAGGCATGCAACGCGGCTGACGACTGCGCAGCCGGACTCTGCACGAGGCACGTGTGCTTCGACGCCTGCACGGTTGCGGCCGATTGTCGCAATCAGCAGCTCGTGTGTGAAACGTTGGACGTGACCGTCGAGGGCGTGCGTCGGGCCGGCGTGGTGTCGGGCTGCGTGCCGCCCAAACAGTGACGGGGCCTGCGTGCCTCTTCCGGTGACGACCGAGGCGATGGCGAAGGCCGCCCGATGGACTGTGAGGGTGTGACCATGAAGCGTTGCGTGCGCTGCCGAAGGGAACTTGCAGACGATGCCCTGTTTTGTCCATCCTGCGGGGCGAGTCAGAACAACCAGCCAGGGAATGACATTCTCGGAACAGTGGTGGGCGGCCGCTACTTGGTGCAGGAACTCCTGGGAGAAGGCGGCAGCGGGATGGTGTACCGGGCCAGACACGTAGGTCTGGGTAGACCGGTTGCTGTGAAGCTGCTCCACCACCATCTGAGCGAGCACGAAGCGGCCATCGAACGATTTCGGCGCGAGGCCACCACCGTGGCCGGCATCGACAACGAGCACATCATCGAGGTGCTGGATTTCGGGCGGGCCGAGGATGGGCGGTTCTTCATGACCATGGAACTGCTCGAAGGCGAGTCCCTGGCGGTTCTGCTGGAGCGAGAGGCTCCATTGCCGTTACAGCGTTCGGTGGACATTGCGAGTCAGGCAGCAGACGCTTTGGCCGAAGTGCATGCCATCGGGTACGTGCATCGCGACCTGCGACCGCGGAACCTGTTCCTGATGGTGCGCAAAGGACGCGCTGATTTCGTCAAGATTCTGGATTTCGGTCTGGCGAAGCTCATCCCGCCTGGGAACGTGTCGCCCCAGGCCACGCTTGGCATGAACTTCGGAGACCCCTTCTATTTCGCGCCGGAGCAGGCTCGAGGGGAGAAGGCCGATCGTCGCACCGACATCTATTCCTTGGCCGTGATCATCTATCACATGGTGACGGGCCGGCCGCCTTTTACCGGGAGCGAGGTCCTCGATATCCTGGACCAACAGGTCGAGGTGATGCCGCAGCGGCCGAGCCTCGTGCGATCCGGACTCCCCACTGCGTTGGATGCCGTGCTCCTCAAGGCTCTCGCCAAGACGCCCGACGACCGGTACGTCACGATGGTGCAGTTTCGAGAGGCGTTGCAGCGGGCAGTTTCCCCGGAAACCATGGTTGCGGGTTCATCCCTTTCTGCTGCTTCCGGTTCTTCGGCGATCAAGCCGCCCATGGGGGGGGCTGGTCGGATTCCGGACGACATCGCGCCGGACAAGACCGTGATCGGCATCGGCGCTCCCGTCCGGGATATGGTGGCCAAAGCCGCGGGCGCCTCCTCCTCGTTGGTTGAAAAAGAAAGTGGGAAGTCAGAACCAAGAAAGGGCACAAAGCAGGCGCTGAGTGGGAAGTCAGGGGAAAACCTCAGTCAGAAGCACCCATCAGGTGTACAATCGGATGGAGGTTCCGTTCAGCCTACGTCATCAGTTCCAGCGGAGCCATCGATTCCAAAGGAGGTGGTCAGTGGGCAGGGGCAGCCCGACAGGGCGGCGGCGGCTGGTTCAATGGAGACTCCGACTGGTGCGTCCAAGGCCGGATCCCAAACAGGGGACTGGACGCCTGGTCAGAGACCCTCGTTGCGGCCAGATGCGACTCTGACCGGGGCCGTTGCCCCGAAGTCCATTTCGGATGAGGAGCCAGAATCAGCAGGGGCGCAGCAGCCAGACGGCGTCCAAGATGTCGTGCAGGGCTCAACGCCGCAGCAGGCCGATAGCAAGACAGAAGAGGCTGATGGCAAAGCAAAGCCGGGTGGCGAATCCGAACCGGGTGGCGAATCCAAATCGGGTGGCGAATCCGAACAGGGGGGGGAGCCGGAGCAGAAGATCGATCCGACCATGAGCCAGATGTGGTACGCCGAAGGCGAGGAGGCGCAGGCCCGGTTGGCGGCCATGCTGGATTCAGGGGGAAGTGGTGACGACGATCAGGATACGGAGCATGTCCTACCGACCATGTACGATCGGGCCGGCCTGGCGGGGCCGGTGGGACCGAAGCGGTCGATTCTATGGGTCGTCGGGGCGGCCGTGGGGCTGATCGGCATTCTGATCATTCTTCTGGTCGTCTACGGCAGGAACAAGTCCGAAAAAACTCGGGCATCTTCGGCGGAAGAGAATGGGAAGACGCAGGTCGCTTCCGGCCGAGGGGCCGACGGGAGCGGCCTTGCAACGCAACCACCTGACGCCGGCCCGGTCGCGACTTCGCAAGATTCGGGGCCTGGCGCCTCTCCCAGTCCGGCCGCCGGTCACGAAGCCGGGAGCGGAACTTTGTTGGTGGTGCCTGGAGACGAACTCGTGGCGCCGCCTTCTCGGCCCGGTGCGAACGCTCACGGGCCGACAGGTCCAGGCCGAGGCCGTCCGTCCCATGCGCGGCATGGCGACGGCCTGCCCAGGCCACCTCGGGATTCGAACGGTGACCACAACGGCCACGGCATGCAACCGCAGCCAGCCACGACCCCAGATGCTGCAGTTGGACCGGACCGCCACGAGCAGGCGCGGCAGGAGGATGCCCTTGGGCGCAAGGCCTTGTCGAACGGCAACCTATCCGATGCGGCCGTGCATTATTCCAAGGCCCTGCGACTCGATGGGGGCAACGCCTCCGCCCTGGCCGGGCTCGGTCGGGTCGCCTTTGAGCGCGGTCGGTACGGCAAGGCCATTTCGTATCTGAAACGTTCCCTGAAACGTTCCCGACGGGTTTCGACCATGGTGCGATTGGGCAACGCCTATTTCAAGGCAGGCCAGCTCGCCCGGGCCGAGGCCATGTACAAGAAGGTCTTGCGGATCCGTCCGAATCACTCAGAGGCCAAGCGGAACCTCCAGGTGGTTCGTGCCCGCCGAGGCCACTGAGGATTCCTGTCCGCCTGGGGGCGGCGACGGTGCGAACGAGCCGATCAAGGACAGTCGTTGGGACAGTTGTCGTGGCTTTCCATGGGGTCACAGGTTCCGTTGCCGCAGTGGCAGTTTTGAGGGCAGGTGACGGCATTGTCAGACGGATCACAGTTTCCGTCTTCATCTGCCCGATTCGTGCAATGACACCGTCCGCAGTCTTGGGGGCAGGTCATGCAGTTTTCGGAAGACGCGGGATCGCACGTGCCATCGCCGCAGCCGCAATCTTTTGGGGCGTTTTTCAGGTCTTCACCGGAACCGGACTGGCAGGAATCGTCTGGTGCGCCAGTCGCGTACTGGCAATCACCACAGTCTTCTGGACAGGTCTCGCAGTTTTCGTCGATGTCGCACGACCCGTTGCCGCAGGAGCACTCGTCCGGATCGTTGATGGCGTTTTCTGGGGCTGTGCATATCCCATCGGGGTGGTCATCGTATTGGTCAGTGCATTGTCCGCAATCTTCTGGGCATATCTTGCAGTTTTCCCCAGGCTCGCAGATGTGATTCTGGCACAGACGTCCATCTGTGTTGAGTGGGCAGATGAGTTCGCAGCCTGGGCTGGGCAGGAAGAACATGCTCACGAGCAGCGCCACCCCAGAACCGATGGACCGAATCCTGTGCGTCGCGATGTCGTGTCGTTTCTGTCGCATGTTCGTACCTCCAACGGGCTCGACGGTTGGCCGAATGATCCAAAATTGTTTGGGCGAACCAAGGTCTGATCGGTCCATCAGAATCGTCCCTGGACCAGGACGCCGCAGCCGCCAGGGCCGCAGGTGGGCGTGATCAGCGTGGTTCGCTTCTGCTTTTCTTTTCGTTTGTGCTTCCGCCAGACCAGGATGGCGCCGATGGTCGTGCCGATGGCGCTCAGTGCGGCCGCTCCGATCAGACCATCGACGACGGCAGCCAGGTTTCGAAGGCCATGGTATGTGGACAGGTCGTGCACGGAGTTCGGGTCTTGCCAGTCTTTTCGATAGTAGTGGAGAACCACCGATCCGAGCCCGATTGCCAGGCCTCCAAATACGGACGTCAATGAGACGCCCATCTTGAACCACCAACGTTTCCTGTACGGCTTGTATCTGTGCCTCTTTGGCGCGATCGGTGTCTGAACGATAGCCGCCGGTCTTGATTTCGCAGGCGACGCAATGGGAGCAATGGTGACGTCGACCGCCACGATGGCATTCGGTTTGACCTTCACGACCCGTTGCACGTTCCTGTGTCCGGCCATGGTGAAGAACAGCACGTGCTCTCCATGTCTAAGGCTGAGAACCATTGGGCTTGTGCCGGCCGGCTTGCCGGTCGGGTTGTCCACGTGGATTGTGGCGCCTGACGGCGTGGTCGTCACCGAGATTCTTCCAACGGTGCTCGCCGCCACCTTCTTGGGAAGCGCAAAGTTGATGGCCGCGATTTTATTGGCCTTGACGGTGATGAATCGTTGGACCCGTTGGTATCCAGCCAAGGAAAGGAAGAGCACGTGGGCTCCCTGCTTGAGGGTCAGGACGGCCGGGCTCGTGCCCGCCGGTCTGCCCGTTGGTTGGTCCACGTGGATCGTGGCGCCCGACGGTGTGCTCGTGATCGATACTTTGCCGGGGGCATTGGCGGCCTGCTGCTTGGCGATGGCCGCCTTCATGGCAGCGATCCATTGCTCTACCTCGGTGCGGTTCGAGGCGTTGGGTCGCTCCGAGAGAAAGAGCTGATAGGAGAAGAGCGCCTTCTTCCAGTTTTCGAGTTGTCGGTGGCACTGGCCGATGTTGAAAATGATGGAGGGATGGTGCTTGGCTTCCAGCGCTTTTCGATACT
>JAGGXR010000054.1 GCA_021162935.1 Deltaproteobacteria bacterium
GGATTCGGCGGTGGGGGCAGCGGCGGCGGGTATGGGATTGGACGCCACCATGCCGGTAAGGTTCGGGTCTATGCCGGGACGGCCGCGGTCCAGGGGTCGCTGGATAAGAGCATCATCCGGCGGGTCATCCGTAGGCATCTGAACGAGATTCGGTACTGTTACGTGAGCCGTGGTCTGGCCTCGAATAAGAGGCTGGCCGGCCAGGTGAAGGTGCAGTTCGTCATCAGCCAGACCGGCCGGGTGAGCAGCGTTGGGATCGTGTCCTCGTCGCTGCACCATCCTGGCACTGAGGCCTGCATTCGATCTGCGGTCCGACGATGGAAGTTCCCGAAGCCCGAAGGCGGCATCGTCATCGTGAAGTATCCGTTCAACTTCAAGCCTGGCGGGGTATGATGCGGGGTTTCGATCCTCCGTCGGTCGCGTGAAAAGCCTCTCCAAACAAGCCTCGGATCTGCTTTTTCCCTTGGATCAAAAAATCGTTCTATGATATAGATAGCCTGTTCTTTGTCCCTCTTTTCCCAGTGACTCTGGGAGGATATCATTCCATGATGCCCACGACAGGAAATCGGCAGGGCGCAGCGAATTCGTGGCAAGTGACCGAGGTCATCGTAGGGGCCTGCTGTGTGTTGTCAGGAGCTTGTGCGGAACAAGGTCTGTCGGACGCTGGTCTTGGAGACAGATGGGGTTGTCTGGGAGGATTTGGGCGGGCGCTTCGGCTGCAGGGATTCGGAGATTTCTAACACAGGAGGCGGAGGCAGTGCAGGATACCAACACCGTTGCGGAGCACGAACTGGAGCAAATCGAAGAGACCTACAGCGACGAGCAGCAAAAGCTCATCGATGCCGCCAGGGAGGCGGAGGCGGAGAAGCCTGAGCGCGCCCCCGAGAGTTGGCGTAAGGCGGTACAGGCAGCTCCCGAGGCCATTCTTCCGAGGCTTGAACTGGCCAGGGTGCAAAAGGATCTTGGCCGCTGGAATGGTGCGGTCGACGCCCTGAATGATGCGTTCAAGCGAGTGCCTGAGGAGATGAAGAATCGGCAGCGCGCTATCATGTTCGAGCTCATCGACATCTACAAGAATCATATGAAGCTCGATGTGAAGGTGCTTGAGTGCTACAAGAAGCTGCTTGTCGTGGATCCCACGGACCTGCGCATTTTGGACGAGGCTGCAGAGCACCTCGCTGCGGCCAGACGGTATACGGACCTCATCAAAGTGCTCAAGCAGAAGGCCGAGGCGGTGAGCGAACCGCAGGACAAGGCCGCCGTGTATCTAGAGATTGCGAAGCTCTACGAAGAACGGAACACGCATGCAGAATCGGTGAATTCGTACGAGGCCGTCCTCGAGTTTCAGCCCACGAACGTCGAAGCGCTCACAGCCCTGAAGCGGTTGTACGAGAAACGCCGCGATTGGGAAAAACTCATTCACGTTTACGAACGTGAAATCGATCAGGCGGAGGACGAACAGGCCCGATTTTCGAGAAGTCTCGAAGTTGCGCGACTGGCAACCGAAAAACTCCGCAAGCCCGAGTTGGCGGTCAGTCTTTGGGAGAAGGTTCTGGATCTGGCACCGGGCAATGCCGAGGCGTTGGAGCACCTTGAACAGCTCTACAAGCGTCAAAAGAGTTGGGGAAAGCTCGCAACTGTGCTGGAGCAGCGGGTCGAACACGTCGATGATCCGGCAAAAGTGATCGAGGTCTGTCTCGAGCTGGGGGTCTTGTTCACAGACCGGCTCGAAGACAGAGCACGAGCGATCGAAGCCTGGAAGCGTCTGCTCGTCCACGATCCGCAGAATCGTCGTGCCCAGGATGCACTCAAGAAGCTGTACCTTGCCGAAAAGGATTGGGAGGCTCTTGATGCATTCTATTCGGAGTTGGAAAACTGGGAGGAATATATTCGGGTTCTGGATCGGCAGGTGAACGAGGAGGAAAAGCCGGTCCAACTCAAGCTGTATTTCAAGATTGCCTCTCTGTGGCTGGAGAAGGTTGATCGGCCGGAGCGCGCCGTGGGAGCGTATGACAAGATTCTGGGGATCGATCCGGAAAATCTGGATGCAGCAGAAGCGTTGATTCCCATTTTCGAGCAGGCAAAGAACTACAAGAAATTGGCTCGGGTGCTCGAGATCCAGGCTGACCACACCGAAGACCGCGACATGCGACTGGAGCGAATGCGGACATTGGCAGGGCTGTATGAGAGCAGTCTGCGGGATCCTGCGGCTGCCATGACGAAAATGCTTCAGGCATTTGAAGATTCCTGGGAGGACGGGTCGCTGCGGGAGGAGATCGAACGATTGGCCGGGGTGACGGGCCAATGGGCCGAACTCGTGGCGAGCTACGAGCAGGCCTGTGACAAGTTTAGCGATCCGGCCGCTTCTCTTCCTGTTCGTCGGGTCATCTCGGAAGTGTATGAGCAGAAGCTTGATGCCGCCACCAAGGCCATCGAGGCGACGAAGGCAATTCTGGAGATAGCGCCCGAGGAAGAGGCTGCGCTTGGTTCCCTCGAACGACTCTATCGGGGAATCGAGGACTGGGATAGTCTACTGGACATTTATGAGCGAATGCTGACTCTTGCCTCCGACGAGGACCGGCGCAAGCGGATCCTGTTTTCCATGGCGGAGATTTGCGAGAAGCACGTCGGAAAGCCCCAGGAGGCGATCGCCCATTATCGTGCCGTCCTCGACATGGGAGACGACCTGGAGGCACTGCGGGCTCTGGATCGACTTTATGAGGCGAGTGAAGCGTGGGAGGGACTTGCAGACGTCATCGAACGCCAGCTTTTGCTCGTTTCCGAGGATGAGGTTTCCGAGGTCTGTACGCTGAAATACCGCCTGGGACAGTTCAAGGCAGCCTACTTGGGTGATGCGGGGCAGGCGGTCGAACAATATCGCGAGATTTTGGACCTCAATTCAGCCCACGAGGAGGCGCGGAAGGCTCTGGAACTGTGCCTCGAAGACCCAGATTTGAAGTTGGAGGCGTCCAAGATTTTGGAGCCAATCTACGAAGCCGCAGTGGAATGGGAGTCTTTGATCGCGGTGCTGGAGATTCAAGCGGGCGGTTCCGAAGATGCAACCCAGCGGGTGGACTTGCTCCTGAAGATAGGAAACCTCTGGGGGCAGAGTCTGGGAGACACGAACAGAGCTTTCGATGCTTATAGTCGTGCCTTCCAGCAGGATGCTTCGAGAGCGGAGGCTCAGGCCGCTTTGGTCGGGATCTGTGAAATCGAAGAAAACTGGCAGGCCCTGGTCGACCTCTATGAGCAGGCCATCGAAGGGGATGCGGCATCGTCCGTGAAACGTGGGCTTTTGACCTATGTGGCGGATGTCTATGACACAAGGCTCGAGGAGCCGGACAAAGCGGTCGAGGCGTACCGGAAGGCGCAGGACATCGATCCGGACGATGCGGGCACCCTCGATGCCCTTGAAAAGCTCTACACGAAGAAGGAGCAATGGCCGGCGCTTTTGGATGTGTATGCGCGGAAGGTCGACCTTTCCACCGACCCGGACGAACGGCTTCGCCTTCTGTTCCAGATTGCGTATCTTCAGGAGGAGATGCTCGACGATACGGATGCGGCGGTGCAGACCTATCGGGAGATCGTTGCGGCGTCTCCGGAGAACCGTGATGCACTCAGGGCGCTCGATCGGTTGTACACGAAAAAAGAAGCCTGGCGGGAATTGGCGGATAACGTGGCTCGACAGCTCGAATTGGCCGAAGACGACGTGCCGGCCCAGGTCGAACTGTTGAACCGGTTGGCGGCCCTTCGGTTGCAGTATCTCGATGAAATCGGCGCGGCGATCGAGACCTATCGCCGCATCCTCGACTTGGACTCGGAAAACGACCTGGCGATCCAAGCTCTTGAATCATTGCTGGATAGCGAGGAGTACCAGCTTTCAGTGGCAGAGGTGCTCGAACCCATTTACCGAATGCGGGACGAATGGGAGAAGTCAGTCCGGGTCTACGAAGTGATGGTCCATCATGCATATGAGCCGGCGAAGAAGCTGGAGTATCTGCATCAGATTGGAGAGCTCTACGAGATCGCTGGCGATGACGCCCAGGCCGCGTTCAATGCGTATGGTCGTGCTCTTGCCGAGGATCCTGCCCAGGAAGAAACGCGTCAGCGCTTGGAGCGGATCACTCGGGAACTGGGCAACTGGGAGGCCTTGGTCGAACTCTATGAAGCCCAGGTGGAAGAGAGCATGGATCCGACTTTGGCGGTCGGGATCTGGATGCGAGTGGCGCAGATTCTCGAGACTCAAGTGGATGATTCGGAGCGTGCTGGTGCAGCGTACTTTAAGGTGCTTGAGCAGGACCCGCAATACATCGAAGCAGCGAATGCCCTTGAGCAACTTTTTACGCGGACGGATGATTCCAAGCAACTCGTGGGCGTGTTGCTGAAGAAGATGGAGATTGTCTCGGACATCGATGAGAAGAAGCGACTGTGCTATCGGGCGGCGCGCATCCAAAGTGAAGAAATCGAAGATGAGGCGGCAGCGGTTGAGACGTACCGGAAGGTGCTTGAGATCGATGAAGCCGACGAAACGGCACTGGATGCACTCGAAGGTCTTTATGTGGGACAGGGGCGCTGGGAAGATCTCAAGGACGTGTACCTGAAAAAGGCTGAGCTTGCGGCGACGGATGAAGACCGGAAGCGGATGCTGTACGTGCTCGGGCAGGTCTACGATGCAGAGCTGCATGACCTGGATCGGGCCATTGAGACGTATCGGTCGATTCTGGACATCGACGGGGAAGACCTCGAGGCGATTCAGGCTTTGGACCGGCTCTATTTCCAGGCGGAAAACTGGTACGAATTGCTCAGTATTCTGGAAAGGGAAGTGGATTTGGCCGCAGGAACGGCGGAGGTCGTCGGGTTGAGACATCGCATCGGTGCCCTGTGGGAACAGCAGATGGGCGACTTGGGGCGTGCGGTGGATACCTATCGTGACGTTCTGTCCCTGGATCCGACCCATGAGCCGACTTTGGCAGCCCTCGAACGCATCGCTCACGGAGATACCGAGCCGATGCTGGCTGCGCAGGTTCTCGAGCCTGTCTATCGTGACGAGCTGGAATGGGAAAAGTTGTCCGCCATTTATGAGGTGCTGGTCGCCCATGTGGAGGACTCGGTTCAGAAGGTGGAACACCTTCATACGTTGGCAGACCTGTATGAACAGCAACTCGACGATGCGGTGAGCGCGTTCGGAGCGTTTTCCAGGGCATTCCAGGAGAATCCCACGGACGAGCAGACGCTTGCTCAGCTCGAACGTCTCGCAGGAAATGCGGACAAGTGGGCCGAGCTTGCCGATGTCTATGAAGCGCAGTTGGACAAGATCCTGGATTCGTCGCTGCAGGTGGACATTTTGCTGCGCATCGCTCGGGTCTATGAGGAGGAACTCGATGAACTCGATGGGGCTGTGGAAAAGTACCAGAGGGCGTTAGAGCATGATCCAGAATCTGTGCCCGCGATTCAAGCATTGGATCGACTGTTCCAGCGCTTCGAGAAGTGGGAATCTCTCACCGAGGTGTTGCGTCGAGAGATCAGCATGGCCAACACCGATGACGAGATCATCGCTGGGCAGTTCCGGTTGGGGCAGGTCTACGAACAGAACCTTGGGGACATGGACAACGCCCTGGAGTGCTACCGTGAGGTCCTGGACATCGACCCTGAACACACAGGAACCCTGTCCGCCCTGGAACTCCTATTTGCCGAGGGCGTGAAGCAGCAGGAGATTGGTCGGATCGTCGAGCCCCTTTACACTCAAGGGGGCGAGTGGGAAAAACTCGTCAAGGTGCTTGAGGTCCTGCTCGGTCAGGTCGAAGATCTCGTGGACCGGATGGCTTCCGTTCAGCGCATCGCGGAAATCTGTGAGCAGCAGCTTTTCGACAAGGTGGAGGCGTTCCGTTGGTGGGGCCGCGGCTTCGTCGAGGACCCCACGAGTGAGTTGGCCACCGAGGAATTGGAACGACTGGCAGAGGAAACAGGATCCTGGGATGAGCTTGCCGAAGTCTATGAAAAGGTGGCCTCCGGGCGTACCGACGAGGAAGGGCTCGTCAAGAGGGTGCTGCTTCGCAAGGCGACGGTCTGTGAACTCCACACGAACGATCAGGCGGGCTGTGAGGAGGCGTTGCTCAGGGTCCTGCGGATCGACCCGGATGAGGTTGATGCACTGAGCGGTTTGGATCGGCTCTACAGTCGGGCCCAGATGCATGAGGAGTTGGCAGATGTGCTCGCACGTCGGGTGAAGGTTGCCGACGGACCGGACGAGGCCATCGAACTCCAGTTCCGTATCGCCGAGTTGCAGGAGGTTTTCCTTGAGAACCTCGATGCTGCGGTGACGGCCTACAAGGCAGTGCTGGACGAGGAGATGCGCAATCTCAAGGCGCTCGAAGGCCTGGAGAAGATCTACTTCCAGCGTGAGCAATGGAAGGAACTCTACGGAGTTTACGAGCAGATGCTTGATGTCGCGGCCAGTGACTCGGAAATGGCCGAGTGCTACGCGCGGATGGCGAAAATCGCGTCGGATGCCCTGGATGCGCCGGACGATGCGAAGCAGAAGTGGCACCAGGTTTTGGATCTTCGAGGAGACGATCCGGTGGCCTTCGATGCTTTGGCGGACCTGTACGAAGACGCCGAGCAGTGGCAGGAACTGGTCGAGGTTTTGGAGCGCCAGGTGGACGCCGTGGATTCCGACGACGGCCGGATCCGTTTGTATTATCGGCTGGGTGGCGTGTTGCGCGATCGACTCAATCAGGATCGTGAGGCAATCGATACCTTCCATCGTATTCTGGACCTGGACCCCACCAACGTGGATGCGCTCTATGCGGTTGCGGCACTGTATCGACAGATTCAGGCCTGGGAGGAACTGAGCGAAACCCTGTACCGGTTGGTGGATCTGGGGACGACGGTGGCCGACCTGTCGGATGAACAGCTTTTGGACCTGTATTCCCAACTCGGTGAGCTCCAGGGCGCAGTGCTCATGCGCCCCGACGATGCCATCGAGGCCTGGCAGCGGGTCCTCGACCTGGATCCTGCGAATTTCAAGGCATTGGGTGAGTTGGAAACCCTTTTTACCCAAGAGATGCGTTGGGAGGAGTGCATTTCGGTTCTGGAGCGGAAGGTCGCTGCACTGGAAGAGGCTCAGGACCAAATCGATATCCTCATGCAGATGGCCAGTATCTGGGAGGATAAAGTCGGCGAGCCCATGAAGGCCGCCACGGTGTACGAACGCGTGCTGGAAGTCGATGCTTCTCACGAATTGGCAAGTGAGCATCTCGAACGGATCTATCGAGAGAACTGGGAGTGGGGTGGTTTGGTCAAGGTGCTCGAACGGCGTCTGGCCTATTTACCCTCGGTGGACGATCAGGTGGCGACGCTCCACGAGATCGGGAAGATTTTTGAAGAGAACATGGACCCGCCGGACCTCGGGTCTGCCTTCGAGTATTTGATGGTGGCCTTCGCGTTGCATTATACGAATGAAACAACAGCCCAGGAGCTGGAGCGACTCGCCACGGCCACGAATCGCTGGAACGAGCTTCTCACCCAGTACAACGAAAAAGCTGAGGAAGAGACCGACGTTCAGGTGAAGTGCAACCTGCTCGTGAAGATTGGGCGGTGGTACGCATCGAAACTGAGTCGCCCTGACTATGCCATGGCATCGCTGCAGCAGGCCCTGCAACTCGACCCGAACAACAAGGACGCCCTTTCGGGGCTTGCGGACTATTTTCGCACCCAGATGCAGTGGCCCGAGTTGGTTCAAACCTTGGGCCGATTGGCCGACTTGGAAGACGATCCAGTGAAGTTGGCCGAGGTTTACCTGGCTCTCGCCGACCTGTACGAGGACAAGTTGGCCTCCATGATTGACCCGAATCAGGCCATGCAGCTTTCCATTCAGTCCTATCAGAAGGCTTTGGAGGCCGACCAGAACAACGAAGGGGCGCTGGCAGCGCTGGAGCGGCTCTATCGGACCTATCAGCAGTGGGATCCTTTGATCGACATCCTGAAGCGGAAGGTGGATTTGACCACCGAGACGGACAGGGTGATTGAGCAGAAGATGGCCATTGGAGAACTGTACGAGGATCGGCTCGACGACGCCTACAAGGCGATCAGCGCCTACAAAGACATCCTGGAGGTGGACCCCCAGAATTTGGATGCACTCAAGGCCCTCGAACGGCTCTATGAAAAGACGGGCCAGATGGAGGAGTACCTCGACGTTCTGGAGCAGGAATTAGACTACGTGGGTACGGACGACGAGCGTGTCGGCAAGTATCGCCAGATGGCAGCGGTTTGGGAAGAGCACTTCGACAAGGTGGACCGAGCGGCGGAATGCCACGAGAAGATCCTGCTGATCAATGAGACGGACGACCGCGCCTATGCGAGTCTGGAACGCCTCTACCGGCAGGAGGGCCGCTGGGAGGATCTGGTCGATACATACGACAAGCATATCAACGCCATCAGTTCCCCTGCGGACCGTATCGAATTGTCCCGCATGATGGGGGATATCCTGGAACGTCAGCTCCACGATGTGGACCGAGCCATCGATGCCTATCGAGCGATTCTGGACTATGACGACAGTCACGTGGACGCCCTGATGGCATTGAGTCGCCTCCTGGAGCAGGTTTCCGATTGGGACAATGCGCTGGAGATGCTGCAGCGCCTGGCGCGCCTCATCGACGATCCAGATCAGCAGGTGGAACTCTACCATCGAATGGGCCACATTCTCGAGGAGGCCATGAGTGACGTGGAGGGCGCCGAGATGAACTACATGCGCGCCCTGGAGTTGAATCCTGCCTATGTGCCTTCCATGACCGCACTGACCGACATCTACAAGGGGCGTTCGGAATGGCTCAAGGCTGCCAAGATGATGGTGACCGCCGAGGAACATACGAACAATCTTTTGGACCGCACGAGCCTGCTCCATGAGGCGGGCATGATCTACCTCGAACGGATCGAGGATCGCGAAACCGCCATGGAACTGCTGGCCAAGGTGCTTGAAGTGGACCCAGAACATGTGGCGGCCGCAGAGCCCCTTTCCAACCTTTATTTCGAGGATGGGCGATACGAAGACCTTGAGCCAATCTTGGACATGCTGGTGCGCAAGAGCGAAGACAAAGACAATCGCGCTCTTTCGCAGCTCTACTATCGCGCCGCGAAGACGGCCCATGAGCTTGGCAATGCTGACAAGGCGCTCAAGTTCTATCAGATGGCGTACGATTTAGACTCCACCCATCTGCCGACCTTGAAGGGCATGGCGAAGATTCTCTACGACCAAGAGCAATGGGACCGTTCCTTCAAGGTCTACCAGACCATCCTGGTTCACCATCGAGAGGCACAGGCGGACCAAGAGATCACGGACATCTTCTATCGTCTCGGAAACATCAAGCTCCAACTTGGCGAGACCAAGAAGGCGCTCAATATGTATGAGAAGGCCCTGGAGGTGGATCCGGGGCACAAAGAAACGCTGTTGGCCGTCATCGATCTCCAGTCGAAGCGAAAGGACTGGGAAGCGGTCATCCATGCAAAGCGTGCTCTTCTCAACAATGACCTGGATGCCAGGGAGCGGTTCACCCTTCTCGAAGACATCGGTGACATCTACAACGATCGGCTGAACAATTCACAGAAGGCCATTGCCGCGTATCAAGAGGCCATCGACATCGATCCCGACGACCACAGCGTCCTACAGAAGGTGCTCGAACGGTATTACGACTCGAAGCAATGGAAGAAGGCCATCGGCGTGATCGATCGGTTCATCGAGATGGAGAGTGACCCGGCCATTCGGGCCAAGTATTCATATACGGCGGCTGCGATCTACCGAGACGAACTCAAGGCGCTCGATGAGGCGGTCGAGTACTTCAACAAGACTCTGGACGACAATTGGGAGCACCTCAAAGCCTTCCAGGCCATTGATCGAGTCTGTACGCAAAAGAAGGATTGGAAGGCTCTGGAACGAAATTATCGCGCCATGATCAAGCGGATGCCCCAAGACAAGAATGTGCCGCTCCTCACCATGCTCTGGCATAACCTCGGCGAGATCTACCGCACTCGGCTGCACAATTATGAGAATGCAATTGCAGCCTTCGACGTGGCGGCCAAACTGGAGACGGGGAACATTCAGAGGCATCAAATCCTTGCAGAACTCTATGAGATGGTCGGGACCCCCGAAGCGCTCACCAAGGCCATTGGTGAGTATCAGGTCATTCTCAAGTCGGATCCGAGGCGGGTGGAGGTCTACAAGAAGTTGTTCTCCGTATATCGAGAGGCCCGTCAGTACGACAAGGCCTGGTGCGTTGCTTCGGCTTTAGCCTTCCATCGAAAAGCGGATCCCCAGGAAACGCAGCTTTTCGAGGAGTATCGCCAAAAGGGCCTGGTTCGGGCGAGACAGCGGGTTGGAGGCGAACTGTGGACCCGTAACATTTTCCATCCTGACGAGGCTCGCATCATCAGCGGTATCTTTGCCCTTGTGGCGCCGGCTTTGGGGGCTGCCATTGGGCACCCGCTGAAACATTATCGCCTCAAGTTGAAGGAGCGACGCGATTTGGCCACGGACCAGCTCATGTTCTCCAAGCTGTTCAACTACGCATCTCAGGTGCTCAATTTGGAGGTGAACCCGGACCTGTATCTCAAACCGGATCAGCCCATTGGGTTCATGTCGGCCTGTGCCCTGGAAAAGGGACAACTTCGGCCATTCTGCATCGCAGGACAAAACCTGCTTCATGGCAGAAACGACAAGGAACTCGTTTTTGCGATTGCAAAGGAGTTGAGTTTTTTCAGGCCGGAGCACTTCATTTTGCGAGTGGTACCCCAGTTGACTCCTGGTCTGCTCAAGGTGCTCCTGTTTGCTGCGATGAAGTTGGTCGCGCCGCAGCTTTCTTTGCCGGGTATCGATCCCGCCAGCGTGGACCAGTACGTGAAGGTCCTGCAGAAATTCATCCAGCCGACGCAGTTGCCACTGCTGCAGTCTTTGAGCAAGAAGCTCATGGAGAACCCGGGGGCGGTGGATCTGACCCAATGGCTTACCGCTGCGGAATTGACGGCGAACCGCGCCGGTTTCGTGGTCTGCAACGACCTTCCCGTTGCGGCGAACGTGCTGCGGCAGATGGATCGGGCGGCCGTACCGGTCGGCGGTCTCTCCCTGGAGCAGAAGATTGGCGACCTGGTGCTCTATAGCGTGAGTGAGGAGTACTTCGAAGTGCGTCGTCAGCTCGGATTGACCATCGCGCAGTAGGGGCTCATTCAGCCGTATCCCGATCCGGTCTTGTCATCTCCCTTCGTCGTGAGACGCGGTGACCGCTATTTGTGTCTGGGCCCGTATCATCGCGCGCCATGTTACGGCCATGCTGTTGTCTACGCCCCTCCGATTGAAAAATTGTTTTGGCGTCGGGGCTGTCGGGGTCAGGTTTGGGGCTTGGGGGGAATGGGCGACGTGAGTTCGGTCTGCCATCGGCCGTCCTTGAGATTGGTCACGTTGTAGACCGTGATGGCGTCTCTTTTGCCCTTAACCTTGACCGGCGGCAGACTGACCATTTCGAATCGGTCGTCCAAATGGACCTGGGTCTGGTGGGAAATGAGGATCTCGCCGGGTTTGGCGAGGGAGCAGAGGCGGCTTGCCAGGTTCACCGGGTCGCCGACCACCGTGTACTGCATGGTTTTGGACGTTCCAATAGCGCCGCAAACCACCTGTCCGGTGTTGATTCCAATGCCAATTTGGATGGCCTCCTGGCCTTCGGATTGCCTCGTGCGGTTCAATTCACGAAGCGAACGCATCATGTTTACGGCGCATTCGACGGCTCGAATCGGGCCATCGGGTACAGGAACGGGCGCACCGAAAAGAGCCATGATTTCGTCACCGACGTATTTGTCTAATGTGCCCTCGTGTTGGAAGAGGATATCGACCATGGCTTCGAAGTATTCATTGAGGATGTGGACGATCTCGGCGGCGGGTTTGCGTTCGGACATGGAGGTAAACCCCCGGATGTCCGCAAAGAGAATCGTCACTTCACGAAGTTCGCCGCCCTGCTCCAGACGCATGGCTCCGGAGACGATTTCGTCGACGATATTGGGGGACAAGAGCCGTTCCAGTTGGGCCCTCGTTGCAGCTTCCTTCTCGATGTTCTGTGCGAGCCGCGCATTTTCGATAGCGTTTGCCGCCTGGTTTGCGATGCTCGTCAGAATCTGGAGGTCCTTCTCGGTGAAGGCGCTCGTGGCGATTTGAGAGTCTACGTGGATCACGCCGAGGAATTCATCGTGCCACAGCAAAGGCACACTCATGGTGGAGCGGATGCCCTGCATGATGACAGAGTGGGCGCCTTTGAATCGGGCATCCATCAGGGCGTCCGAGGACAGCACTGCGGCTCGGTGCTGCACGACCTCTGACAGAATGCTCCGCGGGATGACGATTTCGGCAGATGGACCCGGTCGTTCGTTGCGCCGTTTGAGAACAGTGGGCTCCAATGCATCGGTTTTCTGATTCATTAGGAGGATGACGCCACGATCAGCAGGAAGGATGTCGAACGCCTTGTCGAGGATCTTGGTCAGGAGGGAATCAAGGTTCAGTTCGAGACTCAAGAACCGCCCGACCTCGTAAGCGACGCGCAGCTTTTCGTAATCACGCCTCAGGACACTGACGTCGTAGATGTCTTTCTCGGAGAGAAACTCGCGGCTCGCCTGAGCGTCGATCTTTTGATGGATCTGACTCTCGACGAGTTCTGGTGGAGAAATGGTCACTTGGCTCTGGATCTGAGGAAGGACGTCACTGGCCCGAAAGGCGAGTCTCGTCGAGCCCATGCTGATTTCATCGCCATCTTCCAGGATTCGTTCCGTGACCCGATCGCCCTTGACATAGGTTCCGTTGAGGCTGCCGAGGTCTCGGAGGATATACCGACCGTCCGGGGACACGAAAATTTGGGCGTGTTCCTTGGAAATGATTCGGTCCAGAATTTGAATACTGTTATCCGGATGCCTGCCCAGGGTGTTTAGTGCCTCGAGCAGGTATTCCTTCGGTGGTGTGACCGTTAGATTGATGAGTTTTGCCATGATACAACAAGCACTTTTTTGCCATCTTAGGCGAGGTTCTAGCTCATGTAAAGCTCAACTTTGTGACTCATCGTCTTTTTGCTGAAGCCGCAGTTGTCCCTGGAGGAGTCGGCTGTCATAGAGCGTCCTCAGCGGTGGCGTCGAAAGGACGCGGTAGGCTTCAGAGATGCGTTTGTAGACCGTGTTGATTTTGGCCTTGAGTTCTGCGTCGTCGAGGCGGAAGTGTCGGTCAGGATGGAGCAGAACGGCTCTGCGATAGAAAGCTTGTTGGATGGCTGTGGTTGACGCCGTCCTTCCGACGGACAAAAGTTGATAGTAGCTGAGACGATCGAGATCACGATGAAGGCGCTCGACGAGAGGCCGTACCTGGTTGGCCAAGTTGGTTTGGTCCATGGTCATGATCGGGTTCCCTCGTCATCGGGAAGTTGCCCCAATATATCCTCATCGACCAGGGGCGGCTGTCCATCGGTTCCCCAGGCGCTATCGTTGTCTTCATCGACAGCAACGACTCTCATGGCAGCACTTTGGATCTCACCGCTGTCCTGGTCACGAGCGGAGACTTTGAGCAGGCCGTCGGAATCGATCTCGAATGTCACGGCGATACGCACCTCGCCGCGAGGTGCGGGCCGGAGCCCCTCCAGGCGAAGTTCGCCTAACATGACGTTTTTCTCGAATCGTCGGTGCTCCCCCTGACATACGCGAATGGTTACTGCCGTTTGATAGTCGGCTCCGGTGGTGAAGGTGCGCGTGTGCTCTGTTGGAATCTGTGCATTGCGGGGGATGAGGATCTGGCAGAATCCTCCCACAGTCGCCACGGCGAGGGTCCGTGGCGTCACGTCCAACAGCAGGCTCGGCACGTGTCCTTGGGATGCGGGGAGCGTCCCGAGCAGGGATGCTCCCTGAATGGCGGCTCCCACGGCGACCACTTCGTCGGGATTGATCGACGTGACGGGCTTGCGGCTGAAGAAGGAGGTGACGGAGCGCTGCACCAAAGGCATCCTGGTCATGCCACCCACGAGGACGATTTCGTCCACCGCGTCGGTTCGGAGTTGAGCGAGCGTCATGGCTTCGTCGCAAATTCCTATGGTGCGTTCGACTAGGTCGGCCACCAATCCTTCGAGTCTGTCACGCGTCGCCCGGTATTCGAGGTCCAGGGAAATGCCTCCGGGACCGTAGGCGAGTTCCCGGACATGCACGGCCAGCGACTCCTTGTCGGAGAGGGTGCATTTCGCCTTTTCCGCTACGGACCGAAGTCTCAATATGGCCATTTCGTTCATATTAAGGTCGTAGTGATGCTGCTGCATGAAGGCTTCGACCATCGCTTCGGTGAGGCGTTCGTCCAGGTCATCGCCGCCCAGATGGGTGTCTCCCGCCGTCCCTAGCACCTCGAAGATGCCGCGGCTCACACGCAGGACTGTGACATCGAATGTTCCGCCTCCGAGGTCATAGACGAGGATCGTCTTGCTTTCGTCCATTCCGTGGCCGTAGGCAAGCGCCGCCGCAGTGGGTTCATTGATGATTCGGAGTACATCCAGGCCTGCGAGGCGTGCGGCCTGCCTGGTGGCCGCCCGCTGTGCTTCGTTGAAATTGGCCGGAACAGTGACTACGACTTGGGGGACATGCTGTCCGGCGACTTTATCAGCGAGTTTTTCGATGTGCTGCAGGATGAGGGCGCTTACCTGTGAGACGCTCAGAAGATGATTCCGGACGGACACCATAACCTGTTGGGCAGGCCCTTCTGTGACTCGGTAGGAAAGCCTGGGAATGATTTCTTGGACCTGACGAGAGGAAAATGGCCTCCCGATGAGTCTTTTAGCGCTGTAGATGGTGTTTTTTGGATCCACCAACCGTCTTTTCCTCGCGGCCGAGGCCACGAGCACCGAACCGTTGGGATGAAACGACAGGACGGACGGTTGGATGGTCTTGTCGTGCGCATCGGACACGACGCTCCAGTGGCCGTCTTCCCAATGGATGGCGCCGACCGAGTTGGATGTGCCGAGGTCGATTCCAAGAACGAGTCGTGAAGTCATTGGTCATGTTCTCGTCTGTTATGGCTCAAAACAGAACTATGCATCTTGGAGATGTTACTTGAAAGACGGCTTTGGGAAAAGACTTGAATCACGCCAGGTGCTCGATTTTTGACTGGTGTGCTTGACATGGACAGACTGAAACGACTAAGCTTTGCGCTATTGACGTAGAGGAGTATCTGTCCATGTTGGGGCTCTATATTATCAGTGGGGTGCTTGGTGCAGCTCTGATCGGGCTGACCCTGTTTTTCGGCGATTCGGATTCGGACGCGGACGTTCACCTAGATGGCGGGGGGGACGCCGATTTTTCAGGGGACGTCGGAGGCGATGTGGATCTGGGAGCGGACGCCGAGTTGGCAGGTGATGTCCATTTCGATGGGGACCACGGTGACCTGGGCCATTTCGACGGCCATGCAGGCATGGGGGTCTGGCTGCCGTTTTTGAGCGTGCGTTTTTGGACCTTTTTCGCCTGTTTCTTTGGAGTCGTGGGCACGGCGATGACCATGATGGGGCGCGGGTTTGCCCTGACGTTGGGTCTGGCTCTGGCCATTGGTGGCACTACGGGGTGGCTGGCATCCTACGTGATGCATCGGCTCTCCAGAGAACAGCTTTCGAGTGGCGTGACGGCTTCGGACTATATTGGCCTGTCGGCCAAGGTGCTCGTACCCGTGGGCGGCGGCCGAGAGGGGCAGATTCGGTGTTTCGTCAAGGGGACCTACGTGGACCTCCTTGCCCAGTCCGATTCGTCCGATCCGTTTCCTGCCAAGTCCGAGGTGCTCATCATCGAGATGAACGGATTGGCAGCCAGAGTGGTCCCGGCTCCTGTGGGAGGCGGCGAGGCGGCGGGATTGGAGGAGGCCACAGACACTGTTGCCCGGCTCGAAGAACACGAGGAGAAGGTTGGATTGGATTCGGAAGACGGCTCGGCCTGAAGGGGCGCTGTCCTGTCGGAATGGTCTGCGCCTCTCCGGTTCGAGGCCGGACCCGGTCTTGGTGGTTCGTTTATGTTTGGCATATGGCGGTTGGGTGTCGGTTCGTTTACAGCGGTGCTTTTTTGGGGCAGATGCAGTGGTCGACTTCGGTGAATGGTTAGTGGGCCCCGGAGTTTTGGCAGTCAACGGATGACGAGGCGATTGGAGCCTTTGGGGTTTTCGACAAGGAGGAGCTTAAGATGCCTGAACAGTTTGTGATGTCCATGGAATACGCAGCGATCGGGCTGGTCGCGGCGTTCGTGTTCTTCGGCGTGATCTACTTTATGGTGTCACGCTTCATGTATATCGGGCGACCGAACGAGGTCCTCATTTTTTCAGGACGCAAGAATCGCGAACGGTTGCCAGACGGTACGGTCGTGGACGTGAGCTACCGAAAGGTTTTTGGTGGCCGGTCCTGGAAGACGCCAATTTTGGAAAGTGTGGAACGGATGGACCTGACCCTCATCCCCGTACGGGTGTCGGTGCAGAACGCCTATTCCAAAGGGGGGATTCCTTTGACGGTGCAGGCCATCGCCAACATCAAGGTGTCCTCCGACCCCAGGGTGGTTGGAAACGCGATCGAACGATTTCTGGGCCGCACCAGGGCGGAGATCAGCCAGGTCAGTCGGGAGACCCTCGAAGGCCACTTGCGTCAGGTGTTGGCGGAGATGACGCCCGAAGAGGTGAATGAAGAGCGGCTCGTGTTTGCCAGAAAGCTCGAAGACGAGGCCGATGACGACCTGACGAAGTTGGGCCTCCAGCTCGACAACCTGAAGATCCAGCACATCACCGACGAAACCGGATATCTGGATTCCATTGGAAGGAAGAGTACGGCGGTCATCTTGAAGCAGGCCGAGATCGCCGAGTCCGATGCCGAACGTGAGGCGGCTCAGATCGAGGCTGAAAACTCCGGTCAGGCCGAGATTGCTCGGCAGGAAACCGACAAGGCCGTTTTGATGGCTCAAAACGAAATGAGGCGCATCGTGGCCAACTTGGAGGCCCAGGCCCATAGTGAAGAGGAACGCACCACGGCGGCGGCCCAGGCTGCCAGGGCCACGGCCGAGCAGGAACTGCAGAAAGTTCGTGCCGAGTTGGAGCAGCGTCGTCTCGAAGCCGACGTGGTGTCTCCGGCCAACGCAGAGAGAAAAGCGAAAGAGATTTTGGCCAAGGGCAAGGCGGCATACGTGGCTGAACAGGGTCGCGCTGCCGCCGCCGTACTCGACATGATGCACACCGTCTGGGCGGATGCCGGTCATCGGGCCAAGGAAATCTACCTCATCCAGCACCTGGATACGATCATCGGTCAGGTGGTTCGGGCGGTTAAGCAGCTTCAGATTGGTGAGGTCAATCTGCTGGATTCTGGGGATGGTTCCAGTCTGCCCGCGTACGTGAGCGCGTATCCGGCCATCGTGACGGCGGTGCTCAGGGAACTGCAGTCGAGCACTGGAGTCAATGTCTCCGATGTGTTGAACGGGACCCAGGGAGCGACAGCCAGGTCTGGATTGAGCAAGTAGCGTCGAGGAGGTACATCATGTCCGCTGTATTTACCATTGTGATACCGGCCCTGGTTGTGGCCGTGATATTGATTCTGATCGCCGTCAAGAAAATGATCTACATCTGCCCACCCAACGAGGTGTTGGTGTTTTCTGGAAAACACCGGATGGTCAGGACGCAGGAGAACGTGGGGGGCAAGTTTGTTCCGGTCACCAAGAAAATCGGCTATCGGCTTATCAAGGGCGGGCGCGGGTTTCGGATTCCCATGCTCGAACGAGTCGATCGCATCGACCTGACGAACATGATCATCGAGGTTTCCGTGTCCAATGCCTATTCGAAGGGAGGCATTCCGCTTTCCATTCAGGGTGTGGCGAATGTGAAGGTCGCTGGTGAAGAACCAGTGATCACGAACGCCATCGAGCGGTTTTTGGGCAAGCCACGCGAAGAGATCATGAAGATCGTCAAAGAGACCCTTGAAGGAAATTTGAGGGGAGTGCTCTCGACGTTGACGCCAGAGGAGGTCAACGAGAAAAAGGACGCCTTCGTCATGCAGCTCCAGGGCGAGGCTATCCGTGATTTGGGCAAGCTTGGCATCGTGGTGGACACGGTCAAGATCCAAAACGTGTTCGACGAAGTCGGGTACCTGGACTCCATTGGACGCCAGCGTTCGGCCCAGGTGAAAAAAGAGGCCCGCATTGCCGAGGCTCAGAACCGTTCAGCGGCAGCGGTCCGTAATGCGGAGAACCGGCGGGAAACCGTCCTCCGTCAGATCGAAGTGCAGGTTCGCACCGCCCAAGCCGAAGCGGATAAGCGGATTCGAGACGCCGTGACCCGACGGGACGCCGTGATTGCGGAGGAGCAGGCCAAGGTCACCGCTGCTCTGGCCAAGGCGAATGCGGAGATCGACGTGCAGAAGGCCCGTCTGGAGCAGGTCACGCGAAAGCTAGATGCCGATGTGATCAAGCCGGCCGAGGCACAGTCCAGTGCGGACAAGGAGCAGGCCAAGGGTCAGGTGGCCGCCATCATCGAAGACGGTCGTGCCAGGGCCGAAAGCTTCAAGAGCATCGCCGCGAGCTGGAAGACGGCGGGGGTGGCGGGTCGGGACATGCTGCTTCTCCAGAAGATGGATGACCTGTTGCCTTCCATCCTGGAAGTCCTCCACGACATGAAGATCAACTCTCTGACCGTCCTGCCGGCTCACGAGGGTGGTGTGGCCAGGTCCGCCGCATCGCTCAACGAACAGCTCAAGGCCTCGATTGGTGTGGACCTGGCCAAGGTGGCCAACAAGTTCGCCAAGAGTTGAGCCTCGGCACGAGCGGTTTTTCTTCAAAGACTGAATTGGGGGAGGAGAGAGCCTGGTCAGGATGCTTTGTGTGGGGACCGATGCGCCAGGCGAGCCAGGTCCGGATAGCAGGCGGCCAGCAGGAGCAGGCTGCCTGCCGTCGCGATCTTGATACCGAACCCCGTTGTCACGTTCAACGCCTGTACACCACGAAGTTTGTGCCACAAAGTTTCGTCCGACAGCAGGACGAGACCAGAGGCGTGTTTGTCCGGAAGAACCGCCAATAATGCGAATCCGACGAGAATGATGGATCCGAGTCCAAGGAGCGGAACGGGAACGACCTGTCGTTGAGCGATGAGGGCTGCCGTGCCTGCGATCAATGCAAGCACTCCGGTGACCAGAATGGGCCAGCCGAGAAATCCGGGTTCCGCAAAACCGTTGCGCGTGACGGCTGGACCGGCTCCAGAGATTTGGGAAAAGGGCAGCCAGACCGAAGCTGCCAGGAGGGCTCCGCCTGCCAACTCCAAGACCGTTGCAACGATCTGGATGTTGGTTCGTCTATCATGATCAACCATGCTTGTGCTCCTGTGGTTTTAGGTGGGGTCCTCGTGGTTCCACGAGCCGAATCGTAGCGTTTCGAATGAGGTGTGACAAGGATGAAGAAGGTCATTGTCTCAAAGAAGAACGAAGAACAGGGAAAAGGGCGATGGACCTGTCGGTCAATTTTCTTTGACATCCCCAATCAAGGGGTTATTATCGGATCTATAGGTTGATGTGAGCCTCCAGGAATGGCCTGTGGGCATATCGTAACGTGGATGGTAACTTACGAAAGGGGGTCAAGATGAAGACTCTGACCAAAATCCTGATCATGCTGTCGTTGGTATTCGCGATGTCCGTGACCGGTTACATGGCGTGCAGTGACGACGACAACGGGGGCAACAACAACACCTCGGTGCAGCAGTAAATCGCGTTCGTACTGAATACGATTTCGTTTGGTGTACAAGATGCGTGCTGAAGGTGGCTTCTGTCTCCTTTGAATGAGCGCGTGCTCCTGAAAAATGTATTCCTCTGATGTGGTGGGGGTGGACCCGTGGGTTGGGCTTTTGTCCGGGCTTCAGGGTCTGCTCTACCTATTTTGCATCAGAGGAATCCGTGGCCTGGGTATTTGTCCAGGCTTCAGGGTTTGCTCTATCTATTTTCTGCATCAGAGAGACCCGTGGTTTGGGTGACTGTTCGGGCGCCAGGGACTTTTCGTGCTCTTTTTTGCGCCAGTGCGTTGTGTGGGGCGGTCATTCGTGCTGGATGTTCGTGAACAGGGAGCCCGCTACGATTGACGTTGGTCGTGTGCGTTCTGCGGGGTTTCGATCCGCTTGAGACGGTAGAGACAGTCTTCCATGAGTTCCCGGTTGGCTGCCAGGTTGGCTGACAGGATGCCAATCACGAAGACGTTGAAGCCGATGATGAGGAGGATCGCCGCCAGGATCAAAGACTGGATTTTTCCCGAGCCCTCACCGGCAAAGTAGTAGTAGAGGAAGCGCAGGCCGATGCCTGCACCGCCCGCCATGAAGAGCGCGCTGATGGTCGCGAAGAACTTCATGGGCTGGAACAGGATGTAGAGGCGCACGAGCGTCGCGATGGAACGCCAGATGTAGCCCATCATGGAATGAAAGAGGCGAGATGGCCTGGTCGGTGGGTTGGGTTGGATGGGAATGGACTCGATGGCCAGGTTCATCCGACCCGCTCGCACGATGGTTTCCAGCGTATATGTGTAGCGGGACGCAACGTCGAGTCGTAGAGCGGCCTCGCGGCTGAGGGCCCGAAACCCCGATGTGGCATCAGGCACGGCCGTCTGAGACATTCTGCGCACGACGGAACTTCCTAACTTCTGGAGTCTTCGCTTGATGGGGGAAAAGTGCGCCACGCCGCTGACCTGGCGGTCTGCAATGACCATGTCCGCTCGTCCCTTGACGATGGGTGCTACCAGCCTGGGGATGTCCTTGCCTGGGTATTGGCCGTCGCCGTCCGTATTGACGATGATGTCGGCGCCAAGCATGAGGGCGGTATGGATACCGGTCTGGTACGCACGCGCCAAGCCGAGTCGTCGCTTGTGTCGCACCACGTGTTCGACCCCGTGTTCGTGCGCCACCCGATCCGTTTCGTCCGTGCTGCCGTCGTCGATGACGAGGATCTCGACGGAATTCACGCCGTCGATGGACCGTGGGATTTGTGCCAGGGTGTCAGGAAGGGTCTCGGCTTCATTGAGGCAGGGTATCTGGATGATGACGTTCATTCCGAGTTCCTGACTGCGTCGAGTGATGGTTGAAGGCCAAATGTTTGAGGTACGTTACTCGATTGGGGGTATTTATCAAGCTCCCGGCAGGCGTGTTTTTCTTTGGGGTACCCTGTGGGTCAAGACCGCGATGGAGTTTCTCTCGGATTGACGGCAGGCGTGGCAGAAGCAGAAAGTTTGTGTCCGATCCACGGTCGTCGCACAATGGCGGGACGAGCCAAAAGATGGTAGCATGGCGCGACAACGGAGACGGGAAGTTCATGAATCAGCCGATGACGACCGAGATCAGATTTGGAATGACCCTTTCTGGGCGTCAGGTTTTGGTATTTACTGCCGACCGGCCTCTGACGGATTTCGCACACTTGGACCGTTTGTCGATGGAAGTGCCGGACTTGGCTGCTCCCTTCAATGTCGGCGCCGGGGCCGGGCAGTTCCGTAACAGGCGTTGCCGGCTCGAAGAACTGGCCGTGCGCGTCGATCCAGTGCGGGCGTTATCGTATGCCATCGAAACTCGCGGCCGAGTGCCTGGTCTCACCGTGGAGCAGGTTGTCGGGACTCGGTCGGGGGTGGTGGCCATTGGCGCTGTCTCGACTCCGTCGGGAAAAGCCCCAATCACCGTCCGATTCGGCATTGGGACCTGCCGAAGCGAGATGCTCCTGTCGGCGCTGGAGATTCGTGTGTATGGCAGGGTTGGGACACCACCAGGGGCTTTGGTTGCTTCGTATCTGGCATCCATGGCGCCGGCTGGAACACAACGCGGTGCCGTAGAGTTGGCCTTCGACCCGATGGACTGGGTGCTGTGGACGGTGCTGCTTCCTGCCGGCTGGCGTTTGCCGGATCGGCCGGACAGGGAGCTGGCTCTTTCCTGGTCCAAAGACGGGGTCACCCTGTCGTTTCGGTCGCTGGGCCGGTCTGACGATGGTCTAGCCGAGCCAGGAGAGGATTCGCACGGCGAAGACAGTGCTTCCAGTAGGGTGCGGAGGGACCAACTCGACGAGGTGATGGCTCGCGGACTGGCGGAGTATCGCACAACCGAGGCTTTGCTCATCGAAGGGCGCCTCGATGAGGCGGCCGATGCCTATGTCAAGGTGTGGGAACAGGATCGTGCAGATCGGTTTGCTTTGCTGCGTGCCATGGAGTTGTGCTCCAGCCTGCCGAGACGACGTTTGGAGGGGCAGGCGCTTGCCAGGGAGGCGCTTGCCAGATGGCCGGATTGGATTCCTGCCCTGATCGCCCTCGCTTCGACGACTGAGGCGTCGGGCGATCGAGCCGGAGCGGCGGAGCTCTATGAACGTATTGCCCGCCTTGCCGAGGCTGAGGGTCGCCATTACGACGTGGCTGCAGCAACCCTTGCAGGAGCCAAACTTTGGGAGACTATCGATCAGGAGCGGGCGATTGCTGGCTACGAGGCCGCTTTGGAGGCTGCGCCCGATTCAGTGGAAGCGTCCGCACGACTGGAGGCTCTGTACCGCGATCGTCGGGATTGGTCCGGCGTGCTCCGTCTGTTTCGTGACCGGATCGCCGCCCATCCTCCGACGGCACGAGTGGACGATCATGTGGCGTTGGGGGAACTCTATCTCGAAGGGCTCGATGATGCGCTTCGTGCGAGGGCAGAGTTCGAAAAGGCGGTTCGAATCGACAGCGGCCGTGCCGATGCGTGGATCGGCCTGGCACGTGCTTTTTTGTTCGGTGGGGACCCCGCAAGGGGGTTGGAGGCCCTCAAGAGGATCACTTCGGAGGCAACCCCGACACAGACCCTTGCAATCGACGAACTGTGGGCCCGGTGCGAGGACGCATTGGGGATGACCGACGTTGCGTTGGCCAGGATTCGACCCATTTTGGATGACCTGGAGGAAGCATCGTCCTCGCCAACCGATCCGTGGAGTATCGTGGAACTCGCGGCCGATCTGGCAGCGAGGGCCGAGGACTGGGTATTGTGTGCGCGCCTCTTGAATCGGCTGGGCGCTCGGGGTGATGCGGATCCAAAGGAGAGGGTGCGTTTCCTGATGGACCTTGCCCGCGTGGCGCTCGATCATCTCGATGATCGGACGATGGCTCAACGGTCGGTGGACGAGGCCCTTGCTCTGGACAAGAACCGGCCGGAATTGCTCTCCTTGGCCGTGACGGTCGCCATACGGCGGGGACGGCTCGCCGAAGCGGTCGACCTGATGGAACGGTTGTCTTCCATTCAAGCCGATCCGCAGCTCATGGTCCAGCGGGCCAGACTGCTCGCCTTCGACCTCGATCGTCCCGAGGAGGCCCTCGAAGATCTGACCGTTTTGCCCGTTGACTCGACGGAGGTCATCGCGCTTCGGGTGGATATCTTTCGTGCGCTAGGTCGCACCGAAGATCTCGTAGCAGCGCTCGAACGCTACCTGGAATCAGTCGAGGTGCAACCGGCCAACGCGGAAACGATTGCTGGGCTGCACCTCGAATGGGCGGATCTGATCTGGAAAGAGGAGGGAGCCGAGTCGGTTGACAAGGTCAAGCGTTCTTTGGTGGCCGCCAGTCGACTACAGCCGGACAACGTTCAGTTTTTGGAGCGACTTGCAGGTTTGCTCGATGGCATCGGTGCAACCATGGAACTCGAGCAGGTACGCGGTCGCCTCGTCATCCTGTATCGGAAATCGGAGGATCTCGACGGCTTGGCATGTGCCTTGGGGGCTTTTGGCAGAGTCCTTTTGGAGACGGGGCGGCCGGATCGGGCGGTCGAGGCATTGACCGAGGCCAGCCGACTGAGGCCGGACGAGTTGTCGTTGGAATGGACGCTTGCCGAGGCTCGCCAGGCCACAGGCCAGATGGATGAAGCTCTGGATCTCTATCTTCGGTTGTGGGAATCCGTCGATGCGTCCATCGATCGATCCAGCCTGGCGGCTCGAATTGCGGAGGCCTACCACCAGCGCGGCGACAGAGACGCCATGGTGCGATTTGCTCGTCAGGCGGTGGAGTTGGGAGTCGAGGGAGATGCGCGTCGCAGGAGTAGACAGTGGGTCTGCGACGCCCTGGTCGCCCAGGAGCGTTGGGAGGAGGCTGTCGAAGCGTACCAGGACATGGTTGGGGACGAACACTGTCCAATCGAGCGAGCCGATCGGGCGCGGGCTCTGTATGCTGCGGCCGAAATCAGCAGACAATACCTTTCAGACCCAAAACGCAGCGAAAGCCTCTGTCGTGCGGTTCTCGACGTGGAGCCACGGCACAGGGGCGCCCTCAATACCCTCGAAACGTTGCTGACCGCATCGAATCGATGGGAGGATCTTCTCGATGTGCTCGAACGTAAGATTGCGGCGGCGGAAGGACACGCTCAGGAGCAGGCGGCACTTCTGGGGCGGTTGGGCAGGATTGAGCAGGAGCATTTGGGGTGGGTCGAGTCGGCGCGTCGTCATTTTCAACGCGCCATGGAATTGGATCCGCGATACGAACCAGCCCTGCTGTTCGTGGCGCGAGATGCCTTCCGGACTCATTCGTGGCAGGAGAGCTTCGATGCCTACGAGGGTCTCGATAGACTTTTCGGGGAGCAGGAGGACGTATCGACTGCGCTGGAGGGAGAGGTCCAAGGTAGATTGGCGCGACTTTGCTTCGAGCTGGGCCGCCTAGGCGAGGTGGACGAGCACGCCAGGAGGGCGATCGAAGCAGCGCCGGACGACGATGAGACCCTCTCCTTTTACTCTGACATCCTGGAAGAAGATGAGCGTTGGGAAGAACTGGCGAGTATCTTGAGACGCCGGGTAGAGCTTGCATCGGATCCCGTCGGGTTACGACTGGCGCTTGCCGAGGTCCTGTCGGATCGACTGGGAATGGTCAGTCAGGCTGCTGAGGTGTGTCGAGAGCTGCTTCGCCGTCGTCCGGATGAACCGGCGGCCCTGATGCGTCTCGCCTCTTTATTGGCACGGGAGGGGCGAAGCGCCGAGCGTCTGAAGGTGCTCGGTCGGTTGGTGCGGGTTCTCGATGACGATGACCCAGGCTCCGTGCAGGCCCGAAGGGAACTCGTGGATGTGGCGATCGAGCTACAGCAGATGGATGTGGCTCGACAGCAGGTCGAGATTTTGATCGATGAAGGGGGCGAAGACGAGTCCCTGGGTCGATCCGTCCTGGTCGTGGCGGAGGCGCTCGGGGATCCTTCCCTGATGGATCGTGGGTTCGAGGCTTTGGCCCGTGTGAGCGACGATCCCGAGCAGACCACGGCCTTGATGGTGCGACGGGCCCGACTGCATCAGGATGACCTGTCCGATCCATCCGGTGCTTTGGCATTGCTCGATGAGATTTCGGATCCAACGACTGAGGTCCTGGAGCTTCGGGCCTTGTGTTTCGAAGGTCTGGGACAGTTTCGGCAGGCGGCGGACGTATATGGCACGTTGGCCGAGCATGCGGAGGAGGTACAAGCCGAGCAGGAGGTTACCTGGCGGCTCAAACTCATGGAGCTGGCCGAAGGGGAGTTGTCGGATTCGGATCTGCTCGAGTTCAACGGGCTGCGACTTGTGGAACTGTTGCCTGAGGACGCGAGCGTGGCCGGCCGCATGGCGGAGTTCTACAGGGATCGTGGTGACGGGGTGATGATGAGGCGCATGCTCGAACATCAGCTTCGAGCCCTGCGCCTCGTCGGTGACGATCAGGGACAGAGAAGTCTCATGCTCCGTCTGGCGCGGCTCTGGATGCAGGTTCAGCCCGATGGCCTCGATCGTGCGGAGACACTCTGTCGGCGAGCCATGGAGCTTGGAGGGGGGCCGGACGCCCTGCAACTCCTGTCGGAGGTTATGGCGGCAAGGAAGGATTTCCGTGGAGCGGCAGGCACCATCGAAGAGTTGGTGGGGCTTTTGGACAAGGAGCAGACCGATCCGGAATTGCTGGGTCGATATAGTCTGGAGGTCGCCCGGTTGTATGCCGGACTGGCTGACGGCGGCCAGGATTGTCGTCTGTGGGGCAGGAAGGCGGCAGGTCTGCTCAAGGCGACGGCACGAATTGAGGCGCTCGACCTGTGGCGGAGTCACGCCGTCACAGATGCGGTCTGGTCGGAGGTCGCCGAGGCGGGGGAGCAGCTCAAGCAGGCTCGAGGTGCTGTGGTGGATCTTGAAGGCCTTGCGAGGGCCTATGAGGAATTGGGGCGGGTCGATGAGGCGATACGGGTCGTACAGGAATTGGTGGATCGGGTGCCGGGCGATCCCCGTCTGACCGAGACGGTTCGACGTCTGTACACGACGGCGGGGAGGCTATACGATCTCGCCAAGAATCTTGAAAACGAAGCACGGGATAAGGAGGATCCTGCCCTGTTGGTCGAGGCCGCCCGGTCGTATCTGGCAAGTCCCGATGGGGTCGAGGATGCGAGGCGTTGCGCCGAGGCCGCCTGGAAGACAGGGTATCGACAGGCCCTCGATGTGTTGGACGAGGCGTTTTCAGCACCACGGGAGCGGGATCGATTCTGGTCCGTGGTGGCCGAGGACGTGCTCGTCGACGGTGACGAACAGGTGGATCTCTTCGTTGAATTGGCACAGCGCAGGCTGGAAGAAGTGCATCATATGGACGATCAGGTGGAGGTATGGTTGCTCAAGGCGGCCAGCGTCCGACCTCAGGTGTTTGGATTGTTGGTCGACGGATTCGTTACAGAGGCAAGGTGGGATGAGGCGGCCGGGGGGCTGCGGCGTTGGCTCGAGACCGATTTGGATACGAGCGAACGGGCAGGCGTGCAGATGCGACTCGTTCGTGTGCTGTCGGGACGTCTGGATCGCCACGAGGAAGCGGCCGAACTGGCCGGGGATATCGATCGGGGAGCTTTGGAGGAACGGGATCTCGAAGATCTCGCCAAGGTCCTGTTCCATGCCGGGCGCCTCCTCGACGCTGAGCGCCTTTACGGCCGGCTGGCTGGGGAGGGGGCAAGACGAAGGGACTATCTTCTGGCCGCCGCAGACGTGGCGGCTGCCCGGCAGGATGGAGAGGCGGAGGTTCGGTGGTTGCTCGACATGGTGGAGGAACTCGGGGGCGACGAGGAGCTTTGCGTTCGGCTCGTGGACCGAGCGAGACAGGTCGATGAGCAGGCCCTGTCCGAGGCGTTGAGAGTGAGCCTCCAACAGGATCTGTCTGATGAACGGGCAGCAGCTTTCGAAATCGAACTTGCAGAACTGTGCGAGGCCGATGAACGGTTGGCACTCCTCCTTTCGGCGTCGAGCCGGAAGGGGTGGGACGTTTCGTTGCAGAGCAAGGCGGCACAGGCCGCTATCGATGCGGGCAATTTGGAGCGAGGCATCGAATTGTTGGCTGATCTACACGATGCTACGTCCGGCGATCAGGGAGACATTCGTGGCCGACTTTCAGAGGAAATGGCTCGTGCCATGGAGACCGCTGGCCAGGACGCCGTGGCGGCATGTCAGTTGTACCGAAGAGCGGCGGATGAATACGCTGACGATGCGGCTCGGCGCAGGACCCTGAGTCGCATCGTGGACCTTGCTCGGGAGATCGGTGATCCCGGGGCGGAAGAGGAGGCGCTTCGAGCACTTCTCGACGACGGTCGGGCCGAACAGGCGGACAGGCTGCGGCTCATCGACCTGAGTGCCGGACGAGGAGCCTGGTCCGAGGTGCTCGAACTCTGCGCGTTGGTGGAAGAAATTGGAGGCCTGACGGCCCATCAGGTGATGCTGCGGGCGAGGGCCTACGAGGCGCTCGGGCGATGGCAGGAAGCGTCAGTTGCATGGAAGAATGCAGCTCAGCGGCCGGATGCCGACCAGGGAGCTTGGCTTCTGCGTGCGGCGGTCGTGCTCAGGGACCGGTGCGATGATATGGACGGCGCCGTGGAACTGCTCGGCGAGGCTGCACTCCGGCAGTCCGTGAGGGCAGAGGCTGTGTCGCTTGCCGAGGCAATCTGTCGGCGTCAGGGGTGGTGGAGTCGTCTGCTCGAATTCAAGGAGATGGAGCTGCGGCTCGGAAGCGATGGTCGGCAGCGTGCCAAGATCCTGCACGGCATGGCTGTGATTCGAGACAAGAAATTGGGCGATCCGGATACCGCGGCATCCTTGCTGGCCGAGGCCGTTGCTGCTGATGGGGATTTCTATCCGGCACTGCGTCCATTGGGTGAGTACCATTTTCGAAACAAGGAATGGAAACCAGCTCATGAGTATCTGACCAGGGCGCTTCAGGATCCAGATCTGGACGCGAATGCTCGGGTGGAAGTGTTCGATCGTCTTGCGAGCATTGCACGTGCCCGAGACGACGTATCCGAAGAACTGGAATGGCTTCTTTCCGCAGTTGCCGTGGATGCGAGCCGTACGGAGATGTGGCAACGAGCGGAGGAGTCGGCGAAACGGGGCAACGACGGGAGGGCCCTGTCCCGGGTGTACCTGCTGCAGGCTCAAGTCAGCTCGGGGCGCCAGAAAGGAATTTACCTTGCTCGGGCAGCCAGGGAGCTCGATGAAATGGGAGACGACGGGGCCGTCGACCTGTACGAGCAGGCGGTGGATTTGAACACCGACCTGTTCGATGCGCGTCAGCGGCTGCTGGTATTCCTTCGGGAGCGGTCGGACTGGGAGCGTTTGACGAAGAGGCTGGAGCGTGAATTGATGCTCGTCGAAGGCGCCGCCCGTGCGGCGGTCGCCGGTGAGTTGGCGTCCTTGTGTGAGGGACCGCTCGATGACGACGAATCCGCAGAGCGATATTGTCGTCTGGCCTATCGGGAGGATCCGACGAACGCGAAGTGGATTTGGGGGGTGGCGGATTTTTTGGCAAGGCACCGGCGGTGGACCGATCTGGTTGATTTTCTCGAGTTGGTTCTCGATACGGCTGGTTTGGACGATACGGTGGTGTCAGGATTCATGGCGCTGCTTGGGCGGATCTACCTGGAAAAACTGGAGGACCAAGACCGAGCGCTGGCCGTGTTCCAGCGGGCGAGATCCCATGGTGTCCTGTCCGGGCGAAGCGTGACCCTCATGGCGGATCTCTACCGAGGGCAGGAGCGTTGGGGCGACTTGGCGACTCTGTATGAAGAGATGATTCAACATACGGAGGAAAACGCAATTCGTAGCAGTCTGGCGGTGGAATTGTCGAAGGTGCTCGCCGGCCCTCTTGGGGATATGGCCGCCTCATCCATCGTTCTGGTTTCCGAATTTCGCCGTGACCCGAAGGGGAATATTTCCTTGGGGAGGATGGCACGAGACCAATTGTTGGAGTTGAGTGCCTACGAAGATGCACTGGCTCTTTCCGAAGAACTCGTTGGCGTGTCGAGTGACCGAGAGCACCCTGGTGAGGATCTCGCATGTGGAGTCATTTTGGCAGAGTACCTGGGGCGCGAAGAGGAGGCTGTTGAATACCTTCGTCGGGCGGTCGAGGCTCAGGTAGACTTGTCCAGAGGCCATCTCATTCTTGGGCGCATCCTTTTGGAACAAGGGCAGGTGGAAGAGGCGCTCTACCACCTCGATATCGTGGCCGAGGGGGAGCGGGATGATCGGACCATGGCAGCCGAAGCGCACCAACTCGCGGGCCAGGCCGCAGCCCGGGCGGGTCGCGGAGAGTCTGCAATCCGGCATTGGGAAGCAGCTCTGGCATTCGATGCTACGAATGAAGGGGTGCTGGATGCTCTGGCCGAAGAGTACGACAGACAGAAGCAGTGGGATCGGCTCGATAAGGTACTGGCGCGCAGGATCGTCATCGAACCGGACCCCTCGCGGCGAGCCCGTTTGTGGTACAAGCGCGCTCTTCTCCTCGGGGATTTTTTGAACAGCAAGTCGGATGCCCTTCGTTGTCTCAAGGAAGCCGTTGCAGCGGCTCCGGGGTATATGGAAGCGGTCAGGTCCCTCCGGCAGGCTGAAGAAGACGCGGGGGACTTCGCGGCTGCCTGCCATTTGTTGGATCGAGAGATTGCGGCGGCAACCGATCCGCATGCTGCAGCTGACCTCCAACTTCACCTCGGGGCTCTGCTGGAGACGAAGCTGCACAAGCCCCACGCCGCATTGGCAGCCTATCAGCAGGCTGCACGTCTCGCCCCCGACAACCATGCAGCCGGCGAAGAACGGGCCCGGCTGTTCGCGGTGACCGGTCAGTGGCTCAAGGCGGCAGAGGCAGAGGAGACCAGAGCGCGTCAAGAAGGGTCTGACGAGCATCTGCTCAAGGCGGCACAGTATTATCTCCGCGGCCAGGATTCGGTGGGAGCGACGAGGTGCTGGACGACGGTACTTGCGGAGGGGAACGGCCGCAATGTGGAGATCGCTGCCCGCGCCCTGGTGCGGGCCAGTCGACGGGCAGCGGATCGGCGTGATGTCCTCAAAGGAATCCAAGCCCGACTGGAGGATTGCGAAGACAGCGCCGTGCGCCTCGACCTGCTGCGACTCATCGTCAAGGTGCTCGTCGAAGAAGATGACCTGCAGGGGGCCGAGCCATACGTGGCGAAGATTCTCGACGACGTCCCAGATGACCGGTGGGCCTTTTTGTATCGCCGTAAAATCGTCGAACGGAACGGCACACCCCAGGAGTTAGCGGCGCTCATCGAACAAAGAATAGCACAGGCGGATGACGATGAACTTTCCGATCTGCTGTTCAGTTTGGGTGGCTTGCAAAGAGATGTGTTCGGCCAGGCGGCTAGGGCCGCCGATACCTTCGATCGACTGATTTCCCTGGATCCAGACAATCGTGCCGCCATGGATGTGCGAGCCGATTTAGCCCATCGACTAGGGGATTATCGAAGAGCATGGGAGTTGTATGAAAAGCTCGGCGTCGAAGATACGAGTTTATCTGAAGTCGCCCTATCATGGCGGCGCGGGGAGATCGCAGAAGCCCTCGGTCGGGAAGAAGACGCCCGTACACAGTATCTTCACGTCGTGCAGTTGGATCCGAAGAACCGGGCGGCGTGGGAAGCGCTCGTTCGCCTGGACCTTTACTCCGACCGCAAGGAAGATGCCGTCGAGGATTTGTGGCAACTCGTCGATCTTTTGCCGGTCGGTCACCAGGAGGTTTGGACGGCGACCCGGGGGCTCCTGGTCGATCTCTTGATCCAACTTGGTCGTTACGAGGATGCGGAGACTCAGCTCAGTCAGCTTCGGCAGGTTGTGCCCGGGGACGTTCGTGTGTTGCGCTTGGGATGGAAGCTCAATTCTGCTTTGGAGCGATGGGATCGGGTGGTCGACATTCTATCGGATTTGGTTACGTTGGAAGAAGACGCCCATGAGCGTGCGAGCCTGCTTCTGTTGGAGGCTGAGATTTTCAGTGAGCGACTAGGACGCCAGGAGGCCGCTGCCGATTGTTTGCTTAAGGCGGCTGATCTCGCGCCGGATCATCTCGATGCGTGGCGAGGTCTTGCCCAATATTACAGTCGTACCGGGCGTTGGGAAGAACTCGTTGGCGTGTGTCAGTCCCTGTTGGAGATCGAGAAGGACGGCGTTCAGCAGGCCGGCGTGAAGATTCGTATGGCGACAGCTCTCCTGTTGGCCGGAGGTGAGCAGGCGTCGGAGGCTCCGGCTCTCCTTCGTCAGGTGGATCGGGATCTGTGGCCCGTGGATCAGATGTGCCGGATTTTGGCGGATATGTCGGTGGGGTTGCGGGAAACCGGGTTCACGACGGCCCCGATTGGTCGTGTGATCGACGCGCTCAGCTCGTCGTTTGGATCCGAAGCTACCGATCGGATCCATCGACAAGTTCAGATCTGTCTGGAACAAAGACCAGGGGACGTGGGGGCCAGACGCCTGATGTTGCGCTTGGCTCCTCGGGTTGGACAGAGGTGGGCGCTTGCCGAGCATCAGAAGGTGCTGGCATATCTAGATCCTGAGGATCCTGCCACCAAGGATCTTCGTGAAGGTATCGGACCGGGTCAGCTCGGTGCCATGAGTTTGGATGTCGCAGGCCCGGCGTTGCCCGAGGGATTGCGGGTGCCTTTGCGGACGGTTTTGGAGCGTCTGTCGGATCTGTTGGCCGGTTTCATGCGTGGGTCGCCCGACGTGCCGCGTGGACAGGAGGCTCTTTCCGCCGTGGTGTCACCTCTTCGTGCGGCGAAGGTCGCGTCGGTGGTTCGACAGTTGAAGGTTCGTGCGGTGGACATTCGTGTCCAGCAGTCTGATCGTATTTTGGTGGGCCTCGTCGATGCAAGACCTCCTGCCGTGGTGGTCAGTTCCTCTTTGCTGGATCTGCCCGATGCCGAGTTTCTTTTTTTGATAGGCCGGGGACTGGAATGGGTGCGGTCCGGCGCATTGTTTCTCAAGGACCGTTCCTGGAACGAGGTGGACGAAATCATTGTCGCCGTTGCGCAGGCATTGGGCGTGTCCGAGATCGGAGGGCGAAAGGTTCGTCCGGAGCTGGTGGAAATTTTGTCTCGTTGGGGGGTGACTCCAGAGGCGTTGGACCGGGCCGACCTGATGGCGGTGACCGCGGCATTGATGGCCCATCTGCGCTCTCCTTGTGACATGGATGAATATCGTCTTGACCAGGTGCGTATGGCCCAGCGCGTGGGCTTGCTGGTGAGTGGAGACCTGCAGGCTTCCTTGCGGGCGGCAGCGATTGCGGCATCGGGGATGGGAATTTTGGAGACGAATGGAGTAGAAGACAGGAGTCGGGTGCTCGATGATCGTTCGGAACTTCGAGAGTTGGCGTTTTTCGGTGTGTCCCGGTTGAGATGGAAGTTGCATCGCAACACCCGCATTGGTTATTGACTCGTCACACATGGACCATGGCTTCAAGTCGAGGCATGTTTCGCCACCCAGATGGTTATTGCTTGCAACATCCGTTCATGTGAGTCAAAAACGCAGCAAAGTGAGGCAGTAATGAAGCAATGGCTTGCGACATTCTTGCGTCCTTTGGACAAAGGCGTGCGTTTCGTGCTTGGGCCGGGCGCAGGACTCAAGGACCTCTTTACCCTCGTCAATCTCTTTGGCGGAATTTTGTCCCTGTATTTCTCGATGAAGCAGGAAATCGGGTATGCGTCAGCGGCGGTGATGCTTGGTTACCTTGGGGACGTGCTCGATGGGCCTGTGGCTCGTTTGACGCACAGACAAAATCGCTTTGGTTCCGAGTTGGATACGATCGCCGATCATGTTGCCCAGTGCATTGCTCCGGCCTTCGTGGTGTTTTTGGCTTTTCGAGGGATGTCCGAGGCTCTTGGACTGGGATTGGCGGCCTTGATGGTGGTGACCGGATCGGTGCGACATGCACGCGGAGCGGCCCAGCGGTTCGAGTTCGATTTGGCTTGGAATGGGATGCCTCGTCCGGTGGCGGCCTTCTTGGTGCTCGCCTACGTGAATTCTCTGGCACGTGGGGTGCTGCCTTTCGGAGGTTGGGTCGGTGTCGGACTCGTGGTGGTTGTTTCGGTGCTTAACCTCGTCTCGCTTCCCTTCATGAATCACCACGGGCGGAAGTTGCAGCCGGCGGTCAAGGCGGCGGTGTGGTTTGGTTTTCTCTTGGCGATCACCCTGGCGGTCGTGGAGCCACGATTCTTTTGGGACGTGTTGCTTTTCATGATCGTCGTCTATTCTTTGGCTTCGTGGATGCCCATGAGCGCTGAGGAACGCCGTGGGTTTTTTGCTGCGGCTGCCCGTTGGCGTGCTCACCTGGATCAGGACTGAGGTGCCCTCATGACGCAGTCAGGAAATGGCAGCCACGGTTCCCTTATCGTGACGTTGGACGAATGGGGAATGCAGCCGGTGGCTGGGGTGACGGTATTCGAACGACTCGTGCGGGCCTTCGAAGGGGCGGGTGGGCGTTGTGTGGCCGTACTGGCGCCCGAGTCACGGCAGGACGAGGTGCGTCCGTCGGCGGAACGACTCGGTTGTCTGGTTCTGTCCTTGGATTCCGACTTGTCGCATATCGAAGGCATCGGGCCGTGGGTTTTCGTTTCCTCCAACGTGGTCGTGGATCGAGGTTTTTTTGACGCACTCTTGCGCGATGCCCAACAGGCCAACCTTCCTGTGTCTTACGGACAAGACGGGGTGGAGGTCTTCGAAGATTCTGAGGATAGAGGTTTGAAAGTGCCCTCCGTCCGGCAGCGACCACAGGCTGGCAGTTTCGTCGTGCTGAAGGGACGTCGCGACCGGTTTCGGGCCAAGAGGGCGCTCATCAGGGCTTGCCGGAAGCCCATGGAGATCGACGGTTTGATCTGTACGACCATGGGCCGGCCCCTTTCGGGCTGGATCACGCATGTGCTCGTGGATCTTCCGGTCACGCCGAACATGGTTACCGCTCTGTCGTTGTTGTTCGGACTGCTGGGTGCGGTACTCGTGGGGTTCGGCGGTTACGGCTCGATGGTGGCTGGCGCGGCGGTGATGTTCTTGAGCTGGGTTCTGGACAACTGCGACGGTGAGATTGCAAGAACCAAGTACATGGGGAGTACGAACGGGGCCTGGTTCGATATCTATGCGGATTTTGTTACCAACGTGGCCTTCCTTGTCGCCATGGCCGTGGGCCTGTATCGTGCGACGGGGCAGTGGTTGTACCTGCCTTTGGGCGGATACGCGGCCCTGGTCATGAGCCTGTACAATGTGGTGGTGTTTCGGTTCATCCATCGGCTGGGCATCCCTGATGAATTCCTGTTTTCTTGGTGGTTTGATCGGGAGGATTCGTCTGAGGATCGGGGTGCCGGATCGTCTGGTCCGGACGATGCCGTGGTGGCTTCGGAACCGTCTCCTCTGGCGACGTTTTTTTCATATGTGAAATATTTGGGACGCAGGGATTTCTTTATTTTCGCATATCTGGTCCTTGCGATTCTGGGCCGCATGGATATCGGTTTGTGGGCCACAGCCATTGGGGCGACCTTCACGGGAATCTTGACTGTGATTCATCTGGCGGTGACGAGGAACGACTCTGACGGCCAATCGTCGCCGGGGCCGGATCTGCACAATGCCGGGAGATGATTGATGAGCGCTTCCTTTCGTCTGATACACCTTTCCGATCCACATCTTACCGTGGATGTCCCCTTTTCGATTCGGTTGTTGACCAACAAGCGTATCGTTGGTTGGTTGAACCTCCAGTTCAATCGGAGCAAGTTGCATTCGAACGATGTGGCGTTTCGTGCCGTCGAGGCAATTCGATCGTTGACGCCGGACCACGTGGTGGTCACCGGCGACCTTTCCAATCTGGCATTGGATCAGGAATTTGCCCTTGCGCGGACCTGGCTGGACGGTCTTGATCTGCCGCCGAAGCAGGTCACTGTGGTGCCCGGGAATCACGATGCGTATGTTTCTGATACGTGGCGGCGGGCCTCTTTGCTGAAGGCCATCCGACCCTATATGCAGTCGGACGAGGAACAGGATGGGTCGTTTCCCATCGTAAGGACGCGCGGCTTCGTGACTCTGGTTGGCCTGAGCAGCGCCGTACCTTCACCTCCGTTGATGGCGTGGGGAAAGCTGGGGCGAAAGCAACTCGACCACGTGGAACAGGTCTTGGAACGAACCAAAGGGCAGTTTCGTGTTCTGTCCTGCCACCATCCGGTGCAGATCGGTGCCGGACGTTGGGACAACCGGCTCATCGACGCCGAATCCCTTCGGCGTATCCTGGCACGGAAGGGAGCAGAACTGGTGCTGCACGGGCATCTCCATCGTGCAATGCAGGGGGCAGTGTCAGGTCCCATGGCAGGGATTTCGGTGCTGGGGGTGGGCAGTGCCTCCTTGGCAGCAGGAGAGGGAGCCTCCAAGGCACAATTTCGGGTCATTGATGTGGAACATGATGGGGCCTGGCGGCAGGTCCTACACGTCTATGATCGCGGCCGGCGCGCATTTGTTCCGCGAGGGTGACCCGAATGTCATGGGCCCTGTGTTCTGGCTGGTCCCTCATCAAATTCCGTTACGACCAGAGGTTTTGGGTCCAAAGGGTCATTTCTGAGAGGGATCGGATGGTTCCTTGTCAAACTCCAACGACCAGTCGCCCGACGGCTGTCCAGGGGCGTTTTCCTTTCGCTGTTCCTCGTCTATGGTGATTTCTTCGATGTCCTTTTCGGCTATCTCCAGTTCCTTGGGCGTGAGCCGGCTATCGCGAGATGGTTGTACTGGGCCGGCGTCGCCCTTGGGAGACTGCGTTCCGGCCGGTGGCTGATTCGGATCGGTCGCCTCCTGTCCCTGCCAGGACTGGAAATCGGTGGATCCCGGTTTTGTTCCCGGTGCATCCCATTCGGAGTCTTCCCAGTCCATGTCTTGTGACGGCGCATCTTCTGCGGGCTGGTCGATGTGCGTTGTATCGTCTTCCCAGATTGCCTCGGGGGTCGAGGTGGCTTCATCGTCCCATAGTTCATCATCCAAGGCTGCTTTTCGTGAGTTCGCGACCCATTTTTGGGAGTCGGCTTCCCATTGGGAGGACGGGCCCTCGTCCTCCCATTCGTCTGGATCGGAGACCGGATCGTCCTCTATGACCTCATCGGTGGATTCGAGTGGCTGGCCATAGTCGGAAGGGCGTTCGGCCCGCTGGATCGGCAAGGAATCCTTGTCGTCCCAGTCTTGCCAAGTGGATGGATCAGGAGCGGTTTTCCAGTCGTACTCAGCGTCATCAGGCGGTTCGTCGACCACCTCGACGAGGTCGTCGTCGGCCAGTTCCATGACGTCGTCGATGGATGCCGGTTCGGTCTCATCGTGCGATGACACCTCACGAAAATCAGCAGAGTCCAGGCTTCCAAAATCCTCAGCCCAATCGTTTTCGGGCTGTGGTTCGATGGTCTGCGAATCCGATGAGACGCCTTGGATGACCGTTACTTCGCTGTCATCGAATTCCCCATCTTCTTTTGGCCGGGGCATGAGGCGTCTGCCTGAAAATGTGATGATGGTCTGAGGTTTGCCGCCTTGGTCGATCTCATCCGTTGTTTCGGGCAGTCGCATTTCGTGACTCAGGTCCCAGTATCGTCGTACTTTGGCTTCTTCCTTCGCAATGTCCTGGGCGAATTCGGTCGCCATGAACCGATGGACATCTCCCGTGTCGAGACGCATGTTCAGTTTGAAGGTCAGCCGCTGGATCTCTTCCATGAAGTCGGCCGCAGTTTCAAAGCGATCCTCGGGGCTGAGGGCGAGAGCCTGCATGACGAGTGCATTCAGCTCCCTTGGCAGGGTCGGGTTTACTTGTGCCAGGGGAGGAATTTCAGCTCGGATGATCTTACGGAGGATATCCATCTCGTTTTCACCGGTGAACAGTTCTCTGCCGGCCAGAAGTTCCCAGAGAACCGTGCCCAGAGCAAAAATGTCCGTGCGACCGTCGATAGGCTGCCCCATGATCTGTTCTGGGCTCAGGTAGGCGAATTTTCCCTTGATCTGGCCTGCCTGTGTCTTGGCTACCCGGTTTTTCGCCTTGGCGATGCCGAAGTCGATCAACTTGACCGCGCCTTCGTACGAAACCAAGATGTTTTGAGGACTGATGTCGCGGTGGACGATGCCCAGGGGCTGTCCGGAGATGTCCGTCTTCCGATGTGCGTAGTCCAGTCCGTCGCAGACCCGTTCAATGACGTGGAGGATCACCTCGGGCGGGACGAGTCTGGCTTGCGCCTTCAAGGTCTTCCGGATGTTTCGGAGGTCGCATCCGGGAATGTACTCCATAGCCTGGAAGTAAGACCTGCCAACACGACCAAATTCGACGATTTGGCAGATGTTGGCATGATGCAGACGAGAGGCAATTTTGGCCTCATCGATGAACATGGCTACGAATTCAGGGTCCTCGCTGATGGTGGGCAGGATTTTCTTGATGGCGAAACGTTTTTCGAATCCGGCCACCCCGAAGGCTTTTGCACGGAACACTTCAGCCATGCCGCCAGCGCTGATGCGCTCCAACAGTAGGTACTTCCCGAATTTTACCGGAAACGTGGTTGTCATCGTTACCTGATCCAACTTCGAGGCGATCAGGGTACCACGATTTGTTTTTATTCGAAAAAAACTTTTTTGAGTAGGCAGACCGGTCCAAAATAGACGAACAAACCCGGTTTCGTGCTCCTATTGGCGCAAGACAACCAGAGTTTTCGTTTCCATGACGCGGTCGTTCTGTCTCGCCACGACCTCAACCACGTTTTTTCCCGGCCAGACCGGGACCACAGCCGAGAAGGCGAGGGTCGTCCTGTTGTGCGCGCGGCGGTTGGATGCGTAAAAGACCTTTCGTTCGTAGATTTTGGCCTTGGAGTTCGAGACGCGAATGAATAAATCCTCGACGCCCAGGGCATCCGTGGCGGCCCCTCGCAAATGGATCTGTCCTTGTTTGACCAGCATCACCGGATTGGCCACGGATACGGTGGGAGGAAGGACACGGTTGATCATCGATGGTTTGGATGGTCGCGCCCTGCCGGTTCGAGTGATGCGGATGCCACGAAGCGGCACGAAGCCCCACAGGGATCCAACCCGCACTCGTTCCCACCCGTTTAGGACGCCGGTTGCCCGCATTCGTCCCCGAAGGCCCATCCAGGCAATGGGAGAGCATTGCAGGTCTGGACAGGCTCGGATGGTGACTCCATGCTGGCCGACGACTGTCGCGATGCCGACTTTCTTTTCAACAGATGTCTTGGTCGGCCAGATTCTGAAGGCCAGTTCATCCGAGACGTATCTGCCCGTTCCACAGGCATAAACTCGAACGCGGACCCGGGCCAATCGCTGATGTGCCGGAACCTGCTGTGCCTTGAGGAGAAAGTCGGCCTGCACGACCCTGCCCGGTTTGAGACCGGCAAGCAATACCCTTCCCTTCTTGACGAAGAGGGCTCGTGCCGATTCGTTGCTCAGAGTGGCATAGGCCTGTCGGGCCGTCCCCTTGCCGCTGTTTCGGATTTCGAGGTGGATGCGTAGGTTTTCTCCCTTTTGGATGAGTCCGTCGTGGTTGGACGAAGGACCTTCTGCGATGTGGTACGAGTAGGAGAAGCGAGGGGCTGGGCGTGCTGCAATGGTGATGAAGATTCGTTTGGTCGCCCCGGTGGTTTTCGGGAAAATGTTGAGTTTGAGCCAGTCTTTTTGGGTCGTTAGACCCATGGGCGTGTTGATCTTGACCCGAGCGGTTCGGCTTTGTCCGGGAGGGATGAGCCCGAAGAAGAACTCTCGACCGGCCAGGAACGGATTGGAACTCTTCAAGATTGCGCGTACCCGATACAGAGGAACTTTTCCCTCGTTTCGAGCGTTGGCCGTGATGATCAGGGGACTTCCCGCCACGACATGTCCCTGATGAGGTGCGGACAGGGTGACGCGTAGGTATCGAGGCACGTCCCGTCGGTGAAGATTGCTTGGTGCCGCCGACCAATCGATGCCTTGTGTTTTGAACTTGGCCACGATGGCTGCATCCTGATTTTTCTTGACCCGCTCGAAAAACGCCTTGGCCGCAGCAAGGGTGGCCAAGCGGCGTGGTCGACCAGCTCGGGTCAGGAGCCGGCGGGTCATGTCGACTTGGAAATCCTGGTAGAACACGGATGGATCGGCAGGCAGTTCCAGGTTCTTCGGTTGGCCGCAGAAATGGCAGGGATACGATCGTGCAAAGGGTGGAATAGGGTGCTTGAGATAGTAGATGGTTTGGAAGGGGTGGACCTGCACATTGGTCGGATGACTGGCAAGGGGAGACTTGAGATCGCCTTCTTTGCGGTACCGCCTGCCCGTGGCATAAAAAGAGAATGGTTTTCCCGTGCGGATGTCCACGGGGAGGATTTTGACATCGGGCACGAGGCCGATCCGCTGGACCGACATGTTGCCAGGTGCCCGCCATTGGCTGACAGTCAGTTTGAGCCCGGTCTTGTTCGGCATCGGGAAAATGATCTGGACCGACCCCTTTCCAAACGTGTTTCGGCCGACGATAACGGCTCGGTTGAGCTGCTTGAGGCCTGCGGCGACGATTTCGGCGGCGCTGGCCGATTCCTGGTTTACGAGCAAGGCAAGGGGGACCTTGGGCAGCATGGCCGCAAACGGCCGGGCTCGAATTTCTCGGGCATCGGGACGATCCGAGCTGACGGTCGTCAGGATCGTACCGGACTGAACGAAGGTGTTGACCACACCGGCAGCCTGGTCGAGCAGGCCTCCATGGTTGTCGCGCAGGTCCATGATGACGCCTTTGAGCTTGTGCAGCCCCAAGCGCACCAGGGCCGAGCGGAGTTCTCGTGCCGTGGTCGCTTGGAATTTGTAGACTCTGACGTATCCGATGTTGCCCTTCAGCAGGTGCTCGCGGACGCTTGGCACATGGATCACTGCTCGTTGGATGAGAAATGGCTTGGGACGGCGCCATCCCTTCCGCAGGATCCAGATGAGGACGTCGGTGCGCGGCTTGCCGCGTAACCGTTGGACCGATTGCGACAGGGTCATGTTGATGGTGGACTCGTTTTCGATGCGGACGATGTGGTCACCAGGGCGGAGCTGAACGATCTGATCACGGCCTGTCATCCGGAGTCCCGGGTCGCCAGGATCGGCCCGGCGGTGGGTCCAATGCTTTCCTTTCTTGTATACGTAGGTCCGTTGGCCTGCTGGCCGAATTCGGTAAATCTTCTTGCCGTACTTCATTTGTGTGTGCCAGGCCGGCGTGTCACGAATGGGCCGGCGGATGGTCAGCAAACCATCACAGATGGAGATTTCGATACCGAGACCGCCAAATTGTCCGGCGGTGTCCACGGCCATTTCTCGAAAGAAATCCTGTCTCATCAGCACAGTGTGGGGGTCGAGCGTGGACAGAATCCCATCGATGGTAGCGAATTCGACCTTCTTCGGATCGGTTGTCTTGTGGATGTGGGCCTGGATGAAGCCAAAAATGTGACCCATGGTTTTGGTCAGGGACCAAGGACTCGAGACGTGTGCGATGTCGAAGGACCTGCTCTGATCGTCGACCTGCACTTCCACGGTCGAGTTTTTTTGCCGCACGATGATTTCTGGGACCTGCCGTTGAATGTAGTTGAGCGCTTCGATGAGCATTTTGCGTGGCACGATTCTGGCCGGGTTGACGTATCTGCTGCGCACTTTGTCCAGGACTCGGAAGGTCAGGTTCATGTCGCTGAGCCGGTAGCTGGTCTGTCTGGCTCCTGCGCAGGTGGACATAAGCAGGACCGGCGTCATGGCGGTGACGATGATGAGGCGAATGTGTTTCATGGTGAGAATGACCCTCTGCCTGTTTGGTTGATGGCACTCTATGGGGTTTTTTGTGTGACGATTTTTGCGTCCGAATGGACGTACTCGTTGCTGACGGTCGGTCATTGGGGTCGGTCGGCCATGACCTTGGTCGGACATTGCCGAATGCGTTGTTTTGCAATGGCCATTTGTTTCTGCACAATGGCGCGACCGCGAACAGTCGTGCTCTGGGCCAGGGTCAAAGACATCCATTCGGACAGCGCCTTGGCCAGGCTCGCACAGTCTTTTTTTGTTTCATAGGCATTGGCGAGGCCCCACAAGATCCAGCCCATGACGTAGTAATCGGTGCTCTTTGTCAGAGTTCGTGCCTTGGAAAACGCACCGATGGCGTTGTCGGCCTGCTTCAGAGCGTTGTAGGCCCATCCCAGGTTCAGCTGCCAGAGCCGATTTTGGGGCTCCGTCGCCGCCGCCCGTTTCAAGGAGTCGACGGCCTCGGTGTACTGTTGGTTCACCAAGGCGGTTACTCCGGCCCGGCCAGAAGCCGTCGCATCCCCAGCGCGTGCTGTCCCCATCATCCAGATGATCGCGACGATCGACGCCACGATCGTGCCCCGTACGTGATTTTCGTGTTTCAAGAACATCACTGCGACCTCCTTGGTTCGATTGTGTCTGCGGCCGCCTCAGACGAGCCGCCCCGTTCGATCAGGTGCATACGACGCTAACACATTGTCTATGCAGAGACAATTCTCCTGTTGCTCTCTGTTGACTTTCGACTGTCTCTATACCAAAGTGACGATTCATGGCTCGATTTTCGATTCAGGAGATGGTCCAAATGAGGCTTCATTCATTGGTATGGTTATGCGCGGTGGTTCTGATCAGTGGCGTGGCCGAGGCAGCTGCGCCCCAGAGGGCGTCGGTTGCGGTGGGAACGGGATATATCGATGCACATTTCGCGGTCGCCCATGACGGAAAGCGATTGGCCTATGTTCATGTTGGGGACGATGGAAAGGCGCGTCTCTTGTTGGCTTCGCTCTCGGGCCACAGGGTGCGGGTGACCTCTAAGACGGACCTGACCAAGTGGACGATGATGCCGTCCGCTCTTGATTTCAGCCCTGACGATCGGTTCGTCATCGTTTCGTGGAAAGACGATCCTGCCGCCAAGGTTTCCCGGGCAGAGTATGTGGCCTTCAATCGCAAGGGTGCCTTCGTCAAGCGATTGCCATCGGGGTTGGATTTTCGCTTCCACCGCGATAAGGCAGGATGGCGGGTGGTGATCTACGATCGGCAGGCTCGGGGCCGCAAGGTGACCCATCGCGTGACGGTTTTGTCTTATCCGGGTTTCGCGGCGAAAGGTCAGTATCGACTCGCCACAGACGATGCGAATCGTGTGACCAGTCCCAAGATGAAGTTCATCTACTTCATTTCTGATTATCTTCAGGCTGTGGGCAAGATCGAGGGGCGGTACGACAAGGCCCGGGACATCCGGCTTCCCGATCAGATGGCGTTCTACGACATGGCCGCCCGCAAGGTGGTCCGTGAGCGCCCCATCAAGGACGCCATTGCCTGGGAGAAGTCGCGGTTGTTTCGAAAGAAGCACAGCGCGATGGACCCTGTTTTCTTGCTGGACGGCGGCGTTTTGTCCGTTGTGATGCCTGACAATCGAAAGCTCACGATCACGAGCCCCTTGCAGTTGAAGCGATTTCGTCCGGATTCACTCTATGACGAGACGGACGGATCGCGCAAAGCCCTGATCAGTTTGACCGTGGATCCGCAGAATCCAGTGGCCCTTCGGCAGCATCGCTCCGATTCGGAGATGTTCCATCTGCTCGCCGTTCGATTCGGCAGCCGACTTTCGGCGCGTGAAGTTCTCCGGCTGCGGTCGGAACACATGGTCTTGAGATGGCGCCACGGAAGAGGCGTTGTGGTGGTCATGCGGCTTCATAAGAATTGGGGTCTGGGTGCTGCAGGCCTCTGGGTTTATCCTCTGGCCACCGGTCGTTGACGGCCGGCGGTCGGTCGTTTGGGCCGTCTGGCTGATTCCATGTGCTGTGTGTGTGATTGGGGTAAGGGTGCCGTCGAATCCGATGCGGCCCCCTTTTTGGGCATGTCGGCTCAGGAGTCCAAAAATCCCTGGAGGCGTCCGATGACCATTTCGAGGGCCACTTCGTTGTGGCCTCCTTCGGGGATGATGATATCCGCCCACCGCTTGGAGGGTTCGACGAACTGCAAATGCATGGTCCGCACGGTGGAGTAGTATTGATTGCGAATGGAATCGAAGGTTCGGCCGCGTTCCCGCATGTCTCGTCGGATGCGGCGGAATGCCCGGATGTCTGCATCTGTGTCCACGAACACCTTGATGTCCATCTGGGCTCGAACGCGTGGATCCGCCAGAATCAGGATGCCTTCCACCACGACGACGGGTGCCCATGCGACGGTTAAGGTTTCTGGTTTTCGCGTGTGCGTGGTAAAGTCGTAGACAGGTTTTTCGATACCATGACCGGTCTTGAGCCTCTTGACGTGTTCGATGAGGAGTTCGTTTTCGAGAGCATCGGGATGATCGAAATTCACCTTGATTCGTTCTTCGAGTGGGAGGTGCGACTGGTCCCGGTAATAGGAATCGTGGTCTAGAAGGATGGCGCGTTTTTCTGGTAGGGTGGCCACGATGCGTCGGGCGATGGTGGTCTTGCCAGAGCCGGTGCCTCCTGCGATTCCGATGATGAGGGTCGGGGGTATTTTTGTGTTCATGGGCGGAAATGTACCAGGTCGCCGTGCAACGTCAACAGGGATGATCACGGTTGAGCAAGGGCGTCGATGATGGGTAACAAACGGAGTGTTCATCCTGAAAGGACCTTGAGCGACAAGTTCGAAGTGCTCGAACAACTCGACGGGAAAGGCCATTTCCCGGTGTTTCGGGCCAGGCAGGTCACGGTTGGTCGAGACGTGGCACTGAAGTTGACGAATGAGGCTGTGGAGTCGTCGGATCCTGCGTGGCGTCGATTGGTGGATGCTGCTCAGGCCCTGGCACGGATCGAGCATCCTGCCGTGGCCGGAATCTACGACGTGGGACGCGACCATGCGGGGCGTGGTTTCGTTGCCATGGAACTGTGCCCCGGGCAGGATCTGGATGGGCTGGTTCGTCAGTCAGGAAGCCTTTGGGAGGGGGATGTCGTCGAATTGGGTCGCCAGATGCTCTCTGGCATTGGTGCTGCCCACGCAGTCGGTGTCGTCCATGGGGCCATTCATCCCAGATATGTGATGGTGGAGGGGGCCGAAGGGGACGGGACCGTCCGATGCAAAGTGTTTGGGTTCGGATTGCTGGACATGGAGGCTGAGGATCGGGTTCGAGACGTGGGCTTCATGGCTCCCGAAGTGATCGATGGAGAGTCTCCGTCCGTGGAGTCGGACCTCTATTCGGTGGCAGTGGTTCTGTTTTGGACGTTGACGGGTCGGATGCCCTGGCCCGATGGAAACGGCGATCGGCGTTGGCTCGAAGAGACGGCTCTCGATGTGGTCGAGGATGTGGGTCACAGGCTGTCGTGGGCTGCTTTTTTCAGGGTCGCCTTTGTTGACGATGTGGAGGATCGGTTCGCGTCGGCCGAGGAAATGGCCGGCTACCTCGACAAAGTGTGGTCCGGTCAATGGGAAGAGAGCACGTCGATCACTGGGGCCGAGCGTGTCTTCGGGCGATATCGGCTCATTCGCATGTTGGCGCGCGGAGGCATGGGAGAGCTTCACCTCGCGCGTTTGTCCGACGGCGTGCGTCAGGGTCGGGTCGTGGTCCTCAAGATGGCGCGTGCCGATTTCCTCGCAGACGATCGGTACAGAGATCGATTTTCCAAAGAGGCGCTCATGGCGTCTCGAATGAATCACCCGAATCTTGCTTTGGTCTACGAAGTCGGCAACGTCGATGGGGTTTTGTATTCGGTGCAGGAATGGGTTTTGGGTCGCAATGGTCGCCAGATTCTTCAGCGGGCCGAGGAGGATCGATCCTCGGTTCCTTTGGCGCTCGCGCTGTTCATCGGTCGGGAGGCCTGCTCCGGCCTCGATTATCTCCATCGCCGCGGTGTCGGCCAGGGCCTGATTCATGGTGACGTCAGTCCGGAAAACATCGTGGTTTCCTATGAGGGCGGCGTCAAAGTAGTCGATTTCGGTTCGTTGGAGCAGGCCGAGCATGCCAACTCGGGGCCGTTGTTCGTCAAGGAAACCTATCAGGCACCCGAGTTGAAACGTGGCGCTCCGGCGACGATTCAGTCGGATCTGTTCGCTTTGGGAGCCGTGCTCCATGAACTGGTTTTTGGTCGTCGTGTGGGCGAGTCCGGTTCCGTGTCTATTCCCGCTGCAGTGGGACGAGTTCTTGCGTTGGCGACCTGTGAGGATCCGAAGGGCCGCTATGAATCAGCCGCGGCCTTTCACGATGACCTCAGCGAGTTACTTGCTCGTCTCGCTCCGAGAGGATGCCGTCGCCAACTAGGGGCATATGTCAGGGACTTGTTTCCTGCAGAATACCACGCTGATTTGAAGATGGCAGGTGGCCTCGAGAGTCGGTTATACCAGGCGATCAGCGACAGGAGCTTTCCACCAGAGGAGCTAGCGGAGTTGGATGGATGGTTGGATGAGGGGGACGGCGATGAGGTGACCCTCGTTGGAGTGCGGGCAGTAGGGCGCAGCGATCAGACCAAGCCGTTGGATTTGGCGGATACGGCATCCATGCCTGCCTGGAAGGACGATACGGTGACGGAAGCCGTGACGAGCGCTTCGGGAGGCGGCCAAGGGACGGGTGCCCGTGAGTCCATGGACGCGATGGGTGAGATTGGTCCGTCGGATGGACGTTCTCGACGAATGGCCTCCGTGGTGGTCACGCTCGACGAGCATGTGCCCCCAGGTCGGTCCCCGGCCGATCTGGGTCAGGTTGGCACCGCGTTTTGGTGGTATGTTTTGTGGGCCGTTGCCCTGATCGTCGGCGGCTGCGTGGGATGGTTTCTGCGCGGATACTGAGGTTCGACATGCAGTTTCCCATGGATGAGCGTTTTTTGGAAGAGCGAGAGCGATACCGACTCAGGCACACCTGTGAGTACTGTTCGTTTTTCGACGCCAAAACCGGAACCTGCCGTCACGGCTGGCCGAATGAAGAGCATCGTGAGGCATGGTATGAAGGTGCCGGAGATCGAATCGTGTTTTGCAAGGAGTTCGAGCTACGGTAGTCTGTTGTCTGTTGCGGGATGTCTCCACTGGCGCTTATATGAGGGCCGTGACGAGGCCGACCAGAAACAGAAACAGGCCGACGGGGGCCAGGATGGTGGCGACCAGTTTGACTGGATGACGTCGAAAATAGATCGAGTAGGTGCCCCAAGCAGTGGCCAGGACCCCGATGGCCATGACCGTGATGTGAATGACCCAATGCAAGGCGACTCCTCATGCTGCAGTCCCGGTGGGCCGCGGGGTGGAGGATTTGATCGGTTCGAACTTGCAAGGCAGCATGGTATACGTTAAAAAATGTTCGTCAATTATCCACGGAGTGGTCGCGCAATCACGCGTTCCCCACAGAATGAAGAACAGAAGGAGATGGTGATGAGAACGAAGAATCTGTTTGGCATGCTTGCTCTGCTGGGCCTGGCTGGTTGGATGTTTGCTGCGTGCAGTGATGATAGTGCCGGCACAAACAACACGAACAAGGTCTGCAACCACAACGGCCAGTGCGACGCGGGTGAAAATACGGCCAATTGTCCCGATGATTGTCCGAAGGTGCAGTGCTCTCTGACGGATGGCGACAACTACAACTACATCATGAACAAGATCCAGATTCCGCTCAACGGGACTGAAGCGAAGACTATCGGCGTGGACCTGGATGGGGATGGCACCATCGATAACAAACTCGGTCAGATTATGGCGCTCGTACCCAAGGCCGATGACGGCACGACGGTAAACGATGCCTTGCAGACGAGTATCGACAACGGAACCATCATTCTTCTTGGCCGTCTCATCATGAACCAGTGGCCCTCCGATGACGTCATGGCCGCCCAGATTTTCCCCGGAGACACCACCAGCGGCGATGCGACCGCAGACGATCTGAGCGGCACCGGCTGTGCCCTGGTCAGCTCGACGGCGGACCAGAGCCTCAAGCTTTGCGGGATGGTGGCGAATAACAGCCTTCGTGTCGGCCCCGACAGCATTCAGATCGCCCTGTCCCTGTCCGGCGTCAACATGACGATTTCCCTGGACCAGGCCCAGGCGGAGGGCACGGTCCATGAGGATTCCTGGAGCGACGTGCAGGTCGGCGGCGGGATCACCAAGGAGAACCTGAACAACGAGTTGATTCCCGCCCTCGTGTCCTGGCTGAACGACGCCACCAAGAAGGACCCGACCGGCTCTGTCGGGAAGTTCGTGTTGGACTCCCTCGACGCCAACTGCTCCACGAGTGCCGAAGGCTGCGAAGACGTGACGAACGGTAGTGGCGACTGTAAGGCCTGGGACCCGCAGAATCCTGTTGGCGACCCCCTCACCGACAAGGAAATCAAGTGCTCCTCCCTGTTCGCCGCGGCCCTCAAGCCTGACGTGGACATCGACGGTGACGGCACCAAGGACCTCCTCTCCCTCGGGATCAAAGTTTCTGCGGTCAAAGTGACGATCGGTTCCGGGACCTGTCAATAGGTCATCGGGTTTTTCCACTGTGGAACTGTTCGTTCCTGCCCTGATGGGCATTATTCAGGGCCTCACCGAGTTTCTTCCCGTTTCCTCGTCCGGGCATCTCGTCCTGACTGAGCACATCTTCGGTCTCCATCCCAAGCTCTATTTGGCCGCCGTTCTGCACATGGGAACGCTGGCCGTGACCATCGTCTATTTTAGGGCGGAGCTGTGGCAAATGGTGGTGGACACGTTTGGTGCCGTGTGGACGGTCGTGTCGCGGCGCGCGACTTGGCGTCAGGTCTGGCAGGATCGTTCCGGACTGAGGTTGACGGGGTTGGTGGCGGTTGCCACGATTCCCACCGGGATTATCGGTCTCGGGATCCAGCGTTCCTGGGAGGCAATGGCTGACAGTGTCGTCCTGGTGTCTGCGCTGTTGTTGGTGACGGCCGCCATCTTGGTGGTCACTCGGTTCATTCCCACTGGATCGGGGAAACCAACGCTTGCGAAAGCTTTCTGGCTCGGCGTCGTTCAGGGCCTTGCGGTCCTGCCCGGTATCTCTCGGTCCGGCTCCACCATTGCCGCCGGACTGTTGCTGGGAATGGACAGGGAGGAGGCCGGACGTTTTTCCTTTCTGATTTCCGTTCCCGCAGTGGCAGGCGCCGGCCTGTTGGAGGCGGGAGCGATCGCCAAGGCCCCCGTGGGTGAAGTTCCCGGTATCGTGGTGGGTACTTTGCTTGCCGTGGTCGTCGGGTATTTGGCCCTGTGGTGGTTGATGCGGTACGTCAAGCGTGGCAGGCTGCATGTGTTTGCATGGTACCTGTTGCCAGCGGGATTCGGTGGGCTGGCATGGTGGCTGTGGGGCGGTGCATAGGGAGGTATGGATACGATGGTTGGACAATCTTGGTATGGAGTCGTGATGGCAGGGGGGGGCGGAACACGGTTGTGGCCGTCCTCACGGCCTGGTAGGCCGAAGCAACTCATGACGGTACAGGGGGCTAAAAGTCTTCTCACGGGTGCCGTCGATCGGGCGGCAGCGTTGGTCGGACGATCGGCCGGTGTTGTCGTGGTGACTCGCGCGGATCAGGTGGAACCGGCCCGTGGGCACATGCCCGATCTGGGAGATGACCAGATCCTGGCCGAGCCCATCGGCAGGAACACGGCTCCCTGTATCGGTCTGTCCGCGACGGTGTTGCTCCACCGGGATCCCGAGGCTGTGATCGCCGTTCTTCCAGCGGACCATTTCATTGCTGATGTGGAGGGTTTCGTGGCGACGTGCCGTGCGGCCATGCAGGAGGCCGAAACCGGTGGGATCGTGACCGTGGGGATTCGACCGGACCACCCAGAGACTGGGTATGGGTACATCGAGATGGGAGACGTGGTCAACGAAGCCAGAGCTGTGCATCACGCGGTACGTTTCGTGGAGAAGCCGGATCTAGAAACCGCGCGGACCTACTTGGCATCAGGTCGGTACTTGTGGAACAGCGGCATGTTTTTCATGCGCGCCGATCGCATTCTTGCCGAGATTCGAGACCACATGCCTGATCTCGCTCAAGGCCTGGATCGGATCGCCGCGGGGCTCGATCACGGCGACGGCGCCTATCGTGAGGCACTTGCCCAGGTCTATCCGGATCTCGAACCTGTCTCCATCGACTACGGCGTGATGGAGAAGGTTGCGGATATGAAGGTGATCCCCGGCCAGTTTGGCTGGAACGACGTGGGTTCCTGGGCCGCTCTGGAGCAAATCCACGATGCCGATTCTGACGGAAATATTTCGGTGGGGTCGACAGTGACCTTGGATGACCACGGCTGTATCGTGGTGTCCGACGACGAGCGCCCGGTCGCGGTGCTCGGTGTGCAGGACCTAGTCGTGGTGTCGTCGCAGGCTGGCGTCCTCGTGATTCCCAAGAGTCGGGTGCAGGAGGTTCGCCGGATTGTGGCCGAACTGAAGGCGGCGGGAAAGTACGAGCCATAGCACAGAGTTTCCATAGGCCTTTCGATCGGGGGTGTCATGCCTGACGTTGTGGGAATCGACTGGGGCGGAACGAACTTTCGTGCAGCGTTGGTGCGTCTCGAAGAAAATCGGGCACCCGAAATATTGGGGCGCTTCGAGGAGCGTCGACCATCCTCGGGCTCTTACGAAGAAGATTTGTCCTGGGCAGGCCGACAGTTGGATCAGTTGGCTCCGTCGGTGCGTCACGTGGGGGTGGGACTGGCGGCCATGGTGCGTCGTCGAGATGGACTCATGCGGAAGGCTCCGAATATGGGGTGGGATGTGCCTCCGCAGGGGATACGTTTTGGGAGTTTGTCGGGAACGATTTGGAAGCGGGACGTGGTGGTGGTAAATGACATGTCGGCCATCGCATGGGGGGAGTATCGTTTGGGCGCGGCTCGGGATACGGACGATATGCTCTGTGTCTTTTGGGGCACTGGTCTGGGCGGTGCCGTGATTGCAGATGGTCGATTGTTGGATGGTGCCGGGGGCGTCGCGGTCGAGATCGGGCACCTCAAGGTACGTCCCGGGGGGAGGTTGTGTGGTTGCGGTGCCAGGGGCTGTGTGGAGGCCTACGTGGGCGGACGACAGCTCCTGGATCGATTGCGACAGGATCTGAGTCCGGAAGGTCCAGTGGGCGGGAGCCTCGTGCTTCAACTGGCCGGTGGGGTCGTTGCCGCGGTCCATCCTGGTCATGTGGACGAGGCGGCGCGGCGGGGAGATCCATATGCATTGGGGTTCTGGGACGAAGTCGCAGAGTTTGCGGCCCTGGCGATTTCGCACGCCGTCACGCTGTTCGATCCTGGGGTCGTGGTGGCCGGCGGCACCGTGTGGATGGGGTGTCCAGACCTGAGGAAACGGGTTGAGGCGCGTGTTTCTGCCCTCGCCAATGCGCCGGCGGCTCAGGGGATCCAATTTCGAATGGCGCAACTTGGTGACGATGCCGGAGTCCTGGGCGCGGCCCTGCTTTGTCGGGATCGACTCGTGTCTTCGTAGTTCCCTTCGTTCTTTGTGGGCGCTTTGGATCGTGACCGTCGTGGCGATGCGGTTCCTGATGTCTCAGATCAGATACTCTTCGGGCAGCTCTCCGGACGTGAGGAGTTGTTCCAATTCTTCGAGGGTCTTGTCGTACCGGTCCGAGACGTCCTGGGTCGGGAAGGTGAGTTCCACGGCCATGGCCTTGCCGCGGCTGTCCTCGATGTGTCGGACGATGTTTCCAGAGGCCGAGCAGGTTCCCAGGCCTTGTGGGAAGAGGAGTTTGAGGTCCAAGATGCTGCCTACGGGACTGAATTCGGCGCAACCAAGCGAGATGCCGTTCTTGTGAATGTTTCTGGTGAAGTTCATGCGACGTCCCGATTCGGTCTTGTAGATTACGTTGATCCGTACGGGCAGTCTCAGGTTCCCTTCTCGTCGATCCACGAGGCCCCCCCGGGCGTATCCGTTGAGAAATTCCATTTTGGGCAGATCGGATGATGCCACCAGAATGCCAGCTCCAGCCTGCATGTGAGCGGATGTTTGTTTTCGGCGCCAGATGGTCATGCCATGAATGAACAATCTGCATCCCGTGGCGAATTGGATGTCGACCAGGGCCACCTGACCGACTCTTGGGGCGTTTGCGGTCGGACAGAACAGGATCAGACCATTCGCATCTGTTTGGACATGCTCGAACCAGGATTGGCGATCAGGAATTTCGAGGAGCAGTTTCTTCATGTCTTGTATTTCCCCCTCAGGTCACGAGAGTTTCAGTCCGTCAAAGCAACCACGCGCCATCGTCCACGTTGCTTGTTGAGGATGGTGATGAGGCCGAGTTTTGGAAGCCGACCGAAGATGACGACGGCAGTGGCCGGTTTGGCGATGCGTATTCTGGCCGGGGGGCGGCCGAATCGGGTCACCGCGTCACGGTAGCTCAGCACTCGGACGGCCTTGAATTGGTATCCTTCGGGCATTCGGGACGTCATCTGTTTCAGAAGTCTGTGAACGATTTGGCCCGAAGCCTCGATGCCGTCGAAGTTCACCGTCGAAGCGCACAACCTCTTTGCTCGGGACACGTCGCGTTCGGCGACTGCCCGCAAGAATGCACGACCGACCAACGTGGCCACGTAGTCTGGTTCATGCGACGTCCCGGATGGAGCCAGGGCAACCAGGAGTGCCAGGGAGACGAACATCATTTAAACCGGTTCCTTGAGGGTTTCCTTCATTTTTTCCAGTTCGGCATCCAGGTCGAAGGCCTCTTCTTTGCCTTTTTCCTTTTCGGATGGCGGCAAGGCCGCAGGCGCCTTGCCCATTTTCTGTTTGAGTTCGGAGAGCATGGCGTCTGCAGTCTGTTCTTGTTCCAATTTTCTGAAACTCTGGTCCAGTTGGTCTGCTTCGTTGAGCGCGGACGTGAGTTCCACCGACGCTTCTGCCTCGGCCGCCATCTGTTCGATTTTGTCTTCCATGCGGGCGTAGGCGGAAAGGGCGGAAGAATCCGACAAACCTTCCATGGTTTTTTGGATGCTCTTTTGGGCCTCCGCTCGCTTCTTTTTTGCAATGAGGAGGTTCTTTTTCCGCTTCGCCTCCTCGATCTTGCGGCTCAGTTCCTTGAGTGCGACTTTGAGGGTTTCCACGGCGTGGTGCTGACCCTCGTACTGTTCGTGATATTGATCGGCAAGCTGCTGTGTTTCCACCTTGCGCAGTAGAGCCTTTTTGGCCAGTTCATCGTCTCCCGCCTTGATGGCGGCCATGGCCTTGTGCTCCCAGGCGGCGGCTTTTGCCGACGTGGTGTCGAATTGTTTTGAGAGCCGCTTCTCATCGGCGATGGCCAGAGCGACCTGTTTCTTGGCTTCGGCGAACTGGTCCCTCATGTCTTCGAGGATCTGGGTCAGCATTTTTTCTGGATCTTCGGCCTTTGAAATCATGTCGTTGAGGTTCGATTTGATCAAGGCCTTCAGTCTGGCGAAAAAACCCATGGGTCATCCCTCCTGATTCGAGGTCTGCAACGACCTGCCTGTGGCGCGTTCGATCATGCCCCGTTGTGTGGCCACGGTCATGAACAGAGCTTCCAGGGTCTCGCGGAACATGGCAAAGCTGGTGTGCTCGACGGACAACACTTCAACGAGAACGACGTGTTCTCCTTCGAGCCCATAGGCTCCGTAGAGGAGTTCGGTGGCATTGAGTTTCAGCAGGAGTCGGTACAGTTCCTTCGGTTCATCGGCCGGTCGATTACAGATATTGATTCTGATGAGGATCACCGGACCGGACAGGGAAACCAGTATGGCCACCTGTTCGGCTTCGTCCTTGACGATCCACAGATCCGTCTCTACTTCCTCGTAGGGCAGGCCCAGTTCGACGAGGTAGCTTTCGAGGTCTTCTGAGGTTTTCATGTGTTCGCCTTTCCGGCACAAAGGGAAAACCCCTTTGTTTCTTTGTTTTTGCGCCCAGGTGTTTCATAGCAATCTATTCTATGTCGGTGTAGAATTCAACGATAACCGGTGGAGCTTGACCGGGCGGCAAAGTTGAGGTACTGGCCAAATCTGTGAAACAACGACAGATGACATACTCGGGTCGGGTGCCTGGGCACGTGGCCATTATCATGGATGGCAACGGGCGCTGGGCCGAGAGTCAGGGATTGCCTCGCCTTGAAGGGCATCGTCGAGGAGCCAAATCGGTCCGTGAGGTGACCAGGGCCTGCCGGCGACTCGGTGTGCGCGCCTTGACCCTCTATGCATTTTCCGAGCAAAATTGGTTTCGTCCCAGCAGTGAGGTGGATGCACTGATGACGCTGCTCGGGCAGTACATCAGGGGAGAGCGACGGGAGATTCTGGACAACGACATCAGGCTCTCTGCCATCGGCCGGGTGCGCAAGCTGCCCGATGCGGTTCGTCGTCCCCTTGAGAGCCTCATGGCTGAGTCGGAGAACAATCAGGGCATGGACCTGTGTCTGGCGTTGAGTTACGGCGGTCGCGAGGAAATCGTCGATGCGGTGCGTTCCTTGGTGACTGCGGCCAGGCTCGGGAAGGTCCAGGAGGGGCAGGTGGATGAATCCCTCATCGCCGAGCACCTGTGGACTTCGCATCTTCCAGCAGTAGATCTGATCATTCGCACGAGCGGCGAGTTGCGGCTTTCCAATTTCTTGCTGTGGCATGCTGCATACGCTGAGTTGTATTTTACCGACACACTCTGGCCCAATTTCGGTGAGACGCAGCTGATCGAAGCTTTTCGCGAGTTCAGCCGCAGGAATCGTCGCTTCGGGAGAGTAGGAGAAACGGTCCCACCTCCGGACGCGGAGGTCCTGTGATGGGTAAGCCTGGCAACCTGACCCTTCGGGTGGTCACGGCGGCGGTTCTTGTGCCCATCGTGCTTTTGTTGATGCTGTGGCATCGCCACGAGGGGTGGTTTTCGTTGGTCGCTCTGGTCACGGCGATCGGTGCGTCCGAGGTCGTCAACATGGCCGTCCCCTCTCCACGACCGTGGGACAAGTTGCTTGGCGTGGTCGGGGCGGTGGCTGTCATGGCGAGTATCTATTGGTTGCCATCGGGGCTGGACGCGATCATGGTACTCGCCGGGGTCGTGCTGGGGGTCTGGCTCAGCGTCATGTTGCGGCCCGGATCGATCCAAGAAGCGGGAGCACGCGTGTCCGGGCTCTTCACGGCCGTGTTGTATGCCGGCGTTTTGTTTGCTTTCGTTGCTCTGCTCAAGCGGTTGCCGCAGGGCTGGAAGTGGCTCGTCCTTCTGGCTTCGGTGATCTGGCTGGGAGACACGGGGGCCTATTTCACGGGCAGGGCCTTCGGGAAGCATAAGTTGTATCCAACGGTCAGCCCCAAGAAGACGTGGGAGGGCGCCTTCGGTGGACTCGTCTCTAGCCTTGCTGCCGGGGCGGTCGCCGTCCTGTGGTATCTGCCTGAACTCCATTGGATGGGCGTTCTGTTCGGTGTGGTGCCGGCAGCCGTTTTCGGACAGGCCGGCGATCTGTGTGAAAGTCTCATCAAGCGGGCGTACGGGGTGAAAGACTCAGGAAGAATCCTGCCTGGGCACGGAGGTATTTTGGACCGAGTCGATGCCCTGCTGTTCGCTGCTCCCTACCTGTATTTCTATGCAACCCGATTCGTTGTCTGACCGTCGCCACGAGGCGCACCCTGGTCGCTTGGTGGTCCTCGGGTCCACTGGCGTGCTGGGACGACGCGTCGTGGACCTTGCTCTGGGCCTTGGTTTCGACGTCGTCGGTTTATCTGCTGGATCGAATATCGAACTGTTGGCCGACCAGATCGCCCGGACAGGCGTCCGCGTTGCATCGGTCGGGACGGACCAGGATCGCAGGCTGCTGACGGAGCGCTGCTCCTGTGAGGATGTCGGCTGGGGCCATAGCGGGTTGGACCGGCTTGCTTCTTTGACTGCCGATGCGCTGGTCTTGTGTATTCCGGATATGGTCGGAGTTTTCGCTGCCATGCGATGGATCGAGGCCGGCAAGAAGCTCATCTGTGCCAGCAAGGAAGTGGCCGTGGCCGCCGGGGCTGTGATGCGGGCCCATGCAGCCGCCAGTGGAGCCGAGATTGTGCCTCTGGATAGTGAACTGACGGCACTGCATCTCCTCCTTGCCGACCATGGGGCCCAAGTTTCTACGGCCGTTCTGACCGCGTCGGGAGGATCGTTGCTGGGACGCAAGGACCTGGCTTCTGTGACGCCCGCAGACGTTCTGCGCCACCCGGTTTGGTCCATGGGTCCGAAGGTGTCGGTGGATTCCGCGTCCTTTGTGAACAAGGCCTTCGAAATCGTCATTGCGCATCACCTGCTGGGCCTTCCTGCACAACGACTTTCTGCGGTGATTCATCCGGAGTGTCGGGTCCACGCGATGGTGGGTCTCGACGACGGCACGTGGCGTTTCCACGTTGCTCCTCCCACCATGGATTGGGCCATAGCCGCTTGCCTTTCGGGCGTCGCGGCCTGCGAACGGGCACAACCAAAAGACGAGTGGCAGCCGTTCGATGGCGCCCTGTCGTTCCTTTCCTTGGACCCGCGCGCAGACCGGGCTATGGACCTGGCTCGTGAGGCCATGAACGAGGGAGGCTGTCTGTCCACCTGGCTCAGCGCGGCCGATTCGGTTGCTGTCGAGGCTTTCCTGTCAGGGACTCTGCCATTTACGTCGATCGTGCCTTGCATCGAGACCACGATGGACGTGGCGACAGCCAAGAGCCTTGGAGCCTGCACGAGCACGGACGCTGTCATGGACGCCCATCGAGAGGCGACGAATGCAGCCAGGCGCGCAGCGGAGAAACTCGCCCGATCATAGGAGGCTGTTCAGATGATGTCCTGCTTACTATGAATCGAAGCCAGTCTGCCAATTCCCCTTGAACTTTCCTTTGCCCTCGGATACGTTACCTCCATCGCGTTTGATTTGAGGAGCGGCAGTTCGGCATGACAGAAGATGCACACAAAATTCCTGTCAGCGGCGCTGAAGACGACACGGAGGGTACTTCCCGACGCGGCTTTTTAACCCAGAGTCTGACCATCAGTCTCATCGGGTTGACAGCGGCTGCGGGGGTCTGTCTCTGTGGCGTGAGCGGTTGTCAGCACAGGAAGGCCAATACTCCGGTCATCGCCCTCGAACATATTCACGTGATGCGGGGACGGCTCAGTCTGGACATCGGAAAAATCGGACCACTCACCAAGGTGGGTGGATCCGCCAAGGTGGTCCTTCCCCACATGAACGATCAGATCCTCATCGCCCGGTATGCATCGGATGGCTATGCAGCCCTTTCGAATCGATGTACCCACCGAGGCGCCGAAGTGGAGTACGTCCCAAAGGACCAAGTGCTCCGCTGCGTCAACTATGGCCACTCAGTCTACCGACTCAATGGTTCGGTCTTCCGTGGCCCTGCACCAAGACCTTTGAGGGTCTATCGTACGCTGCTGTTCGGGGGAAATCTGGAGGTTTTCCTCTGAGATGACCAGCATCATTCGGCCTTTTTCCCCCGAAACCTGATCGGGCATGGGGCCCGTCTGTCCCCAACAACATTATGGATTCCTTTTATTCGGGAGCATTCGGCTGTCGGGTATCCAATCGGACGTGACGATCGAAGGAACGATGCGTCGCCACGCCACGAGATCTCAGAGGATGCGGAGGAGAGCCATCTTTTGCGGATCCCGTCTACGACAAGACGCGTACGCCTCATTTCGGGACCCTGGCAACTCATGGTTGCCACAGCCACCATTCCATTTCGTTGCCTTGCACGAGCCACGTCTCCCATCCTGGTCAGCAAGTCTCTGGTTCGGTCTCGAATGGATGGGTCTGGTGCGTCTGATCGTAGGTCGTCTTTGACTTGGTCGGGCGACAATGTTTTGGTTCGATTGGACAATACAATCGGTAGAAAGCAAAGGAATGCGCCGGCGGCGATTGGCTCAACAAAATGCGCTCATCACAACCTACATATTTGAGTTGCATTGCACGTATATGGCATTATGGAGCCCTCTTGGGAGGGGGCGCTGGGAACCGGCCGCCCCTGTCAGTTTCCGGAAGTTGGGCGCCGCGGCTCCGTCGTCCAAGCATCAAGGCTTTGTTGTCCCGCTCCTTCGGTCGTGAACACGCAGGGCCGCTGACGGCGGTCAGGCGCCTTCTTCGTACGCATAGAGCGGTTGGCAACAGTGGGGAAGCCAGGCACGGCGCGCACGAATCAAAGGGGGCGGCGTGCGCTGGATCGATGTATCAAGCGGGAGAAACCTCAATCGTCGGGTCGATCTCCTAAAAAAACCAGCAAGTGATCGTAAGGATGGGGTAGAGGCTCTGACGGGGCCAGGACATCTTCACCCAATGCGTGAAAAATGAGGAAGAGGCATGCCACGACGCTCCGCTTTGTGACAAGTGCCTGCACGGACGAGGGTTCTGTGCGCTATTCCTATCCGTCATTCGCGCCCGACTCAAAAAACTTACTGTTGTAGGCTCCCTTTTGGCCAGGCCGTCCAACGCTCTTCGGGCGTAGATCCTTCCCATCGGAACTCTTCACCCAGGCAACAGCCACCTCGAAAGCGGCTGCAGGGCGCAGCTGTGCCTTGCCCGGTCACGCAGCAACCAACGAATTCGGAAACTGGGCCATTTTTGCGCCCCTACGACCCACTGACCCGCGTTTTGGCGCCACAATTTCTGTCCGTCTCCAGTGTTTTTCCCACATCTGGACACTTCTTGCTTCTTTGCCCCTTATCTGGTTACCCCATGACCCGACGACCCGACGATTGAGGAAAAACGATCGTCCTTGACCGGACGCCGCCGTATGGTAGCATTCCGCAAAAGAACGTTTGTGCATGCTATCATTTTTGCGACAGAGCTTCGAAGAGACGCGATGTTGCCGGAGGTGTCGATGCCGATTTCCCAGCAGGTTCAGAATCAGATGAAGGGGGCTTCCTGGATTCGTCGAATGTTCGAGCAGGGAGTGGAATTGAAGAAGAAGTACGGAGAGCGGAGTGTCTTCGATCTGACGCTCGGCAATCCGATGGTCGAGCCGCCGGCGTCGTTTCGTGCGGCCCTGCGTGAGGCGGTCGAAGGAGATGTGGTGGGTGCGCATCGGTACATGCCGAACATCGGATACGAGGCGACACGGGCGGCCGTGGCGCGATCTCTTGCAGGCGACATGGGGGTTGCGCTATCGGCAAGCCGTGTGGTGATGACCGTGGGCGCGGCCAGTGCCTTGAACGTCGTGTTGAAGTCGTTGCTGAATCCGGGTGAAGAGGTGATCGTGTTGGCGCCTTTCTTTCCGGAGTATCGGTTCTACGTGGAGAATCATGGCGGGAAGATGGTCGTCGTCGGGACGAGTGAGCAATTCGATCTCGACGTGGAGATGATAGCTGCTGCCATGAATGACAGGACTAAGGCCATTATCGTCAATTCGCCGAATAACCCAACGGGTGTGATATATGGGGCGGAATCGTTTAGAAAACTGAACGAATATTTGGAGGATCACCGGCGAAGGACAGGACGGACTGTTTACGTGGTGTCCGATGAGCCCTATCGAAAAATTGTGTACGAGACACGGCGGTCACCGTCCCCTCTGGCGTATTGTCGGGACACGGTTTTGTGCAGTTCGCATTCCAAGGATCTGGCGATTCCGGGAGAACGGATCGGGTTCGCTGTGGTCGGGCCTGACGTGGAAGACGGGGAGCTGCTGCTGAACGCGATGGCGTTCAACGTGCGGACGCTCGGATTCGTCAATGCGCCGGCCCTGATGCAGCGGGTCGTTGCAGGGCTGCAGGACGACAGCGTGTCGGTGGATTGGTATCGGGAGAAGAGAGATCGGCTGTATCAGGCGTTGGTCGGGGCGGGGTACGATTGTCGGCTTCCCGGCGGTGCCTTCTATTTTTTTCCGAAGTGTCCCATCGAAGATGATGTAGAATTCGTCCGGCGGCTGGCTGAGCGCAGGGTACTGGCGGTCCCGGGCAGTGGCTTTGGGGTCCCGGGATATTTCCGGTTGTCCTATTGCTGTGAGGACTGGACCGTGGATGGAGCCATACCGATTCTGGAGGAATTAGGAGGCCTTGGCGGCAAGTCTGTTGGTGCAGCCACGAAAGCGACGAAGGGAGTCTCCCAGACTGCAGGAGATCTTCGTCCGGGTTTTCCCTTGAATTGAAGTGCATCGGTTCTCCCTTGAATTGAAATCAGTCGTAGGCTAAGATGTGCCTGATGCATTCGGATCTGGACAAGCACTTTGGCGCCTTCGAGTTGTTCGGCTCGGAAACACTCCTTCGTGGATTTTTGAGGGTGGGCCGCGTTGTGGTGATGGATAGCGGCGGGCTGGACGAGCAACTTAGGGGAAAGCAACCCGTTGGGATGGACTTTGCGAAGTTGCTCGTGAAGACCGGCGCGCACCTGCTTTCGCGTTGTGGCGACGTGATTTTTGGTGTGGCGGACGCGCGTGAGATTTCCGTTGTCATGGCCGGTATCGATGAGGAGGGGGTCGATCCGCGGGGCAAAGACCTGTTGTGTCGGCTGACCAGCGAGGCGTCCGGGAAGTTTTCGAGTCTGGCGGGGGTGGTAGCGTCCTTTGAGACGAAGGTGTACGAGTTTCCCGCAGCGGATCTGGTTGGTCGGTATCTGGAGTGGCGTCAGGCGACAAATGACGAGTGGGTGCTGGATCGGTATCTCAAGGCGTTTGCCGCCGGAGACGATGGGGTGGACTCGGTACCCACCTCTGAGTTCGGCCGTGAGGAAAAGATTGAAATATTGAGTCAGCACGGGGTTGATTTTGCCGAGGTGCCGGCCTGGCAGCGTCTTGGAGTGGGGCTTTTTTGGCAGGCAGGCGTGGGAGACGGAGAACCGAGTTTGGTTGTGGATACGGAATTGCCTGAGGGGCCTGCCTACAGGGAATACTTAGCAAACCACATCTAGAGATTTTTTCGTATCGATAGGGGGGAATCGTCAACGGATTCGAATTTGACCGGTCAGTTGGATGGTTTGGAGTTCGCCGTCGGCGAGGTGGGATCCGTCTGTGCTTTGGATATCGCCCGGTAAGACGAGTTGAATGGGATCTGCACTGGTGGGATGCGAAGGCAGGGAGATGGTGAGCCTGTCCTGGGATGGACTGTAGAGCAGGCGAATTGCCAGGGTTCTGTCTCCACGGCGGATCTGGACGGACTCAAGGGATTCGGAGACGACCGGCTGAGAAAAGTAGAGCCGGATCTGGCGTTCGTCTTGGAGGTAGTATGCCTGACGGATGGTCAGTTGTCGGGCCGTGGTGAAGGAAAAGCAGGGCGTTTTGGGCCAGGGCTCGAAGAAATCCAGTTCGGAATCGACTCGATATTCGCTGGGCGCGCTACCGTCTTTCCCGGTAAGATGGAGGCAGAACTGGTAGGTGGTGTCCTGGCGGAGTGCTTCGGTCGGGGTGAAGATCACTTGGTCGTCCTGGATGGAGAGGTGCCCTTCGATGGGGCGGTCGTCTCGGGAAGAGGAAAGGACCACGGCGTTTTGGGGGATCGATCGGGTGTTCGGGTTTCTCGAAAGTCGGATGCGAATTTGGGCGTCCGTCGCCACAGCCGAGGATCCAGGGGCGGGCTGGATAGACTCCACAACGACCGTGGTGTCTGCGACGGTATTGCAGGCCATGAGGCCTGCGACCGTCCATGCTGCCAGTAGGATTTGGGGCCAACGGGGCGTGCGATTCATGGTGGACCTCCAGTTGCTTGGTTGGAGAAACTGCAAGAGCTGTGCCGAAGGTCCGTTCGGGGGCTTTTGTGCCAATGAGGGCCGTTTGGTGTGGAGGCCGTCCGGAGCATTTGGACCCGGTGCCTGGTTTTGGGACATCCATGTCATGATTGTGCCGGTTTGATGGGTTTGGATCCGCCTTCCCCTTGTTTCATGGTCAGAGGGTGCCATGATATCAAGGTATGTTGTTGAACTGGCCGGGTTGTTTGGGAGATATCGTCGTGCACGAGTTGTCCATTGCACAGTCGCTTGTGGAAATTGCCTGTGATCAAGCAGAACAGGCCGGTGCGAAGCGTGTGACCCGGGTTTCCGTTTTGGTGGGGCTCCTTTCCGGGGTGGTTCCCGATTCCCTGTCTTTCTGTTTTCCCATCGTGTGCCAGGGAACGGCGGCCGAGGGTGCTGAATTGGCCATCCAGGTCGATCCGGCCAAGGGAACCTGTCCCAAGTGTGGCGTGTCGGTGGAATTGAACGATTTCGTTTTGATCTGTCCTTCCTGTGGGGCATTTCCCATTGAGGTCCGTTCGGGCAGGGACCTGAAGGTGACGGCTTTGGAGGTGGAAGAGTGACCCGAAGGACCGTGATTTTGGGGCTCGGAAACTCCATTTTGCGGGATGATGCCGTGGGTTTGCTCGTGGCTCAGCGGGCATCGACGCTCCTCGATGGAGGCGATGGGATCGATATTGTCCTCAATGAACGGGGGGGGCATGGACGTTCTGGATCTGGTTTCCGGGTACGATCGGGCGATCCTGGTCGATGCCATCAAGACAGGCCAGATGGAGCCAGGTTCGCTCGTGTTGGTTCCATGGGATGAAATCCCACCCACGAGGAGATTGTCCGGGTTGCATGATCTGGATTTGCCTTCGGCCATGGAGTTGGCCGATCGTCTCGGGATGGAACGGCCCCGGGAGTTGGTGGTTTTGGGCGTGGAGATTGAAGACGACATGGAGTTTGATGAACACTGCACGCCCCGAGTGGAGGCTGCCGTGGACTTGGCGGCACGCGCCGTGCTGTCCATGGCCAGATAAGAGACGATTCCAGAGGGGATCGATGTGTATGAATTGCATGTGAGAAAGGAGCAGGATCATGTGTGACACTTGTGGCTGCGGCATGCCGAGTCACGAACATGCCCACGAATATGAATCCGACCACGACGGTCATGTCATCGAACTGGAAATGAACGTTTTGGCCAAGAATGATGTCTACGCCGCGGCGAATCGTGAGCACCTGGCATCGCGTGGTGCTGTGGCCATCAATATGATCAGTTCACCCGGTGCCGGAAAGACGACACTGCTCCAGCAGAGCCTGAATCAACTCAAGGACTGGCGGCCATTGGCAGTGGTGGAGGGCGACCTCCAGACAGACAACGACGCAAGACGCATCCAGGGGGTCGGCGTGCCCGTGCACCAGATCAACACGAACAACGGATGTCATCTCGATGCCCACATGGTGGGCCACGCCTACGAACATCTCAGTCTTGCCACCGGGAGTCTGGTGTTTATCGAGAACGTGGGCAATCTCGTTTGTCCCGCAGGGTTCGACCTGGGAGAAAACGCCACGGTGGTGCTGCTGAGCGTCACCGAAGGCGACGACAAGCCGGCCAAGTATCCAGTGGCGTTCGTCAACGCACAGGTTATGGTCATCACCAAGACCGACCTGTTGCCCTACGTGGACTTCTCGATGGATCGGTGCAAAGAATTTGCTCGGGCGGTGAATCCGGATTTGGAGATCATCGAGTGTTCGTCTCGGACCGGAGACGGGATGGATGGCTGGGTGGCCTGGGTCAAGAGACTGGCGAATCAGGTGGCGTCTTAGGGGCGCATGGGGAGGATGAAAGGCGGATCGGTGCAGCGTTGGCGGATCAGACTGGTTGGAGTCGTGCAGGGCATCGGGTTTCGGCCGTTCGTCTATAGGGTTGCCCGGGAGCATGGTCTGACTGGTTTCGTCTTGAATGATAGCGCAGGGGCGGAGATCCAGGTCCAAGGGTCCAAAGATGTCCTTGAGCAGTTCATGTCCACGTTCTGGGCTGAACTGCCGCCTCTTGCGGACGTGGCACAGTGGCAGCGGGAGGAGATTCCCTGTTCGCAGGAGACGGAATTTAATATCCAGGCAAGTCGGAGTTACGACGAGGCTATCGCTTTCGTGACTGCCGATGCCCACGTGTGCCAGGACTGTTTGGATGAAATGGCCGACCCCGCCGACCGGCGGTATCGATATCCCTTTACGAACTGCACGAATTGTGGGCCGCGCTATACCATCATCACGGCGGTGCCCTATGATCGGCCCAACACGACCATGGTGGATTTTCCCATGTGCGACGACTGTCGGGCCGAGTATGAGAATCCGGGGGACCGACGGTTCCATGCACAGCCAATCGCCTGCCCCAAGTGCGGTCCCAGGCTGTGGCTCACGGATGCCGCAGGCAGAGAGGTGGCCTGTGATGACCCCATCGAGGCTGCAGCTCGTGCCCTATCGAATGGGGACATCGTGGCCATCAAGGGTCTGGGCGGTTTTCATCTCGCCGTGGATGCCTCGAACGGATCGGCCGTGGCCAGACTGCGATCTCGGAAGTGGCGCGAGGCCAAGCCTTTTGCCCTGATGGTGCGAGACATCGACGTGGCTCGCCGACTCGTCGTGCTGGACGACGCGGCAGAGGATGTGCTGACCTGTCCGGCGCGTCCCATCGTTTTGGCCCCCAGACGCCAGGACGCCTCCGTGGCCCACGAGGTTGCGCCGGGGCTTTTCGAACTCGGCATCATGCTGCCCTACACTCCGGTGCACCATCTCTTGTTGGCGGATGCGCCTCCGGCCTTGGTGATGACCTCGGGGAACCCCACCAGCGAACCGTTGTGTCATGAGAATGACGCGGCCCTGGCTCGGCTGGACGGCATTGCAGATTGGTTCTTGCTGCACAATCGACGTATCCAGAATCCTTGCGACGATTCAGTGGTCCGTTCCCGCGGGTCCATGATGCTGCGGCGCGGCCGAGGGTATGCACCAAAGCCCTTGGTGCCCGAAGGGTTGGCCGTAGACCATTGCGTCTTGGCCGTGGGCCCGGAACTGAAGAACACGGTTTGTGTGACGCGTCCCGGTCAGTTCGTCCTGTCGGAACACCTCGGAGATCTGACGAATCCTGCGGCTGTGGAGGCGTTCGAAAAGGCCGTGGATCGCCTCGAAGACCTCATGCAGGTGCGGCCGGAATGGGTCGCCTGCGACCAACATCCCCATTATTATTCCACGGCCTTCGCCAAGCGGATCGTGAGCAGCCAGGACCGGCTCATTGCCGTGCAGCATCACCATGCACACATGGCCGCCTGCATGCTCGAAAACGGCGTTGGGCGGGACGAACAGGTTCTTGGGGTCGTTTGGGATGGAACGGGCTATGGCCTGGACGGGACGATTTGGGGTGGCGAGTTTTTCGTGGGGGGGTACCACGACTTCGTCCGCGCTGCCCACCTGCGTCCGATTCCTTTGCCTGGCGGGGATGCGGCGATCCGGCATCCCTGGCGGATTGGATTGGCTGCCCTGGTCGAAGCGGGCTTGGAACGTGCCGACATGCCTTCTATGGTGAGGAGACAGGATCCTGGCGAGGTGGATCTCCTGACGAAGATGGTTCGATCCCGAACGAGGGTTGCCTTGAGCAGTGGCGCTGGTCGGTATTTCGATGCCTGTGCCGCGCTCATCGATTTTTCTCCAGGCGTTTCGGACCACATCAGTTACGACGGTCAGGCGCCCATCGAGTTGGAGGCTCTGGCGGCTCAGGCTTCAGTCGGTCCGGGCACCTTGCCCTACGCGTTCGATGGGTCGGTCCTGGACTTTTTGCCCATGCTTCGGGCTCTCGCAGATAGGGTGGGTGCCGTGCCGGCCTCGGCGTTGGCCGCCGACTGCATCGATACCCTTGCCAGCGCCTGTGTGTCGGTGGCGGTTCGTCTTGCCGAGGAACATGGAATGGGCAAGATCGCCCTGTCTGGGGGCTGCTTTCAAAATGCGAGACTCCTAGCCAGGGTCGAGGCAGGAATCCAGGCCGCTGGACTGAGCTGTCTGGTCCCCAGACGCTTTCCCCCGAACGACGGCGGTATCTCGGCCGGTCAGGCTGCTGTGGCGCTTGCCAAGATCGAAAGCTTTCTCAGCGCATCGTAGGCTGGGCTGTGTTTCGTCGCTTACCTGATTTCGTGACAAAGGTGTGGATTCCTTGTGGGGGATTTGGTACGCTTCCAAGAAGCGTTCACGACGGAAATGATACGATCAGGTGGTCGATGCTCAAGGTTGTGACCTCCAACAATTCCTCCATCTTTCGACAGATGGCGTCTCCTGCCTTCCAACGGGTCGGAGTCGAGCACTTCCTGGCACGAGACGGAATCGAGGCCATGGAATTGGTGCGCCGACATCGACCGGACATGGTGATCCTCGATACGGAGTTGGCGGGCCGCAGCGGGTACGAGGTCTGTCGTGCCATCAAGGATGACGAGGACTTGGCTCGGATTCGGGTGGTTCTCGTGGTGGATCGGGGCATCGATTCGGGGATGATCAAGAACTTGAGCTGGTCGCGCTGTGATGAGGTGCTCGTCACACCGGCTCCCGGCGAGGAGCTGTTCCACAAGGTCGCACGCCTTTTGGGGCTACCGAGCCGGCAGTCACGACGGCTCGATGTGGAGATGAGAGCAGTTTTGGCCTCGGGCGCCACCGTGATTTCCGGAGTTGTTCTGGACCTCAGCCCCGAGGGGGCTCGGCTGGAACTCGAGCGATCCACGAAAGGGGCCAAGACCCTCAAGATGCGGATCAGCAGCGGAGATAGGCAGGGACCGTTGGTCGTCGATGCGAGGCCCATCTGGGAGGATGTTGACAAGGACCGTCGTGTGACCTGTGGCGTGCAGTTCATCGACGTTCCTGCTCCCGTGCGTGCGGTCCTGGAAGATTGGGCATTGTGGGATATTGCAAAACTCGACGATGTCACCCAGGTGTTCCTGCAAGGGGAATTCCGCGAACACACGGACTTTGGCCGATTGGCGGAGAAACTCACGGGGCGGGTTGAGTTCGATCTCTCCCGCGTCAAGTACCTCAATTCGGCCGGGGTTCGGAAGTGGGTCGATTTCTTGAGATCCTTAGACGACCACGTCGACTATTCGTTTGTCCGTTGTTCGGTTGCTTTCGTCATGCAGGCGGCTATGGTCCCCGAGGTACTTGGGGGTGGTCGGGTGGAGTCGTTCAACGTGCCCTACGCCTGTGACACCTGTGACCTGGAACAGGAACGGCTGCTGCAGACGTCCGCCCTCGTGGTCGAGGGTGTCTGGCCGCCAGACGTTCCGTCGTTCGTCTGTCCTCGATGTGGGGCGGATCTGCTCTTTGATGATCTGCCTGGCCGGTTTTTCGCTTTCCTGGAGCAGGACGGGCGTTTCGGTGGTGTTGGGTGAGAATAAAATCGTCTTCGAGTCGTCACAAGGTCGGAACATTTTGGAAGAGAGGTGTCGTATGAAGCGCTTTCTGTTCGCGGGTTTCTTGGTTCTCGCATTCCAGGGCCGCAGTGCAGCGGTCGGGGTGGGGCAGAAGCTCCCCAATTTCGTCCTGCCGGACATCAAGGGGCATTCCCACAGTCTGAAGAGCTTCAGTCAGCCGGTTCTGGTGATTTGGTACGAAGGCAAGAACTCCAAGGAACAGAATCGCTGGATCAAGAACAAGCTGAAGCGGTTGCACAAACAGGGCCCGCTCAACGACAAGGTGTACCGTTCGGTCGGCATTGCGAACTACCAGGAAACGGCTGTGCCCAATTTCATCATTTCTGCAGTGATTCGCAGCGAAGCAAAGAAGACAGGTGCCCTTGTTTTGTGCGACAAAAAGGGCATCATGATGAAACGTTGGGGGTTTCGAAACGGCCGTTCCAACATCTACGTGCTCGACAAGGGACGCCGACTGCGCTGGCGAAGTTCCGGCAAGCTCAACAAGCGCCGCGGCAATCAACTCATCCGTTTCATCATTCGCTTGACACACCAGAACTGATGGCCTACAGGCAGATCATCCCCACGTGACCATGGTTGCGGCCGGGGGTGGTGTCCGTTTGCCGGAAGTGGTCTATGTCGAAATTCGTTGATTGTTTCTTGAACGCCCTGAGTCGAGACGTGGCTGTTGGGTCATCAATTTCATCACAAGGAGAAGGGGAACCATGCGCAGAAAATTGGGTTGGACAATGGTTGTTGCGATTGCGGCCTTGGGACTGACCATGTGCGCCAAGAAGGAAGAGAGACGAACGATTCCTTCGGTACCGGCACCGAAGCCGGCACATCAGGCAGGCACATCCACCAAGCCTGCTCCTCGGACCCCGGCGGCCGATCCTGCCAAGGCGGCCCTCGACGACGCCCGCAAGCTCGTGGCGCAATACACCAAGGCCTATGCTGCCCTCGAACACGCCAGCAACCTGGCCTGGTGGCGGGCCTATGCCACTGGTGACAAGGCAGCCTACGCCGAAAAGCAGAAGCTGGAACTGGATATTCGTAAGCTCCAGTCCGACCGGAAGGTTTTCGCACGCATCAAGGCGCTGCGTTCGGTTGGCCTCATCAAGGATTCGATCCTGAATCGACAGCTTTATTTGATGGAGTTGGCTTTCGAGGAGAACCAGATCGCCCCGGCGCTGCTCAAGCGACTGGTGGACGAGTCGACTCAGGTGGAAAAGATCTTCAATGAATTTCGCGGCACCATTGGCGGCAAGCAGGTGAGCAGGAACGACATCGAAGACATCCTGGTCAAGAGCCGAAGCAGCAGACGCCGCAAAGCCGCATGGATCGCCGCCAAGCAGGTTGGCCCCAAGGTGGCTCCTTTGCTGGTGAAGTTGATCAAGCACCGCAACGAGGCGGCCCACAAGCTTGGGTTCAAGAACTACTATGCCATGCAGCTCAAGATCAACGAACAGGATCCAGCCGAGATCAAGGCCATCTTCGACGAGTTGGACAAGCTGACCGCCGCCCCCTTCAAGAAGGCCAAGGCGCGGCTCGATCATTTCCTTGCTCGACGGTACCACGTCAAGGTATCGGCGCTCCGGCCGTGGCACTATGAAGACCCATTCTTCCAGGAAGTGCCCAAGCTTGCCACAGTGGATATGGATCGGTATTTCAAGAAGGTCGATTCCCTTGCAATGGCCAAAAAGTTCTACAAGGGCCTCGGGTTCGATGTGGATACCATTCTCGCCCACAGCAGCTTGTATCCCCAAAAGGGCAAGAGCCAGCATGCGTTTTGTACGGACATCGATAGGAGCGGAGACGTGCGGGTGCTCGTGAACCTGCAGAAAAACCAGAAGTGGGCGTCAACCCTGCTCCATGAATTGGGCCATGGGGTCTACTTCGAATACATCGACAGGAAGCTTCCCTTCTTGCTCCGGCAGCCTGCCCATATTTTTACGACTGAAGGCATTGCCATGATGTTTGAGCGGGTCGTCAATAACCCGAAGTGGCTCGTGGCCATGGGGATCATCACGGCCAGGACGGCCAGCCGTCTTGCGAAAAAGCTGCGCGAGGCTCGCGTGCTGCGAGGGCTCGTTTTCGCCCGTTGGAGTCTGGTGATGGTCAACTTCGAGCGCCGCCTGTATGAGAATCCGGACCAGGACATCAACAAGCTGTGGTGGGATCTGGTCGAGCAGTATCAGTTGGTGCATCGGCCGGATGGACGCAACATGCCGGACTGGGCCACCAAGACCCATATTGCAGAGGCGCCTGCCTACTACCACAACTACATGCTCGGTGAACTCTACAACTCTCAGTTGATGGACTATCTGGCCAAGCACGTGGCCGCCACCAAGGTGGCAGACCCCACGATGCTGACTTTCTTGAACATGCCCGAGGTGGGCAAATACCTCAAGGATAAGGTGTTTGCTCCGGGCGCCGAGTGGTCCTGGCAGGAATTCGTGCGACGGACGACCGGCGCTCCTTTGTCATCGAAGGCCTTTGCTGCTCAGTACGTCATGCCCTAACTGGCCTTTTTCGGTCATCCCCATCCGATCATTTGCC